>NZ_JBSWYV010000009.1:0-204036 GCF_056161285.1 Thalassospira sp. ABL2_045 | reverse complement strand
CTGTGCACCGTGAACGGGTGGTGGCCACCACCCGTTCAAACAAAAGAGGCAGAAGGATCATAACAAATCCTTCTGCCTCTCAATGTATAAGCCCGGTCCAATGGACCGGGCTTTGATTGATTGTTTCTTGGGAACTGAAATCAGGCGTCGTTTTGTGCTTCGGCGAGGATTTCATCCCCTTGGCGGGCGATTTCCGACAGGGCCTGTTCGAAGACTTCGGGCGGATGGCCACCGGAAATGGCGAATTTGCCATTCACGACATAGGTCGGTACCGAACTGATGCCGGCATCGCCAAATTCATCTTCCTCGGCGCGGACTTCCTTGGCGAACTCGTCGCTGGCAAGGATTTCGGCGGCACGGTCTGCCGGAAGTCCAACTTCCTCGACCGCACGTTTGAGAACACCGTGATCAGCAGTATTGTCACCGCCCTGGAAATAGGCGGCAAACAGATTGAGTTTGAGGGCAGTCTGCTGACCATACTCACCTTCCTTGCCTGCCCAGTAAATCAGGCGGTGGGCGTCAAAGGTGTTGTAGATGCGCGAATCTGATCCGAAATGAATCGGGAAGCCGACATTTTCACCCATCATGGTGATGCGCGCGCGGTTATCGGCACTCTGATCGGCGGTCAATCCGTACTTTTCATTGATGTGTTCGGAAAGGTCCTGACCTTCGGGCGGCATGTCACGGTTCAGTTCGAACGGGTGCCAGCGCAGGGTCACATCAATTTCACCGTCCAGACGGCTGATGGCATCTTCGAGGTTCTTGTAACCGATGATGCACCACGGGCAGACCACGTCCGAAACAATGTCGATCTGCATGGGGATGGCTTTGGTCATTGGAATAGAATTGCCTTGGTTTATGGTACGTTGTTGCTACCCCAACACATAATCGACATGGCGTCAAACGCAAGGAAAGACTGGCCTTGCGCGTTCTGAACGGCCTTTTTATCAGTTTTTTGTGATTTTTCCGGGGCTTGCCCGGAATGATCGATCAGTTTGGTTGTCGCCGGGCGTTGTCGACCATGTATTCGGCGAAGGTTTCAAGGATCGGGCAGGACCATTCCGCACGGGTCAATTCCCCGTCGCGTTCCCAATCACCATACCAGCGTTCATCAATGTCCCGGAAAATGGTGTAACGGGCAAACCGGTCTGATGCAGTCCAGCAATTGCGACCCGACCGTTCCCATGTCAGGCCGGCGAGCATCATGATGTCAACGCTGGCGGAGGCGTCTTTTACCATTGTTATTGTCCTTGGACGTCGCGCGATCATTTTAAGTCTTGGTTGTGCAGGGCTTTGATCACGCAGCCTACAATATACAATAAAGTTAATCATCGAGTGGTGGGGGTTACAATCATTCAAGGGGACAGGTCCGCTATCCTAAAGGTGGGTAATTTGTTGAAATAGAGTGGAAATTGTCTCTGAAATGCCAATGCGCGTAATGCTGTTGCGCTGATGGCTGTTTTGCGGCAATTTGCCAGACCCGTAAAAGACATGGAAACATGAGCCTTGCGGCCAGAACAGAGACGGCTCACCAAACCGCCGTCATCGAGAGACTATCGATCAGTTGGAATGAAAATGTCAGACAAGCGCGTCTATCTCTATGACAGTACCCTGCGTGACGGGCAGCAGACCCAGGGCGTGGATTTTTCGGCCGCGGACAAAACCGCGATTGCCAAGGCGCTGGACGAATTGTCGATTGACTATATTGAAGGCGGCTGGCCCGGGGCGAACCCGACCGATGACGCATTTTTTGCCAATCCGCCCAAGCTCAAGAATTCCAAACTGACGGCCTTTGGCATGACGCGCCGTGCCGGGCGTTCAGCATCAAATGATCCCGGGCTGACCAGCCTGGCGCAAAATGCACCGATCGTGTGCATGGTCGGCAAAAGCTGGGACTTTCAGGTCACCGAGGCACTCGGTATCGAGCTTGATGAAAACCTTGCGATGGTTGCAGATTCCATTGCGCATCTGAAAACCAAGGTTTCCGAAGTCATGTTCGATGCCGAGCATTTCTTTGATGGCTACAAGGCCAATCGGGACTATGCGCTTTCGGCGATCAAGGCGGCCTATGATGCCGGCGCGCGCTGGGTTGTGTTGTGTGACACCAATGGCGGCACGCTGCCCGACGAGATTTTTGACATTGTTACCGATGTCTGCAGCCAGATCCCCGGCACCCATGTTGGCATTCATTGCCATAATGATACGGAAAACGCGGTCGCGAACTCGCTGGCTGCGGTCCGTGCCGGTGCCCGACAGGTACAAGGCACATTGAACGGCCTTGGCGAGCGGTGTGGCAATGCCAACCTGATCTCGATCATTCCGACATTGATGCTGAAGATGGGCTATGACGTGGGCATTTCCCATGATCAACTGACCAGTCTTCGTCGCATTTCACATATTCTCGATGAGCGGCTTAACCGTGAACCGCTGCGTCAGGCGGCCTATGTCGGGGACAGCGCCTTTGCCCATAAGGGCGGCTTGCATGTTTCAGCAGTCGAAAAGAACCCGACCTGTTACGAGCATGTCGAACCGCATCTGGTGGGCAATCAGCGCCATATTCTGGTTTCTGATCAGGCAGGGCGGTCCAACATTCTGGCGCGGTTCCGCGAGATTGGCGTGGATGTCGATCCGAAATCAGAAGCCGTTGGCAAGCTGGTTGAAACCGTCAAACAGCGTGAATTTGATGGCTATGCCTATGACGGGGCCGAGGCCAGCTTTGAACTGCTGGCACGCAAGGCGATGGGCGAGCTTGATCGCTATTTCCGTGTGACATCTTTCCGTGTGATTGACGAACGTCGCTGGGTCGATGATCAGGACGAGCAGGTCATCACCATGAGTGAGGCTACCGTCAAGGTCGTGGTTGGCGATGAACAGTTCATGTCGGTCGCCGAGGGGAATGGTCCGGTCAATGCCCTTGATGCTGCGCTTCGCAAGGTCCTTTTGACCGTGCCGGAATATCGCGAAGCGGTCGAGCAGATCGAACTGATCGATTATAAGGTCCGCATCATAACCCGCGGCGATGGCACGCGTGCGGTAACCCGCGTCATGATCGAAAGCCGCGACGGGGAGGGCAATAACTGGGCGACGGTGGGTGTTTCAACCAACATCATCGAGGCGTCCTATAACGCGCTTCGTGATTCTATCACCTATAAGCTGTTCAAGTCGGGCGTGCGCAGCCAGCACGCCTGATAACAGATCACGTTTTAGATACAGCCGGACCGGATCAAGGCCCGGCTGTTTGTCGTTGAGATAAGGAGGCTGGCGCGAACGGTTGGCTTTTGCTAAGTAAGCGCCAATATGGACGGGGATGCCCGATCAACCTTCCTTTGACGACCGGAGATGAACGCGATGAGCGAGCCCATCGGCAGTGCCAAGCCTGAAACAGGCGGGATTGCCAATCCACCCGTGATCATTATGATCGAACCGCAGCTTGGCGATAATATTGGCAAGGCCGCGCGTGCGATGCTGAATTGTGGTTTGGTGGATTTGCGTCTGGTGCGTCCACGCGATGGCTGGCCCAATGAACGGGCGACCGCCAATGCATCGGGTGCTGACATCGTCATTGATAACACCAAGGTGTTCGAGCGCGAAGAAGACGCGCTGGCGGATCTCAATCGTGTTTATGTCACCACGGCCCGCACGCGCGATGCCATCAAACCGGTTTTCACGCCCAAGGGACTGGCACCAGAAATGCGCAGCGTGATTACGCGCGGCGAGAAAGTCGGGGTGATGTTTGGCCCGGAGCGTACCGGTGTGCGCAATGAACATGTCGCCATGGGCGATGCGGTGGTCACTGTGCCGCTTAATCCCGGTTTCACCTCGCTCAATCTGGCGCAGGCGGTTCTTTTGATCGGGTATGAATGGTGGCAGGCGGGCGTTGATGTGCCCGATTATCAATTGATGATGGCCGACACCTTCCCGGCGACCAAGGATGATATGGAACGTCTTTTCGTTCATCTTGAAAACGAACTTGATGCGTCGGGCTTCTTCCGGGTGCCCGAAAAGCGCCCCGGCATGGAACGCAATATCCGTAACATCTTTAACCGCGCAAACCTGACCCATCAGGAAGTCCAGACCCTGCGCGGCATGATCGTTGCGATGCGCGGCGGCAAGTACAAGCCTTAAGACCATACTGGTTTGCCAAGAAACAAAGGGCTCCCCGACCTTGGTCTGGGAGCCCTTTGTTGTTTGTGGTAGGGCGGTTGGCAAAGCGCCCAATCGTCAGGTGTTACGGCCGATCGAGGCGATAGATCTTGTCCGGGTTCGGTTTGCTTTGCCAAGGCAGGCCGTCATTCTGCCAGCCATTGAGCAGGCGCAGACCTTTCTGCGGGCCTTCCTTGATCGCACTGCCCTGAAAGCCGTGAACGACATAGTGGGCATTGGTAAAACCGTTTTCCTGCAGGAAGGCGGCACTTGGTTTGCCGCGTTCGCTGCCTGATCGGCACATGGTGATCACGGTGGCGTCCTTATCCATGCCGCGTGCTTTCAGGGCTGCTTCGATTTCGGCTGCAAAGTCCGGGTTGCGATAAAGTCGGAAGCGGCCCTTTTCGGCGTCCCACTGGGTGCGATCCACCATCAGATAGGGGATGTTGATGTCGACCGCGTCGGTAAAGCCGACAAACAGGATTTCCACCGGGTCACGAACATCAACAAACAGCACGTTGTCCTTTTGCGATGAAAGGTCGAGCGCCTTTGTGGTGGAAATTCCCAGATCGTCAGCCTTGGCCGAAACCGGAAGGGCGGCGGAAACGGCGATGGCACAAAGCAAAGCCAGACCGGCCAGGATGGGGCGAATTTTAAACATGTTCATCATCGGGGTCCTTGGGGCTTAGAACGAAAAGACGCGGGTGTCTTCATCAACCATCATCTTGGCCATGGCGGGCGGGGTTGCGACACCAATGCCATCGCGAAGCGCGGTTTGATCATGCGAACTGTTGGGCAGATAAAGTGCGCAGACATTAACCGTCGCACCGCCAGCCATCAGCTTGGCCAGAAGCTGTTCGGGGGTGGCTTTCTTGGGTTCAAGGGCCGGGCTTTGCGTTGCGCTGAGTGCAATGTCGCCTGCCGTGTCACATAACAGAACATCGACCTGCACACCTTGGGCCTGCATGGTGTTGCCAAGAACCATCGCCATGCCCTGGGTTTGCAGGGATGGGCTGGTCAGGATGATCAGGGCCTTGTCAATTTTGTCATCCGCCTTGGCAATAGCGACATTCAAAACAAGAAGAACAGCCATCAGAAGGAACATGAAGGCAAAACGGCCGGGCGTGATGGTGGATTTGTCCATGGGGCGCTCCAAATTCTAGATTATCAATTAATGATAATGTTTTAATTTGGAGGTGGATTTGGGCGATATGACAATCGTCAATATGGTGTGAAAACAGGACTAAGGCCTTGGAAAGCCCTCAGATAATGTGGGCTGGTTTGAAAAAGCCTTGCACGGGGATGCCAAGCCCTGCAAAAACTGCAGGCAGTGCTTGCGTTCGCAGGTCATGGAAACGGCCATTTTCGTTTGACTCTCGGGCCGTGATCTCTATATTGCGCCTCACTTCCGAGAAAGTGGGTCGAAACAGGTGGTTTCGTCCCCGTTCCGCATGTCTGTCTTCAGGCGGTTGGAAACTATCGGGACAATAAGTGATCTTTAAAAAAAGAGAGTTACAAAATGTCGAAACGTATTGCTGCAAAGCATAAGATTGACCGCCGCCTTGGTGTGAACCTTTGGGGCCGTGCAAAATCGCCGCTGAACAAGCGCGAATATGCACCGGGCATGCATGGTGCCACCCGTCGTAAGAAGCCGACCGACTATGGTACTCAGCTGTTCGCTAAACAGCAGCTCAAAGGCTACTACGGCTCGATCTCTGAAAAACAGTTCCTGCGCTACTACAAAGAAGCGTCCCGTCGCCCGGGCGATACCTCCGAGCATCTGGTTGGTATTCTTGAGCAGCGCCTTGATGCGGTTATCTACCGCATGAAATTCGTTCCGACCGTGTTTGCTGCACGTCAGTTCGTTAACCACGGCCACATTCTTGTCAACGGCAAGAAAGTAACCATCCCGTCCTACCTTGTTAAAGAAGGTGACGTTGTCGAAGTGAAATCCGCTTCGCGCGAAATCCCGATGGTTATGGAAGCAGCCAACCTGAACGAACGTGACGTTCCGGAATATCTCGACGTTGACGCGAAGGCCTTCAAAGGCACCTTCGTTCGCGTTCCGAAATTCGCTGAAATTCCGTACCCGGTTCAGATGCAGCCGAACCTGGTTATCGAATTCTACTCGCGTTAATCCTTACGGGTTTCGCGACGAACCGATACGAAAACGCCCGCTGGAAACAGCGGGCGTTTTTGTTTGTCTAACGAACCACGCTAGATGCATAGCTTTTTGTACTGTTCAGATTAATTGGTTTAAATTGCAGGTTGTTTTTCGGCTTCAGGGATTTTAGCTGTATGCTATTTTTTTTGTGGGCTGCTGATCGCTCCAATTTTCCTATCTTAGTTATTCAGTTTCGAGGTTCGCCGTGAGTAAGAAATTTCTCCTGTTCTTATTATTTTTCGCGGTTGTTGGTTCGTGGTTTGCGTATAGCAAGTTCCAACAAGCCAAATTGCAGGAGGAGAGAGAGCTTGAGCTATTAAGAAAGGAACAGGCGATCCTTGCGGAGGTCGCAAACCTAAAAAAAAACTACAACGCAGATTCAAATTGGATGAGACAATTAACTAATGGCTCTTCGGTTCGGTTAGATCCGATAATGACTATTGAGCTTGAAAGAGTGTGGCTGAAAGAAAAACCAATAATATTCTTCGGAAGTATTTTGGATGTTTCTACTGATGATTCAGATAATTACCGCTTAGAGATTGAAAGAGGTTTTTACGGTAGTTTCGGGGCTGTATTGGATACAGATTTGAGATTGTCTCTCTTATATCCTCGAGATAAATTCGACAGTTTTGTAGGGCGCTACCCTGAAGTAATTCGTGCAGACAGGGTTTTATCAGGTATTGTTGTTGTGGCTGATATTGAAAGTATAAGCTCTCAAGAGATACCGGATGCCGATAGCGAATACATTGACATTAAAGTTGGTAAAGGGAAAATGTTGGACATTATCTACTCAGGTAGCGTCATCCCTAAACAATTTTAGCGAAGCGTCCACCATTTAGTTGCCGAAGGTTTCATATTTATGCTCTAAAGACTGAAATAACTGTGATATCCCAGAGCAGTTATTCTTTACGTGTATTAAGCTGCTCGGAGGCCTGCTGGGCCGCGGCGGCCACGGCTTCCTGCTTTTGTTCCGGTGTGGCGTCGGCGGGCACGGCGACCTTGACGTCGCGCGAGGCCATCTGGATGCCGTTTTCCTTGAACATGGCGAGAACCCGCTGATAGACGGTTTTGCGGATCATGAACTGTTCGCCGGGTTTGGAGGTATATTTCAGCCCGATCACCATGTTGAATTCTTCCATGCGGCGCACGCCCTGGGATTTCAACGGTTCGATGAAGCTGTCCCCGATCAGCGGATCTTCAAGCAGCTCTGCGGCGAGTTTTTTGACCAACTTCTTGACCTTGTTGACATCCGTTTCAAACGGCACGCGGAATTCAAGCTTCACAATCACCCAGTCGCGGCTGTGGTTGACGATGGATTTGATCTCGCCAAACGGGACGGTCTGAAGCGGGCCGCGGTGATGGCGCAACTGCATGGAGCGGATCGAGATATTTTCGACCCGGCCACGCAGATTTTCAACTTCGATATATTCGCCAAGGCGAAAAGCATCATCGAGCAGGAAGAACACACCCGCCACCACATCGCGCACCAGCGCCTGACTGCCAAAGCCAAGCGCCAGTCCCACAACACCGGCACCGGCAATCAGCGGCCCGATATCAACGCCCAGCGATGACAGCGCAACCATCACCACCATGATGACAATCACGGTCAGCGCAAAGTTCTTGAGCAATGGCAGAAGTGTCTCGACCCGGGACAGTCCGGATCCGCCGCCTTCATCCCCTGCATTGCCCTGATTGGACGCATTCATGCGTTCATCAAGGAAGGTCTTGATCAGCGACCAGATCAGATCGGCGATCAGAAGGATCATGATGATTTCGGTCGAACTATCAATGATCCGGGCAAGGATCCCGGCATCGTTGGCCTGTGCGAGGCGGTCAAAGCCCCAGATGCGCCACCAGCTTGCCAGCACAAACACCAGTGCAAGAAGCCGGACACCGCGTTTGAGAACCTTGGTAAAGACCGGCGCCTTGGGTTTGACGGGTTCGAACTCCTCGTCATTCTCAAGGGCGATGGCTTCCAAACGTGCGTTATGTTCGGCGGCTTCCTGCTCTGCGACTTGCAATTTCTTGCGATGCTGGCTTTCGATGATGTTGCGGAAGACGACATCAAACAGGCAGGCAATGCCAATGGCGAGAAGCGCTTTCAGGATGCGTTCCGCGCCGATGACGGCAACCCCGCCCACCAGGATGAACCAGCCACAAACAATCACCGGCCACAGGCGGGCCATGGATGTCGGCAGGGCCATTTTTTCAACATCACGGCTCGAAACGTGGCTGGCAAAGAAACTCCCAAGCGACAGGGTGGCTGCACAAAAGGCAATGACTGAAATCACCACGGCGAGATCAAACAGGATGATATCGCCCGCGACCATGGTGGGGGCCGCGCTGAAGACCCCGGCAAGTGCAAAGGCAAACAATGAAATGCCCGCAGCCCAAGTGAGGCTTTTGGTCAGGACCCTTGCCGCCAGCGGATCGACATTGATCATGCGCAGCCCTTCGGCCTTGGGCGCGAACAGGAATTGCAGGATGATGACCAGAACCCGAAGCGCAAAGAACGCCATCAGAAGCGACATCACCGCCGCCTTCATGATGTCTGGCCAGTCGAACATCATGAACGTGCCAAGCGATCCAATGGCAAAAACAAACAGCGACAGCAGCGACAGGATACTGAGTGCCAGAATATGTTTGAGGCGTTCGGCAAATTTTTTGGGTGTGCGGGCTTCGAGATAGGCGCACATCGGTGCTGACAGCCTGCGATAGATCACCTCGGCCAGTATGCCGACACCCACGAACACGATGGTGAACAGCACGATCCGCATCAGACCACTTTTGCCAAAGTCGCTTGCAAGCAAATCCTGCGTGGCGGCGATTTCGCCCGGCAGGGCGTCAAGCCCACGGATCGTTTCGGCGATGCGCGCCTGTGTCCGGGCCACCCCTTCGTCAAGGAAGCCATAATAGCTGAAGGTTTCGGCAACCACGCCATCATCGGGGGAAGGGGAACTATTGGCTGCGGTGGTGTCTTCAGCGCCCCCCATTGCGGCAACCGCGGCCACCTGTGCCTGTGCGGGCACGACGGGTGCGATGAAAGACATCGCAAACAGCCAGATGGCAAAACATGCCATTGTTTTGATTGCTGATTTCATGCCGGTGACCTTCCCCTGTGGCGCAATGGACAGCATGGGTTAAAGATGGGGAGGGATCGTGAAACCATCAAGAAATAGTTTTGCAGGCGTCGACAAATGATCGCATTGGGAGTGTTTTTTTAGGCAGGCAGATACAAAAAAACGCGCTGGCGGGTGACCGCACAGCGCGTTTGAATGTTGGGATTGCGCAGCACTTAAGCGGCAGCAACGCCCTTGTCTTTAAGGTGCTGGGACAGCTCGCCGCTGGCAGCCATTTCACGTACGATATCGCAACCGCCAAGGAACTCGCCTTTGACGTAAAGCTGCGGAATGGTCGGCCAGTTCGAGAAGTCCTTGATGCCCTGACGGATGGCCGGATCGACCAGTACGTTGACATCCTTGAACGGAACGCCGATCTCGGCCAGAACCTGCACAACAGCAGCGGAGAAGCCGCACTGCGGGAACATTGCGGTCCCTTTCATGAACAGGACGACGTCATTGTCATCGACGTCTTTCTGGATGCGCTCGAATACCGGATTGTCGGTCATGATGATTGTCCTTGGCTTTGGGCGGTGATCTCTCGACCGCAAATTCGGGTTAAACTTTTATGGCCGAAGATATGGCTGGAACCTGCGGTTCTGTCAACTCTTGGCGCGATTTTGCCGCGCGGTGCGCAGGTTATCCCAGGTGAAAATACCCAAGCCGAACCAGACCAGCGCGTATGTCACCATGTGGGCGGAGGTAAAGAGCTCACCGAAAATCATGACCGCGATAATGAATTGCAGGGTCGGGTTGATATACTGCATCAATCCGAGGACGGAGAATTTCATGTTGCGCGCGGCATAGGCAAACAGCACCAGCGGTGCGGTTGTGCAAACGCCCAGCCCGATCAGAAGGGCATCTTCGACCCGGCCAATCTGCCCGAATGTCATGGTGCCGTTATCGGCAAGCCAGATCAGATATCCCAGCGCAAATGGCGTTAGCAGAATGCATTCGACAAACAAACCCGCAATCGGGTCCGCCGGGACGAACTTGCGGATCACGCCATAAAAGCCAAACAGGGTCGAAAGACCAACCGCGACCCACGGCATGTTGCCGTAAAACACCAGAAGGTTGAGAACACCCGCCGTACAGATCAGGACGGAGATGATCTGAATACGATTAAGGCTTTCGGCAAAGAAAATGCGCCCGAGGATCAGCATGATCAGCGGCATGATGTAATAGCCAAGGCTGGCTTCAAGGGCGTGCGCATTGTTCACCGCCCAGATATAAAGCAGCCAGTTGCCCGCAACCAGCAGGCTGCTGGCAAACAGCAATCCAACGGTCCGTGCCGAAGATATCAGTTGCCACAGCTTGGCACCGCGCCCCAGCGCGAAGACCAAGGCAAGTGTCAGCACAGCCGACCAGATGATCCGGTGAGACAGGATTTCAAGCGGAGTGGCAAAAGCGACCTGTTTGAAATACAGGCCGAAAAAACCCCAGCAGACGAAGGCACCAAGGCCGGCGAGGGGGCCGGGGCCAATCAGTGCAGGTTTTTCCTGAGAAGACATTGGGGCGAGACCTAACGTTTGGCGGTGGTCAGTGAATGGGGCTGTGACCGGCCGCTACGTCTTTGGACCAGTTCAGGATGAGCTGAAAATCAGCGAGGGCCGGAATGAAACGGCCCTCGAAAAGTCTGGCAAGGCGTCATGGTGGTGGTGAGGTGGCGCTGCGCCTTGCAGCTAAAAAGACTGGAAATCAGTCCGGTGCAGAGGTCTGCAGGGCCAGCGCATGCAGATCGCCGCCCATTTTACCCTTGAGTGCGGAATAGACCATCTGGTGCTGAACAACGCGGGTTTTGCCGCGGAACTGTTCGGAGACAACAATTGCTGCGTAATGATCGCCATCGCCGCGCAAATCCTCGATGCGGACCTTTGCATCGGGCAGGGCTTCCTTGATCATGCTTTCGATTTCATAGGCTTCCATGGCCATGGCGCGTATTCCTCATGGTTGATCGGCGCAATATTCGGGACCGCCGATATGACTTCTTTTGACTGGTATATGTCGTTGTTAAGGGGGCTGTCAATTTTTGTGAAACGCCCGTTATCCGGTGATGACAGCCAACGCGTAGGCCTTGTGTTTACGCCGATATTGGGCTAACACGCATTCTTCTGGTTGCGCACACCTGCCGTCCGCAAGGTTTATGCCTTTGGTAAAGTGCGTTGAATGAATTTTTCGGACCCGTTTCCCGATCAGGGTACGGCCCGGCAATGCGGACCCCCGGCCTCCTGCGTGGAGACGAATAATGACTTCCAATACGCTTAATATCGAATCTACCGATCATCAGGCTGATACGACCGAGGCGCTCAAGGCACAGGCAAAACGCCTGCGCAAGGCCCTGGCGGCGCGTGACGTATCCATTTCCCATACCGGTTCATTGGAACTTCTGGCGCAAAGTCACGGATACCGTGACTGGAACACCGCCATTGCGATGGCAAGGCGCAATATCCCGACCAGTGTGTCGGACCTTGGCATTGGCAAACGCTTTGCCGGGTCTTACCTCGGCCATGCGGTGACCGGGCTTATTCGCAGTATCACTGCCACCGCGACACCGGGCGTGTTTCGGGTTGAGGTGCATCTGGACGAGCCGGTGGATGTGGTGGCCTCAAAAAGGTTTACCGGTTTTCGCCAACGCATTGGCGCGCGGATCAATGAACATTGCGAACCGGTCCTGACCAACGGCATGGCGGCCCCCGGTCTTTCGATTGACCTGTTGTTAAAAGAGCCCGCCCGCGCGTGAGCACCTTTATCAAAGAGATAAATGACGAAACCCTCCGGCAGCTTCCCAAAGTTGCCGGAGCCTACGTGCTGGTCATCGAACTTGCCGCCGACGTGACCCTGCAAAACAAACGCTTTGTCGGAACGACCCTGGCTAGGGGCACCTACCTTTATTGCGGCTCGGCCAACGGCCCCGGCGGCATTGCTGCGCGCGTCAAACGCCACTGCAAGACGGACAAGAAACCCCACTGGCATGTCGATGAGCTGACCTCACACGGCGCCGGAAAAGTGATTTCAGTGCTGGTCGTGCCCGGTGGGAATGAGTGTGTGCTGCGGGCTGCTTTGCAGAAACCAGAAACACAGGTCCCGGTTCCGGGATTTGGCAGCAGTGATTGCAGCGATTGTGCATCACACCTTCATCAGGTCGTAGATGGAGGTTTGAATTCGATTTGGAATTGTATGCTTTCGGTGAAATAAGATATTATTGAAATAGACTTGAGGAGAATTTGGCCGCAATTTGGTCGTATATTGGTAGCTGTATGAGAAACAAAATCCTCGTTCATGTGGGTGTGCTTGCTGCAATAATCACCTTTGCGTGTGCAGCTATAGGTGTTGTAGCGATTTTTTCTATTGGTTTTCTGCAGCAGAACACTTTGTTGGTTTTAACCCACGCCGGTTACTTAGTTTTTTGCGCTTATCTGGCGTGGCTTGTCCTGAAAAAGCCATCGGGAGCGCTACTAGAAAGTCCGAAGATAAAGAAGATTTTGCCTGGGAATATTGTATTAGTTGAATATGTTCCTTGGCTTGGTCTTGACGTAATGACAGCGGTCTACATCCTAGAGGCAGATTACGAAGTCTTAATATGCGTAGGAAAAGTCCATAACGTGCAGTCCAATGGGTACGTGCAGATTTTAATGAAAGCCGATGCCAGAGGTGTTGCAGATTTAGCTGAGGCGATGGACCTTTTATCGAAAGCTGAGCCTTCTACTATTTTGATCAAGCCAGGTTTATATCGGGGTTAATGGTTATGAGCGACGTTTATTCAGGCATGGCCAAAGTGGTTGCCATTATTGATGATTACAAGTTTGTCATAAATAAAGGCGATAGAGATGGTGTCGCAATTGGTGATAACTATCTTGTTTTTGGTCTTGGAGAAGCAATTAGTGACCCTGAGAGCAACGAAGACCTTGGGCGGCTGGAGCTTGTTAGAGGCCGTGCCAGTGTCGTGCACGTACAAGAAAAACTCTCTACACTGGAAAGTAAAGAATTTGAACGCTCGGCAGGAAGAAAGAAGATTATAAGAAAAGAAGGGGCCGGAGCGGGATTAGCGGGCCTTTTTGGACAAATACCAACTGTCGAGGAGATCGAAGAGGGCGGCGATACCTATCAAAAAAACTTAGGCGTAATTATAGGCGATTTAGCTCGGCCTGTTTAAGAGATAGCCTGCCTTCTAACCGCCCGTCATGCTCATATGCCGCCCCACTGCTGGCTTCTGGCATTTGCGGTCAATGACGAAGTCGTGGCCCTTGGGTTTGAGGTCCATGGCGGCATCAAGCATCTGATCAAGCGCACGCGGGTCGCCGGTACGAAGGGCGGCGCGCAGGTCAACGTGGTCTTCCTGGCCGAGGCACATGTAAAGGGTGCCGGTACAGGTTACGCGCACGCGGTTACAGCCTTCGCAGAAATTATGGGTCAGCGGCGTTATGAAGCCAAGGCGCCCGCCGGTTTCGGCCACGGTGGTATAGCGGGCCGGTCCCGGTGTGGCGTATTCGGACGGGATCAGCGTGTATTCCTGTTCCAGCCGTTCGCGCACCGCGGTCAGCGGCAGATATTGGTCGGTGCGGTCGCCGTCAATGTCGCCAAGCGGCATGGTTTCGATCAGGCAGAGGTCAAAGCCTTCCTTGCCGCACCAGGAAACAAGGCGAGACATTTCGTCTTCGTTGAAGTTGCGCAGCGCAACCGTATTGATCTTGATCGAAATCCCGGCCTGTTTGGCGGCTTCAAGCCCGGTGAGTACCTGTTCAAGGCGGCCGCGGCGGGTGATTTCGGTGAATTTCTGGGAATCCAGACTATCAAGCGAGATGTTGAGGCGCTTGACGCCCAATCGCGCCAGATCGTCGGCATAGGTGGCAAGCTGGCTGCCATTGGTGGTCATGGTCAGTTCATCAAGCGCGCCGGTTTCAAGATGGCGCGACAGATTGGCAATCAGATCCATGATGCCCCGGCGCACCAGCGGTTCGCCCCCGGTCAGGCGCAGTTTGCGCACGCCGCGCGTAATGAAAGCCGTGCAAAGCTGATCGAGTTCTTCGAGCGAGAGAACTTCGGATTTCGGCAGGAAGGTCATGTTTTCCGCCATGCAATAGGTGCAGCGGAAATCGCAGCGGTCGGTTACCGAAACGCGCAGGTAAGAGACATGTCTGCCGTATTTGTCGATCAGGGGCTTGGTCATGGTGGCGATTTAGACCGTACTCTCGGGTTTACGGGGCTTTTATAATGGTTCTTGTTTTAACCTTTATAAGGCGACTGTCGCATAGCAGACGGGGGTTTGACCAGTCTGTTTCGATCTTGCGCGATCACCTTTCCGTCAGGTGAAAACGAACAAAGCCGCCCTGTGTTCCCTTGGAAACCCGGGGGCGGCTTTGATTTTTGGGTTTTCGGTCTTTCGGTCTGGTCGATCAGGTCGAAAGGCGTGCGACATCCGCATCAATGCATTTGACGACTTCGCGCAGCGTTGCAACATCTTCGCTGCCCATCTTTGCAACCAGCTCGGCGGAATGTTCCGGCACGGCCAGGGTTTTGCGGACATCGGCAAACAGCGCGTCAAGCAGGCGAATGCAATGGGCTTCGGTGAATACCCAACGTTCTTCGCCCTGGGTCATGTTGTCATTGACCAGCTGGATCAGCCATTTCTTGCGGTGTTCATAGTTGCTGAAATGAAGGGCCATACGCGCAAACACCAGATTGACGCGCGACCGTACTTCCGGCGCCTTGGCAAGGTGATCCCAATATTCAGCCGGATTGCGTAGATCATCATCTTCGTTAGCGTGGGCTTCGATGATTTCATGAATTTCGCGGTCGATTTCCTGAAGCATGTCCATGCCGACCATCATGCGAATGACCTTGAAGAAGGGCTGCAGGATGGTACGAGACAACGCGCCATGTTCGGTATCGCCCGCTTCGTTGCCTTCAAGCAGATGATCAAAGCGTGACACCAGCAAACGGCCAAACGGATCATGGCGGACTGCGGCATGTTCGCGGGCCTTGATCACTTCGAGATCGGCCTCGAACACGGCCCATGCATTATCAAACAGTTCTTCATTGTCGCGCAGACCATCAACGGCCTTGAGGATCTGTTCCTCGGTAATGGTGCCACCGTGGTTGCGGGCATGAAGCACAAGCCCCTGGGCAAATTGTTCCAGCACGGTGAAGGCAGCGGCATGATGGCGCTGCTTGAAGCTGTCACGGGGTGGTTTGTTGACTGCGATCATGTGGTTCGAGACCTTCTTAAGACTGTTTTGCTCATGTCAGGTTCATCTATCCAGCGTTTGATAGAGTCCATCTTGTATCGTGAATTCATTAACAATCTGAGCAATCTGTGTGCCAAGTGTCGGTCTTCCTGACCTGTCGTGATCGGGTGGCTTATTCGTAGCCGCCCGCCGCTTCGACGATTTCCAGCACCACGTATCTCGGGCGGATGATCTGGCGGCCGGCCTCTTCGAAATTGACCGCGATTCGATCCCCGTCGACGGCCTGAATACGGCCCAATCCCCAGTCGGGCTGGTCGGGATGGCGCACGATGGCGCCCGGCGTCAGCAAGAAATCCATTGCGTACTCTGTATCCTGTGTAGCTGCGTTCAATATAGGCCGTTTGCGGTGTGCACGCAATTTGCGGCTGTCTTCCTGCCGGGGCAAAACCGGCCCGGCTCGGCCAAGGGGTAAAAATTGCCGGGTCTCAAAGGCCTGATTTTCGAGCGTGCTAAATAAGCTCTTAATATATCGGGGGCAATCTTGTGGCTTCTGCGGACAGCTTGTCTGATGTGATCAGGCTGTTTGCGATCGGGCATCATGTTTTGGGGACATGATGCGATGAAGACATGCAAAGACCTTGGAGAGCCCGCGCTATGGTAGAGGATGCCACCCTTGAACTGACGCTGATTGAGTTGATCAGTTCGCGGATCTGTCATGATCTTGTCGGCCCGGTGGGTGCGGTCAATGCCGGGGCGGAATTGATGGGTGAAGACGGGGTTGGCGATGATGAGGCGCTGGCTTTGATGCGCAAAAGCGGGCTTGAGGCGGCGCGCCGCTTGCAGCTTTTCCGGTTGGCGTTTGGACGTGCGGGCAGCAGTGCCGATACGGGGGCGATGCGCGAAGCCGCAAGACAGACTTATGCCGCCGAGGGCAAGGTAACATTGGAATGGCCTGATCTTCCGATTGATCCATCGCATGGGCGAATCGTATTGAACATGGTTATGCTTGCCCGTGAGGCATTGCCTTTTGGTGGAACGCTGTCTGTGACACGCGACTCCGACAAGGTAACGGTTCTGGGCGAGGGCAAAAGAGCAGCGTTGCGCCCTGAAATCATGAATGTTTTGGAAAAAGAAGTCTCTGCAGATGCGCTCGATCCGCGCAATGTTCAGGCATTTTTCTTGCGGAAACTGGCTAAACTCGGCGGTGGCGTGCTTTCGGTCTTGCAACAGGACGGAAATATTGCATTGATCTATGGATAAAAATTTGACCTGCAGGTCTGGTAATAGCGTGTGATAGCTTCTACGTAAGATACCGATGTATAGTATGGTTCTAGTCTGTCGACGTTGTAATGGGAGTTCCAGTTCCGGCAAGCAATTGATTGTTGGAGTTTTGGAGGGGGTATATGGACGATCTTTTAAGTGAATTTCTGACCGAGACTTCGGAAAGTCTCTCGACGCTTGACGTCGAGCTGGTGAAGCTTGAACAGAACCCGAATGATCCGGACATCTTGTCCAACATTTTCCGCTTGGTTCACACCATTAAAGGGACGTGCGGCTTTCTTGGCCTGCCGCGCCTTGAGGCTGTTGCCCACGCTGGCGAGAACGTGCTCGGTAAAATCCGTGACGGCGAACTGGTCGTTACCGCAGATGCGGTGACACTGGTCCTTGAGTCGATTGACACGATTAAGTACCTGCTGGGCGAGCTCGAGCAGAACGAAGCCGAGCCGGACGGCAACGACGCCGAACTGATCGCGCGCCTGAACCACTTTGCAGATACCGGCGAAATTCCGGGCGCTGCGCCGGCTGCCGAAGCAGCGCCGGCCGCAGAAGAACCGGCGGCTGAAGAAGTCGAAATGACGGACGACGAAAAACTGCAGGCTGCTTTTGACGCCGCAGAATACGATCCGGACTTCGAGATCCCTGACGAACCGGCTGCTGCAGCCGAACCGGAACCGGAAGCCCCGGCAAAACCGGCGGCACCGCCCGCAGCTGCAAAATCCCAGGAAGTCGCACCGGCCAAAAAGCCTGCCGAAAAGGCCAAGGCCGAAGCCCCGCGCGGCGAGACAAAAGAAAGCTCTGTTGCAGCCCAGACCATTCGTGTGAATGTCGAGCTGCTTGAAAACCTGATGACGCTGGTTTCCGAGCTTGTCCTGACCCGTAACCAGCTCCTGCAGATGGTTCGCGGCAAGGATGACAGTGAATTCACCGTGCCGCTGCAGCGCCTGTCACACATCACCACCGACCTTCAGGAAGGTGTGATGAAGACCCGTATGCAGCCGATCGGCAACGCTTGGGCGAAACTGCCGCGTATTGTTCGCGACCTTGCCCTTGAAATGAACAAGAAGATCGATCTGCAGATGATCGGTGCCGACACCGAACTGGATCGCCAGGTTCTTGAGCTGATCAAGGATCCGCTGACCCACATGGTGCGTAACTCCGCCGACCATGGTCTGGAAGACATTCCGGGTCGTCGTGATGCAGGCAAGCCTGAAACCGGTACGGTTACGCTTAATGCGTATCACGAAGGTGGTCACATCATCATCGAGATTTCCGATGATGGTCGCGGTCTGAACCTTGAGCGCATCAAGGCCAAGGCGATTGCCAATGGCCTGACCACCGAGAGCGAACTGGAAGGCATGGCCGACCAGCAGATCCAGCAGTTCATCTTCAAAGCCGGCTTCTCGACGGCGGAAAAGGTGACCTCGGTTTCCGGTCGTGGTGTGGGTATGGACGTTGTGCGTACCAACATTGAAAAGATCGGCGGTACGGTTGAACTGAAATCGGTCGAAGGCCGTGGTTCGACCTTTATCATCAAGATCCCGCTGACCCTGGCCATCGTTTCGGCCCTGATCGTGGAAAGTGGCGGCGAACGCTTTGCCATTCCGCAGATCAGCGTTCTGGAACTTGTCCGTGCATCGAACAATTCCGAGCATTCCATCGAACGCATTCACGATACGCCGGTCCTGCGCCTGCGTAACCGTCTGCTGCCGCTGGTAACCCTCAAACGCATTCTTGGACTTGATAACAGCGATGCCACCGATGATTCGCTTGATGAAGAAGCATTCATCGTCGTCGCACAGGTCGGGACCTACTCGTTTGGTATCATTGTTGACCGCGTCTTCGACACCGAGGAAATCGTTGTCAAACCGGTGGCGCCGATCCTGCGCGATCTGTCGCTGTTCTCGGGCAACACCATCCTTGGCGATGGTAGCGTGATCATGATCCTTGATCCGAACGGAATTGCGACCCGCACCGGCGAAATCACCGTTGGTGGTTCGCAAGGCGTGGAAGGCAAGGCCAAGCAGGATGCATCGGATCGCGAAACCACCTCGATGCTGGTCTTCCGGGCCGGTGGTAACGAAGTGCGTGCGGTTCCGCTGGCACTGGTTGCCCGTCTTGAAGAGATCGATGTCGAGAATATCGAACATTCGAACGGCCGTCCGCTGGTCCAGTACCGCGGCAAGCTGATGCCTCTTGTCTTTATCGATGGCAGTTACCAGATGAAGGCAGAAGGACGTCAGCCGACCCTTGTGTTCCAGGATCGCGAACGCACCATGGGTCTGGTTGTTGACGAGATCGTCGATATTGTTGATGACGTGCTCAATGTTGAATTAACCGCCGATCAGGATGGTCTGGTTGGTTCGGCCGTGATTGACGGCAAGGCAACCGACCTTATTGACGCCGGTTACTATCTTGAGCTGGCGTTTAGCGACTGGTTCGGCAATGAGGAAAGCGGTGGCGAGAAAAAACGTGTTCTGTTGATCGATGACAGCCCGTTCTTCCGTAACCTGCTGACCCCGATGCTTTCGGTTGCGGGCTTCAATGTCACGGCTGTTGAAAACGCCGAACAGGCCATGGAACTTAAAAACCGTGGCAACCAGTTTGACGCAATCATCAGTGACATCGAAATGCCGGGCATGAACGGCTTCGAATTCGCCGAGGCCTTGCAGGATGATGCAGAGTGGGGCGAAATTCCGATTATTGCCCTGTCTTCGCACACCAGCGAGGAAGATTTCGAACGCGGTCGCCAGGTCGGTTTCAGCGACTATGTGGCCAAATTTGATCGTGATGCGCTTGTCTCGACCCTGATCCAGACACTGAGCAGCATGTAAGCGGGAGATAAAGTCCTATGAGCGATAAAAACGCACTCGTCCCGAGCCAGGAAAAAGGCGGCGCCCTTGAACTTGGTGGTGACAGCCAGGATTTCGTTACCGCGAATATTGGCAAGCAGCTTTTCGGTATCCCGGTCCTGACCGTTCAGGATGTTCTGGGTCCGCAACGCATCACCCGTATCCCGCTGTCTCCGCCCGAAGTGGCCGGTTCGCTGAACCTGCGCGGGCGTATTGTGACGGCGATTGATGTCCGTAAACGTCTTGGTCTGCGTGACAAGGAAGATGACGAACCGGGGATGAGCATCGTTGTCGATGAAGGCGGCGAGCTTTACAGCCTGATGGTTGATCAGGTTGGCGAGGTTCTCAGCGTTCCGAAAAAGGCGTTCGAACAGAACCCGGCAACGCTTGATCCGCGTTGGCGCGAATTCTCGGACGGTATTTTCCGTCTCGATAAAAAGCTTCTGGTGATTCTTGATGTGACCCGCCTGCTTGACTTCACCTCGTCCGTCAAGCAAGCCGGTTGAACTGAATTTCCATGCCGGGCGCGCAAGGCGCCCGGTTCCTGCCATTGTGGCTTAACGATCTAAGTAAGCGAGAAGGAAGTCGATGAAGAGTTGTCTCGTCGTCGATGATTCGAAAGTCATCCGAATGGTAGCACGCCGCATCCTCGAAGAAATGGGATTTGCGGTTGTGGAGGCAGTGGACGGTCAGGAGGCCATTGATCGGTGCCTTGAGTCCATGCCCGAGGCGGTCCTGCTCGACTGGAACATGCCAGTCAAAAGCGGGATTGAATTCCTGCGTGAGCTTCGCGCATCCCCAGGTGGCGATGATCCTGTCGTCGTGTTCTGTACAACTGAAAACGACCTTGAACACATTCAGGAAGCCATTACCGCTGGCGCGAACGAATACATCATGAAGCCGTTCGATAGCGAGATCATTCAGGCCAAGTTTGAACAGGTCGGCCTGATCTAGGTCGACTGGTCAACGCGAACCTGCACGCCTTTAATAACGGATCTCCTTAATCAAGCGGGGACGCTGCTACGTGGAAGAGACGCCTATCCATTCGCCATACAAAGTCCTGATCGTGGATGATTCCGCCATCGTGCGCGGACTTGTGACACGTATGATGGCCGAAGACGCGGAAATTGACGTCGTCGGATCGGTCAATAATGGCGAAGAAGCACTGGCAGTGATGGAAGGCGGCGGCATCGAAGTCGTCGTGCTCGACATCGAAATGCCGGTCATGGATGGTCTGACGGCCTTGCCGAAACTGTTGGAAATCGACCCAACCGTCCGCGTGATCATGGCCTCCACCCTTACCAAACGAAATGCCGATATCAGTTTCCAGGCGATGACACTGGGTGCGGTGGATTACATCCCCAAGCCAAGCTCGTCGAAGGATCTGAATGTTGGTGAAGGGTTCCGCGAGGAGCTTCTTGATAAGGTAAAAGCCTGGGCTGAGCAGCGTCGCAAGATGCTTGAGGTCGAAGAGGCTGCTGCCGCAGAGCGCGAACCAGCGCCAGAACCAGAATCGCCAGCAGAACCTGCTGCAAAACCGGCTTCGCCAGATGACGCGGCGGAAAGCTCTGAAGATGCGCCGTCCGATGGCAAGGCCGCGACATTCCGTGCTCAGATGTCGGTCGAACACCAGCAGCTTCAAAAGCAGGGCCGCATTCAGCGCAAGCGATTTACCGCCGAACTGCGCCCGCGTCCGATGCAGCAACACCGTCCTCAGCCGATGCAAATGCGTCAGACGCCTCATCCGCAGCAACCGGCACCAACCGCAAATCCGGCGGCCCCCGCGCCAGAAAGCGATGCACCAGCCGCAAAAGCCGCCACCGCACCGACGACCGCAAGCGGTCGGTCCGCGACGCCGTCACGCGATCCGGGGCGGCTTATTCGTGATGCTGCGATTGCCGCGGGTGGTCAGCCGAAAAATGCGCCGAAGATGGCAGCACGTCCTGCACCCGCTGCACCGGCCGCGCGATCCGCACCACCGCCCAAACGCCCGGCTGCACCCGCGCCGCAAAAAGGCGCACGTGCCCAGCAGGCCCGGTCAGGAAGCGCACCCGCCCCGGCAAAACGCCAGGCAGCGCCGCGTGGGGGGATTTCCTTGCTGCCGGAAAAGCGCGTGAATGTCGAAGCAATTGCCATCGGCAGCTCGACCGGTGGTCCGCAGGCGCTTTTTGAAGTGCTGCGTGGTCTCAATGGTGTGCGGCAGCCGATTTTCATCACCCAGCATATGCCCGCCACCTTCACCACCATTCTCGCCGAACATATTACGCGTCTGACCGGGCTGAAATGTCAGGAAGCGCAAAACAATATGCCAATTGTCGGTGGACAGGTTTACCTTGCGCCCGGTGATTACCACATGACCGTAGAAGGGCGCGGCGGCAGTCGCCATCTGATGTTGAACCAGAATCCGCCAGAAAACTTCTGCCGTCCATCGGTTGATCCGATGTTGCGCAGTCTGGTGGCGAGTTACGGAGGAAACATTCTGACTGCAATCCTTACCGGAATGGGGCAGGATGGTATGCTTGGCGGCCGCGATGTGGTCAATGCCGGGGGCATGGTTGTCGCGCAGGATGAGCAAAGCAGTGTTGTATGGGGGATGCCAGGTGCGGCAGCGCATGCCGGTATCTGTTCCGCGGTTCTGCCGGTTGGTGGCATTGCGGCCTATATCAAAAAATTTGCGGGGGGTCGTTAACCCACAATGATGAAGCCGGATGATTTCGAGTTTGTAAGCAGATTGATCAAGTCAAAGTCCGGGCTCGTTTTGAGCCAGGACAAGACTTATCTGCTCGAAAGCCGGCTGATGCCGATTGCGCGTAAGCGGGGTCTCAAGGACCTGACAGAGCTGATTGCAACGCTGCGCGGTGGCGACCGCAATCTGGTCGAAGAAGTCGTTGACGCAATGACGACCAATGAAAGCTTCTTCTTCCGCGATACCAAACCGTTTGATCAGTTCCGCCATGTGGTTCTGCCGCACATGATCAAGGCCCGTGCGCCGAAGAAACACCTGCGCATCTGGTGCGCTGCGGCCTCTTCGGGGCAGGAGCCCTATTCGCTCGCGATGATCCTGGATGAGTTCAAATCCCAGCTTGCCGGCTGGCGGATTGACATTATCGGTACCGATATTTCGCGTGAAATCCTCAATAAGGCGCGTGTCGGCCTTTATTCCCAGTTTGAAGTCCAAAGGGGCCTTCCGATCGGGCTTCTGGTCAAATACTTCCAGAAGAAGGAAGACCAGTGGCAGATCTCCTCAGATATCCGCTCCAAGGTTCAATACAAGGAATTCAACCTTCTGGAAGATTTCCGTCCGCTGGGGCAGTTTGACGTCGTTTATTGCCGGAACGTGCTGATTTATTTCGATCAACCGACCAAAAGCGATGTCCTGTCGCGTATTTCGGCCCTGATGCCAGATGATGGCTTCCTGTTCCTTGGCGGGGCAGAGACGGTTCTGGGGATTTCCGACAAATTCAAGCCGCTTGCGCGTCAACGTGGCATCTATCAGCTGAACCGTCCGGGCGCACCGGATGTTGACCTGACCGCGCTTGAAAAGGTTCAGGCAGGGGCGGCTGCCGGTGGTGCAGCGGGGGGCGCTGCCGCAGGTGGTCTGGCCTTCCCGAAACCCAAGCACATGCAAACCGGCGCAGGTGCATCAACCGGCACCACGGCCCGCCCGGCGACCGGAACAACTGGCCCGGCAACAACACGCCCTGGCAGTACGACAACCGGTACGCAGACGACCCAACGTCCGCTGGGCGGCACGTCATCGACCACCCGCCCGACGACTGGCACCGGCACGACAGGCAGTGCGTTCAGCAGACCGTCAGGTTCGACTGGTACAGGTTCGACCACGCGTCCGGGTTCCACAGGGACCACTGGTACGACGGGCACCACCGGGTCGACCTATCGCCGACCGCTTGGCACCGGAACCGGTGCAGGAGCCGGTGGTACGACAGGTGGTACGACACAACGGCCGGGGACAGGCAGTAGCAATACAAGCGGTTCCAGCGGAACCACGCGCCCGTCGACGACCTTTGATCGGTCCCGTTTCGGTAAGCCGGACGACAAGAAGTAGCTGACAGTTGGTTCTTTGCCGACTGTTCTGTTGACCAGAAAGTCGGGAAGGCCCAATGACCGCACATCCATCAAATTCCATTTCTGCACCGCGTCGCGACCTCAGCCGTGTTCAGCGTCGGCGCAAGCTTGCCATTGCCGGTATTGCCCTTGTGGTGCTGTGTGCGCTTCCGCTGATGCAATCGCTTGCCCGGGTGGAGATGTTTACCCATGAAGGTGTCGAGATCGGCGGGATCGTTCTGATCCTGATCGTCATTTTCGGGCGGGCCTGGTGCACGCTTTACATTGGTGGGCGCAAGGCCCGTCAATTGACCGATGTCGGGCCCTATTCGATCAGCCGAAACCCGCTTTATATGTTCAGCTTCATTGGGGCGACAGGCATCGGGGTGACAGGCATCGGGGCGCAAACCGGCAGTTTCCTGGTTGCAGCCCTGTTCGGGGTAGGGGCGCTGTGTGTTTTCTTGCCGGTGATCCTGCGCGAAGAACGTGCTTTGGCGGAATTGTTCGGAGCTTCGTTCTTGGAATACAAGGCGCGAGTGCCGCGTTTCGGGCCACGGTTTGGTAGCTGGCAGGATGCAGAAATCCTTGCAGTTCGCCCGCAGCTTCTGGTGCGGACCTTGCGCGACGGGTTGGTTTTTTTGCTGGTGATCCCGATCTTTGAGCTGATTGACCGGTTGCAGGTTAACGGGCTTATCGATCCGATGGTTTATTTGCCATAACCAGAAACGAAAAACGCCCCGGTGCAGTCCGGGGCGTTTTTCGTATAGCGGGCACTGAGGGAGCGGCGTCAGGCAGGCCTGAAACCGAAATCCCGAATGTCAGGCCGCAGCGCTGTTGGTGTCGGGATCGCGCAGGACATAGCCTCGACCCCAAACCGTATGGATATAGTTGTCGCCCTTGGTCGCAGACTGGATTTTCTTGCGCAGTTTGCAGACAAAGACGTCAATAATCTTGAGTTCCGGCTCGTCCATACCGCCATAAAGGTGGTTGAGGAACATTTCCTTGGTCAGTGTCGTGCCTTTGCGCAGCGACAGCAGTTCAAGGATGCCATATTCCTTGCCGGTCAGATGCAGCGGTTTGCCGTCAACATCGACGGTGCGTGCATCCAGATTGACATTAAGCTTGCCGGTCGAAATCATCGACTGGGCATGACCGCGCGAACGGCGAACGATTGCCTGTACGCGTGCCAGAAGCTCGGTCTTTTCGAAAGGCTTGGTCAGATAGTCATCTGCACCAAAGCCAAGGCCTTTGACCTTGTCTTCGGTTTCGGTCAGACCCGACAGGATCAGGACCGGTGTTTCAACGCGTGCGTCGCGCAAACGTCTCAAGACCTCATAGCCGTCAATGTCTGGCAGCATGAGATCCAGAAGAATGATGTCATAATCGTAAAGCTTGCCGATCTCGAGACCGTCTTCCCCAAGGTCGGTGGTGTCAATCACCATGCCTTCTGATTTCAGCATCAATTCGATGCTGTCAGCATAGGTGTTGTCATCCTCAACAAGCAGCACCCGCATGTTTCTGCTCCGTTACCGTGTTCCGCAATAAGTCCGTGTTGATCCGGTTAGTCGACAAGCGCCCCAACGATTGTCGCGTATTAGGAAATTTTTTCCCCATTCCGTTAACGATACGTTGCTTTGCGACTCGTGGCAAGCAGCCGAGTCGCAACTCGTTAACTTTTTTTCATCCAAAGAAGCGACTCGGGACCGGAACGCGAGTTTTCCCAACGGTTTGCGGCGTTAATCGCAAAAGCCTCATGCAACAAAAAAAAATCGGTTTTTGTCGTCTACACGGCTTTTTAATACCGGTTATGACAATATATTTGGTACGACGCGGTGCGATTTGCCACCCCTTTGAGGGGGCGATGGGGTAAATTTCCGTGTCAAAAGAGTTGTTTCCACCAATTTTGCTGAAAAGAACCGCCCGTGTTTCAGATTGGCCGCAACATTGTCGCAGAACTCCGCCGCATTCCCGACTATCGCGTGGTCGGGCGGGTGACGGCTGTTTTGGGGCTGCTGGTCGAGATCGGCGGGGTGGAAGGCGCGCTGTCGGTCGGCGACCGCTGCAAGGTCAAACGCCGCGATGGCAAACCTGTGATTTGCGAAGTTGTCGGGTTCCGCAATGAACGCGCACTTTTGATGCCGTTTGGCATTCTCGATGGCATCGGGATCGGCTGCGAGGTCGAGCTTGGCGATACCCAGCCACAGGTCTATCCCGATGAAAGCTGGCTTGGACGTGTGGTCAATGCCTTTGGCGAACCCGTTGACGGCAAGGGCCCGCTGACCGAGGGCAATCGACCCTATCCGATCCGCAACATGCCACCATCTGCGCACTCGCGGCAACGTGTTGCCGGCAAGATCGATCTTGGCATTCGTGCGATGAATACGTTTCTGACCTGTTGTCGCGGGCAACGTATGGGCATCTTTGCCGGGTCGGGTGTTGGTAAATCAAGTTTGCTGTCGATGATGACGCGCCACACGACTTCAGATGTGTCTGTGGTTGGTCTGATCGGCGAACGTGGCCGTGAAGCGCGCGAATTCATCGAGGATGATCTGGGCGAAGAAGGCCTGCGCCGGTCAGTTGTTGTCGTGGCCACCTCGGACGAGCCGCCTTTGATGCGCCGTCAGGCGGCCTATATGACCATGGCGCTGTCGGAATATTTCCGCGATGTCGGGCGCGATGTGCTGTGCATGATGGACTCAGTCACCCGTTTTGCCATGGCCCAGCGTGAAATCAGCCTTTCGGTCGGGGAGCCGCCCGCATCCAAGGGCTATACGCCGACCGTCTTTGCCGAATTGCCGCGCCTTCTTGAGCGTGCCGGGCCGGGTGGACCGGGGCAGGGATCGATCACCGGACTGTTCACGGTTCTCGTCGATGGTGATGATCACAACGAACCGATTTCTGATGCGGTGCGAGGTATTTTGGATGGCCACGTGGTGCTGGACCGCTCGATTGCCGAGCAGGGCCGCTATCCGGCGATCAATATCCTGCGCAGTGTGTCGCGTACCATGCCCGGCTGTAACAACGAGGAAGAAAACCAGATCGTTGCCCGCGCCCGGCAGTTGCTTGCGACCTATGACGACATGGCCGAACTGATCCGTTTGGGGGCATACCGCAAGGGTACCGATCCCAAAGTCGATGAAGCCATTCATTACTTCCCGCTGATCGAGGAATTCCTTAAGCAGCGCAAGACGGAATGCACGCGC
Source organism: Thalassospira sp. ABL2_045 (assembly GCF_056161285.1). Taxonomy (NCBI): domain Bacteria; kingdom Pseudomonadati; phylum Pseudomonadota; class Alphaproteobacteria; order Rhodospirillales; family Thalassospiraceae; genus Thalassospira; species Thalassospira sp. ABL2_045. The sequence continues at coordinate 177,027 of NZ_JBSWYV010000009.1, read as the reverse complement.
CTGAATGAAGGCTATGTCGAACTGGCACGCCGGCTTGATCTCCTGGCCGAGCAACCCCAGGAGCAACAGGCCCCGGCCCAAGGCCAGCATGCTGCGCCGGCAGGACAGGCTGCGCAACAACCCGCTGCGGCCAGCCCGCAACAACCAGGGCCAGCGGCCGAAATGCCCGCAGCCCGTCCGGCGCCACCGCCTTCAACCGGGCCGAAGATCAATCGCGGCCCCAAGGTGCATAGTCGCTCGAAACGCGAGAACGGCAAGGATTTGAACGAAGCCAAGCGGGCATTGCGTCAGGATGGCAATGATGCACCCGGCGGGGCATCGGAATGATTGCGGACCCTAGGGGCTGACCCATGGCCAAGGATTTCAAAACACTGGTGCGCATGCGCAAATGGGCGCTTGATGACAAGCAGCGCGAGCTTGGCGAGATGCTGGGTGTTTTGGGCAATCTCGAAGCAGAAAAGGACGCGCTTGAGAAAGCGGTTCTGGCCGAACAAAAGGTTGCCGCCGAAAACCCGGAACTTGCCGGTTTTGCCTATGGCGGTTTTGCCAATGCCGTAATCGCCGAACGCGAAGCGATTGCGAAAATGATTGCCGAGCAGGAAGAAAAGATCGACGCCTTTCGCGAAGAAGTCGCCGATGCTTTCAAGGAATTCAAAACCGCCGAAATCGCCGAACGCAACCGGGTTGAGGCAGAGCGCGCCGAAGAAGAAAAGAAAGAACAGGACGAGCTTGATGAAATCGGCGCCCGGTCAGCCACGCGTGATGATGGGTTGGTCTGAGCCTCAGAGGCTCAGGCAGAAATCGCCACACCTGTTTCAACGGCGGTCGCGTCACGTAACTCATCTGGTGTTAGCGAGAAAACCGTACTTGGCGTGCCAGCCGCCAGCCAGACGGTTTTCTTGGCCAGCAGTTTTTCATCAATCAGCGTTTCAACCGCGTGGGCATGGCCAAAGGGCGGCACACCGCCAATGGCGTAGCCCGTATGTTCGCGGACCTCGGTCGCATCAGCCTTGCGGATCGATAATCCCAACAGGGCGCTTACCTTGTTGAGATCGACCTGATCAGCACCGTTCATGATGATCAGGATCGGGCGGGCCGCTTCGGTCATGAAGACCAGCAACTTGCCGATATCGCCGATGTCGCAGCCAATGGCGTTTGCCGCGTCCAATGCTGTGCGTGTGCCGGCGGGAAATTCAAATACCTCGACATGATCAAGCTTGTGCCTGGCAAAGGCATTTTGCAGGCACTGGGGTGGTGAAACCTTTTTCATCAGCCATTCTCTTGTGCGCGACGTTTGAGTTTGCGTTTGCGGTTCAAAAGATTAAGCGTTTCGACCGACAGGCTAAAGGCCATTGCGAAATAGATGTAGCCTTTCGCAACATGGATTTCGACCCCGTCGAGCAACAGAACAAAACCCACCAAAATCAAAAACGACAATGCCAGCATTTTGACAGAGGGGTTTCGTTCGACAAAGTCACCAATGGTTTTGGCAGCTGCCAGCATCACCAGAACGGAGGCAATCACCGCAATCACCATGATCGATATGTGATCAACGAGGCCAACCGCGGTGATAACGCTATCAAGCGAGAAGATGATATCAAGCAACATGATCTGTAAGATGGTCATGGCGAAACCCGACATGATTTTGCCCGGTCCGTGTTCTTCGGGTTCGTCAATGGTGTGATGGATTTCCTTGGATGCCTTGGCAATCAGAAACAACCCGCCAATAATCAGGATCAGATCACGTCCGCTGACTTCCTGCCCGAATGCTGAAAACAGCGGGGCGGTCAATTGCATGACCCATGCGATCCCGGCCAGAAGGGCCAGGCGCATCCCCATTGCGGCCAAAAGTCCGATGCGACGTGCCGAGGCTTGTTGTTCTTGCGGAAGTTTGGAGACGATCACCGACAGGAAAACGATGTTGTCGATACCCAAGACAATTTCCAATGCGGTCAGGGTCGCAAGCCCCATCCACATGTTCGGGTCACTCATCCATTCAAACATCGCAACCGTCCTTAACAGGCCAAAGGGGGCAGTAAATGATTGCAGATAAAGTGTGTTTGATCCGGTTCTAACGCAAGCGTGAATTGATTTTATGCGCTGTCTGTTGAAAAACTGATGGGTATAAAATCAAACAAGCAGTTGTGGCTGAGATTCAGGCAAGGCTGTGGTCATCAGGTAAAAGGATTGTCCGAGATGCGGTCAGGATTGCGCACTTTCGTTACTGGTTTGGCGTTGGCAACCGGCATTGCTGTGACATCACTGTCCGCCCCGGCAATGGCCGATCCGGCCCCGGATGTCGGCAATTGGCAATCGGTTCTTGATCAGGCGCGCGGGCAGACCGTGTATTGGCATGCCTGGGGCGGGGAGCCGCGCATCAACGATTATATTGCCTGGGCGGGTGAACAGGTCCGCGAACGTTATGGCGTGGAAGTCGTGCAGGTCAAACTGACCGATACCGCCGATGCGGTTACACGCGTGCTGTCGGAAAAGACAGCGGGCGTCGATGATGGCGGGGCGGTTGATATGATCTGGATTAACGGTGAAAACTTTGCCGCGATGAAGCGCAATGACCTTTTATTTGGTCCGTGGGCTGAACAGACACCGAATTTCGCCTATGTCGATGTCGAAGGCAAACCGACGGTGGTCAATGACTTCACCGTGCCGACCGACGGTCTTGAGGCCCCCTGGGGCATGGCGCAGGTCAGTTTCTATTACGATACGTACAAGCTTGATAGCGTTCCGAAATCAGCCCAGCAATTGCTGGAATGGCTGGTGAAACATCCGGGGCGGTTTACCTATCCGCAGCCGCCCAACTATATGGGGTCGACCTTCCTCAAACAGATCCTGACTGAACTGGTGGAAGATCCAAGCGTTTTGCAACAGCCTGCTGATGAAACGGATGCCCAGGCCACCCTTGCTCCGCTTTGGGGGTATCTCGAAGATTTGCAGCCACTGCTATGGCGCGATGGTCAGGCTTATCCGCAGAACGGGGCGTCGATGAGAACGCTTCTCGCCGATAACGAAGTCGATATCGCCTTTTCGTTCAGTTCTGGCGAGGTGTCATCTGCGATCGAGGCGTTCGAGCTTCCTGATACTGTGCGTTCCTACGTGTTTGAAAACGGCACACTTGGCAATACCAACTTTGTCGCCATTCCCTATAACGCATCGGCCAAGGCCGGCGCGGTTGTGCTCGCCGATTTCCTGATGTCGCCCGAGGCCCAACTGCGCAAGCAAGATCCGCAATATTGGGGCGCGGATACGGTTCTGGCGATGGATAAGTTGCCTGCCGATATGCAGGACGCCTTTGCCAATCTTGATCTTGGCATTGCATCGCTTGCCCCTTCCGAGCGCGGAAAGGTTCTGCCCGAACCGCATCCAAGCTGGATGTCGCTGGTCGAAACCGAATGGCAAAAACGTTACGGCGTTGTGCAATAATCGCGCATGCTGCGATTTATCCCGATCCTGACGATTGTTCTGATGATTGGCCCGGTTTCTGCCGGGCTGATCGGAACGTTGCTGCCCGCATTCGGGATATTGCCCGCCCTTGGCGGGACCACGCCAAGCCTTGATCCATGGCAGGCACTGTTTGAGCAGCCCGGCCTTGGCACATCCATTCGCCTGTCATTCGTCAATGGTTTGATCGCAACCGCGATTTCAGTCGCGATTGTCATGTTGTTTTGCGCCGCCTGGCAGGGCACGCGCATTTTTCACGCCATGCAGCGGGTTCTGTCGCCGATCCTGTCGGTGCCGCATGCGACGGCGGCCTTTGGCTTGGCCTTTCTGATTGCCCCATCGGGCTGGATCGTACGTGTGGTCGCACAGGTCGCCGGATGGGATCGGCCGCCCGATATCGCGATCATTCATGACCCGTGGGGCATGGCGCTGATTGCCGGGCTGGTGGCCAAGGAAATCCCGTTTCTGTTCCTCATGACGCTTTCCGCCCTGCCGCAGGCCGATACAGACCGCACGGCCCAGATTACGGTAACCCTTGGCTATGGCAAGATTGCCGGATGGTTCAAGGCAACCTTGCCACGCATCTATCCGCAAATCCGTTTGCCGGTTCTGGCCGTGCTGGCCTATTCGACGTCGGTGGTTGATGTGGCGATCATTCTGGCCCCGACGACCCCGGCGCCACTTGCGGTGCGTATCTTGGGATGGTTGTCCGATCCTGATCTGAGCTTGCGGTTCATGGCATCGAGTGCCGCTGTCTTGCAGCTTATAATCGTTGTGGCAGCAATGGGGATCTGGATTGGTGGCGAGCGGATCATTGCCGCACTGGGGCGCTATTGGGCAAAGGACGGGCATCGTTTCAAGAAAGATGGCGCGGTCCGTGGATTTGCAGCCACATTGGCGCTGGTCGCGGCCGGTGCGGTGGTACTGGGCCTTATTGTGCTGCTGGTCTGGAGTGTTGCCGGGTTCTGGGCATTTCCCGATCTGTTGCCGCGCGGGTTTAGTTTGCGTCTTTGGGCGCGCGAGTTGGATGCGATTGGTAGCAGCCTGACAACCACACTCTTGATCGGCATTCCGGCCGTTCTGGTTGCTGTGATGCTGGTGTTGGCCTGTCTTGAAAACGAGGTCCGCACGGGCAAGGCGGCCGGGCGGCGGGCGATGCTTTTGATTTATCTGCCGCTTTTGGTGCCGCAGATCAGTTTCATGTTCGGGTTGCAGGTGTTCTTTACCCTGCTGGGGCTGGAACGCACATTGCTGTCAGTTGTGTTGGGGCATTTGGTGTTTGTTGCGCCCTATGTATTTTTATCCCTGTCAGAACCGTTTCACGCCCTTGACCCGCGTTATGGGCAAACTGCCCTTTGTCTTGGTGCGTCGCCAGCACGGGTCTTCTGGCAGGTGCGCTTGCCGCTTTTGACCCGTGCGGTTCTGACGGCTGCGGCCGTCGGGCTTGCCGTGACAGTAGGGCAATATTTGCCAACGCTGTTGATCGGGGCGGGGCGCTTTGCCACGGTTACGACTGAGGCCGTGGCACTGGCATCTGGCGGTGACCGTCGGATGATCGGCATTTATGGATTACTGCAGATGGTCCTGCCATTTGCAGGCTTTGCTGCTGCCTTGCTGATCCCGGCGGTTTTGTTCCGCAACCGGCGCGGCATGGGCGCACAGAACAAGGGATGATGAATGCCTGAGGCAGTTAAAAACGGTTTGGAACTGCGCGATGTGCATATTCGCCTTGGCGGTCGCGAACTGGTGGCGGTCGATGTGACGATTGCGCCGGGCGAGATCGTTACCCTGATGGGGCCAAGCGGATCGGGCAAATCGAGTTTGCTGGGTCATATCTGTGGCACCTTGCCAGATGCTTTTGATGTCTCCGGGCAGGTGGTGCTGGATGGTCGAACCTTGGATGGATTGGCGCCGCAGGACCGTCATGTCGGCATTCTGTTTCAGGATGATCTGTTGTTTCCCCATCTGTCGGTCGGCGGTAACCTGGCCTTTGCCCTGCCAGCACACATCAAGGGCCGGGCCAATCGCCGTGCACGGGTCGAGGCAGCGTTAAGCCGTGCCGAGATGGACGGGTTTTATGATCGCGATCCGGCAACACTTTCGGGCGGGCAGCGGGCCCGTGTGGCATTGATGCGGGTGTTGTTATCCGAACCCTGTGCGTTGTTGCTTGATGAGCCGTTTTCAAAACTTGATAGCGGATTGAGATCCCAAATCCGGTCATTCGTGTTTGATCTGTGTCGCAAGAACGCCCTGCCGACCCTAATGGTGACCCATGATCCCGACGATGGTGAGGCCGCCGGTGGACGGGTGATTGCGTTGGATTAAGCGCGCGATAATGCAACGATGGCATCAGCGAATTTTCTGGAATCACCCTTTGATTGGTCCTATAGCATGTTACCGCAAAGAATTGTCTTGGGTCGGAGACGTTAAATCAAAAGACCCGTGCGGCATGGAGGATGTCGTCAATGTTCCCTGAAGAAATGTTTGCAATTGTCCCGGATGCGCTGGATCCAGCCACCTGTGACCGTCTGATCGCTGGTTTCGCCCACGAGATGGATGAAGGTGGCCTGGTACAGGGGCAAACCGCGACCCACATCCGCCGATCAAAAATCACCTGGTTTAACGAAGAACAGGAACCGGTCGTGAGCCGCCGGATCATCGACCTTGTGGCCGATGTGAACCGCAATGTCTTTGATTTCTCGCTGACCGAGTTTGCCGAGGACGCCCAGATTGCCTGTTACGCCGGTGATCTGCGCGGGCATTATGACTGGCACAGTGACGTTGGCGCATCCGAGGTGGCGCGCCGCCGCAAACTGACCATGGTGATCCAGCTATCCGAACCTGATCAGTATGAAGGCGGGCAGTTGCAGCTTAACCCGGCGGGGCATTTTATTGATGCGCCGATGGAACGCGGAACCGCGATCTTCTTTCCAAGCTTTGTCCTGCACCGCGTGGCACCAACCACGGCGGGCGAGCGGTATTCCCTGACCCAATGGGTGCACGGCAATCCGTTCCGTTGATCGGAAAAGCCGATCAGTAACGTTCCAGACGATCAAGAAGGCGCGGGTTGCCCCATTTGGGTTGGCGGTCTTCAAGTGCTGTTTCGTGGTGGAAGACCTGATCATTGTCAGCGGTCTGTTTATCCAGACGCAGGCTGATCCAGCGCGGCACCAGTTCGTTGTTGAAATCATCCATCAACAGAACGGCAGCGGCTTCGAAATTCTCAAACTCGATATTGGCAATCTCGGCGTAATATTCGGCAAGACTGTTGGTTTTAAGGATCAGGCGGTCGGGCACATAACGCAGTGTCAGGCGCGCGGGAAAGACATCCTTGGCACCGGTCAGGTTGCTTTGCAATGTGACGACGTAATCAATCCGCGGACCGGGGTTCGGTTCGGTCAGGATCAGATTACGGCGCTGATAAATCTCAAGCATGGCTTCCAACCGTTGTCATAAGTAAGGGATCAAGGATACGACTGCACCCCGAACAGGAAAAGCATTCATTTCAAGCTGATGGCGCTTGTTCGCACCTATGCTTCAATCCCGTGATGGGAATTCGGTCCGTCGGCATCGGCAACCGGGGCGATTTCGACAAAGCGCGATCCATCCTGAAACTGGATATGGCCTTTGTACCCGGAAATCTGCAGCGCCTCGCGGAAGATGCTGCGAATATCATCGCGGTTATGGGATTGCAGCGGGTTTTCGGTGCGGATGATCAGATCAAACTTGCTGTCCTCGCCCTTGACCAAGCCGTCAAGCTGGGTGTGGCCAACCACACTGAAGGAAAGATCCAGCAGGAAACGGGTGCCCTGATCTTCGGGTTTTTCGGGGTCGTTTTCCTGATCGCCGTGACGCCAGCCCAATTGAAGCTGTTCGATCTTGTCGCCCATATTGAACGGCATGGTCATCACGCGCCATCCGTCCGGCCTGTCGTCAGCCGCGATACTACGAAGTTGACCAAAGTCACCTTCAAGTTTTTTAAGCCCGCCGCCATCCAGATCGCCAAGCGATGCCAGACTGTTTGCCGCACGATCCCCGATCCAGCCACGCAAATTGCCGCCCTGACCGGTCATGGCGGCAAAGAAGAACATCATGGTGGTGGTCAGTTTCGGGCCAGCCTGCGGAATGTTGTTCAGCAGGCTAAGGGCCGCACCCGGATCATGTTGCTGAAGCGCGCTGACCGCCTTGTGCAGGCTATCCCAATCATGGGTGAGGGCCGCGGTTTGACCGCGTGCGATCAATTGCGCCTCGGTCATGGGGGCCGATACGGATGGCTTGGCGCTGCCGGATGGATCGACGTTAAAGGATAAGGTCGCACCGGTTGGTGCAGGGACCGGTAGTTTGATGCCGACAATACCAGCAGAGGTGCGAAGGGCGGTAAAGCCCTGGGGCAGCATGCGGGCTTCGGCACTATCGGGGGGCAGGACCGTACCGGTCAGCATCAATGTGCCAACCGGTGCTTGCCCGCCGGCTGTTTGTGCAGCGATGGTCGGGGCCATCCCGGCGGCTGCACCGCCAGCAGCACCCGCAGCACCGGTTGCGCCAGCAGCCATTCCGGCCGCTGTGCTGGCATTGCTGACGGATGCCATGACGTTGGCGGCCTGTTGCGGGGTTACCGTGCCTTGGCCAAGGAAGATGACCTGTGTCTGGCTGCCCGCCGGTAATTGGGTGCCATTGGGCATGTTCAGGATGGATGTGGTCACCGCACTGAATGTCTGGCCCGGTGTCAGCGTACTTGCGGCAATATTGCCACTGGCGACACCGCCCGTAACCCCGGATCCCCCGGGCGTCAGGGTTTGGGGCAGAAGTTGCAGGCGCATGCCTTCGGCCGGATTGCCACTATTTGCGGTTTGTCCGGCGGCACTATTGGTTGTGGGGATACGGGCCCATAAAAGATCGCCCAAGTTCCCCGGAAGCGGGGTGGGGACCTTGACCGTGACCGCTCCAAGGGCGGTGGCAAGGGTCAACTGATTGCCCGATTGCGATTGAACCGATGCCTGCATCAGGGTTTCGACCGGAAGCTTTGCCAGGGCCGCGGCGACCTGTTGGGACGTCGCACCGGTAACGGTCGCGTTGACCTGTGCAGGAACGGAGCCCTGATTGGCTTGCCCAGCCGAGCTGCCCGCCGAAGCATGTCCACCGACGGCCGGGCCGGGCGATATTGCTTGAGGCGGGAGCGTCATGGCAAACCTACTCCTCGAGAAGGGTTTGGGCGATTGCCTCTATGTCGTGGGCGGCATCGCAATTGGGATGACGGGTCAAAAGCGGCGTCTGATTACGGATGCATTCCGATACCTTGGAATCCGCCCGAATAACGCCAAGCAGCGGCGGCGAAATCTTCAAAAAGCCCTCGCAGGCCTTGAGAAGCTTGTTATAGATCGCCTGACCTTCTTTCTTGTCCTTGGCCATATTGACCACCACCCGGATGTCGGTTTTCGGGCGGGCCAAATGGGTGACCTTGATAAAGGCATAGGCATCGGTGAGCGAGGTTGGATCGCCATTGGTGATGACAATTACCGTATTGGCAAGTCCGGTCATCTGACGCACGCCCTGATCCACGCCAGCGCCAAGGTCTATCAATACCTTATCATATTCCTTGCCGGTCTGGAGCAAATCATCCGAAAGCGCCTGCAAACGGGTGGCCGGAAGGTTGGCGAGGCTGCCCGATCCACTGCGCCCGGCAATGATATCAAAATCACCGTCCGGGAAATGAGTGACTGCATCTTTCAGGCTGATCCGCCCGGAAATCACGCCGCCCAGATCATATTTCGGCATCAGGCCAAGCTGAATATCAATGTTGGCAAGTCCAAGGTCGCCGTCAAACAGAAGGGTCTTGTGACCTTCCATAACCATGGCATGGGTCAGGGTGATGGAAAACCAGGTCTTGCCGACGCCGCCTTTGCCAGATGCGACAGCAAGAACATTGCGGCCTCTGGCCCGCGGGGCAGATTTGGGTGAAGCATCAGACTTGGTAGTCATTTCACGACCTCGGAGAAGCTCGGTTTCGCGGTTTCAGCGCGATGGGACGGTATCAGAAGTTTTGCCAAGGCAAGGGGACTAAGGGCAGTGAGCCCGTCCGCAACCTGGGCTGTCATACTGACATTACAAAGGGAAAGGTTACCTGAGTCCGCACCATATAGCGCACCGCCAAGGCGGGCGGCAACATCAAGTCGCGAGATCATCACGCGCGTTGCGCCGCCATCGGCAAAGGCATTGGCAATATCAGCGGACTCGTAGGCATCAATTCCCGCAGGGTTTACCAGTACCGGTTCACTCGGTACTGCTTTCATGAATTCACAAAGCGTGCCAATCTCGGTTTCGAGATAGGGGTTGCAACTTGCCGTATCGATCAGGATGACATCGGCATCGCGAATTTCGCCAAACCGCGCCTTGAGATCATCGGGTGACTTGGCCTGCAGCAGATTGATCTTGAGGATTTTGGTGAATGCCTCAAGCTGGGCGATGCCACCTGCGCGTTTATAATCGGTTGAAAGAACAGCGACTTTGCGTTTCTTCATCACCGCGCGTGCGGCGGTTTTGGCAACCGCCAATGTCTTGCCCGATCCCGGTGGGCCAACAAAGGCCAGGGCGCGTGGCGTGTTCTTTTCGGGCAGCGGCGAGAAATCAAAAATTTCATCAAGCGCGCCTGCCAGCAATTGTTGCTCGGACACGGCGGCTGTTTCGCGTGCCATCAGGTCACACAGGCGAATGCGCAACCGTTCCGGCAAATTATGCCGTGTCAGGGCGGCCTCGACCGCATCAAGCTGTTCCTGAAGCGCCGGGGCCGGACCGCCGTCATCCTCGAAATCGGGATCACGATCAAGGGCGGCGGTCAGGCGGACACCGCTTCCCGGGATGTCCTGTGTCGAGACGATGATGGCATCAGTGCCCATATGCTCTTTAACGAGCGCCATCGCCTCGGTCATGGTGGGGGCGGTGAAGGTCTTAAGACGCATTCTGGTCCCCCCGGTTTTTCAGATCCGCGATTAGGGCGGTCGGATTGATCATGCGCATCAGACCTGCCCCAGCGTTTTGAGCTGTGCCTTGGGGTGGATTTCGTTTTGCGACATCACCACCGTGCTCGGGCGGAAACGTTCAACAATGGAGCGCACATAGGGGCGAATGCCCGGGCTGGTCAAAAGAACCGGGCTTTCGCCCATCATGCCAAGGCGCTCAAACGTCGTTCTGACCTTGTTGATGAATTCCTGAAGCTGGCTTGGCGGAATGGAAAGCTGCTTTTCCTCGCCCTGACCAACAAGGCTTTCGGCAAAGACCTGTTCCCACTGGGGTGACATGGTCACCAACGGAATGACACCATCCTGATTGGTGTTCACATCCGACAACTGGCGTGCCAGACGCGATCGAACATGTTCGGTCATGAAGGTCGGGTTACGGGTAAAGGCCGTGGATTCCGCGATGCCTTCAAGGATGGTCGGCAAATCGCGGATTGAGACACGTTCGGTCAGAAGGTTCTGAAGCACGCGCTGAACCCCACCGACGGAAACCTGACCGGGGACGATATCCTCGACCAGTTTTTTCTGGTCTTCATCAAGCTCATCAAGCAGCTTCTGCGTTTCCGCATAAGACAGCAGTTCGGGCATGTGATCCTTGATCACTTCGGTGATGTGCGTCGTGATCACGGTTTGCGGATCGACCACCGTGTAGCCGCGGAACATGGCTTCTTCCTTCATGCCCTGCTCGATCCACATGGCGGGCAGGTTAAAGGTCGGCTCCATGGTTTTTTCGCCCGACAGGGTGATTTCCTCACCGCGCGGATCCATGACCAGCAACATGTTCGGGCGCAGATCGCCACGGCCTGCCTCGATCTCCTTGACGCGCAGAACGTATGTGTTGGCTGGAAGCTGCATGTTGTCCTGAATACGCACCGACGGCATGACAAAGCCCATGTCACCGGCAAGCTGGCGACGCAGTGCCTTGATCTGATCGGTCAGTTTCTGCCCTTTTTCAGTGCTGATCAGCGACAGCAAGCCATAACCCAACTCAAGCCTGACATAGTCCATGCGCAGGGCATTGGCGATGGGTTCCTCGGGCGGTGGGGCGGCGGCCTCGGCAGCGGCCTGGGTTTCCTTCATCTGTTCTTCTACGACGGCGGCTTTTTGGCGCTTGCCCATGTAATAGGCGAGATAGCCAAGACCCGCTGCCAGGCCCAGGAACCACACCATCGGAATGCCCGGCAAAAGCGACATGCCTGCCATAAGCGCCGCAGCAACGCCAAGGGCAGCCGGGTAGTTACTGACCTGCCCGAAGACAGCCTTTTCGGTCGCACCATCAAGGCCACCCTTGGTGACAAGAAGGCCGGCCGCGGTTGAAACGATCAGGGCCGGGATCTGGGACACCAGACCGTCACCGACCGTCAGGATCGTGTAGGTTTCTGTTGCCTGGCCCAGGGACAGCCCCATCTGGGCCGTGCCAATGATGATGCCGCCAACCACGTTGATGAAGGTAATCAGGATACCGGCAACCGCATCACCCCGAACGAATTTGGATGCACCATCCATGGACCCGAAGAATGAACTTTCATCTTCAAGTTCCTTACGGCGGGCCTTGGCCTGTTCTTCGTTGATCAGGCCCGAAGACAAATCGGCGTCAATCGCCATCTGCTTACCGGGCATGGCATCAAGGGTAAAACGTGCCGCGACTTCGGCGATACGGCCGGAACCCTTGGTGATCACGACGAAGTTAATAATCACAAGGATGGCAAAGACGATAATCCCGATGACGAAGTTGCCTGAAATCAGGAAGCTGCCAAAGGCCTCAATAACCGCACCGGCGGCATGCGTACCTTCGTGACCATGACCCAGGATCAGGCGGGTTGTGGCAATGTTTAGTGCGAGCCTGAGTGACGTCGCCACCAGCAGGATCGTCGGGAAGGAGTTGAATTCGAGCGGCTTTTGAATGAACAGCGAGGTCATCAGGATCAGCACGGAAAAGCTGATCGAAAGGGCCAGCATGAAATCAAGCAGCCATGGCGGCATCGGGAACATCATGACCACAAGGATCATGATAAAGCCAAGCGCCATGGCGATATCGCCACGCTTCATGGCCGAAGAGACACGCGACTGCAAAGCGCCGAGATTTAGCCCGCCCGGCGCACCGCCACCGGGGCCTTCGGAGCCACCGGAACCAGTCGGTGTGATGTCTTGACCTTCGGCCATTGTCTTTGCTTGTTATCCTGTTGCGTGCTCGAAGTCCGTTGCGCTTCTACCTGCCTTGAAGATGGGGATAGCGCCGGTAATTTTCATGTTCAGTCGTGACCGTCGCCAGGTGCGGGGACGGCAAGCCCTTCGTCGCTATACTGGCGCAGCTTGTTGCGCAGCGTACGAATGGAAATGCCCAGAATATTGGCCGCATGGGTCCGGTTGCCAAAGCAATGCTTAAGCGTATCAATGATCAGATCGCGTTCGACATCTGCCACCGTGCGCCCAACGAGGGCCGAGGTCACAGACCCGTTTCCAGCCCCTTCGTCTGATGTGCTTTCAGCATCAGGTTCGTGAACCGAAGTAGGCGGCTCTTCTGCCGGGGCAGATGGTGCTGGTGCAGGCGGTGGTGTCGGTGCGCTTGGCTGATAGGCCGATGACGCCGCGCCATAGGCGGCATTTGCATTGGCATAGGCTGAACTTGCCCGCGCCGGTGCCGCAGGGGCCGCTGGTGCGGCCGGGGCCGGCTCACTGCTGCCTGATCCGGACAGCATGATGGCCTCTGGCCCGATTTCATCGGGTCCTGCAATCAGGACGGCGCGATGCATGGTGTTTTCCAGCTCACGAACGTTGCCACGCCAGTGATGGGACAACAGACGCTGGATCGCAAGCGGGCTGATCGGGCGGATCGGAACGTCATTGGCCTCGGAGTATTTTTTGACAAAGAACTCGGCCAGAACCGGGATATCATCCGGGCGTTCGCGCAGCGACGGAATATCGAGATTGACGACATTGAGGCGGAAATACAAATCCTCGCGGAAGTTGCCTGCATTGACTTCGGCCTCAAGATTGCGGTTTGAGGTCGCGAGAATGCGGACATCAACCTTGACCGGTGTCTTGCCGCCAAGCCGGTCGATTTCCTTTTCCTGAATGGCGCGCAGAAGCTTTGCCTGCAGGCGGACATCCATTTCGCTGATTTCATCAAGCAAAAGCGTGCCGCCATTGGCTTCTTCGAATTTACCGATGCGTCGCGCCTGGGCGCCGGTGAAGGCTCCTTTTTCATGACCGAACAGTTCGGATTCAAGAAGGTTATCGGGGATCGCTGCGCAGTTGACGGCGACAAACGGCTTATCCGCACGATTGGACTTGCGGTGCACGTAGCGCGAAATGATTTCCTTACCCGTACCGCTTTCACCCGTGATCAGGATCGATGCCGAACTGTTGGCGACCTGACCGGCCAGACGCAGGGTTTCGGCCATGCGGGCATCCCGATGGATCAGGGCATGGCTTTCTTCGGTTACGGCCTCAAAGATGGCGGCAATCAGATCAGCTTCGGGCGGCAGGGGAATGAATTCCTGTGCGCCGGCCTTGATGGCGTTGACCGCACCATTGACGTCATTGCCGATACCACACGCCACAACCGGCACGGTGATGCGTTCAGCACCCATGGCGTCAATCAGGGCGGCGACATCAAGGGTGATGTCGGCCATGACCAGATCAATCCGGTTACCCGTTCGCAGGATGTTAAGCGCCGTCGTCACGCTTTCGGCCAGCTGGACCGAAGCGCCGCGCGCCATTGCGATCTTGCTGGCTGCGCCTATCTGTCCGCCCAGTCCACCAACGATCAGTACCTGCATCGTCTCATCTCTTTCCGATCAGTTTCGGGGACCCTGCGCATCATCCAGATGTCGACGCGCAGAGCCGTATTCATACGTGTGATCAATCGAAGTAGCTGACGCGTTTTGACGGCGGCAGGATCGAGTTGATCAGCATTTCCAGACGGCGGGGGTTTTCCTGCCGACCGATGGAAACAGCACCAACCATATAGACCGAATTCAAAAGTTCTTCGTCGTTGGAGTTACGTTCAAGCTTACCGGCAAGCGGCATGAAGACCATGTTGGCCAGAACCGCGCCATAGAAGGTGGTCAAAAGCGCAACCGCCATGGACGGACCAATGGATGACGGATCATCAAGGTTACCAAGCATCTGCACCAAACCGATCAGCGTCCCGATCAGGCCCATCGCCGGCGCAACGTCACCGGCCTTTTTCATGATGTTGGCACCTTTCTGGTGACGGCCGATGGTGGCATTCATATCCTTGCGCATGATGGCTTCGACTTCCTCGGGCGGGGTGCCGTCCACGACCAACGACAGACCTTTCCAGAGGTATTCCTCGCTTTGAAGGCTATCAAGATGGCCTTGCAGCGACAGCACGCCACCCTTACGGGCGATTTCGGCAAGCTGAAGGATCTGAAGGGCGGCATCGGCCGGATTGCGCGATTTATGGAAAATCGTGCGCATAAGGATTTTGCCGGAGCCGAGAAACTCACCCAACGCAAAGCTGACAGCCGTAATGGCCGCTGTACCGCCGATAACAATCAGGACAGAGGGGATATCGATAAAGGCGCCCGGCGATCCACCAAAGATGATGGCTGCAATCACCAACGCAAAGCCAATGGCCAGTCCCCCGACTGTCGCAATGTCAAACGACGTTTTAGTCCCCCCTTCGGCCATAGTCGGATATCCTCTCTTACCTTAGCTTTTCTCTGATTTGATGATTTCCGTCATGGTCACGCCAAGCCGGTCTTCAACCACCACCACCTCGCCGCGTGCGACCAGACGGTTGTTCACATAGATATCAATAGCTTCACCAACCTTGCGGTCAAGCTCTACGACAGCACCACGACCAAGTTTCAGCAATTGACTGACCTGCATGGTTGCTTTTCCCAGGACTGCTGAAACCTGAACGGGAATATCGTACACGGCTTCGAGATCCTTGGAAGTCTTCATCTGCTCGCTGCCGGCTTCGGCTGCGGCGAGAAGTTCGGTACCTTCGCCCTCGAGTTCAATGTGATCGTCGTCGAGTTCCGAGAGTTCGAGATCGTCATCATCAGCCATTTTCGTCTCCTGCGTCTTTGGTCGGTTGCTTCACAGCAGCCATCTCGTCGGCTGTGGTGGTCGGGTTTTCCTGCGTGCGCGGCTGCCCGGTTTCGGGGGCTGCATTGTCTGGCTGTGCAGGGCCTTGCGCGGTTGCCGTCGTCTGGTCTGTTGGTGCCTCAGGCTTGTTTTCCGCCTGCTGTTCGATGGTCGGTTCCGGTGTCGGCTGCTGTGGCGCACTTACGCCCGGTTCCGGGCTTTGCGGCGCGCCAACAGGTGGGGTCGGTTCTGCCATCGTATCTTCTTGCGATGTTTGCATATTCCGCGCTTCGGTGCCATCGCCTTCTTGCGTTCCCGGACCTTCTGCGTCCGGGCTTGCAGGGGATGGCGCGTCCGGTGTGACCTGTGTCACCGGTTCCGCCCCGCCACCTTGGGTCAATCCCGCAAGATTGTCGTGCGGTTGAGGCGCGCTTTGTGACGTTTCCGGTACCGGAGCCTCGGTGGTTGGGCTTGGCATTTCTGCGGGTTGGTCAGGCGCGGGTTCAGCTTCAGCTTCGGTCTGAGGCGCAGCGTCTTGGGGTGCATCCGGCTGTTCTGTCATTTCTGTCGGTTGGGCAGGGGCGTCCGCCGTGGATGGGGTTTGTGCGGCTGGTGTTTCCGCAGCCGGCATTCGGCTTTCCTGAATGTCGGGATCGCCCATGTCACTTTCGGACAGATCATGGTCGCTGGCATGAAGGGCCAGCGCATTGTCGATGATGGCGTTGATTTCAGACCAGATGCGCGCGCTGTCGCGAACTGCTGTTCCGTCCCCCCAGGAAACCTGGCAGTCGCCACTGGCGACATCCGGTTCGCCAACGACAACGATCTTGCCCGAAAAACCACGTGATTGGGCAATGCGGTTGGCAGCGGCTCCGACGTCCTTTTCAAGGTCGGGATGAACCTTGATCATGACTTTCGGTGCTTCAAACAGGTTGACCAGACATTGGCGGACAATGTCTTCGATTTCGGTCAGTTCATATTGCTTGGACCAGGCCGGGGCCAGCTTGCGGATGATGCCAAGGGCAACATGGATTGCATCCTCGTTGATCTTGGCATTGGCGCGTTTTTGCTGCTCGTCGATCTGACCCAGTTTTTCAGCGATTTCGGATTCAACATCGCCGACGGCCTTTTCAAGCGAGGCCATGATTTGCTGATGGGCTTCATCAAAGCCCTGTTTGTGACCTTCGGCAAAGCCCTGTTCGTGGCCGCGCTGCTCGGCGTCGGCCACCATCTGTGCGCCTTGTTCCTCGGTATAGACCGGGGGTGGGGGCGGCGGGGCTTCTTCTTCTTTCTTTTTCTTCTTTTTCTTGCCCAGTTCGTAATGCTCATCCTCGTCGCCTGCCGAACGGATTACGTTGTCGGCATCGTCGAAGCTTAGCGAGAATGTGAACTTTTCAATGGCCGTCATATCGAACTGCTAAAACGCCTTGAGCAACAAAAGGAAGGCAGCCCTGCGGCTGCCAGTGAGCCGATAACTGTCAGGAGCATCAGTTTTCCTGATACAGCCAGTTGCGAATGATCGAGAGAGCTTCTTCCGGGTGTTTCTCCACGATCTCGCCAATCTTTTTGACCGAGGATGCTTTCACGCGGCCTTCAACCTGCGACAGGTTGATAAGCTCTTCGCCTTCGTCCGCGCCACCTGGTGCCATCGGCACAGGGGCCGGACCTTCAAGGGCGGGTGTGCCCTCTGCGGTCATGTCATCGGAAAGCAACTGGCGCTGCGCCATGTCTGCGGCACTCGGCAGTGTTTCGAACGCACGCGTCAGGAGCGGGCGGACCACCAGCAGGATGACGAGGATGGCAACGATGGCCAGGACCAGCATCTCGGCGATGCGGAAGATTTCCGCCTTATCAAGCCCCAGGAAGGTCTCGATATCTTCATCCGGGAATAGGTCTTCGGTGTCAGCAAACTGCATGTTGATGACTTCGACCTGATCACTGCGCTGAGGGTCATAGCCAATGGCGCTGCGTACAAGGGCGGCAATCTTCTCAAGATCTTCCGGTGCGCGTTCCTGATACAGACGCTCGCCATTTTCATCGGTGGTGTAGGTGCCATCGACAAGCACGGCGACGGTCACTCGCGAAATCTCGCCGATTTCCTTGACCTGTGTGGTGGTGGTTTTGGAAATCTCGTAATTGACGGTTTCTTCCGTGCGGCTTTCCTGACTTTGGGTGCCAGCACCTTCGCCCCCGCCAAAGTTGGCATCGGGCAGGTTGTTTTGAAGGGTTACCGGGTCAGTGCCTTCGGTTTCGGAATTGGTCGCGTTTTCTTCGATCGTCTGGCTTGACCGGATCACCCGCTCATCGGGGTTAAAGCGTTCATCCGCGGTCGTGATCTTGTTGAAATCCATCTCGACCGAGACTTCGGCACGGACTTCACCATAACCAAGGGAGCGTGACAGCAGATCTTCGATGGTGTTGCGCAGGCGGCTTTCAGTGCGAATGCGCATTTCATCGGCGGTCTGGGTCAGGAAGGTCGAAGATTGTTGTTCGCCATCACCACGTGCGAGCAAACGACCGCGTTCATCAATGATGGATACCTTGCCCGGATCAAGCTGGGGTACCGCGGCGGCAACAAGGTGCTGGATGGCAACGACCTGTTCTGGCTTCAGCTCGCCGCCAGCCATTTTGACAGCGATAGAAGCACTGGCCTCCTGGGTTTCGCGCGAGAACATCTGACGCTTGGGCAGGACCAGATGGACTCGTGCCTGCTGGATCGACTGGATCGCGGCAATCGTTCTGGCCAACTCACCCTCAAGGGCGCGGACATGGTTGATGTTCTGTTCGAAACTGGTTGCGCCAAAGCCGTCGGAATTATCAAAGACCTCATAGCCAACAGAACCGCCGGTCGGCAGGCCGCTTTCGGCCATGGTCAGACGCATGCGGTTGACCTGATCGGCCGGAACAAGAATTTCGGTTCCATTATTGAGCAGCTGATACTGGACCTGTTGATCTTCCAGGCGATTGACGATCTGGCTGGCATCGGCCGGGTCAAGATCGCGATAGAGCAGTTCCATATTCGGGGCAGAAACGCGCATGATCAGGAATGCAAAGAAGACAAGCAGCAACACACCCACGCCGCTGATTGCCATCAGGCGCGTTGGTCCCAGACTTTTGAGTGTTTGCAACAAGCCGCCCACGATCGACTGCTCCGAACCGAAATTTTACCACTGTCCCTATGCGGATCGATCCATGCGGATTACGACCAGCATCAACAACGAATAGTTCTCCATGCTGAAGAACAGGTTAACAACCGGCAATTTTTGCCCAGTCGTCGGATTCAAATTCACCAGTGATTTGAATCGTTTGGATATTTAAATCCGCTTTGGTCTGCCCTTAATGTAGTGAGTCAATTGACCAAAAAGAAGCCCGGCACGTTGGCCGGGCGAGTCTTGATTGGTGCAATGTGTTTCAGGGCGCGTTAACGCCCTGAAACAGATGTCAATTACCGTTTGATACGGATCAGCTCATCAAGCATTTCATCGGTCGTGGTGATCGTCTTGGTGTTTGCCGAGAAGGCACGCTGGGTGACGATCATGTTGGTGAATTCTTCACCCAGATCGACGTTCGAGCCTTCCAGCGCAGATGCCACGACGTTACCCGCACCGTTCAGACCCGGTTCACGCAGAAGGTAATCACCTGACTCACGTGTCTGGCGGTAAACGTTACCGGTGTGGTTTTCCATTTCATCAGGTGCCTCGAATGTGGCAATCGCCAGTTTGTAAACCGGACGTTTCACACCGTTGGCGAACTCGACCTGCAGGAAGCCGTCCTCGGTGAAGGCATAGTTCACCATGGTACCTGCCTGCGCACCGTTCTGGTTGATGAAGTGGGTTGTGTATTCGACAAGGTTGCCGTTGGCATCAGAGCCTGCAGCAAACTGCGTGATACCGTTACCAAGACCGATGGTGCCAAAATCGAGGGTGAATTCGCTGGTATCGGAACCATTGGTCCATTCAGCCGAGATGTCAGTGTCGACCAGACTGCCGTTCACGCCAACGTTCACCGTGCCGATCGTTGCCTGCACACCGGTAAAGCTCTGAAGGTTACCGGAACCGTCGAAGGTGATCGTACCAGCCTGGATCAGGCCATTCGGGTGGTCGGTTACATCAAGCTCGCCGCTTGTTGTGTTACCGGTAAGTTCGAAGCCCCACCGGTTCTGACCGAGTTTGACAACCTGCAGGTTGACGGTATGGGCCGAACCAAGGGAGTCATAAATGGTCACCGGCATGGAGTTGTCTTCATCGACAGTTCCGGTTGCGAGGTCACCTGCAGTGTAGGTTGCCGACAGGGTTCCCGGAACGCCGGCGAAGTTAATCCCGGTAGCGCTCAGTGGGGTACCCGTTACGTTGGCGATTACAACATCCTGATCGGCGAATGCCCCAGTCAGGGTCAGGGTATCGTTGGTGCCAGTTGTCGTGGTCGTGGCATCGATACCGGTTACAGCACTGATGGCGGCAGCCAGATCTTCCAGCGTATCACCGGTATTTATGGTGATGTTGGTGGTCGTGCCATCATGGGTGATGCTGAACTGGTCACCGTTGTTGATGCCGGCAAGCGACGTCAGATCAGTGGTGTCGTAGTCGATGCCGGTTGTGGTCGAGGTCTGGGTGCCGCCTGTAACAGCCGTTTCGTCCGAGTTCAGGTTTGCACCGAATTCGATATTGGTGGTCGAAGCCGCCGCTGTCAGGATCGAGTTGATGTCGAGAACCTGAAGATCGGTGACCGCCGAGCTGTTCGAAGTTGTTGAGTTGCCAC
This sequence comes from Thalassospira sp. ABL2_045, assembly GCF_056161285.1. NCBI lineage: Bacteria > Pseudomonadati > Pseudomonadota > Alphaproteobacteria > Rhodospirillales > Thalassospiraceae > Thalassospira > Thalassospira sp. ABL2_045. The sequence continues at coordinate 156,739 of NZ_JBSWYV010000009.1, read as the reverse complement.
TCGCATCCAGCAGACCACCTTCACGGTCGGTAGCCCAACCCTGAACATAATAGCCGGCAGTGTTTTTCAGGTAGCCATCGTCATCAGGCTTGAAATCACCAGCTCGGGTGAAGAACAACTCGTCATTGGTTCCCGGCGATGGGGTGCCGCGTACGATGAAGAAGCCATCGCCCGAAATTGCAGCCGCCGTGGTCGACGAGGTTGCTTGCAGCAAGCCCTGCTTGCTGATGAGTGCAGTCGGATGGAACCGTACGCCACCTGGCGTATAGCGGGTATCTGTTGCGGCCTCAGTCACCAGGGTCGAGAAGCGACCAATGGTTCCCTTGTAGCCGATCGTATTGAGGTTCGAGATGTTGTCCGAGATGACGCCCAGGTTCTGAGACTGCGCATTCAGGCCGGAAACACCGGAAATCATTGCACCAAAAAGGCTCATTTTTCTTCTCCTGTTTTTACAGGGTGTTGATCAAATCCGGATGAATGCCCTAGGCGGCTTCTTCCTGCTCTTCTTCAGTCCCGGAGTTGTCTCCGGTGTCGGTATTATCGTTGGTGGTATCGGTGCTGTTCGCACCCAGTTTCACGTTGGTCAGGGTCGAGAACGGTACAGAAACATCACCCATGCGCAGGTAAATGTCGCTGTCATCGATATCGACACTGTCAACCGTGCCGACGATACCGATCGCAACAGATGCCGGATCGCCGTCTTCATCAAGGAAGTTGTCCCCATTGGCAGCCATCGGGCTGACGACCAGGGTGTAGGCACCGGGATCCTGTTCCACACCGTTGTTGTTCTTGCCATCCCAGGTAAAGGTCTGGAGGCCGGAAACGTCGGTGAGCTCTTCGGAGTAGATGGTCGCACCGCTCTGATCCTGGATCTGCAACTGCAGACGCGGAACTTCTGGTGCAACGTTGTATTTGTAGGTGAGGCTTTCGCCTTCTTCGCGCCAGTTGGTGTCACCAACGGCCTCGATCTCTGCACCGACATAGGATAGCGCTGAAAGCTGACGCTGCTGGCCCTGCATTGCCAGCAGGTCTTCGAGGTTTTTGTTGCTCTGAATGCCTTGCTCAACCTGGGCGAACTGGCTTAGCTGGTCAGTGAATTTGTCACTTTCCATTGGCGAGGTCGGGTCCTGGTTCTTGAGCTGCGTGGTCAGCAGGGTCAGGAAAGTATCAAAGTTTTGCGCCAGCTGGTTTGCCGAACTGGTCGATGATGCGTTCGTATCTGTGGTCGAGAGACCAACGTTTGTCAGGGAAGAAACGGTCATTTGAGAGCCCTCTTATCTTTCCTAAATCCGGATATCGACAAGGCCGTTGGGATTGATCCCGTAGCCAATGGCGACATGTTCGGCGAGTTCGGTTCCACTCATGACATCGCCCTCATCGGGGCTGCTGCCCTGATCGGCGGTCATACGAGATTGGCCGTTGCCATCCTGACTTTGGCCACCTTCATTTCGATGCTCGAAGGTGAAGCTTTGACTGTCTGCATTCAGGCCGGCGTCTTTCAACGCCTGCTGCAAGGCACGAGAGTCCTGACGCAACATGTCGAGGGTTTCGCGGGTATCTGCCTGAATAACGCCCTGGATGCGGCCATCCTGACCGATTTCCATTTTGACATCGACGCGACCCAGATGTTCAGGGCGAAGCTGAACGGAAATTTTGTCCACACCTTCGCTGGCTGCATTGCGGATCGAAACCGCAACCTGTTGTTGAACCTGTTGGGAGGGCGCCTGACGCGCGGTTTGCGCGGTCTGTCCAACGGTATTGGTCTGATGCAGGGTGTTGGTGCTGCCCGGCTGTCCGTTTGCTGTTGCCGTGGCTTCCGTGCCACCGGTGGCTGTCACCGAACTGGTTGCGGCTGCAGTTTGCTGGGTCGTTGGATTATTTGGTGCGTTCTGGGCGTTGGCGGCTGCTGCCATGGCTTGTTGCGCTGCCTGGGCAGTTTGTGCCGGGTTAGTTGCGCTGGCCTGTTGGGTGCCATTGGTCGTCTGACCATTCGTCGCCGCATTCACGGTGCCATTGGCGTCCGCTTTGCCTTTGCCATCTCCGCTCATGGATTCAACGACACGCGACAAGAACTTATCAGAAGACAATTCGTCACCGGCGGTGGCATCTGTGCCATTCATCGCCATTTTGGCCGATGATGCAGCAGCAGGCTGCGACAGGGCGGTTGAATTCATCAAGCCGTCTGTTGTGGTGTCAGCGGTTGCAGTGGCATTCGCATTGGCTGCGCCATTCTGGGCATTTGCCAATGCTGCGTTCTGACCAGTGGTTGCACTACTAGCGGCATTTGCCTTCGTCTCGGCAGCTTTGGCTTTGGCCAGTGCAATGGCCTCCGGCGACCCTGGAAGCGGAACAGACTGCGCCGGCTGGTTCGGGTCGACCATGCCAGGGGTGGCTACAACGTTTTCGGAGCCATCGCTATCAGTGCCGGTCTCGTCCTCTGCAGCGGCAGATTTTGGGTCTTCAGACGATTGGCTTTCGCCTTGATCAGACGCATCACCGTCGTCAGTGCTGCTATCAGAATTTTCTGCGCTTTGCATGTCATCCGGAGCATTATCGTCTTCCGGACGGTTGGCGTCGGCGTCCCGCGGTTCATCGGCCTTCGGGTCATCAACTTTTGCATGGTCTTCGTGATCGTCATGATCATCGCGCGCTGCACGGGCGGGTTCATCGTCCCGACGGTCTTCGGTGCGCGCTTCTTCGATCGTGTGTTCATCACGTGCTGATCTGCGTGCATCCATTTCCGCACGTCGTTCATCGGCATTGTTCTGGGCAGATTTTGCCGCGTCATATTTGGCCTGCTGATTGTGCTCAGACCAGTTGTCGGTGACCGATGCCATGATATCACTAAAGCCCGATCCCTTGCTTTCGCTGGGGTTCGCGCCCGGTACGGCGACAGTTGGCATCACGCTGTTTGTAATCGCAGAGCTGTTCATGACCTTGGTCCTTATGGAAGCAGTGTCAAAACATGTGCAAGGGACGGGCCAGTTTTGTCAGTTAACGTTTCTTACATATTTTCAGGGCGTTACCGGGTGTTGTAAAGGTGCGGCACAATTTGCCGCGGGGCTATGGCAGTGGATGGCGGGCAAAAATGATCCGGTGGCTGCCAGAGTGGTTACCAAGGCGCGCTTGAAAACAAAAAGACCTCCGAACAGGTCGGAGGCCTTTGAGTTTGGTCTGAAAACTTCCGGAAGCTTGGCTTAGGCAGAAATCGACAAGCCAGATTTGGCAGGTGCCGGAGATTCAGTCTCTTCCGGATTGCTTGCCGGTGCCTGAGCCGCTTCGTTGGTCAGTGCCGGGCGGTCCTGCTGGGCCGTCATAACGGCCTGACGCAATTCGCCTTCACTTTTCTCGGAAAGCTCTGCCCAGGAATCCCGAAGCGGGGTGAGCAGTTTGATTACCTCGGCGGCCGCATTCGGATCGTTTTTGCGGTCAACATCCATCAGGCGGAGCATGCAGTGGGTGTAAAGGCGCTCGAGGTTTGCGGCGATCTCGCCACCTTGCTCCAAATCCAGAGTGTTCGCCAGATGGGCGATCAGCTCCTGCGCGCTACAGTTTGCGTTGCAGCGGCCTTGGATATCATTTCGCTCGATCGCGTTTTGCGCCTCCTGCAAGCGCGACAAGGTCTTCTCAAACAGCATGAACACCATCTTGGCGGGTGTCGCTGTGTTGACCTGCTGTTGCTTGTATGTATGGGCGGCGTGTTCGTTCATGCGACACTCCTTGAAATGCTAAGCGTGTGTTCAGTGTGCATGTTTAACAGAGAAAAGTTAACTATTATCTTTTCTCAGGGCCATTAGTTATTGTTTCCCGAGGACATCAACTCGTCAAGAGAGCTCTGGATGTTCTTCATCCGGGCAAGGGCGGATTCCATCGCAATAAACTGATCCATAAGAACTTCTCGCTGTCGTGCAAGACGTTCATCGATCCGTTCAATTTTTTCTTCATGCGAAGTCGTTTGCGTTTCAAGTTCGCTAATTGCCTGGGTCAAAGTGCCTTCTTCTTCGTCCAGAATTGAATCCAGTTCGAAGTAGAATTGCGCTCCTAGGCCGACACTGGTGGTCACGGTCGCAGTATCGGCAGCATTTCCGTCACCACTATAGAACAGGCGCAAACCATCTGCAGTCCGGATGCTGTTGCCAGAAACAACGGCATTTTTGCCGGTCGTGGTTACACCGTCGACAGTAATGTCATAGGTGACACTGTTTATGGCTCCGCCAGACGCATCGATGTTGAACTCATACGTCGCAGCATTGGTGTTGCTGTCAAAGCCGGTCATGGTGACATCGGAGTTGTCCGACTTCCCACGGAACAGGAACAATTCCATGACTTCGTCCGGCTCGTTGAGCAGGGCTTCATTCAATGCCGCTTCGTCAAGCTCAATGGTTTTGCTGGTTAACGGATCTTCGTTCGAACCATAGGCGACAAAACCCAGGCCAATCTCGGCCAAGACCGAATAGTCGTCCTGATCCGGGCGATCGGTCACACCCTCCGCAAAGGAGCCGGCAATCTGTTGCAGCGCGGATTCAATGCCTTTGACAGATGTGTTGCCAAGCAGAACGGCATCTTCGGATGCTTCCCCGGTGGTCGGATCAACAAAGGTTTTTTCGTTGATGAATGTCTGAACAGCATTATAGGCGTCGACAAAATCAAGAATCGCCGTTTTCGCCTGATTAAGATCCTGTTCGATTTCGATCGTAATCTGTGTACCGGGCTCGGCATCATACAGATTGATGTTCAAGCCATCGATCAGATCAGAAAACTCGTTCGAGCCGCGCGTAACTGCAATTCCGTCAAGTTCAATTTCGGCGTTGTTACCATCATCAATGACGTTGCCCGCGCTGATTGTACCGCCGCCGGTCAAGATGCCGAGATTTTCGAGTACAGCGCCAGTGTCGTCGCTCAAGACCATGCGGTTATCTTCACCCTCCTCGGTGGAGGTCAAGATCAGTGTGCTTTCGGTGTCGGACACCTTAACAACAGACGCCTGAACGCCGGTGGTGTCGCTGACGTTATTGATCTTGTCTCGGATATCCTGAAGCGTGTCGCCAGTTGCGACGGTTACCGTTGCGCTACCGGTGCCATTTCCGATGCTAAAGGTGCCGGTGCCTATGTCCCCGGTGATGTCAGCGCTTGCCGCGACAGATTGTGTATCACTTGAAAGCTTGTGCCTGCTGGCGACCTGGTTGATTTCAAACGTGTAGCTGCCGGTTTCAGCAGCGTTGCTTGCAGTGACACCGATCAGGCTCCCGGCATCGCTGCCATCAGAGGACGCAAAAATCTGCTTTGATTCGAAGATGTTGCGCGAGTTGTCGAAGCTGGTCGCACCATAAAGGTTGGACATCGAGTCCTTGAGCGTCCCAACAAGCGTCTGCAGCTCTTTCAGCGCAGCAATTTTCTCGTCGTTTTCCTCAACCCGTGTTTCAAGGTTATCCGCAGGAATACGACGCGCAGCAATCATCTGGTCGACGGTGTCGACGAAATCAATGTTGGACGATCCGCCAGACAACTGGACGCGACCGTTATCGCCAACATAGATGTTATTTAAATTCAAGCCGCTCATTGGTTTAGCTCCTTGGGTGCACCCGGCTGATTTTGCCTGCAACCGACATGTTCTGTCAAATTAGCTAGCAATAACTGTGCCTTTTTGCGCCCACTCGCTGTGTTAAATCTCTTCGTCGACAAAACTGCCGAGATATTCGCGCATCTGCGAGAATAGCTGCTGCAGTTCTTTGGACGGCAGTTCGCGCAGGACATCGCCGCTGACACGGTCCGTGACTTTCGCAACAACACGACCGGTGTCCTGATTAAAGTTTAGTTCAACGCGGGCGGTGCCGTCTGCGAGATCTGGCAGATCCATATTCGCAAGCGCTTCCTGCATCTTCTGCGGAACTGCGGAAGATTTTGCTTCCGGTTTTTGTGCTGCCGTGCCCGCATCAGCTCTCGCTGCCGGGGCTGCTGGTGCCGCCGGAGCAGTGTGGGCTTTGCTGCCCGGACTGCTTGGCGCACTAATGTTCTGTACGACTTCCATTTTTCAGCTCCTTAAAGCCGCCATCCTGTAACAGCAGGATGAAACTTGAAAACGACGAGTACCGACCATCAGTACTCTGGGACAAATTCTAGGTTACTGCAACAAACGCAGCAGGTTCTGCGGCATTTGGTTGGCTTGGGCCAGCATTGCGACACCCGACTGAACCAGGATCTGCTTTGAAGTGAAGGCCGTCATTTCGGCCGCAACATCAAGGTCAAGCAGTGTAGAACGTGCGGATTCAGTGTTTTCTTGCGTCGTCGCAAGGTTCTGACCGGCGAAATCAAGACGGTTCTGGGATGTGCCAACTGCTGCACGTGCACGCTGCAGATCGTCAATGGCCCGCGTGACCACTTCCACTGCACTCTGTGCGCTGGCGGCTGTGCTGATCGCATTTGCACCCAGTGTTTCCAGAGAATCCTGCGTTCCCAGCGCGCCTGCGCCGAGGGTTCCGGAGTCAACCGAATTCAGGGTAATATCCAGACGGTCATTTGCCGTGTTGCCCGCGCCAACCTGGAACTCGATCGAGTTTTGCAGGGCCTGCCCATTGTCGGCGGCCATGGTAACTGTATTGTTGGTAGTATCAACACTGTTTGCTGCGCCGAAGGCGGTATCACTACCAAAGTCTCGGCTGCCGTTGGTTCCGGCACCAACTTCGGTAACAGTCGCCGAGAAGTTGGTGTTGACTGTGAAGGAAAGGCCAAGCTCGTCGAAGTTCAGGGTTGCGTTTTCACCAGCAGCAATCGCGGTGGTGCCGCCGGATGCGTAATCTGAAACGTCAATAGACTGGGAACGATCAGCAGCACCATCAATGGTGCTCGAAACGGTCATAATGATCTGACCGCTGGCGAGCTCGTTGATGTCGACCGTAAAACTGTTATCGGTAACGGTGTTGCTATTGGCGTCCGTCGCCCAATAATTGTTGTCGGTAATAGCAAAGCCATCAAAACCGGTTGCTGGCACAAGAGCGTCACCGCCAGCACCAGCAGCAAGATCGCCGAACTCAAGGGCAACGTCACCACCATCGCCCAGCAGCTGAATGCCATTGAAATTCGTGGAGGAGGCAATACGGTCGATTTCGTCGCGCAGCTGAACGAATTCATCATTCAGGAAGCCGCGTTCAGTATCCGACAAGTTGCCAGAGGATGCCTGAACCGACAGCGTTTTCATCCGGACAAGAATGTTGTCAATCGTTGCCATACCGCCATCAGCGATCTGGAGCATCGAGTTGGCCTGACCAACGTTTACGGAAGCTGTTTTGAGGGCTTCGGTCGTTGCATTAAGACGTGCACCGATTGCCATGGAGGCTGCATCATCGCGCGCAGAAACGACGCGTGTACCAGAAGACAGCTTCGACAGCGAACGGGTCGCCATTTCGTCTGAAGCCGACAGGTTACGGTGCGCGACGTTCGCAGCATAGTTCGATATAATGTTCAGAGCCATGACGCATCTCCTACATGGATAGCTCAAGACAACATCTTGTTGTCCGTGATCCGGCACACTTGCCAGAATGTTTTCAACCCAATCGTAGGGATGAAAAAGGTAATACAGGTAAGGTGAAATATACTTTTAGGTTAGATTTATGTCCAGCGAAAAAAGATTTCCAGATTTGCCTATTAAAAACAAATGGTTATCGCGACCGGAAAAGTGGGATTCTGTCGACTTTCTTAAGATTTTGTAAACGAATCCGACTCGGTTCATTGCATGTTCAATGGCAAAGACAATTATCCTGACGTATAAAGCAGGCGTTTGAGATGGTTTATTGTTGAGGTTGTGTGTTGGGTGGCTAGGGGCATTGTCCGGATGTGCGTAACGCAAAATGGGGCGACCCGAAGGTCGCCCCATTTAAAGCGTAGCGTTCAGTCCTCAGATTACTGGAGGAGACGCAGGAGGTTCTGCGGCATCTGGTTTGCCTGTGCAAGCATGGCAACGCCCGACTGAACCAGGATCTGCTTGGAGGTGAAGGCGGTCATTTCGGCCGCGACATCCAGGTCAAGCAGGGTGGAACGCGCTGATTCAGTGTTTTCCTGCGTGGAAGCAAGGTTCTGACCAGCAAAGTCCAGTCGGTTCTGCGAGGTACCAACCGCCGCACGGGCACGCTGCAGATCATCAATCGCACGGGTTACAACTTCAACAGAAAGCTGTGCACCAGCAGCCGTCGAGATGTCGACAGATGCATCATCAAGTGCAATCTCGGTTCCGTTCGAGCCCTGGCCGAGCGTCGCCGAGTCAACGGCCGTCAGGTCGATTGAGAGACGGTCATTTGCAGTGTTGCCACCGCCAACCTGGAACTCGATGCTGTTTGCCAGCTGCTGACCATTATCGGCTGCCATAGTGACCACATTGGCGGTTGAGTCGATGCTGCTAGCGCCAAAGGCGGTGTCACTACCGAAGTCCTGGCTACCAGCAGTACCGGCTGCAACTTCCGAAACACTGGCCGAGAAGTTGGTGTTGACCGTGAAGGACAGGCCAAGTTCATCGAAGTTCAGGGTTGCGTTGTTGCCGGCGCCAATCGCGGTGGTGCCACCTGATGCGTAGTCCGAAACGTCAATCGACTGGGAACGGTCAGCCGCACCGTCAATGGTGCTGGTTACGGTCATAACGACCTGAGAGCCGAGCTGCTGGATTTCGACTTCGAAGCTGTTATCGGTCAAGTCGCTGTCGGCATCCGTCGCCCAGTAGTTGTTGTCGGTGATGGCAAAGCCATCAAAGCCAGCTGCTGGAACCAGAGCAGCACCGCCAGCGCCCGAAGCAAGATCGCCGAATTCGATTGCAACGTCGCCACCGTCACCGAGCAACTGAATGCCGTTGAAGTTGGTCGAGGATGCGATACGGTCAATCTCGTTACGCAGTTCGTCGAACTCGTCATTGAGGAAGCCGCGCTCGGTACCAGACAGGTTGCCAGACGATGCCTGAACAGCCAGAGTCTTCATGCGAACGAGGACGTCATCAATGGTTGCCATGCCGCCATCGGCGATCTGGAGCATCGAGTTGGCCTGGCCGACGTTGACGGTTGCAGTTTTAAGTGCCTGGGTGGTTGCGTTCAAGCGTGCGCCAATTGCCATGGAGGCGGCGTCATCGCGAGCCGAAACAACACGGGTACCAGACGACAGTTTGGAAAGGGAACGGGTTGCCATCTCATCGGAAGCAGTAAGGTTACGATGAGCTACGTTGGCAGCATAGTTGGAAATAATATTGAGAGCCATTTTTCATCTTCCTACTTGGAATGAACATCAGGCACCATGCCTTGATGTGAGTGGGTCTGTCCTCTGAAGTTCTTCTTGAACAACGTTAAATGAGGTCCACAACATGTCTTTTGCATTTTGTTGTGTGAGATGTCCAGCAAAAAAAACATCCTCAGTGGACTTTTTGTAAAATATCACAAAAACAGTCAGTTAGCGCGTGTTTCAGTTCGTGACTTCGTAGGGTATTTGATTGCTGGTCGGGAAAATTGAAGCGAATCGTTGCGTTGGAGATTCGTTTTGGCTGGGGTGAGATGGTGCTTTTGGCTCAGGCCGCATGTCAGTCAATGGTCAGCCGGTATGCGGAGCTAAGAAAATTATTGGCTCCAAAAGAAAAGGGCGGCCCGCGGGCCGCCCTTTTGCAAAGAAATCTATTCTTTCCAGATTAAGATTACTGGAGGAGACGCAGAAGGTTCTGCGGCATCTGGTTTGCCTGGGCGAGCATGGCAACACCCGACTGAACCAGGATCTGCTTTGAAGTGAAGGCGGTCATTTCAGCCGCGACATCCAGGTCAAGCAGGGTGGAACGCGCTGATTCAGTGTTTTCCTGCGTGGAAGCAAGGTTCTGACCAGCAAAGTCCAGACGGTTCTGCGAGGTACCAACCGCAGCACGGGCGCGCTGCAGGTCATCAATCGCACGGGTTACAACTTCAACAGAAAGCTGCGCACCAGCTGCGGTCGAGATGTCGACAGATGCATCATCAAGCGCAATCTCGGTTCCGTTCGAGCCTTGGCCAAGCGTGCTTGAGTCAACGGCCGTCAGGTCGATCGAGAGACGGTCATTTGCAGTGTTGCCACCACCAACCTGGAACTCGATGCTGTTTGCAAGCTGCTGACCATTGTCGGCTGCCATGGTGACCACATTGGCAGTGGAGTCAACGCTGCCGGCACCAAACGCGGTATCACTACCGAAGTCCTGGCTACCAGCCGTACCGGCTGCAACTTCCGAAACACTGGCCGAGAAGTTGGTGTTGACCGTGAAGGTCAGGCCAAGTTCATCGAAGTTCAGGGTTGCGTTATTGCCAGCGCTAATAGAGGTGGTGCCACCGGATGCGAAGTCCGAAACGTCAATCGACTGGGAACGGTCAGCTGCACCATCAATGGTGCTGGTCACGGTCATAACGACCTGGGTGCCGAGCTGCTGGATTTCGACTTCGAAGCTGTTATCGGTCAAGTCGCTGTCGGCATCCGTCGCCCAGTAGTTGTTGTCGGTGATGGCAAAGCCATCAAAACCGGTTGCCGGAACCAGAGCAGCACCGCCAGCGCCCGAAGCAAGATCGCCGAATTCGATTGCAACGTCGCCACCGTCACCGAGCAACTGAATGCCGTTGAAGTTGGTCGAGGAAGCGATACGGTCAATCTCGTTACGCAGTTCGTCGAACTCGTCATTGAGGAAGCCACGCTCGGTACCGGACAGGTTGCCAGACGATGCCTGAACAGCCAGAGTCTTCATACGAACGAGGACGTCATCAATGGTTGCCATACCGCCATCGGCGATCTGGAGCATCGAGTTGGCCTGGCCAACGTTGACGGTTGCGGTTTTGAGTGCCTGGGTGGTTGCATTCAGACGTGCACCGATGGCCATGGAAGCGGCGTCATCGCGAGCCGAAACAACACGGGTACCAGACGACAGTTTGGAAAGGGAACGGGTCGCCATCTCATCCGATGCCGACAAGTTACGGTGCGCAACGTTTGCTGCGTAGTTGGAAATAATATTAAGAGCCATTTTGTATCTCCTACTTGGATAGCTCAAGGTGGCAATGCCACACAAGAAATTCCGGCTCATGCCGGAAGCGAGTTTTGAAGATCATCCTGAAACTCAAAACCCACACCAGGATAGAAATATACGTAGGTATGGCATGCCTGTCCATAAGATTTTTGTGTCTACATCATTTATTAATAAACAATAACTTAGCCGTCTTCCTCTGGTAGTGTTTTGCATTGATTACATGCATTGGTGGTATTTTGACGGCTCGGAATATGCCGATTATGTCTTCATTGGCGGTGGGAGTCGCGATCAAAAGGGCGGTCAGAAGGTCGCCTTTTTTCGACGAAGTAGGTTTATCCGGATTGCTTGTGAAGACGCGGGAGAGCCTGCGGCATCTGGTTTGCTTGTGCTCTTGGTTTTGAAATGAGGTTACGAAGCAAAAAGATCAGGTACTTTGCTCTGCATGACGGCTCGTTTGAACCGCAGTGACATGGTGTCGCATGATGCAGAGAAAACAAAAACGGCGGCAATGCCAGATTGCCGCCGTTTAGGATAAAGCTTGTAAACTTGTTTGCCTGTCAATTTAGCCTTGAAGCAGACGCAGGAGGTTCTGCGGCATCTGGTTTGCCTGTGCCAGCATGGCGACACCTGATTGAACCAGGATCTGCTTCGAGGTGAAGTTGGTCATTTCAGACGCAACATCGAGGTCAAGCAACGTGGAGCGCGCAGATTCAGTATTTTCCTGCGTGGAGGCAAGGTTCTGTCCTGCAAAGTCCAATCGGTTCTGATAGGTACCGATATTGGCACGTGCGCGCTGCAGGTCATCAATTGCGCGGGTGACGACTTCAACCGCACTCTGGGCATTCGCTGCCGTATCAATGGCATTGGCTGTTAGGTCTGCAAGGGAGTCTTGCGTCCCGTTTGAGCCAGAACCAAGCGTTTCTGAATCTACGGCTGTGAACTCAATTGCCAATCGGTCATTCGCCGTGTTGCCTGCGCCAACCTGGAAATCCACGGTTTGCTGTAGCTGCTGGCCATTGTCAGCGGCCATGGTGACCGTGTTGTCGGTGGAGTCAATGTTCGCAGCACCAAAGGCGGTGTCGCTACCAAAGTCCGTGGCACCGCCGCCGCCCGAAACTTCGGTAATAGTGGCTGAGAAGTTGGTGTTGACCGTGAAGGACAGACCAAGTTCATCGAAGTTCAGGGTGGCGTTTTCACCGGCACTGATTGCGGTGGTGCCGCCAGATGCATAGTCCGACACGTCAATCGACTGTGAGCGGTCAGCAGCACCATCAATGGTGCTGGACACGGTCATGATGATCTGGCCGCCGGCAAGTTCGTTGATGTCGACCGTGAAGTTGTTGTCCGTGACGGTGTTGCTGTTTGCGTCCGTCGCCCAATAGTTGTTGTCGGTGATGGCGAAGCCGTCGAAGCCGGTCGCAGGGACCAGTGCAGCACCGCCGGCGCCCGAAGCAAGGTCGCCGAATTCGAGTGCAACATCGCCACCATCACCCAGCAACTGAATGCCGTTGAAGTTGGTCGAGGATGCAATTCGGTCAATTTCATTGCGCAGCTGAACAAATTCATCGTTCAGGAAGCCGCGTTCAGTGTCGGACAGGTTGCCCGAAGATGCCTGAACGGCCAGAGTTTTCATGCGCACCAGAATGTTATCGATGGTGGCCATGCCGCCGTCGGCGATCTGGAGCATCGAGTTGGCCTGGTTAACGTTAACCGTTGCCGTTTTAAGGGATTCCGTCGTTGCGTTCAGACGTGCACCGATGGCCATGGATGCAGCATCATCACGTGCCGAAACAACGCGGGTACCAGACGAAAGTTTTGCAAGCGATCGCGTCGCCATCGTGTCCGAAGCAGTCAGGTTTCGATGGGCGACGTTCGCTGCATAGTTGGAAATAATATTAAGAGCCATTTTATTCCTCCTACACGGATAAGAAAGAATGGCTCAGGCCATTCATTCCTTCGGCGACATTGCCTTGTGAGACAGTAAAGCAATGCGCGTGCCAGTATGCTAGGCAAAAATTACAGGTCATGCTGCACAGAGTATTTTTCATTCGGCAAAATATGCTGCCAGGCCACCTGGCGTGCCGTATCGACAAGAATGGGAGCCCGAAGATTGGTCGACATTGTGATGCCCTGGCCGCCTGGCGCGCTCCGAATGGTGACAACCATCAGGATCGCCATATCTGCGCTTTCAATCGCTAGGCTCTTCTGGGCCGTCATCAGGTCTTTTTCCGCATAAACGCCGCTTTCCATATTATATGGGGCGACGATAAAGGACAGGCTTGCATCAGTCAGGCTTTGATAAAGCTTGAACTGATCAAGCGAGGTGTTGGGAATATTTGCCAGTCCGAAGACATGATGCTCAGGAAAGCCGAGAAGGCCGACCGGCATATAAATGCCTTTGTCCCAGCTGAACTCAATGTCGCCGAAGCGTGTTTCCACGACAACGGATTCAGGTGTTTCATTCTCGGCGACGTTTTCGGTTTCCATTCCCGCAATTCTCCGACGGTCGAAAGTTTCTGTCATTGATACTACTTAAAGTATCATTCTGACAAAACAGTTAATGACGCAATACTATCTATATCACAATCAACGCAAATAGTTAGCCAAAGATAAATCTGCGGCGCGCGAAATGGAAATAAAGCTTGCCTGCAAGGCAGTCTCATATTGGGTCAGTTCCGCAAGTGTCAGCGGCACGTCAACGGTTTCAATATCGGTGATGGCCTGGGATGCGAAAACCTTGAAGTCCTGATGGCGTTCTTCGAAGCGCTCGACATTGGCGATATCCAAACCAATTTGCCCTTGAACATTCGGGAGGTCATTAATCGCGTCATTGATAAAGCCAAGCGCCGTCGTCAGTGCCGTTTCGTCTTCCGTGCTGGCCGCAATGCCAAGGCCCTGGACCAGCTTCTGGAAGGCCGGGTTGTCACCCAGGATGCCGTAGGACAAGTTATATTCTTCGTCGACGCGCAACTCCATGATCTGATGATCACCGTTGTAATAGTCGGCATCAGGGCGCGGATTGCCGATTTTTTCCATGCCAAGCGTGGAGAGCAAATCTCCGGCGCCAGTTTCAGTAATCGTGATCGACCCATTGCCGACATTTTCAATATTGAGAAGCGGTGAGCCCTCACCACCAAGGCCGCGCAGTGATGCGATGGCACGGTTAGTGGTATTGCTATTGATCGCGTCCATGATATCGCCAATGTCATCGGTGGCCGCGTTGTAGTTGATCGTCGAGGTCGAACTGTTGCCGTCGATATCAGTGCTGACAATCTGAAGCTGCCCGGACGTCACGCCAAGAGAGGTTAGCGTGGTGGTTGAGGTAACAGATGTGCCAAGCTCACTGAGATAGTTGTCCGGTGCGCCGATCTTTTCGATATCAACAGCCGGTTCTTCCGAGCGTCCGCCGGCGAACAGGTAGCGCCCGTCAAGATTGGTGTTGAGCAAATTGGCGATCTGCTGCAACGCCTGATCGGCTTCCTCACGGATATTGACGTCATCGGCCTGTTGCGCAGAGCTGGCCTGGATCAGCAGCGTTTTCATCTCGGTCGCAATGGTCAGCATGCTGTCCACAGCTGTTTCCATGCTTTGCAGGCGCAGTTTTCCCTGCGTCGTGTTGCGAAGATACTGTTCGGTGCGGCTATATTCGCCCTCTAGATTGAGAAGACGCTGCGCACTGTCAGCGATACCCGCATAGTTTCGCGACTTGTAGCCGCTTGACGCCTGATTCTGTAGGTCGGTTACACGCGCTGCGTTCCGGAGTGCCAAGTCCGAAAGCAGTGAGTGGTTCGTATATGTCGCGACACGCGTTACCATGACAGCCTCACTTTACAAGCATGCAGTTTAAACCGCATTGAGCAATGCATCAAACATTTCATCAACGGTGGAAATGACCTGTGCGGTTGCGGTGTAGGCACGCTGAAAAACAACCAGGTCAGACATTTCTTCATCAAGGTTCACGCCGGCCTCATTCTGAATGCGGGTGCTGAGATCAACGACCAGACCATCCTGGAACTCAAACGAGCTTTCGGCGACGCGCGCCTTGGTCGCGGCAGTCGCAACTATACCAGCAGCATAATCAGTCAGTGATGTGCGTTCGCCTGACAAGCCGTCGGTGGCTTCGAAATCGATGTCTGTACGCTCAAACGCATTACTGATCGAGTTCGCAGCACTGTTGTCACCTTCGTGAACACCGAAATTGATGCCAAGGCCAACAACTGTCGTCAGCGCATCCGCATTTGGCAGGCCGTCATCAGAGAAATAGAACGGGTCACCATCTGCGTCGATCACATGCAGTTTGTAGCCACCAAGCTGACTGTCGAATTTGACTTCGGCGGTGATGTTGTTGTCGGTCAGCGTCGCGCTGTTGTTGATCGCATCAGCAATGTCTTGCAGCGACGTGGTGCTGTCATAATCGATATCAACATCGGTGAAATCGCCACTGACGGTTAGCGTATAGTTGGTCGGAGGCGGAACAAGCGGGCCCAAATTGGGGATCGCTGCATCCGGATCCACAACCGCGGTCGATGTGTTGTAGGTATCAGCGTTGAGTTGGCCGCGTACGATACGTGACGGGTCATTCTTGATCGAGGCGGCAACATCCATGTTGCCCGAAAGTGACGGCCGATCTTCGGTAAAGCCGATCGTTGATGACATGGTGCCTGAGTCATTGATCGTCATGTTTGCGTTGTATTCAACAACCAGGCGATAGCGGTCACCATCCTCGACAAGGAAAGCAGCTTCTTCAGAGGCGGCAACAGTCATACCAGCCCCCTGAAGGGCTGTGCGGATGCTGTCCCGCACATCTTCAAGGGAGTCAGTTGCCGTGTAGTTGACCGTGATGCCGGCCCCGGCAAGAACACCAGTGCCTGCGCTAATGGTAAAGGAGCTTGCCGTAACGCCAAGAGCATCGGTGGAGCTGCTTTGCGGCGCGGACGTCATAACGTCTGAGCGTTTGGTCGTCGCGACAAAATCATTCAGGCCAAAATAGTGTGATGCGCCTTGTTGGCGGCCATCACTCAAGGTGATCTGACTGTCCATCTCGTTGATGGCAACCCGGTTACCATCCTGACCTTCAATCACCAGACGGTTATCAACCAGCGAGGCGGTCAGATAAGAGCTGGCGTCCGAGGCATTAATTGCATCCACGATGCCCTGGACCGTTGCCGGGGTCGTGGGCAGCGAGATATCGGCCCAGCTGTCACTGGCAATAAGGTCGCCATTCTGATCAAGGGCAGCAACACGGAATGCACCGGTTGCCGTCAGCGGGTCAGTGCCCGCAACCGTGCGTGTCCCCGAAAGGTTGGCAGGCGGCGGGAAGGAGGTGCCTTTGTTGTGCTCCGCATTGATCGCATCACGCAGTTCACCCGCCAGTTCGTTAATCTGGTCATTCAATGCGGGAATTTCGGAATCGCGCATCTCAAACAGGCCCTTGAGCGTGCCTGTACGCAGCGTATCGGTGATGTCTTCGTCATCAAGGGTAATGCCAGACCCGCCCGTGCCCGGTTCGAAACCGGCCGTCTGGGTGAAGGTCAGCGAATTGGGCGAACGATCCAGAAGCGTGTTCGCGCCTTGTGCCGAATAGACAACGATTGACCCGTCGCTTCGGCTGAACGTCGTAATATCAATGATCTTGGCAAGTTCGTTCAGTTTCTGATCGCGCTGGTCTTCAAGCTCGGTGGTTGGCTGCTCAAGGTTTTTCAGGCGAATAATGCCGGTATTGAGCTCAGAGATCTGGGTCAGCAGGGTGTTGGCAGAATTTACCTCGTCAGTGATCTGGTCATCAATGTCATCACGCAGATCCTGAAGCTGGCTTGAGAGCTTCTCAAACGATTCCATAACCTGAATCGCGCTTTCGATCGCTTCGATGCGCGGAGAGTTCTGGTCCGGGGTGACACCAAGCTGTTCAAAGGCATCGGCCATATCGTTGATGCGCTGACTGATCGCAGCATCCGACTGGGTGGTGCCAAACAGGGTCTGAATACGCATAAAGAAGTCATAACGCGCTTCTTCGCGACCGGCTTTACCCAGTTCGCCGCGCATTTCACGTACAAGGCCCTCATTGACGTTGCGATAGATATCGGCAACCTGCGAGCCGGCACCGATACCGTCGAGCGTCAGGGTCTCCTGACCGGCGATCTTTTTGGAATAGCCCTCGGTGTTCACGTTCGAAATGTTCGAGGACGTGATCGCAATGCGGGCCTGTGCCGTGTTAAGGCCTGAAATCGCAGTATTGAGTGCCTGAGTAAGTGACATGGTCCTTGCCTCTACCCTTAAAGCGTTTCATTGACGCTATAGGCGCCACCGGATTTATTGATCGTGCGACCATACCCGCCGAGCGACGCCTTGCTGGTCGTGGCCGAGCGGTTATAGGTGGTGCATTCTTCTTTCGACTTTTCGTTGACCGCGCGCACGATTGCCTGAACTACGCGTTCGTTGGTTTCCTTGGCGGACTGAAGCGTGATCATGTTGCGGCGCGCGGTTTCCTGAAATTCGGCCTGCAATTCGCGCAGTTCTTCGCGTTCCTCTTCTGACAGGGCACGAAGTTCCTCACCGCGGCTGCGCAGTTTGACAACCAGTTGCTCGTACTGCATCGACAGGGCAGATTTTTCCGACAGGAACTGCTCATATTCGGCCGATGAAAGGGTCCGCAGCTCGTTGGACTCACGTTCCAGCAGGGACATAAGGTCATAAGTGACGCTTTTAAGCTCGGTAACCAGCTCTTCGGTGGTCATTTTCATCCCTCCTGGACTTTGAGGATTTCGCGTGTAACGGCATCTGCAATTCCGATGCCACCTGCACGGGTCATTTCTTTGGCGTATTCGTCAACCAGCATGGAACGCATCATCGTTTCGCCATGCCCGCCGCCAAACATTTCGTTGGTTTCAATACCGGCAAACATGTGGCTCAGCATCTGGCCAAGGAACATCGATTCAAATTCCTCGCCAGCCTTGCGTGCCTGTTCTTCGGTTTTGATGTGCCCGTCGGTGAGTGAGTCCATCCGGGCGGCCATATTGTTCTGTTTGCCGTACTGTGCGCTGGCCTGTGCCTGCGCCATCAGGGCGGCGGTCCCATCGGTCATCATCACATCACCTCGATTTCAGCCTGCAGCGCGCCAGACGTCTTGATGGCCTGAAGGATCGTAATCATGTCGCGCGGCCCAACACCAAGGCTGTTCAAGCCATTCACCAGTTCCTGAAGGCTTACACCGCCATCCATGATGCCAAGCTGATTGTCTTCGCCTTCATCGACCTCGACATTGGTGCGATCGACAACTTCGGTCGTGCCAGCCTGCGCAAAGGGTGAGGGTTGGGATACCTGCGGGGTTTCCGTCACACGGATCGTCAGGTTGCCCTGGGCAATTGCCACACGGTTGATGCGGACATTCTCGCCCATGACAATCGTGCCGGTGTTTTCGTCAATCACGACGCGTGCAATCTGGTCGGGTTCAACACGAAGCTGCTCGATATCGGTCAGGAGTGCGACAATGTTTTGGTTGTAGCGATCCGGAATGTTGAGGCGAACCGTGCCCGGGTCACTGGCGCGGGCGGCAACTTCGCCCAGATAGGCATTAATTGCATCTGATACGCGCCGTGCCGTGGTGAAGTCCGGGTTACGCAGAACAACAGACATGTCCTGCATGGAATTCAGGTTAAAGTCTATTTCGCGTTCAACGATGCCGCCATTGGCAATACGTGCTGAGGTCGGAACACCTTTGACAATGGTTTCCGCATTGCCACCGGCCGAGAAACCGCCAACTGCCAGATTGCCCTGGGCAACCGCATAAACTTCGCCGTCTGCACCGACCATCGGGGTGACAAGCAGGGTGCCGCCCTGCAGGCTTTCGGCCGTGCCGATCGCGCTGATATTGACATCAATGCGTGATCCCTGGCGCGAAAACGGCGGCAGGGTCGCGGTTGCCATGACCGCCGCGATATTATCGGATTCAAGGTCTTCGATCTGATCGCGGACGTTAATGCCCAGACGTTCAAGCATCGCGACCATGCTCTGGCGGGTAAATTCTGCATCGCCAAGATCATCGCCGGTGCCGTTCAAGCCAACCACAAGACCATAACCGACCAGCATGTTGTCACGTACGCCTTCGAAATCGGCGATATCCTTGATACGTGATTGTGCATGGGCCGGGGTAAGCTGCGTCAGGGCAAGCATTCCCAGCGCGAACGTTGCGAGCGCATTGCGTGCTATTTTGCCAAGACCTGTGATCATACTCTTAATTCCGCTTTTACGTGGGATGCGAAGGCATCCGGCAAATGAGGCGATTGATCGGTTTAACCGCGTTTGCAAACCTATTTGCGAAAACCGTGCCAACTCAGGCTTTCTGCTGGCGTTAAGGTCCAGGAATGCGAATTGCACGCAAAACCGATCTTTTTTCGGGGTTTTGCTTTGGTCCCCGGGTTAGGATCGCGACAACCCGGCATTTTTTTCCCGTTGCGCACCCGGCGCGATTAAGGGAGAATCCCGTTTGCAGGTCACTTTGATGGTAATCCATCAATGCCTGCCGGGCCTGATACCCGAATGAACCATGTGCACTGCATATGTTCATTGAATGCGTCGACAACAACTGAGCGGATACGGATCATGAAGGTTAGCGGTTCCAAGGCTGCCGGTGCGGGGGCAACTTCGCGCAAAAAATCATCCGGTGCATCCGGCGGAAGCGGTTTTGCCGATGCCATGCGTTCGCTCGGCTCTTCTGGTGATGCCGGTGGGGCTGCTGGTGTGCATAGCAGCGGTACGGTCAGTGCACTTGATGCGTTGCTGGCACTGCAGCAAAGCGGTGATGCGCTGGATTCGCCCAAAAAAGCTGCGATGCTGCGTGCCAAAAGCATGCTTGAGCAGCTTGAGGCTGTCCGGGACGGTCTGCTCAGCGGGCAGTTGTCGCCCGCGCGCCTGCAGCAACTGGTCGGTTTGCTCGATCAACAGCGCGAAACGATTGATGATCCGGAACTTTCAGCCGTTCTCGATGAGATCGATCTGCGGGCCCGTGTGGAACTTGCAAAACTGGAAGTTTCCGGTCTGATTTGATTGTTAAATTCAAGGTGAATTCCACTTAGAAATCGCAGAATTCTGCGCATCAGAGGGCTAATTGGCATTTATTTGTTCAATCGGCTTGCACCCTTGGCGCGTGGCCTCTATATTGCCGCGCGATCAAGGAGTCCTGTATAGAGGGCGCAGATGACTATTACCTTACCACCAGACTATCGTCCTGCTGAGGACGAAGAGTTCATGAACCCGCGTCAGCGGGAATATTTCCGCCAGAAACTTCTGACCTGGCGGGCAGAACTTTTGCACGAATCTTCGGAAACATTAGCGAACCTGCAGGATGGCGGGCTTCAGGAGCCGGACCTGACCGACCGCGCGTCGGCCGAAACGGATCGGGCGCTTGAACTCCGTACTCGTGACAGGGCGCGCAAGCTTATTTCAAAAATTGATGCTGCTTTGCGTCGAATTGAAGACGGATCATATGGTTACTGCGAAGAAACCGACGAGCCGATCAGCTTGAAGAGACTTGAAGCCCGTCCGATTGCGACCCTGAGCATTGAAGCCCAGGAACGCCATGAACGGATGGAGCGCACACGTCGCGACGATTGATCGCGCCGGGTGTAAAAAAGATAAAAGGATCCGGCTCAGCCGATCCCCGTCATGCAACGACATGACACCGTGGGAGATTACTGGTTAGGGATAACCAAAATCAAAAAGCCCGGCCTTTTGGCCGGGCTTTTCCTTTGTGCGGTATGTTCTGCACAACAAAGGCCACCCGAAGGTGGCCTTTGACTGTCGCCTGATGTGGTCAACCGGAACCCGGAAAACGGGATTGAACCACATGCGGTCTTGGGTTTTAGAACGGCAGAATGATGTCGAGAACTTCACTGCCGTAGCGCGGCTGCTGAACATCGGAAATGGTCCCGCGGCCCCCATAGGAAATCCGGGCTTCGGCAATCTTGTCATAGTTGACTTCATTGGCCGAGCTGATGTCAGCGGCGCGAATGACGCCGGCAATCTGGACTTCGCGGATTTCACTGTTCACGCGAATTTCCTGACGCCCGTGAATGACATAGTTGCCGTTCGGCAGAACCTGAATGACGATGGCGGCAACGCGCAGATCGATCGCTTCGTTACGATCAAGGGTCCCCGAACCGGCATTCGACGTGTTGCTATCGAAATCAAGCATCGACGTCGGATCAATGGTTTCTGGCAGCACCTTGGTCATTTCCGCTTCAAGACCAAACAGGTTCGGGACGGCAAGGTCTTCGGTGTTGGTGCGCGACCGTGCGGTGCTGTTGGCCAGGGCCGCACTGTCTTGCATTTCAACCACGACTGTCAGGATGTCACCCACCTGATTGGCGCGCTGATCCTTGAAGAAGGACCGCGCACCCGCACGCCACAGCGAGTTCGGGTTGCGTTCGGCAACCTGCGGGGCCGGCATCGGTAAGCTTACCGGGCGGTAGGCTTCTGATTGGGTCGGGTTGTCAATGGATGACAATTTTGGCGGCTCGCCGACTTCGGAAAGTCGTTTCATTGCGTTACAGCCTGACAGCAGTGCGGTGGCACCGATCAGGGTGCTGACAAGGGCGAAACGCCGCCATGATATCTGTACATTTTTACCGGGCATGAATTCCTCCTGGGTTCCTGCATTTGTTAACGCAAGTACCGTGCCAGTTATCTGACCTCATAAGAGGAAAAGCTTGCCGGGTAAGACGGTGCCAAAACCTGTGGATTACTGCGACATTGCGGGCAGGGCGCGGACTTCGTTTTCCGCAACGACTTCAACCTGAATGTTCTTGTTGCTTGATTGATTGACCACGCGAATTACATCGCCAAGTGATCCGTCTTCCATCGCCTTGCCGCGTGCAGTCAGTGACATGTTGGCCGTGACCAGACGAATAATCACAAGCGAGCCGCGCCGCACCAGAATGGGGTTGCTCAGATCGCGGAACATCAAAGGTTCGTTGGGGTTGCTTGGCCGTGTGACTTCCTTGCCGATCACATCATTGATGTCGCGGATGGCGCCATTTGGCACCCGTTCGGAGCGAAAATCGCGATATTCAACCTGATCTGCCCGAATGACAGAACCTCGCGATACCGGTTCGACCAAGACCGGCACACTGGTCAGCGGGTAATATTTGCCGCTGATCCGATAGGTGCGTTGTTGGGCGGTCTGTGCGGCAGTGGTCACGCTGGCGACAAAGCGTTGGGTGCGTGAATTGATTTCAAGCCCGGTGACATCAACATTGTTTCTCGCATCAACCGGCAGGTGGATTTGAAAATTGTCGCTTGAAAGGTCGACCGTGAAGGGACGCTGAATACCCTGATCAACCAGGGCAACTTCCACCGCATCGCGGATTTCATCAATGGTGATGACCTGACTGGCGCGGGTGATCAGGATCTGATCAGCGGTGGTGCGCGGTCGCCATTCAATATTGTGGCGCTGCGCAATGCCATACAGCCAGCGATAATCAAGAATGGTCTGTCGGCCGGGCTGGGGCGCATGCGCCACGGCAATGTCTTGTTGTTGGGGATCAATACCGGAAAACAGGTCGCCCAAGGTCACATACTGACCTTCGACCAAGGCATCCGGTTTGAGGAAGATAGAAGAAGTTGTCTGCTGATTGTCGCGCAGGCTGTTGCCTTGGGAAGATTGCGCAAAAGCGCTCTCTGACATAGCCGACAGAGACGCAAGTGCAGGCAAGATCGCGAGAGCGAGGATTATGTTCTTTATCTTCATCCAACTACTATACCACGGAACGGTATACATCGCGTAAAGACAGTTTGCGCAAGCTTGCATGTCAACTGACCGCAACTTGCGCAAACCAAAACCCGTTTTATTTAGCTGGATTAACGCAGGTTGCTGACCGCGCTCATCATTTCATCGGTGGTCGAGATGGATTTGGAGTTCATCTCATAGGCACGCTGAGCCTTGATCAGGTTGGTGATTTCCTGAACCACGTTGACGTTCGAGGATTCAAGATAGCCCTGCTGAACCGTACCAAAACCAACGTCACCCGGGGATCCGACACTTGCCGTGCCCGATGCTTCGGTTTCAAGGAACAGGTTATCGCCAAGCGCATTCAGGCCCGGCGGGTTGATAAAGGTTGCCAGTTGGATCTGACCCAGGTTCTGAAGGGCGACCTGACCATCAATCTCGGCAAAAACTTCACCGTTGGAGTTGATCGTGACAGAGCGCGCATTGTCCGGAACAGTGATACCCGGCTGAACCGCAAAACCGTCCTTGGTGACGAGTGCACCATCGGCATCAAGTTTCAACGTACCATCACGGCTATAGGCAGTTTCGCCGCTCGGCAGGTCAATCTGAAGATAACCACGGCCCTGAATGGCGATATCAAGTTCGTTCTCGGTCATGGTGAGCGAGCCCTGACCCATGTAACGGCCGATTGCTGCGGTTTTCACACCAAGACCAACCTGAACACCCGTCGGCACGATGGTGCCGGTATCGGATGACGGCGAACCGGCACGGCGCAGATCCTGATACAGCAGATCCTGGAACTCGGCGCGCTGACGCTTGTAGCCGGTCGTGGTCATGTTGGCGATGTTGTGCGAAGTCACGTCCACGTTGGTGGACTGTGCCTGCATGCCCAAAGCGCCGATATCAAGTGACCGCATCTGTCTTCTCCTTCGATTGCGCGTATGTCGCGCTAAAATTCTCTGTTATTCGGGCCGCAGCTGTTTAAGCGCGGACGTCACCAAGCTTGTTGATCATGTTGCGCTGACGCTCGTTCTCGCTTTCCATGGAACGGGTCACCGATTGGTAGGTGCGCAGAACGTCAATCATCTGCGTCATGGAGCTGATTGGATTGACGTTGGATTTTTCAAGCGCACCCTGAACAATGCCCGGGTTTTCAACCAGTTCGACCAAGTCCTGATTGTCGTCGCCTTCCGGGGCCTGATACAGGGTGTTGCCGGTAACGGTCATTTCCTGAACGTTGTCGACGGTGACAACCTGCAATTTGCCAATCTGACCGATATCTGTGGAGATGGTGCCGTCACCCTTGATCTCGATCCGGCCATCGGCCTCGTTAAAGAACATCGGCTGACCGGCATCACTGAGCACGGGGTAGCCATCGTTGGTGATCAGCTGCCCACCCGGATCGAGCGAAAAGTTGCCCGAACGGGTATATTGAATGCCAGACGGGGTTTCGATGGCAAAGAACATGTCGGGCTGGCTGAGCGCCACGTCCAGCGGACGGTCCGTATGCTCGATCGTTCCAACCGTGGTGTTGCGATACTGGGAGATGTCCTGAACCAGGGAAATTTCACGTTCGCCACGGAACGGTGCATCCTTGTTCTTCGCAATCCAGTCGGTGAACATCATGCGCTGTTCTTTATAACCGGTCGTGTTCATGTTTGCCATGTTCTGCGACAGGTTGCTCATCATGCTGCGCAGCGTCTTTTGACGGGACAGTGCAATATATGAAACGTTTTCCATGGTCGAATTTCCCTTTCAGGACCGAAACTTGATCTTCAGGAATGCGATCTGCGTGCCAGTTTTTTTAAATTATTGATTTAATTGAATTAAAGTCGAATTCGGCATTTGTTGCCGGGCCTGTTTTGCAGCGGTTTGGCAGAAGCTGCCGTAAAATAGGCAGGCGACCAGAAAAGGATTGCCGGGATGGCGATACAGGACGGATCCATCAGGCAATTTCTTCCGGTGGGGACGCGATGTGCTGTTGTTTTGGTGCCGGACCTTAAACAAGCAGCGCATCTGAGCGAAAATTCCGGTCGGGCCAAATCGCGAGTGGACGGAAACGCAACAGATTTTTAACGTGATAGCGTTATGGCTTTTAATCCGGCACAGTGTTTGCTGGATCAGGAAGACAGAACTTCTAACGCAGGAATTCGCGAAGCGATGGGTGACGACGTCGACGAAATAGAAATGGACGAAGGTGGCGGTGGCGGCGGTCGCAGCAAGAAAATGCTGATCGTGGTCATTCTGCTTGTGCTGCTTTTGCTTGGCGGTGCTGCGGCGGCGTATTTTACCGGGCTGCTTCAGCCGGTGATTGACATGCTGACTGGTGGCGGCGGAGAGCAGACCGAAGAAGTCATCACCGAAGATTCCATCGAAGAAGCCCCGGGGGTTCCGGAAAATGTCGGCTTCGTGGATCTGCCGGAAATTCTGGTCAATCTGAATACAGGTGGTGGCAAGCAGAGCTATCTTAAAATCCGGGTCAGTCTGGAAGTTGCCGATCAGGGAATGCTGCCGCAGGTCGAACAGATGATGCCGCGCATTGTTGACAACTTTCAGGTCTACCTTCGCGAACTGCGTCCCGAAGACCTTTCCGGGTCCGAGGGGATGTTCAGATTGCGTGAGGAGCTTTTGATCCGGGTGAGTGCTGCGGCCAAGCCTGCGAAAATAAACGACGTTTTGTTCAAGGAAATGCTGGTACAATAAGCTTGTAGCAGCCCGAATGCCAAATTCAGGAAGCAATCGCTGATGGCTGATGAAGAAGATGATGATGCTCTCGCCGCTGAATGGGAAGCCATGGCAGGCGGCGATGACGAGGGTGGAGACGACGGCGGCGAGGATATGGCCGCCGAATGGGAATCCATGCTCGGCGATGATGATGGCGACGAGAATGGTGATGGCGGCGATGATATGGCCGAAGCCATGGGCAGCGGGCCTTCTGCGCGCGTTCTGAACCAGGACGAGATTGACAGTCTTCTTGGGTTTGATGACGGTTCCGGGGCTGGCGATCAGTCCGGTATTCAGGCGATCATCAACTCGTCGATGGTGGCCTATGAACGACTTCCGATGCTTGAAGTCGTGTTTGACCGCCTTGTGCGTATGATGTCGACGTCGCTGCGTAACTTCACATCCGATAACGTAGAAGTCTCGCTTGATAACATCCTGTCTTTGCGTTTTGGCGATTACCTGAACTCGATCCCGCTGCCGGCAATGCTGGGCGTGTTCAAGGCAGAAGAATGGGATAACTACGGGCTGCTGACCGTTGACTCAGCGCTGATTTATTCCATCGTGGACGTTCTTTTGGGCGGGCGTCGTGGTACGGCGGCCATGCGTATTGAAGGCCGACCTTACACCACGATTGAACGTAACCTTGTTGAACGTATGATCCATGTGGTTCTGGGTGATCTGTCGGCGGCGTTTGATCCGCTGAGCCCGGTGACCTTCCGGTTTGAACGCCTTGAAACCAACCCGCGTTTTGCCACCATTGCCCGTCACGCCAACGCTGCCATCGTGGCCAAGCTGCGGATCGACATGGAAGACCGCGGTGGTCGACTTGAACTGCTGATCCCTTATGCGACCCTGGAACCTGTTCGTGAACTTCTGCTTCAGATGTTCATGGGGGAAAAATTCGGTCGTGACTCCATTTGGGAAAACCACCTCGCAAATGAGCTTTGGCAGACCCATGTTAATCTATTGGCCGTCCTTGATGAACAGGTGATGGCGCTTGGGGATGTGATCAACCTTGAAGTTGGCAACCGACTGGTTCTTAATACCAGTCCGACCTCGCCGGTCGAGGTGCGTTGCGGGGATGTTCCCCTGTTCAAGGGATTGATGGGCCGCAAAGGTGACAGGATCGCCATTCAGGTGCGTGATCGTGCGCGCATAACCGAGGAAGATAGCTGATGGACTTCGCGTTCTATCTGGATCTTGTAATGATCGTCTTGCTGGTGGCGACGATCATTTATGCGATCATTCTGAACCGCAAGCTGGCGGCCTTTCGGCGCAGCCGCGAGGACATGCAAAACTTCCTGACCGCTTTCAACGCGGCCAATGAGCGCGCGGAAACCTCGATCACCGCCCTTAAGGAAATGGCCGAGCAGTCCGGTGAAAAACTGCGCGAGGATATCGAAAAGGCAGAAGCGCTGAACGAAGATCTGAGCTTTATGGTCGATCGCGGTGAAAGCATTGCCAACCGTCTTGAAAAAGCTGCGCGTGATGTCAACTCTGTGCGCCGTGCGACCGGTGGCGCGGGCGAGGGCGGACAAGCGGCGTCTTCTGTGGGTGAAGGAACCAAACCTTCTGGCGGCGCCGGTCGCGGTCTTGGGCGCATGATGGGTGCTAAGAACCGCGACGACATCATTGATGATCGTGACCGTGTCGGTATTGAAACCCGGGCCGAAGAATTGGCCGCCAGAATGGTTGGCGAAATTGAACGTGGCGCCAGCGGGCCGGTTGATGACGGATATGACCGCGATGAGCCTGCCCACAGCAGTGGCGCGCAGGGCAGCCGGGCAGATGTTTCTGATCCTTATGATCAGGATGAAGATGCCGGTCGCTCGGAAGCGGAACGTGAATTGCTGGCCGCGCTTCGGTCAGTACGATAAGAAGCCTGAGACGGTGCGTTTTGCGTTGCTTTTGGCCTTGAAAATATGAGTTTTCTTTTTACCTAAAGGGCAGGACACCGTTCCGTCAGAATGGAAAGAAATCATTAGAGAAGGAGCATGGGCACTTTGTGCCGACATGCTTGGGTGTGTGAATGTCAGGTGTGCGTATTCTGCCGTTGGTCGTTCTGGTCGGCGTGATGGTGCTGTCGATGCGGGTGGTCAACCTGTTTTCCCATGATTCCGAGACATCGGAATCAGTGGAGAAAACGGGTGTGAGCATGGTGCAGATGGCGCAAGCGCAGGCACCGGAACCTGCTGCCGAGCCGGCAGCGGAACAGACAGCCACACCTGAAAACGGCGATCCCGGCCTTGATAGCCCGGAAGGGCTGACCATGGAAGGTGAGCCGATTGACGGCGTTACCGGCGATGCCGATGTGCCGCCGATGCTGGGTGGTGATCCCACCCTGTTTACCCAGGAAGAAATTGACCTGCTGCAGAACCTGTCGATCCGTCGCGGCGAGCTTGACCGCAAGGAACAGCGCCTTGACGAGCGCGAAAGCCTGATTGCCGCGGCCGAAGCGCGCATTGATGCCAAGATCGAGGAAATGAAATCCCTGAAATCGGCAATCGAAGGACTGGTCGAAACCAAGGAAGCGCAGGAAGACGACCGCATCAAGAAGCTGATCAGCGTCTATGAAAAAATGAAACCGAAAGATGCTGCACGCATCTGGAACGATCTTGATATGGATATCCTTCTGCAGGTTGCCCTTGGCATGCGCGAAGCCAACACCGCAGCGGTTCTGTCGGAAATGACACCGGACCGTGCGCGCGCTCTCACCTCGGAGCTGGCCTACAAGCAGGATATCAATATGTTGCCGTTGCAATAACGGCGATGTTGCAAAGGATTGACCACACGGGCTGAATGAGAAAGAGTGGCCTGTGGGGAGAATTTTGAGAGAAGACAGCGTGATGGCGTATTTAGTCGCTGGTTAAACATCTTGATTAACCAAACTTAAATATGTACATCACGATTATTAGGGGCCTTGTCACTATGCGGAAGTATGGTCGGCAAGGGTGGGAGATCAGATAGCTGATGGAGTTGTGAATGGCCGTCGATCCGAATATGCCGATCCTGATTGTGGATGATTACAAAACCATGTTGCGTATCATCCGTAACCTTCTGCGGCAGCTCAACTTTACGAATATCGAAGAAGCGACCGATGGTAGCATGGCGCTTCGCAAACTGCGTGAGGCGCCTTTCAGTCTCGTGATTTCTGACTGGAACATGGAACCGATGACCGGTCTTCAGCTTCTGAAAGAAGTCCGCGCAGATGCAAAACTGAAGGACATGCCCTTCATTATGATCACCGCAGAAGCCAAGACCGAAAACGTTGTCATGGCGAAAAAGGCAGGCGTTTCCAACTACATCGTCAAGCCGTTCAACGCAGAGACGTTGAAAGGCAAGATGAAGACTGTCATTGGTGATTTCTGATCAGGAGCGCGGGGCATTCGTCCCGCGATACCGCTATGTCTAAGGCGTCCAAGGACGAACTCCGGCAATTGTTGAATGATCTTCGGGCACGCCTTGACGGCGACGACCTGAAGGTTGAACAATTGTCCGAGCTGATGGACCAATTGTCGCGCTTCATGGGCGACAAGCCGTCCGAGGATCAGCAACGGCTGTTTGGCGAACTTGATGAACTTTCCGGCATCATCCGCAAGATGAAATCGGAAATCGCTTCGCTCCGTCCGGACGATATCAAGGCCGAATACATTCCCAACGCCACCGACGAGCTCGACGCGATTGTCGATGCGACGGCCGGGGCGACACACGAAATCCTTGATGCCATGGATGCGCTTGAGGAATTCGCAACCACCTTGCCGCCCGAACAGGCTGAAATCGTAACCGGCGCAACCATGCGCGTTTACGAAGCCTGTAACTTCCAGGATATCACTGGCCAGCGCACCACCAAGGTGATCAAGGCCCTGAAATCCATCGAAGAACGTGTCGAAGGGCTGGTGACCGCATTTGGCGATGAAATTGCCAAATACGCTGCTGCCAACCCACGGCAGAAAAAGGAAGCCGAAGGCGAGGATGCCTTGCTGAACGGCCCGCAGCTTGAAGGAAAAGGCGTAACGCAGGCCGACATCGACGCGATGTTTAACTAAGTGGCGTTATCATGGCGGAGATAGAGGACGACGGACCCACACCACCATCCCCCCCTGCGAATGGGGCGGTGGCGTTGTTTCTGGCACTCTATCTTCTGCTGCTTGCCTTCTTTATTCTGCTCAATACCATTTCGACCTTTGAAGAGGTCAAAACCCGCGAAGTACAGGAAAGCCTTTCCTCGGCATTTGCGGCCATTCTCCCGCCGACGACCAGTCTGCAGACCGTGACCTCGATCGAGGGGCCGACGGTGTCTGCCCAGGAAACCCAGGACAAGCTGGGGCATCTTTTTGAAACCGCCATCAAGGTGGTCCGGGTCGAAGTCATTCAGCCGGGCAAGTTGATGGAAGTCATCATGCATGTCGATCAGCTGTTTGATACCAACTCGATTCTGATCCGTGAACGTCAGGCCGACTTCATGCGCCAGCTTGCCGAAGTGCTTGCTGATGAGGAAGGTTATGCCTCCTACGAGATGGAAATGGTCATGGGCAGCCAGATCGAGGACAAGGGCACGATCCAGGTTGAAAACAACCTTCAGATCGCCCAGGCCGGGTCCTTTGCCCGTGAATTGCTTGATGCCGGGGCGCCCGAAGATCATTTCTTTGTCGGGATTGATCCGGGGGCCGACCCGTTCATTGTGACATTCCGCTTCTTCTGGAATTTCGGGCCCAAGGAACCGCCACAGCCGATTGAACGCAACGGCGAAACGCCAGGCGCGACGCCGACCGCGACCCCGCCTGCCTCAAATGGCAATGGTGCGACGGGGTCCGGCCAGACCGGTGCCGTTGCGCCCCAACAGTTCATGATTCCGCCGGCCGCAGGAACGGGCCAGCCGGCCGTTTCCCAGCCGATCCCGCTTGGACCGCAAGCATCGGGAGGTGGCTGATGAGCGACGACGCACCACGCAAGGAAGAACACAAGGGGCCACCGCCCTGGATGCTCAGTCTGGCGGACTTGATTTCGCTGCTGCTGACATTCTTCGTCATGCTGTTTGCCATGTCCAAGGTCAAGATTGACCGCTGGGACGAGGTGGTTGATTCCCTGTCGCAATCCATCAAGCCCTCGCCGGTTGAAGATACCGACGAGCCGATGGCCAACATGAATATTCCGCGTGTCTATCGCAAGCCGGCGATGAACCTTGATTATCTCAGTGCGGTTATTGATGACGCGATTGATGACAACCCGGTTCTGGGCGATGCGCGCATGTCGCGCGATGCGGAAAAGCTGGTGATTTCGCTGCCGGGCGACATTCTGTTTGTTGCGGGCAGTTCGGACATGACCAGTCAGGCACAGCAGGCGCTTTTCGTGCTGGGTGGGGTGTTGCGCAATATCGGTAACCGAATTGGCGTGCAGGGCCATACCGATCCGCGTCCGCTCAGCGGTCGCGGGCAATATGCGTCCAACTGGGAACTTTCGCTGGCACGTGCAGCGGCGGTTGCCAACGAGCTAAAACAATCCGGTTACACAGATTACATAAATATTTACGGATTTGCGGCATCAAGATACGACCAGCTTCCCGAATTGTTGGATGAGGAGGCGCGATTTGCGATGGCGCGCCGGGTCGACATTGTAATCGAGCCTCATGGGGGAAGCGGGATCGGAGGCACGTAAGTATGGCGAAACTTGCCGTGCGCATCCTGCTGGCGGTCGTTATTGCGACCACCACGGCAATGTTTTTGCCCATCAGCGGTATGCGCCCTGCAATAGCTCAGGTGGCGGACCCTGTTATCATTCGCTCCGGGCTTCATAACGGTTATGGACGAATTGTTCTGCAATGGAACGAGCCGGTCGATTACACCGCCGAAATCATCGGCGATCAGTTGGTCGTGCGTTTTGATCAGCCGTTGGTTGCGTCCCTGCGTGGCGTCCTGTCGCCTATTTCACGCTATGTTTCCGATGCCTTCTTTGACCCGGATGGGCGCACTGTCGCCTTTGTGCTAAGCGAAGATTTTGAAGTGCGTGCCTTTAATGTCGGCAGCAACGTCGTCCTTGATATCCTCGATAAACCCGAAGCCGAACCAACGCCAGACCCGGTGCCGACACCACCGGTGCGTCCGGCGCAAAATGATCAGGATCCTACGATAACGCCGGCCCCGACCACCCCGGTTGAAACGGTTGCGGATAACGATGCGGCCCCGACCGAACTTGATGTGCGGGTCGGGCGTCATCCGACTTTCTATCGTCTGGTGTTTGATTGGCCCAATCGCACCGACTATGCGCTTGAAGGCGCACAAGGATCGCAAACCATCGCCTTTGGCGCGCCTGCGCGGATCAATGCCACGGATATCTCGCGCCGCCTGCCACAAGGCGTGCGTGTGCGTCAGGACGGAACCAATCCGCTTGATGTGGTTGTTGAGACCACACCGGCCCGACAGTTGCGCCACTTCCGGTCTGGCAACAAGGTCGTCGTCGACATCATGGGGGTTCAACGCACGCCGGCAACCACGACGGCGCAGAACCGTCCGACTGAAACCTCTGATCCCGAAACGGCTGCTCCGGCACCGCCTGCACCCGTTGCCCCGGCGGCACCGGCTGCAGAAACAGCAGAGCAACCCGATGGCGCGCCTGAAAATGGTGCGGCGACCGATGCTGATGGCGAAGCCCTTGATCCAAACTCGCCAGAGGCGCTGGCAGCCGCCGCCCAGAATGGTGAAAGCGAAAGCACCGTTCGCACCAACGGACAGGCCCCGGTCGAACGCGAGAGCATTGGCGACCTTGTCGTCACTGTCGATCAGACCGCAACCGAACTTTCGCTTGGTTTCCCGTTCGGGCAACCGGGCGGGGCAGCCGTATGGTCACGTGCCGGGTTCCTGTGGCTGGCGTTTGATGTGCGTGCCAACCTCAACCTTGATACCGTGCGTCAGCAAGCCGCCCAGATCGTTGGCGTGATCGAACAGGTCGAAAGCCCCTATGCAACGATTGTGCGCATGACCATCCCAGAAGGGATCGGCCTCTACACGACCCAAAGCGAGGCGGGCGATTGGCGCATCACGATGCAGCAGGGCATCATGCAGCCGGTTGAAAAGCTGGGCCCGTCGATCGAGCTTGATGAACAGACCCGTGCACGGCTGATTGTGCCGCTTGAAGATGTCGGGCCGATCATTCCGATTGATGACCCGGAAGTTGGCGATACCTTGCGCGTGACTACCACGACCCAGAACGGCTATGGGATCGAGGTTGCGCTGCGCTATCCGGAATTTGAAGTTCTGCCCTCTGTACAGGGTGTGGTCGTGGCCCCGATGAATGACAGTGTTCAGGTTGCTGGTCGCGATGATGGCCGTGCTGTGATCGTGACGGCCGAAGACGGCTTGAATATTTCCCCAGAAGGGGCGCGTTTGCTGGCCTCTGCGACCGGGGTGCGTGATCGTACCGGCGATGGCCGCGAAGGCCTGATTTTCGAGCTGGATGACTGGCGCCGGGGTGGTTTGGATAACTACAACAATGTCATTCGCGGATTGCGCCGCAAGGTCGCCGAAAGCGGCGATGAACATCGGAACAATGCCCGTCTTGATCTGGCACAGTATTATCTGGCCAATGGCCTGGGGCCAGAGGCCGATGCGGTCGTTTCCGCCATGGAACATGATGATCCGCTGATTGCCCAGCGCCTTCAGTTCCGCGCGCTGAAGGCCGCGGTCAAGTTCCTGAACCGTGATTTCGAGGAAGCCGAACGTCTGCTTGAAGATGAGCGTTTGCGCGAAATTCCGGAAATGCAGTTGTGGCGTGCCGTGACGCTTGCCGCGCGTGGTCGCCCGAACGAAGGGGCGCGCGATCTTCTGGAAAGTGTTCACATCCTTGATTACTACCCGCCGGAACTGTTGTCGCGCATCGTGCCGATTGCGACCGAACAGGCATTGATTGTCGGTAATCCCGAAGCTGGCATGGACATGATCGAAAAGATGCTGGTCACGCCGGGGCTTCCGGAAAGCAAGGTCATGGATGTCCAGTATCTCAAGGGCATCTTCGAGGAAGAGGCCGGCGAGCTTGAGCAGGCGGTCGCGACCTGGGATCAGGTGGCCGAGGGTGATAACCGCAAGGCCCGCGCGCATGCGATCTTCGACCGCACAGAGCTTTTGATGCGTCTTGAGCGCCTGACAGTAGAAGATGCGATTGAACAGCTTCAGAAACTACGCTTTGCCTGGCGCGGGGATGCGTTCGAGATGGCGTTGCTCAAACGCATTGGCGAACTTCAGATCGAAAACAAGGATTTCCGCGACGGCCTCAATACCCTGCGTCAGGTGGCGATCTTCTTCCCGAACATGCCGGTCGCCACAGAAGCCACCGACATGATGCATAAAACCTTCGAGAACCTGTATCTCGGTGACGAGATCAACGAAATCTCGGCGATCAAGGCGGTTGCGCTTTATGACGAGTTCCGCGAACTGACCCCGGCAGGCGAGAAGGGCGATGAGCTTATTCGCCGTCTGGCGGACCGGATGGTTGATGTCGAGCTGTTTGAACGTGCGGCACAACTTCTCGAACACCAGGTCGACTTCCGACTGGCGGGTGTTGAGAAGGCCCGCGTCGGGGCGCGCCTGGCGCTGGTTTACCTTCTGGATGGCAAGCCCGAAGAAACCATCCGCATCATCGAGGAAACCGATGCCCCGGGCCTGTCGGATGAGCTGGCGATGCAACGTCGACATCTGCGTGCGCGTGCCTTGCTTGATACCGACCGGGGTGTCGAGGCGGTGGCATCCCTTGAAGGCGATTATTCCCGTAATGCCGAATTGCTCCGGATTGATCATTACCGCACGACACGTGATTACATGTCGGCCGCCGAGACGTTCCAGCGTCTGGTCGGTGAAGAGCCGTTTGATATGGACGGGATTTCTGATGAGCGCGGGCGTTACATGCTGAACTGGGCGGTTAATCTGGCGATGGCCGGTCAGGAGCGCACCCTTAATATGCTGAAACGCCGCTACGGCGAGATCATGGCGCAAAGCCCCTATGCCGAGGCGTTCAGCCTGATTACATCATCACCGACCCAAGGGTTGATCGATTATCGCACCCTTGCAGACAGGGTCGACGAAGTAGAAGGATTCCAAGGTTTCCTTGCAACTTACCGAGACCAGTTGGAAAAGTCTCAGCTTAGTGCTATAAATTAACGTTCGATAAATATATCGTGGCGCCGAATTCGCCCAAAGCGGGTGTGAGTGCTATGATTCTGTTGGCTTTTTTTGGAATGGTGATGAGTGTAGTGCTGTGATGGATCGTGCACTTAAAATGGTCTATTACGATGAGGCGAATGTCGAAAAGGACATTTTCGCCCAGCTTTCGCTTGCCCAAAAGCATTATCAGGGCGACGGGATGCCGCGTGACGAGTCCGCGACCCGCCGCATTCTCGACCAAATTCACCGCCAAAGCCGCGCGTTTGCCGCTGTTTGCTATGGTTACATGCGCAGCAAGGGGCTCGGCGTTGCCGAAGATATTGGCGAAGGCCAGCAATGGTATCGTGAAGCAGCCTACTGGTTTAACGAAGAAGCCACTTCTGGCGGTCCGGTATCGGCCAACAACCTTGGTTATCTCTATGCCAAGGGCCTTGGCGTTCAGGAAAATGCCGAAACCGCAGCCCACTGGTTTGAAGAAGCGATCGAGTATGGCTCCGTCGCGGCCCTTTATAACCTTGGTGTGTGCTATTTGAACGGCTGGGGTGTGCCGCAGGACGACGAAAAGGCGGTGGCCTATTTCGAGCGTGCCAGCGAACTGAATGACCCGTCTGCAGCCAGTGTTTTGGCCTATCTTTATCTCGAAGGGCGCGGTGTTCGTCGCGATCCGTCGAAATCGTTCGAGTTCAACATGCGTGCTGCACGTGCCGGCAGTGTCGAAGCGGCATCTGCACTTGGCTATGCGCTTGGTGTTGGGCTTGGCGCCGAACGCAATATTGCCGAAAGCATCAGCTGGTTTGAGTTGGCCGCGAGCGAGGGGGACGCCTATGCGCAGGCCAACCTTGCGATGTATTTCTGCCATTCGTCTGATCTAAAACTGTTTAACCGCGGCTGGAAAATGCTGAGCCATGCGGTCGATCAGGGCGATGCATCTGCGAAATATCAGATGACCCAGATCCAGATTTTCGGTGTGCCGCACCGTGAACCCGATTACGCCAATGCGCTTGATCTTGCCATGGATCTGGCCGAGCTTGGCCATCCGGGCGGCTACCACCTGATTGGTGTGATGTATGAACATGGTCTTGGCGTGCCGGTCGATATGGTGCGCTCGGCAACATGGTATGAACGTGCTGCCCGCAAGGGATCGGCAAATGGTCAGGCAGCGCTTGGACGTCTCTATGCCATCGGCAGTGGCGTTGAGCAGGACAATATCCTTGCCTATTACTGGCTGAGAATGTCGGCACCGACCGAAGGCAGCCAGGCGCAGCGTGAAATGGGGGCCATCCATGCCCGCATGAGCGAAAACGAACGTCAGGTGGCAGAGAAATATGTCGCCGACAATCCCGGTCCGCGCCGTGGCAGCTTTGGCCTCAAGCCGCTTGAACAGGATGTTTTCAAATCCGGCCGCCAAAAGAGCTAGGACCGGATACCGTTGGGCGCCAACGCCCAAGTCTAGGGAAGACCAAAAAGCCGTTCTGCACAGCAGACTGCTTTTTTATTTGTCTTGTTGGCATTCATTTCCGGAAATTTTCGAAACCGGGGCGTATCAGTTCAAAGGAATGTATTGATATAAAGACCATTTGAGCTAAGGTCTTAAAATCAATTCGTTAACTCCCCGCATTTTCAATCTAGCGCCCCAAGCCCAAGCCACCGAGGTCCATATGAATAATGATCTGACATCGCTCTGGGAAGCGACCGCCAGTGATGCCCCCGAAACCGTAACGCCCGAAGGCGAATATAAATGTGATGTCATGATTATTGGCGGTGGGTTCACCGGCATGTCATGTGCGCTGCAACTGGCCAAGGGCGGGGCATCGGTTATTTTGGTTGATGCGGTGCGGCCGGGCTATGGGGCATCGGGCCGTAATGGTGGCCAGGTCATTCCAGGGCTTAAACATGATCCGGACAAGATCGATAAGCTTTACGGCGAATACTCGACCGAGTTCGCGGGCAAAACCGCCGAGACGACATTTAACCTGATCAAGGAACACGAGATCGACTGTGATCCCACGCCCAGTGGCTGGATACAGGGATCGGTCAAACGTGATCATCTGGGCTGGCTTGAAACCCGCATGCGCGAATGGCAATCGCTTGGGGCGGATGTCAAAATGCTCGACACCGCAGAAGTTCAGGCAATGACCGGCAGTGAACGACTTGTTGGCGGATGGCTTGATAATCGGGCAGGGCAGCTTCATCCGTTAAAATACATTCGCGGGCTGACCCGTGCGGCGCAGGCAGCGGGCTGTCAGGTCTTTGCCCCCGCGCCGGTACAGCGTGTAAAAAGCATTGCCGGGAAATGGCAGGCCGAAATCGCGGATGGCGCAGCATCTATCAAAAGCGACCATCTTGTGGTTGCAACCAATGGCTATTCCGGCGATCTGTTCCCGAAACTGCGCAAAAGCCTGATCCCGGTCAACAGCTTCCAGGTGGCAACAGCCCCGCTTGGCGAAGACCAGCTGGCCACGGTACTGCCAACCAAAACACCGGTCTCCGACAGCCGCCGTATCGGCAACTATTTCCGGATCGGACCGGGCGGGCGGCTGATGTTGGGCGGACGCGGCACTTTTGGCGATCCCACAGACCGGTCGGGGTTCGAGGAAACCGTATCAGAGCTTTATGCCTATTACCCGTGGGTAAAATCGGTGCCGCTGGAGTTTTATTGGTCGGGCAGGCTTGCTATGACCTATGACCATTTCCCGCATCTGCATCGACCGGTCGAGAATATGACAATGGCGGTCGGCTATAACGGGCGCGGGGTGGCGCTATCCACATCCCTTGGCAAGGCAATCGCCGATAACCTTCTGGCACCCGATACGCCATTGCCCTTGCCGTTCCGTGATATCAGCCCGCTGATTGCGCACGATATGCATCGCGCCTATGCGACGATTGCGATCTGGTATTATCGGCTGCGCGATCATCTTGAAAGCTAAGATTTGGCTTCTTCTGTGCGATAGGTCGGCGTTTTTGGCCCGCCGGCCTATCCGCCGAAGCTTTCCACGAGCGAGCCGGCAATCAGATACCAGCCATCCACCATCACAAAGAAAATGAGCTTGAATGGCAGGGAAATGATCACCGGTGGCAGCATCATCATGCCCATCGACATCAGGATACTGGCGACCACCATGTCGATGATCAGGAACGGGATAAACAGCAGGAAGCCGATTTCAAAGGCGCGGCGCAGTTCGCTGATCATGAAGGCCGGGATCAGGGAGCGCAGCGGGATATCCTCGGGCGCGGTGACTTCGTCGATACCCGCCAGATTTACGAAAAGCTGAAGATCGCGTTCGCGCACCTGGGTCATCATGAAATCATGCACCGGCTGGACGGACCGCTCAAAACCTTCGAATTCGTCAATATTGCCGTTGATCATCGGCTGCAGGCCTTCGTCCCAGACCCGCTCAAGCGTTGGCATCATGATAAACAGGGTCAGGAACATCGCCAGACTGATCAGGACCTGGTTTGGCGGGGACTGCTGAATACCCAGTGCGGTTCGCAGCAGGCTGAGCACCACAATGATACGGGTAAAGGACGTCACCATCATCAGGATGGCAGGCGCGATGCTCAGAACCGTAATCAGGCCAATAAGCTGAATCAGGCGGCCCGATGATGTCACACCGGGCCCGTCGCCAAGATCAAAATTGAATGTCTGTGCCTGAACCGTATCTCCGCCGGCCATGATGGCAATCAGCGGAAACAGCGACCAGATCGCACACAGTGTCAACCAGCGCGGCGCGCGCCATCCGGCCTTTGCCGGTTTGTCATCTTTGGTGCGGGTTGATGGGATATCACGGTTCATGCAGGCGCATTCCTGTCAGTCGTCGCGGCGTCTTTTGTGACCTCAATCGCAATCTCGGTGCTTTCAGGCGACAGGGTATCGTCTGCCGAGCTTTGATCGCCAAGGATTTCGCTGAAATGGGTGCCGATATTGCGTTCGACGACCATGTCGCCATTCGGGCCCAGCATGACAAGATGTTCGGTGTCATCACGCTTGATCAAAACCAGACGGCGCTT
The DNA here is from genome assembly GCF_056161285.1 of Thalassospira sp. ABL2_045. Taxonomy (NCBI): domain Bacteria; kingdom Pseudomonadati; phylum Pseudomonadota; class Alphaproteobacteria; order Rhodospirillales; family Thalassospiraceae; genus Thalassospira; species Thalassospira sp. ABL2_045. The sequence continues at coordinate 118,140 of NZ_JBSWYV010000009.1, read as the reverse complement.
GGTATCGACCGGCACGACTTCAACTACGGAAAGGCGTCTTTTGGTGCCACGCCGATTGATGTTGCGCGCACCGGGAACAAACCGCCGCGCCAGAAGGGCAAAGACGCCAATGATCCCCAGCACAAAAAGCAGGGCGGCGACAAACCGGAAATAGGCGCTTAGTTCCATCAGGCAGTTTTCCTCGTCTACAACCCGTGACGCATCGTTGGCAGGTGTATCACCATTGTGATCACCAATCTTGTGTTTCTGTTTACCGCGCCATCCAAGGTCAGGCAAGGCAGCATACTGACCGTGGTCGCAAAGGCCCGTTTCACATCAGTGTCTTGGGCGGTTCCCTATTTGGTGCGGGCGGCCTGTGCATAGGCATTTGTTGCCTGTGCGGTGTTGCTGATGCCGCGCAATTGGCGCTGGATGTCGCTATATTCCTGCTGCATCTGGTTTTCGAACTGTCCGAGTTCTTCGATCAGTGAGGCCAGCAGCGGGGCGACTTCCTGACGTTGTGCAGGGGCAAGCGTCTTGGCCTGTTCGCACAGATCGGCAATGCGGCTTTCAAGGGCTGCCAGCTCGACCACCTTGCCGTCTTCCAGATATCGCTGCCCGGTTCGGATCAGGGACAGGACGCGTTTCAGGTCGCTTTTGAACTGATCGGGCTTGTACTGTTCTGGGCTCATGATGGGCCTTCCCCGTTTACGTCATCTTTTGGTGTGGCCAGGATCTGATCTTCGGGATCGGACTGGCTGCGCGACGGACCGCCATAAATGCGATTGGTCCGGTATATATAGTTCAAAATCTCGGCGACGGCTGCAAAGGCTTCAAGCGGGATTTCACTTTCCACATCCACAGCCATCAGAATTTCGGCAAGATCGCTATCCTTACGGACCTTGATGCCGTTGGCAAAGGCCACTTGCAATATCTGTTCCGCAACGCCGCCTTCGCCCTTTGCGCTCAGCGTCGGGGCATTGTCCCGCCCATGCTTGTACCGCAGCGCGACCGCCTTTTGGTCATGCGCGCCCGGCGCGGCAAGATCTTCCGTCCTGCTTGCCGGTTTGTCGGTAATGTCATAGGTGGGCTTTTTCCCGTTCATACGGTCCTTCAATTCAGGACGGTTTGCAGTGTCTGTTCGCCGTGTCTGCCAGCGGCATGCGCCCCAGACAGGGTCGACCATAGACCCAAGATGGTCAACAAATCGTTGTCGACCTGAAGGTGAGGGTGATGATGACGGAAACGCAGTAGATCAGACATCCTAACGACCCGGCAGGCCGGTCATAGGGGATCAGCAAAATGTTTACGAAGGGTGCCTGTGCGCGATCGGCACAGATGAACTAGTCGTCGCCAGACTCGTCTTTGCTATCGGCATCGGCCTTTTTATCGGAAGCTGCCTTGTCCGACGGGCTGACAGTGCCGAGGTGGCGAATAAGGTCTTCGCTGACCGCTGCCGAGCGGTTTTCTTCCTGAATGCGATCATAGAGTTCGCGGCGCAGGACCTGCACGTCTTCGGGGAAGGTGAAGCCAAGCTTCACGGTCTTGCCACGGACCTCAACGACAGTGACTTCAATATTGTCATCAATGACAACGGAGTCGCCGACTTTTCGTGTGAGATAGAGCATGCAAGTTCCCGGTTTTGATAGATTGATGACAAATATTCATCAGACGCGCCCAATATGCCCGGTTTCATTGGCGGGGTCTAGTGCCCGCAGTGATTAGACGGAATTACCGGCAATTTCAACGCTGTTTTTATGTTTGGCACGGCACGTGCATCTAAGTTGGCAGGATTTATCGGGGCGGCAAAAACGGCCCTTCGGAAAATCCGGACCCGATCAGGGCGCAACGTTAACTTCGGCTTTACCCGCGCACTCAATACTCGTCAATGCGCAGACAAGGAGCAGGAAATGGATATCGGCAAACTTGGCATGTTCGCCAATCTCAAGGAGAAGATGGACTGGCTGACACAGCGTCAGGAAGTCATCGCGCAGAATATCGCCAACTCCGATACGCCAAACTACCGCGCCAACGATCTCAAGGAATTCGACCCGAAAAACATCGGCCGCGACCGCCAGTTCATCCTTGCGATGCAGGCGACCACGCCGGGCCACAGTCAGGGTCTGAACAAACCGCAGAACTTCAAGGACGAAGAAGTGCGCAAGAACTATGAAGTCGCGCCCGGCAAAAACGCCGTCATCCTTGAAGAACAGATGGTCAAGATGAACGAAAACCAGGTCGATTATCAGACCATGACCCGTCTGTATGCCAAGCAGAAAACAATGTTCATTTCGGCCCTTGGCCGCTAATCGCTAGCAAGAGAGTAAGAAACCATGGAACTTTACAAGGCTTTTAAAATCTCTGCTGCTGGCATGCGTGCACAGGGCACCCGTCTTCGGATTGCGGCAGAAAACGTTGCCAACGCAGACAGCCTGCCGACCGCCCCGGGTCAGGATCCGTATCGCCGCAAGCTTCTGACCTTCAAGAACGTCATGGACCGCGAAGTCGGTGCCGAGATGGTCAAGGTCAATAAGGTGATGCCGGATCGCTCCGATTTTGGTATGAAATACGAACCAAGCCATCCGGCGGCCAACGATCAGGGTTATGTTCAGACCCCGAATGTTGAAACGCTGGTTGAGATGATGGATATGCGTGAAGCACAGCGTTCCTATGAGGCCAACCTCAATGTGATCCAGTCTTCGCGCAGCATGTTGCTAAAGACCCTTGATATCCTGCAGTAAGCAGCCGATATACCCGGGCAAGAACACGTTTAAGGATTGAGACCGATGGTCGGAAGCTTCAACGATGCCATTTCTGCCTACCGCAATGCGGCCGCAGGCAAGACCAACACCGTTACGGAAACCGTGACCGGTACGGGCCAGTCCGTAAACCCGGGGGAAAGTTTTGCCGACATGGTCAAGGGCGCGGCACATGATGCCCGCGACACCATGACTGTTAGCGAGGAAATGACCCAGAAGGCTGTTACTGGTGATGCGGAACTCCATGAAGTCGTCACGGCCGTTTCTGCTGCCGAGGTTACCTTGCGTACCGTGGTTTCAGTGCGTGACAAGGCGGTTGAGGCTTATCAGAGCATCCTGAATATGCCGGTCTAATCCACATTCAGAGACATCCTTTTAAAACCGCGCGATCCTTCGTGCGGTTTTTGTGTGTCCGGGGAATGCGTAACGAAGCGTTTGAAACGAAGCATTTGATAAGTCAGGAAATCATGGCAAACCCCATGATAAATCCTGTATGAAGGATAAGGGCGCCAAGCGGCCCACAAGACAAGACGGCGAAACAGGAAGACCCGATGGATCAAGCTGAAATCATGGACGTGGCCTATGACGCGGTGTGGACACTGCTCAAAGTCACCACGCCGCTGATGCTGATTGCGCTTGGGGTCGGTCTGATCATCGCCCTGATTCAGGCCCTGACACAGATTCAGGAAATGACACTGACCTTCGTGCCCAAGATTCTGGTAATCTTCATGGCCCTTCTGGTTCTGTTGCCATGGATGATGACTGAGCTGATTGAGTTCATGGGCCGAATGGTTGACCACTTTATCGGGTTGCCCAATTAGCGTTAACTCCGGCGCACGCCAGCGGGGATACGCCAGCGTGACTTTGCCAGCGTGATTTTGTAAGGCAGTCGAAGACGACATGGATCTTCAAGAACTTCTTACGCTGAATGTTTACGTCGTCCTGATGACTTTTGCCAGGGTGGGGGCAGCCTTTGCCTTTATGCCCGGCATCGGGTCGCGCGCGGTGCCAGCACGTGCACGGCTTTTGTTTGCCTTTTGGGTGGCGGTTGTGATTTCACCTTTGGCCGGGCCGCTTTTCCCGCCACAGCCGGCCGATGCGCCGTCACTTCTGGTCGGGATTGGCTACGAAGTAACTGTCGGTCTGTTCTTTGCCCTGTTTGCGCAGGTGATGATGGCCGGCTTGCAAACGGCCGGGTCAATTATTGCCTATCTGTCCTCGATGGCGAACGCCTTTACCGCCGACCCCTTGTCAGGGGCGCAAAGTGCGGTGACAGGTAACTTTCTGATGCAGGTTGGGCTGGTGCTGTTGTTCGCGACCGGGATGGATCATTTGATGATTCAGGCGATTTTTGAAAGCTATACTTTGTTTCCGCCCGGCGGTGTTTTGCCTGTCGGGGATATGAGCGAGTTTTTTGCCAATGCGCTCAATAACAGTTTCATCATCGCCGCTCAGTTGGCTGCACCTTTTTTGGTGGTGGCGATTTGCTTGCAGGTCGCACTTGGCTTGCTCAATAAGCTGATGCCGCAATTGCCGGTGTTCTTTGTCGCGATGCCGGTCCAAATCGCGATTGCGTTGCTTTTATTGACGTTGGCCTTGCCATCCATGATGATGGTTTATCTTGCATATTTCGAAAACGGGCTTGAGGCGTTTCTTAGTCCGTAAGGCCGTGACGGGCGGTGTTTTGCCCCGTTTTGCCAAGCATGGGTGTGCCAATGGCAGAAGAAGACGACAGCCAAAAAACAGAAGACCCCACAAGTAAAAAGCTTGAGGATGCGCGAAAAAAAGGTCAGGTGGCGGTTTCCAAGGAAGTTGGAAACTTCTTCCTCCTGTTCGGCGGTGGTCTTGTCATGATCATGCTCGGCCCGACAATGGCCGCTGGCGTCCGTGATTTGGCCGTCGATTTTCTTGCCCACCCTCACACATTTGACGTCTCGCAGGCAGGGTTCCCTGATCTCTTTCAGGACGTCCTGCTGGGCATGTTGTGGGTGTTGGGCATTCCGTTTGTGCTTTTGGTGTTTTTTGCTGCTGCTGGCCACATAATCCAGAACGGGATCGTCGTTGCTCCTGAACGGCTTGAGCCCAAGCCGGAAAAACTCAACCCGCTTGAGGGCCTCAAGAACCTGTTTTCGATGAAAAGTCTGGTCGAGTTCGCCAAGAATATCAGCAAGATCGTCCTTGTTGCTGTCGTTCTGGCGCTTGTGATTGTGCCAGAGCTGGTGGATGTCGAGCTTTATCCGCAGCAATCGCTTGGTCGGACTCTTGAGCGTCTTTACGACATGATCATCATCTTGCTGATTGCGACCATCTCGCTGACTGCCGTGATCGCAGGGCTCGACTTCGCTTATCAGAAGTACGAGTTCAACGAGAGAATGAAAATGTCCAAGCAGGAGATCAAGGACGAATTCAAGCAGACCGAAGGTAGCCCCGAGATCAAGGCAAAGGTCCGTCAGATCAGGATGGAGCGTGCCCAGCAACGCATGATGTCAAACGTGCCGAAAGCCGACGTGGTCATCACCAACCCGACCCACTTTGCTGTCGCCCTGCAATATGACATCGACACGATGGGCGCACCGATGTGCATTGCCAAGGGGCAGGACAACGTCGCGCTTAAGATTCGTGAAGTCGCCGAAGAACACGACATCACAATCATGGAAAACCCGCCGGTTGCCCGTGCACTGTTTGCGACGGTTGAAATTGATCAGGAAATCCCGCCTGAGCATTACAAGGCGGTTGCCGAGATTATCTCGTTTGTGTTCCGCCAGCGCGGCAAGAAGCTGGGTTAGCACAGGGTGTTGGTAACTTTATCTGATTGAAAACTTGTCGGTAGCCAGTCGGGTCATAAGCAGCTAAAAGTGTAGGCTATTTTGTTAAGTTATTGTCGTTAAAGGCGGTCGCGTGCTGTTTCGGGGGCTTATCCTTGCTGTAAGTGTCGCATTTGTTGCGTTTGTCTTCGTCCTGATGGACGTGCTGGCAAAGGCAGGCCTTGACGCGCGTCTGATGTGGATTATCGGTGCGATGGTCACCGGTGTGGCGGTGGTTGCCGTTGCCTCGCTTTCGCTGTCGGCAAAACTTCGCAATGGCGGTCATGATGGGCTTGGCCCCCTGATTTCGGGCTTCGCCAAATCCGATATCGGTGTTGCGCTGATTGATGCCTATGGCAAGACGATCTACGCCAACCCGGCCTTTTCGTCCAAACTCGGCATTGATGCCGGTTCGGACATGCTCTCCGCGCTTGAAGCGCGTCTGTCCTTCCTCGGCATTGGCAGTGATGAACTGGCAGAGCTGCGCACACGGGCCATGCGCGGCGAGGGCGGGCAGATGTTTGTCGATCTGTCGCGCTCAGAAAAACTTGCCGCAGATGACAGTACCACCGACGACGAAGGTTCTGAGAAAACCGATGACAGCGACGCGAATGAAAGCACTTCTGTGGCAAAGACATCGGGCAACGGAGCCTGCCTGCGCATTTCTGTAACCGCGGCAAATGCGCGAGCGGGCCAGATGCTCTGGACTGTTGATGGTGTTGATGCGTCGCTTATGGCCGATAGTGGCGCATCCATGCTGCTCCCGTCCGAGGAACTGCAACAAAACTTTGCCTTGTCCGCGCCCGAGGCATCCGAAATGGCCGCCAACCTTCCGGTTGCCGCGGCCCAAGGTGGCTTTGAACATGCCGATCAGATGATCGAACGCCTGCCGGTCGGGGTCTGTGGCCTCGACGAGGAAGGGCGCATTCTTTATCTCAACCGGCGTCTGGCAAGCTGGCTGGGTGGGGAGCCGGAAGATTTCAATAACGGAACGGTCGAACTGGCGGATCTTATCGTTGGCGATGGCATCAATGGCGAGGTCAAATTCAAGGTGGCCGGTGGTGAGCCCATTCGGTGCTTTGTGACCCATTCGATTAATGCACCGGGTACGGGCCCTGTGCGCAGTCAGGCCGTGATCTTCCCCGATCCGATGCCGGCCCACGAATGGGAACATGCGCTGGCCGAAACCGAGCGCCGGGTGCGCTGGTTCTTTGATGAAAGCCCGCTTTCCATCGTTCTGGCCGATATGTCGGGTACAGTCACCGATGCCAACCGCGCCTTTATCGTCACGGCCGGTCAAACCCATGACAAGGTTGTCGGGCGTTCGATCCTTGAGCTGATCCTGCCCGAAGATCGCGACGAAGTGGCGCGCTACCTGTCCAAGGCCGTAATGGGCATGGGCAAGGGGGGGCAGATCGAAGCCCGGCTTGCCGGTGCGCGCGGTGTTGCGGCCCAGATTTATCTGCAACGTGTGGCGGGCCGTTCGGGCGAAGCCGGCGCGTTGCTTCTGAACTTCCTGGATACGACCGAGCAGAAGAACCTTGAGGAACAATTTGCCCAGTCCCAGAAAATGCAGGCTGTCGGTCAGCTTGCTGGTGGGGTGGCGCATGACTTCAATAATCTTCTGACCGCAATGATCGGGTTCTGCGATCTTCTGTTGTCGCGCCACGGGCCGGGTGATCCGAGCTTCGCCGACATCATGCAGATCAAACAGAATGCCAACCGCGCGGCCAATCTTGTCCGCCAGCTTTTGGCGTTCTCACGCCGTCAGACATTGCAGCCGAAAATCATCAATATCACCGATGCATTGGCGGAGATGTCTAATCTTCTGCGCCGCCTGATTGGCGAAAAGATCGACCTTAAGGTCAGTCATGGTCGTGATATCGGTCTGGTCAAGGTTGACCCGGGCCAGCTTGACCAAGTGATTATCAATCTTGTTGTCAATGCGCGTGATGCCATGGCCGGCGAGGGCGGAACGCTTACGGTTCAGACCAGCACGGAGATCATTGACGAGCCGACCGCAACCGGCACCGAGGTGATCCCGCCGGGCGACTATATCGGTATCAAGGTCACCGATACCGGCATTGGCATTCCCAAGGAAAACCTGACCCGCATCTTCGAGCCCTTCTTCTCGACCAAGCAGCGCGGCGAAGGCACGGGCCTTGGTCTTTCGACGGTGTATGGCATCGTCAAGCAGACCGGTGGCTTCATCGCGGTCAATAGCGAGGAAGGCAAGGGCACGACCTTTACCATCTATCTGCCGCGCTATGACGCATCCGAAGAAGAAATTGCCGAAACCCAGGCCGTGATCGAGGAAACCCCGTCGCGCGATCTGACCGGCACCGGTGCGATCCTTCTGGTCGAGGATGAGGACGCGGTGCGGACATTCGGTGCCCGTGCCCTGCGCAGCAAGGGCTATGACGTGCTTGAAGCCAACAATGGCGATAACGCGCTTGAGGTGCTCAATAACACCGAAAAGACGATTGATCTGGTGATCTCGGACGTCGTCATGCCGGGCATTGATGGCCCGACCCTTGTTCGCATGCTGCGTGAGCAAAAGCCGGAGCTTAAAGTCATCTTTATCTCGGGCTATGCCGAAGATACCTATCGCGATGAGCTCGATGAAGAAAACGGCGTGCACTTCCTGCCCAAGCCGTTCTCGCTCAAGGACCTTGCAACCAAGGTCAAGGAAGTGCTCTAGGTCCTGACCCTGGCTTTCCAAGCGCTTGGCCTAGCCCGCAAGATAGAAGACAGACGCCCCATAAAGGGCCAGCATCGCCACACTTTCCCAACCGATATTGCCAATGCCGCGGCGTTCGCGGTTTAGCATGCCAAGCAACAAAACGCCGCTCATCAGGATGACGAGTGCGATGGTGAACAGGTGCTGGTCGCTAAAGGCGGCATAAATGGATCCTTCGCGATAGGCGAAATCCGATGCGGCGAGAAACAGCACGTCAAAGGCATTGCCGCCAATAATGTCACCAACCGCAAGATTGACCGCCCCCATGCGCACAGCTGCAATGGCCGATACAAATTCCGGGAAGGATGTGGATATCGCGGTCAGGAAGGTACCCACGGCAGTTTCACTGATGCCGGTGATTTCGACAATCGCAAGGCCAGCCTGCCCGATAATGTGCCCGGCAATCGCGGTCAGCAGGGCAAAGGCAAGAAATTCGGTCCACAGGCGGGCATTGCTTTCGGGGTTTTTATCAGCTTCTTCATGTTTGGCATCTTCTTCGGTCAGATCGGTTTTTTCGGGATGCCACATCGGTTCTTGTCGGATTTCCGACAGAAGCTTCAGCCCGAATGCATAAATGACAAACAGCAGGATCGATGCCGGGTGAATCTGGAAGACCGTCCATTCCGGCCCGGCATATGCCAGGATCGGCACCGAAAGCATGCTGACCAGCAACGTGGTTTGCGCAAGGCCGGTTGCACTGGCTGCGGCATGTTCGAGATTGCCCTTGCGATAAAACAGATCGGCAATTGCGAGAAACGTTGTCTGGGCGGCAATCCCGCCAAGGGCGTTACCGATGGCAAGGTCGGTGTGGCCTTGCCACGCCGTGGTCACCGACAGAACACTGCCCGGCAGGCTGGTCGACATGCCAACAAACAATGCACCAGCGATGATCTGCCCCATACCTGTACGCTCGGCCAGTTTGACGGCCACCCCGGCAAGTCGGGTTCCGGCAAAACCGATGATCAATGTACAGACCGCAAAGGTCATTACGATAAGGCCAAGCGACTGCTGGCCAAGGTCAAAGGGCATGCACTGCTTTCCGTGATCAGAGAAGACTACATTGTGTAACTTCTGACAGGCTGGCTTGTTCCCGGAGCCGTGTTTTCCATCTGCCGTGCTGGGCTTTGGGCATCCCGGACTATGTCCGAAATGTGCATTAGATTAGTCCAAAGAACAGTTTGAGGCATGTATAATAATGGCTATCTTTCTTGAATGGCCTTAAAGACGCACCATCGTTTACCTTGATCCTCACTTGGTGGTCTGTCTGATTGCAATAGCATTCTTAAAGCAAGCGCCACGGAGGTGTATGTGGCTTCATCATTGTGCTGCAAATCCCGCAGAAGTCGGCTCCCCGGGGCGACTAGTCTGCTGTTTTTGTTGCTGTCATTCGCGGTGGGGACGTCCGGCCGTGCCGCCGAGGAAACCTGCCTGCGTATTGCTTTGCCAGAACTCCACACAACCGAGGAACGCGCAGCAACGTACCGTGCCCTCATGAAGGATGCCGGATTGTGTGTGCATACTATTTTGGTTCCGCAAATTCGTGCCTTTGACGCGATCAGAAAAGGTGAGGCCGATGGCATTCTTGCCGCAAGGGATGATTTTCCATCGATTGTGGGTACGCCGGTTGTGCCGGGTGGTGTTTTCTGATGCGGCTGCCCGCCATGCTGGTAGTTCCGGAAGGACCGATTGCGGGGATGGCTGGGCTCGACGACGAGGTCCTTGGCGTGCCCCGCGGCGCTGTCTGGTCAAAAAAGCTTCTTGCAACCTATCCCGATCTTGCGACCGTGCCGCAGACTGTCGACAAGATGCATGAAATGCTGCTTGAAGGACGGATTAATGCGATGTTGCTTGATGCATACTCTTTGCAAAACCTCGCAGGTGGGGTGCCCGCAGGCTACAAGGCAATCCCGGTCGACAGCATATCTGTCCGCAGTTGGCTAAGGGCCGAGCATGCCAGTCTGATCCCGCAATTTGATCAAGGTACCAAGGCCTATCTAAAACAGGCAGGTTATTAGAACGCGACCTCCAACCCGCAGGGATCTGCGAATTTCCTGCTGGTCAATCAGCGCGAACCAAAGTATCGTCCCGCCCAAGGATCATAAGATCCAAATAAAAAAAAGCCTTCCGACAAGGGTCAAAACGACCCGCTTCGGGATGCGGCAAAACAAGAATAATATGGGTGCCGTGGGGGTGTTTATGGTGCGCTATTCCAGACACGGGTTTGTCAAAACCTGTGTTTTTGCAGTGATATGCCTTGTCGCTGTGATGATATCTTTCCGCCTGTTGCCGGCTGCCAATGCGCATGAGCGCTGCCTGCGGATCGCCATGCCCGAAATCCATGCCGATGAACAAAAGCGCGCGCTCTATCGAAAGGTGATGGACGAGGCCGGGCTTTGTGTTCAGCCTTTGGAAATGCCGAAAGTCAGAGCGATTTCGGCGTTGCGGTCTGACCGGATTGACGGTGTTTTTGCCGGACGCAATGACCTGCCGACCCTCTCACAGGTATCTCTGGTGCGCGGAGATGTTCTTTTGGGATCACTTGATGGCTATCTGATTATACGCGAAGGGCCGGTTGAAAGTATTGGGGATCTCAATGGCGAACTCCTTGGTGTGCCGCTTGGCGCGTCATGGTGCCACAAGCTGGTGAAACTCTATCCCAATGTCGTGGAAGTGCCGCGTGGGGCCTTGATGCTCCCGGAAATGCTGGCCGAAGGGCGCATTGATGCCATGCTGCTTGATGCCTATTCGCTTGCGCTGTCCGGGGGCGTGCCGGACGGGTACAAGGCTGTATCGGTGGATCATTTCGACGTGCACAGTTGGCTAAAGGCAGAGCACGCGGACCTCAAACCGCAATTTGACCGCGGCACCAGCGCCTATATTAAAGCAATTGGTCATTAAACGGTACAGTGTGGGATTAACCCATGCCTATCCGTTGGACCTACACGAACCCCATCACTGGCCCTAGACCTTTGATTGGTGTGAGCTTATCGTTTCCCGTAACGGATCAGACAGGTCCCACAAAACAGGACTTGCAGATCAATCGCAAGCCGACTTTCTCGGGATGCGGTCATTCAACAAAACGTTGATGCCGAGGGGGCCAGAAATGGTGTTATTTCTGTCGCGCGGGTTTGCCAAAACCTGTGTGTTTACTACGATTTTTTTTGTTGCCATTTTGCAGTCTTTCCGGTTGTTGCCTTCCGCCAGTGCAGATGAACAATGCCTTCGCATTGCCATACCCGAAATTTACAGTGATCAGCAAAAACTCGACCTGTATCAACAGGTAATGAAGGATGCGGGACTATGCGTCCGTCCAATGGTGTTGCCGCAAATTCGTGCGATTGCCGCGTTGGGTTCGGGCCAAGTTGATGGTGTCTTTGCCGCCAAGAATGACCTACCGGACATGGCAAAGGTCGCCATGGTTTCCGGTGAAGTTCTGCTTGGTTCGCTTGCCGGCTATCTGGTCGTGAGCGAGGGCCCGATCGAAAGTTTTTCTGATCTCAGTAACGAGGTTCTTGGCATGCCCCTTGGGGCGACATGGTTTGCCGATATTGTCGAAGGTTATGCCAATGTCGTCAAAGTGCCGCGTGGTACGGGGATGTTACAGCAAATGCTCGCCGAAGGGCGGATTGACGCCATATTGGCAGATGCCTATTCATTGGACGTTACCGGTGGTGTGCCTGAAGGCTATAAGGCTATTCAAGTTGATCATTTCGATGTGCATAGCTGGCTCAAGGTAGAGTTTGCCGATCTACGTCCACAGTTTGATAAGGGAACCAGTGCCTATATGGCTGTGGTTAATCGTTGACCTGTTCCATTTTTCGGCGCAGAAACCCTCTGGACTCACGCGAAGCTGTCAATTGGCCCTAGCGAATTGGTGCGCTTGGCGATAACGTCTAAAGTAACGGGTCATCAAGATCCGAACAAATCACTTGCAGATCAATCGCAAGCCGACTTTCCCGGGATGCGGTCATTCAACAAAACGTTGATGCCGTGGGGGCCTGAAATGGTGTTCTTTCTTTCGCGCGGGTTCGCCAGGACCTGCGTTTTTGCAACGATATGTGTCGTTGCGCTTTTCCTTTCTTTCAGTCTGTTGCCAGCTGCGAAGGCAGGGCAGGCGTGTCTTCGGATCGCCTTGCCGGAATCCGCCAGTGGCCCGGTTGGTCCGGATGTGTATCGCGCGATGATGCGTGACGCCGGATTGTGCGTCGAGCCAATGCCGATGCCCCATGCACGGGCCTTTATGGCGATGCGCTATAACAAGATTGATGGTGTGTTCGCGATGCTCGAAGAGTTCGAGCAAAACGTCGGCACGCCCGTGGTGAAGGGATCGGTTCTTGTCGGCGCCCCGGACGGGGTTCTGGTCATCAAGCGTGATGGCCCCCGCAGTGTTTCTGAACTGAGTACCGAGGAGATTGGCGTCTGGCTGGGGGCTGCCTGGTCAGAGAACCTTCTGGCAGATTATGAACATGCTGTTCGGGTGCCGGGCGGTCCCAGGATGATGTACGCAATGCTGTCGAAAGGGCGTCTTGATGGCATGTTACTGAATGCCTTTTCACTTGGCGTTCAGGGGGGCGTGCCAGATGGGTTTGTGTCGATCCCGGTGACAAAGCTTGCGGTCTATAGCTGGCTTCGCGCAGAGCATGCGGGTCTTTTGGCAAAGTTTGATATCGGCACGGCCCATTATCGCGAAAAAATTCTCGCCTGGCACAATCAGGCCTCGTAAGGGCGTCAATACACTCAGGTCGGGTTGGTGCTGTGTCGCACCTTTTCGCGTTCTGAGACGTAAGGAAATTTCAGGCACCAGCTTATGAAGTCGTGCTGATTTTTGGCACACCAAAATGTTGTATCGCGACCTATACGTTTGCCTTCTGTAAAGCGGGAACCGGGGCTTGCAGCGCCTTTTCGATTACGCTTATAGTTTTGATAACGGCAAAAGCCGAAACCAAAAAACAATGAAGATGACCTGACCGCAAATAATGACGGCAGGCACACAGGAAGGTTAAGCAACATGTCTCGCAATGACGGGCCAATGTTGCCTTGGGGGTGATACTATGGCGCTTCGCAAGCCAACTGCGATCGTTCGGTCGTGTATGTATGCTGTCATTTTGTTGGCAGCGGTGATCCTTTCATTCGAACTACTGCCATCGGCAAAGGCAGACGAGCAAGTCTGTCTCAAGATCGCGCTTCCGGAAATGGCCGATCATGATCGATCTGCCGAACGCTATCGCGCGGCCATGGCCGAGGCCGGATTGTGCGTGCAACCGGTCTGGTTGCCGAACAAACGCACGGCCGTTTCATTGAAACGCGGTGAAATTGATGGGGTGTTTGCCAGCGTCGATACCATTCAACAGTCGGCCGGTGTGCCGCTTGTGGCTGGTGGTGTCGTTGTCGGGCGCCCCAAAAGCCTTCTGATTACGGCTGATGAAACCGTCCAGGCGCTCAGTGATCTTAAGGACAAGGAAATCGGTGTTTGGCTTGGTGATGAGCGCGGCGAACAGGACCTTGTTGGCTTTGCAGATGTCGTAACGGTGCCGGGTGGGGCGGGGATGATGTTGCGCATGCTGCGCCATGGTCGGCTGGACGGGCTTCTGATTGATGATTTCTCGCTCAATCAGACCGAAGGCATCCCGGAAGGCTATCGCACCATCGAGCTTGCAACCCACACAGCCTATAGCTGGCTGCGCAAGGAATACGAGGCGCTGCTTCCGAAATTCAATCGTGGCACGGATATCTTTCGCGCATCCCTTGATGACCAAAGGCCGCAAAACAAGTCCTGACGTCGGGGCACTGCGCGACATCAAGCAGCACAGCTGTGCACATTGCGTTTCCAATCATCCGTAATGCCGGGCACCGCGCGTGTGCGCGCATGCAATAAAAGCAATTGCAAACCATCCCGAATTTGCGCTGTATGAGTGAATGGGTCGCGCCACCACCACCACGACCCTGAAACCCAACCGGCTCTGAAGCCGGACAGATAAACAATTTTGGAAACGCGCCCCATGATCCCCCTGTTTGGCGAGGCCGCCGCCTTTACTGCTGCGCTCTGCTGGGCGAGCTCCAGCATGATTTTCTCCAATGTCGGTGGAAAGGCTGGCGCGCAGACTGTCAATCGCGGGCGTCTGGCCTGCTCTATCTTTTGTTTGACACTCCTGCATTGGGTGCTTGAAGGACAGCCTTGGCCCAATTCCGTGACATGGGAGCAGCTTGGCTGGTTGTCGCTGTCATCGGTCTTGGGGCTGGTGATTGGCGATGCCTTGTTGTTTCAGGCCTTTGTGATCATTGGAGCACGTCTGTCGATGCTTCTGATGTCGACCGTGCCGATCATGGGTACGGTGTTGGCGTGGCTGTTGTTTGACGAAACCCTTCGTCCGGTTGAAATCGCCGGTATTGCCTGTGGTGTTGGCGGGATTCTGATCGTCATTCTCGGCAAAAAGGGACGCCCGGTCGGGCTGGTGGGGCGCGATTACCTGATGGGCATTCTGTTTGGATTTGGTGGGGCGATTGGACAGGTGGCCAATCTGATTACCGCCAAATATGCCCTGATTGACGGATATTCGGCGCTGTCGGCCAGCTGGATCAGAACGCTGGTTGCGGTTATCGCGATGTGGGGGCTTGCCGTCATCATGGGACGTGTGCGCCGAACGGTCATGGCCTGCATTGCGCCAGATGTTGGCAAGTGGCTCCTGCTTGGTGCGTTTATCGGGCCTGCGGTGGGCGTGTGGCTTTCAATGCTGGCCGTTCAGAATGCCAATGTCGGCATTGCCTCGACCCTGATGGCATTGCCGCCGGTTTTGCTGATTGTCTATGAAGGTTTGATCATGCGCAGACCGGTCGGCTTGCAGGCGGTGGCGGGGACCTGTTTGGCCTTTGGCGGGGTAGCCTTGCTGTTTTTGAACTAGCTCTCATGCGCTCTGCCCTTTTGACTTTTTCCTCAATCGGTTAGACTTCGGGCAATAGCACACCAGAAGATCAGGATAACGCCATGACCCGTGTAACAGTTTCCATCGAAGACGATCTGATGGAGGCCTTTGACGCCTTTCTCGATCGGCGTGGTTACACCAACCGGTCCGAGGGGTTTCGCGATCTGATCCGTGAGAAGCTTCAAAACACCAAGCTTGAAGAAAATGCCGACGGCGTCGGGATCGCGGTTTTGAACTATGTTTATGATCACGAGGAACGCATGCTGGCATCACGCCTGATGAGCACCCAGCACGAGCACCATAACCTGACGGTTTCAACGGTGCATTTCCACATTGATCATGACACCTGCCTCGAGAGCGTGACCTTGCGTGGGAGGCTGTCGGAAATTCGGGCGTTCGCGGACAAGGTTCTGGCCCAGCCCGGCGTGCGCCACGGGCAGCTTTATTCCGTCCCCGGTGAGTTGCATGTCGAAACCCACCATCACGGCGATGAACATCACGGGCATGCGCACAAGCACGAACACCTGAAAATCACCACCTGACGGCCCTGTTGACTGGGGCTGGCGGCAAGGCAACGGCTGGACGATCTGGTTGGGGATAAAATGTCGGGAGGGAGCCGCCCCGAGATACCCTGCGATGGCTCTTAAAATCGCAAGGCATTTGACAGCTGTCCCTCCCATCCCCTGAGGGATACGCGTTGGGACGCGATGACGAGATCATATCGCCTGCTTGCTGAAATACAATGTGCCGAGAGTCCAAATTAATGTGCAGTGCGTCCAGATACCTCTGACGCACATTTTTCGGTTAGCAGTTTGGGGGGGCTGTTATCACGCGGATTGCTATCCCCATGATCGGGCAGGCCGGTTGCGCAATGGCTGCTCGCCCGGACTTTAGCCTTCCATAATCAGCCATCATCTTGGGGCGGCGGTTTGGAGCGCCTTTCTTTGGCGGGCATAAAAATGAGAACAAACTTGCAACATCGGAAATTTTGTGAGAATGTTCGCATTATGTTCTCAAGTGTTTTGTCGGCAGGAACACAGTGGCAGGCTGTGACACAGGCAAAACAATCTAGCGGTGGCGTTCCGCATTTAGGTCCGGGGAACCGCCTGCGTTGCATCAAACCCGGCCCTGTGGAATAAGAGAGTTCGAGCAATGATTCAGACCGCGCTGCATTTGGTGGATAAGGATACTATGGATAAGCAGAAGGCACTCGAAGCCGCCCTTGGGCAAATCGAACGGGCATTTGGCAAGGGCTCGATCATGAAGCTGGGCCAGCGCGAAAATGCCGTTGATATTTCAGCAATTTCGACCGGTTCGCTGGGCCTTGATATCGGCCTTGGCATTGGCGGTCTTCCGCGTGGCCGTATCATCGAAATCTATGGTCCGGAAAGTTCGGGTAAAACCACACTTGCGCTCCATACCGTTGCCGAAGCGCAGAAAGCCGGTGGTACCTGCGCCTTTGTCGATGCCGAGCACGCGCTTGATCCGAGCTACGCCCGCAAACTGGGGGTAAACACCGACGAGCTGCTGATTTCCCAGCCTGACGCTGGGGAGCAGGCGCTTGAAATCGCCGACACGCTGGTGCGTTCCGGTGCGATTGATGTTCTGGTCGTCGATTCGGTTGCGGCCCTTGTGCCGCGTGCGGAACTCGAAGGTGAGATGGGCGATACCCATGTTGGTCTTCAGGCCCGCCTGATGAGCCAGGCGCTGCGTAAACTGACAAGCTCCGTTGCGCGGTCGAACTGCATGGTCATCTTCATCAACCAGATCCGTATGAAGATCGGTGTGATGTTTGGCAGCCCGGAAACCACCACCGGTGGTAACGCGCTGAAATTCTATGCCTCTGTCCGTCTTGATATCCGCCGTATCGGCCAGATCAAGGATCGTGACGAGGTCGTGGGCAACCAGACGCGCGTCAAGGTCGTCAAAAACAAGATGGCGCCGCCCTTTAAGCAGGTCGAATTTGACATCATGTATGGCGAAGGTGTCTCCAAGATGGGTGAAATCCTTGATCTTGGCGTCAAGGCCGGCATCGTCGAGAAATCCGGTTCCTGGTTCTCCTATAACTCGACCCGTATCGGTCAGGGTCGTGAGAACGCCAAGAACTTCCTGCGCGAGAACCCGGAAATGACCCAGGAGATCGAAAACAGCATTCGCGAGAGTGCCGGTCTGATCGCCGAAGCCATGACCAATATGAGCGAAGACAATCCGGTCAATGACGATTGATCTGAATGATCTTGCAAAATAATCTCAAAAGGCGGGATGCTGAAACATCCCGCCTTTTTTGTTCGCGATCCTTATGACGGAGCTCTTATCGTGGTCACGTGCTATCTGAAATACATCATCGACAGTCACAAGGTTCCTGAATTTGAAGCCTATGCCAAACGCTGGATTCCGATCGTTAACCGTATGGGCGGAACCCATCATGGTTACTTTTTGCCGCATGAAGGGGCGAGCAACGTCGCATACGCGTTGTTCAGCTTCCCGAGCCTTGCCGACTACGAGGATTACCGCAACCGCATGGCAGGTGACACCGAATGCCAGGACGTCTTCGAGATGGAAGCGCGTAATCGCAGCATCATCTCTTATGAACGCAGCTTCATGCGCCCGGTTCTGGACTGATCGGTCTTTGCGGGGTTCCTGACATCAATGCCCGGTGCCTTTTTGCTGCTGCCACTGGCTGGGGGTTTTGCCGGTAATGCGCAGGAATTCCCGATTAAAATTCGATTTGGTGTTAAAGCCACTGTTCAGCATGGTGTTGGTGACATTCTCGCCGGCATCAAGTGCGCGGCAGGCATGATCAATCCGGTATTTGTTGATATAGCGTGATACGTTTTCACCTGTCGCCGCGTTGATCGCAGTTGAAACCTGTTTGAGCGGATAACCCAGCCGCCGCGCGATACGCGCCAGCGTCAAATCAGGATCAAGATAGAGCTTTTCGCGATTTATCAGCATTTCGAGTTGCGCCATGATTTCCGCGACCGGAATGTCGGGGGCGGGCCTTGTGTCTTCGGGGGCGAGGTTGGCCCTTGTGCCTGCGTCCTGTGTTGCATCATCTTCTTCGCGCGCAACGGCAATGGCGGGCGACAGGGCCAGCAACCCGATGGCAAGCAGGGCGACAGATGAAAACACACTCAGGATAATACCCGGCGCGTTGTCGGCCCCCATTTGCAAGGCAACGGAAATCAGGGCGTCACTGATGGCCGAGATGATCAGGGCAATCGCAATCACCCGCCAGATCAAGGCC
Organism: Thalassospira sp. ABL2_045; assembly: GCF_056161285.1. NCBI lineage: Bacteria > Pseudomonadati > Pseudomonadota > Alphaproteobacteria > Rhodospirillales > Thalassospiraceae > Thalassospira > Thalassospira sp. ABL2_045. Next base: position 99,691 of record NZ_JBSWYV010000009.1, on the reverse strand, counting down.
GGCACCGGACCGGATGCCAGACGCGTATGGGCCAGATCATTGCCTTGACGGTGCAGCGCCAGAAGAATGGCAAGTCCGTAACCCACGAACAATCCGCCAAGCAGTGCGTCAATCAGCATCGGTGCAAAAAGTACAATACCGGTCATGAGCGCCGGGGCGGCAATATGCCAGATGTCGCTGGCGTGAAGACGCGGCCGCACACCACCTTCGAGAAAGGCGATCCAGGCCAGGGCCGGGATTACGGATGCGGTGATCGGCTGCACGAGACGGAGCTCCAGAAAGCCGTAGTAATGCACCAGCGACACTGTGATGCTTTGAACCGCACAGCCGAGTAAAAGCGCGCCCAATAGCGGCGATGTCTTTTCAAACAGCACGGCCCGGACAAACAAGAAAGCCAGCAGCAGGGCAACAATCAACGGAACGGGCAGGGCGATCATGGTGGCAGCGTTATCCAGACAGAAATGTCCCAAAACCGGTTTTGCACGTCCTTAAACCGGTTTGAGGACGCCAGAACCCGCAAGGCAGATGCAATTTGATACCCGTGAAACTTAGAACACGGATTGAAATCATGAAACACGTAACTTCTGCACTTGCGATTGCCTTTGGCCTTGTCCTTGGTCTGTCATCCAACCCGGTTCATGCGGGCAAGGACCTTGCCGGATATGATCGATTTGATGTTGATGCGGCCCATCGTTCGCGCCCGATTGCCGCATCAATCTGGTATCCCGCCGATACGGTTATCTATCGCGCCCCGGTCAATCAAAGCGCGCTTTGGAAAAGCACGAATGCCTATATCGGGGCGGCGGTGGAACCGGGCAAGCATCCGTTGATTTTGTTGTCACATGGATCGGGCGGGAATATGGATGCGATTGGTTGGCTTTCCTCCGAACTGGCCCTGCGTGGGGCGATGGTTCTTGCGGTCAACCATCCCGGCAGCACATCAGGCGATTCATCACCGCGCCGCCTGGCAGAGCTTGGTCAGCGCGCCAAGGACCTGCATGCCGCCCTTGATCAGCTTCTCTCACACCCGGAATTCGAACCCTATATCGATACCGACCGTATCTCTGCGGCGGGTTTTTCACTGGGCGGGGCGACGGTGCTTAACCTTGCGGGTTTGCGGTTTGATCGTGATGCCTATCGCGATTATTGCCAGCAGTTTGGCACGACGGTTCAGGATTGTGCCTTTTTGCAAAAGGGCGGCGTGCATCTTGATCACCTGCCCGCCGATTTTGAAGCCGGGTCGAAGGATACCCGCATTTTAAAGTTCATCGCGATTGAGCCCGGCATGACCTTTGCGGTGAATGACGCCAGCCTTGCTGATACCGATCCCGATTTGTTGTTTATCCGCCTGGGGCGTAAACATGGCTGGAAGGCGGCCGACGTCACGGAAACCGGAAGCAACCTTTTGGGTAAATTGGATGACCCATCCTATGCGGTCTTTGCCCCGGCCAATCATCTCACCTTCCTTGGCGAATGTAATCCGGGGGCGGCCGAGCTTTTGGCAGAAATGGATGATGATCCGATCTGTTCGGACCCCGAAGGCACCGACCGTGTCGTTATCCATCAACAGATCATTGAGGAAATCAGTCGCTATCTCGCGCTCGACCCAAAAGCGTGGTGAAGGGACCCCATAGCCCTGATAAAGATGCTGGGGATCGGGAAGGATCCCCCCCGCATCTGCACGTGCCCCAAAATGATCATGATTGGGAAAAGGCCCCGGAAAACTGCGCCTTTCCAAAGGGTTGTCTTGATAAAAATCGCACATTGAAAGGAATGTGGCGGAACAATTCCCGGTTGTCGTCGTTTAAAACCCTGTGAGCATCGACAAGAGCAAACAGGAGAAACATCATGTCGAACACGATGAAGAAACTTTTCGCGATCCTGATGATTTCGGGCATGGGTCTTGGCCTTGCTGCCTGTGAGACCGCCGAAGGCTTTGGCGAAGACGTCGAAGATGCCGGTGAAGCCATTCAGGACGAAGCTGATTGATAAGTTTGTCCTTACTTATGGCGCTGACAGACCATTTGGCTGCGCCTGAATAACTCGCGCCGATGGTGTGTCAGCGCACACCGAAAAAAGGAGATAATAACATGTTAGGTTGGGCTGTATTTTGTTTGATCCTGGCACTGATCGCTGCCGTTCTCGGCTTTGGCGGACTTGCCGGGGCGTTCGTTGGCTTTGCAAAGATCTTGTTCTTTGTCTTTATCGCGCTGTTTGTGATTTCCCTTGTGGTCAACGCATTCCGCGGCCGTCGTCCGCCCGTCTGATTAAGCCATCTGATCAAGCCATTCTAAAAATGGCGATACGAGCAAACATGTAAAAGAGGGACGCCATTTCGGCGTCCTTTTTTGCGTTCGGGCCCAAATAACGCGTCGCGATAACAGTTGCACGCGTGTCGTGGGCAGGCCAGAATATTGCGATAAACAACAAGATGGGCGCGACGCCCGTTATTTGGACTTGAATGGAGCATCTCGCAAAGATGGAAACGATCACAAAGCGTCTTCTCGCCGTTCTGATGGTTCTTGGTTTTGGTCTCGCCCTTGGTGCCTGCGAAACTGCCGAAGGCTTCGGACGTGATATGGAAAATCTTGGCAAGACGATTCAGGACAGTGCAAACGACTAGTCCGGGCACTTTTCACCTTCAAACAGACCGCCTTGCACTGTCTTTTGCCAGACAGGCCGACATCCCGGATCTTTATGCCTTCCTTGGTGATCGTGATGCGATGCGCTTCACCCATTGCGATGAAAGCTTTGCTGCGTGCCGCAAACGCGTTCTAGTCCATGAATGGTTCCGGCGCCGCGACGGATTTGCCCCCTGGGTTATACGACTGCGCGAAACCAATGACATTATCGGCTGGGGCGGGCTTTATAATGATCCGTTCGACCCCGGCTGGGGGCCAGAGCTTGGTTATTACCTCGCGCCAACGGCCTGGGGGCAGGGCTTTGGCCGGGAGCTCGCCAATGGGGCGCTTGAGTATGGCCGTGACAACACGTCGGTCAAGAGCCTGACGGCCTTTGCCCATCCTGAAAACGTCGCATCACGCAAACTGTTGCTGGGGCTTGGCTTCAAACGCGCTGGCTTTGTCGATGCGATGAACCGCGACCGATTCACATTTTCGCTTCGATCCGACTGAGTTTCGGGTGTGCAAAAGCCGTTTGAAAGCCATCTGATCGCCAATTTTTGGAAAACTTGCGGCAAATGCCCCGGACTCCTTTCGCCTGACTGGACAGGGCAGGGCCGAGCCGCTAAATAGGGCAGTCCGTTCGCCAGCATGGCGGGCGCAGTTTTTCCGCGTTTTCCGGGTTGGAGAGATATGCAGACCGTTAACGATATCCGCACCACGTTTCTGGAGTTCTTCCGCAAGAACGGCCACGAAGTCGTTTCCTCCAGCCCGCTGGTGCCGCGCAATGACCCTACCCTGATGTTCACCAATGCCGGGATGGTTCAGTTCAAGAACGTTTTCACCGGGCAGGAACACCGCGATTATTCGCGTGCCGCGACCTCGCAGAAATGCGTGCGCGCCGGGGGCAAGCATAACGACCTTGAAAATGTAGGTCATACCGCGCGCCATCACACCTTCTTTGAAATGCTCGGCAACTTCTCGTTTGGCGACTACTTCAAGGAAAACGCGATTGAATTCGCCTGGAACCTGATCACCAAGGAATACGGTCTTCCGGCCGACAAGCTTCTGGTCACGGTCTATCACACCGATGACGAGGCACATGGCCTGTGGAAGAAAATCGCCGGCCTGACCGATGATCGCATCATCCGGATCCCGACCTCGGATAACTTCTGGTCGATGGGCGATACCGGCCCGTGTGGTCCGTGTTCGGAAATCTTCTTTGACCATGGCGATCACATCTGGGGTGGTCCTCCGGGCAGCCCGGATGAAGACGGCGACCGTTTCATTGAAATCTGGAACCTCGTCTTCATGCAGTACGAGCAGATGGCAAATGGCGAACGTGTTGATCTGCCAAAACCATCCATCGATACCGGCATGGGTCTGGAACGTATTGCCGCTGTCCTGCAGGGCAAGCACGACAACTATGACATCGATTTGATGCGCGCGCTGATCGAAGCATCGGCCGACGCCACCAATACCGATCCGGATGGTCCGCATAATGTGTCGCACCGTGTGGTCGCCGACCATCTGCGTTCGACCAGCTTCCTGATTGCCGATGGTGTTCTGCCGTCCAATGCCGGTCGCGGTAACGTTCTGCGCCGTATCATGCGCCGTGCAATGCGCCATTTGCACATGATTGGAACCCAGGATCCGGTGATGTATGAACTGGTCCCGTCGCTTGTGCGCAAGATGGGCAATGCCTTCCCGGAACTGGTCCGTGCACAGGCCTTGATCGAAGAAACGCTGAAGCTCGAAGAGCAGGGCTTTAAAACCATGCTTGATCGCGGTCTCAAGATGCTTGATGACGCGACCGATGGCATGGACGAAGGCGCGATCCTTTCCGGCGACGTCGCGTTCAAACTTTATGACACCTATGGCTTCCCGCTTGATCTGACTGCTGATGCGCTCAAAGAACGTAAAATCGGCATCGATGAAGACGGTTTCACCTCTGCCATGGAAGAACAGAAAGCCAAGGCACGTGCCGCCTGGTCCGGTTCGGGCGAAGCGGCCACCGAGGAAGTCTGGTTTGACATCAATGACCGTGATGGCGCGACCGAATTCCTTGGCTACGAAACCGAAACGGCTGAGGGTGTGGTAACCGCCCTCATCAAGGACGGCGCCGAAGTCAAAACTGCATCCAAGGGTGACGAGGTTGCCCTGATTGCCAACCAGACGACCTTCTTTGGCGAGTCCGGTGGTCAGCAGGGCGATGCCGGTGTGATCAAAACCGAAAACGGTGCGATCATTGAAATCACCGACACCCAGAAAAAGCTGGGCGCGCTGCATGTCCATCTCGGCAAGGTGACCGAAGGTGAAGTCAAGGTTGGCGATGCTGCGGAATTCCGCGTCGATCATAGCCGCCGTTCATCCTTGCGTGCCAACCATTCGGCTACCCACCTGTTGCACGCGGTTCTGCGCAAGCATCTTGGCGACCACGTGACCCAGAAGGGCTCGCTGGTCGCAGCTGATCGTCTGCGTTTTGACATTTCGCACCCCAAAGCCGTCACGGCAGAGGAAGCCGCAGTGATCGAAGCGGATGTAAACAGCCTGATCCGCGAAAACAGCGAAGTCACCACCCGTCTGATGACCCCGGACGAGGCGATTGAGCTTGGCGCAATGGCGCTGTTTGGCGAGAAATACGGCGATGAAGTCCGCGTCGTTTCGATGGGCCAGCCGGTCGCCAACGAACATGCCTATTCGCTTGAACTTTGCGGCGGTACGCATGTCAAACGCACCGGTGATATCGGCATGTTCAAGATCGTTTCCGAAGGTGCTGTTTCAAGCGGTGTGCGTCGTATCGAGGCACTGACCGGTGCCGATGCTGCCAACTATGTGTCGGCCCGTGAAAACGTTCTGACCTCTGTTGCCGCAGACCTGAAATCCGTTCCCGAAGACGTCCCGGCCCGTGTCAAGGCACTGCAGGAAGAACGTCGTCGTCTGGAGCGCGAAGTTTCCGACCTGCGCAAGAAGCTGGCGACGGCTGGCTCCGGTGCAGCATCGGGCGGCGATGCGTTCAAGGAAGTCAACGGTGTGAAAATGGCGCTGCGTTCGCTTGAAGGCATTCCGGCCAAGGAACTCAAAGGCATGGTCGACGAGCTCCGCGAACAGATGGGCTCTGGCATTGTCGCGCTCGTCTCGGGCGACGGTGGCAAGGCCTCCATCGTTGTGGGTCTGACCGAAGACCTCAAAGACAAATACAGCGCCGTCGATCTTGTCCGCATCGGTGTTGAAAAACTCGGCGGCAAGGGTGGCGGTGGCCGTCCGGACATGGCGCAGGGTGGTGGTTCCGACCCGTCCCAAGCCGACGCCGCACTGGCCGCGATCGAGGCACATATCGCAGGCTAAGCGATATCGACACAAAAGTATGATGAATAGAAAGGGCCCCGATCGGGGCCCTTTTGTTTTGTCTGAGGATTACTGATCACGCTAGTGGTAGCAGGATATCCGTAATCGCCTCATGCTCCGCGACATCGGGATAAAACGCGATCCGCTGGAAGAGCAGCGGGAAGTCGCCCGGCGTTTCCCCGCTTTGCGGCAGCCAGTCGCGATAAAGCGCAAGCGCGCTGTCACCCAATGTCTGGTCGCTGCCGATATGGCGTAGTTTGGCATAGCGACCAGATGGCAGGGTTTGGGAATAGAGCCCTTTTTGTGTGTCTTCCTGTGACAATTCCTGATCAGTGGCGACGGCAAGGCCCATTCGGAATGCCTCGGCTGGGGTGTCTTCAGGATTGCACCAGACGATATTGAAGGTCGCGTGTTTTGACGGATGCAGATGGTGGATCTTGCGCCAGGCAATGAAGCGCTGAATGGTTTCGCCGATCCGGGCGGGCGACCCGATATGATCCAAGCAGGCGGTTCGGGTTTCCGGGAAATCGATGATGGTGACGGTTTCTGATGCCGTGGTGGTCATGGTGACCCTCCGAACCTGTTGGAGTTTTCCATAGGGGACTTGCCAGGTGTCCCAATCGGGATTGCTGCGAAAGTCTGACGGGCTTTGATCATGGAGCTTGCGAAAGGCGCGTGAAAAGGATTCTGCGTTTTCGAAACCGGCGTCAAAGGCGATATCCGTGATCGAAGTACTTTTACGAAACAACAGGCTGTGCGCAGCACGACGCATGCGGACCAGCCGGACATATTTTGTGGCCGTAATGTCGAACAGGGCGGCGAACTGGCGATGGAAGTGAAATGGGGAGTAGGCCGCAACCCCGGCCAGTTCCGCCAAATCCAAATAGCGATCCGCATTGTCATCGATGTGGACGATGACGCGGGCAAACCGGTTTTGTAATTGAACTTGCGGGCGCTCAGACATCGGGATCGCTTTTCAACGGCGTTGTTACTCACTTGATGGCATCAGTCTGCCCCGAATTGAAAAGGAATGCCTGACCATTCTTGCGTTTCAGGCGTCTTTTTCGCCACCCCGGTCTTTCGCCGGTTCCTGATGATGCAAGACCCGCGTTGCGGCCCGCAGCACAGCCTTGCGGTCGTTTTCTTCGGGCATGTTGCGCTCGGCCGCACTGGCGATCATGCGGGCATGGGTGCGCAGGGTGTCGCGCTGCTGATCGCTGTGGGCGAGCCGCATCAGGCTTTCGAGAACTTCGGCCATCGGCAGCAGGACATCGGGTTTTCTGTTTGCTGACTGCCGGATCTGATCATAAGCAGCGCCGAGCATGCCGTCGAAATCGGACAGCAGGGCTTTGAGACGGACCTCGTCGCGATCATCAATCCAGAGGCCGACCGGATAGCGGAACTGCATGGCATGGGGCAGGGCGCGGCCAAGGCGATAAACCGCTGCAATGGCGGTAAACGGATCATTGATGCCCGGCGACAGGGCACGCAGGGCGACCTCGACCAATTGGCGCAGGGCAAATTCGACATCAAGCATCGCGGTCCGGTGCGTGCCAATCATGATGGCGTCCAATATGTCGGCGTGGCATCGGTCGATATTCTTGTCTGATGGGGCGTCTTGTGCCGGATCAATCTGCCCGACGATATCGCCTGCCAGCACATGTTGCCCGGCCCGGATGACCAGCGAGATGCGCGTGTCGGTTTCCTTGGCGATCTCGCAGATTTTTTCATAATCAATGCCCTGCACATAGCCCGAGGATGCGATGCAGATGGCTTGATCGCGTGCGATATCCTGCGGATCGGGCAGGGAGGCGTCGGCCTTTTCAGCCGCCTTGATTGGCTCTGAAAGGGTGGAGCAGGCCGATTGAATGGTTTCTTCAAGGTTCTTGCCGACACGCTGAATGACTTCATCGGCAACGATGGATCGGCCGAGATGATGGACAAACAGGATCAGGACAAAAACACTGATGACAAACAGTGCGATCCCGACCGTCGCGGCAAAATGCGGCACCGGGGCACCATCAGGATTGCTTCCCGTCAGCACGAGGGAGGTAATGAGAAACAGGATGCTGCCAACAAAAATGCCAAGCGCATTCTGGGTTTTGCTATCGCCCATAAAGTTACGGATCATACGCGGGCCCAGCGACCCGGCGGCAAGGGTCAGCACCACCATCGTGATCGACAGGGCAAAGGTCGTCATGGTGACGATGGTGGCCAACAAGGTTTCAAGCAGGCTGCGCACCGTGTCGATTTCGCCAAAGCCCGGTAACAGCTCAGGCAATATGTCGCGCAACCAGTCCTGTGGCAGCGCCATGACGCCAACCGCCATCGCCGCCCCGCCAATCGCAAACAGCAACGGCGACACCCACAAACTATAGGCCAGAAATTCCCAGACGCGGATCAGGCGTTGAACCATGATGCAAGGATCCCTTTTTGAACCAAAGGCAGATCAGACAGTGTCACGTGATCCGGATCAGGGAAAACGCAAACGACATCATATGATTAAACGCCGGTTATGGCATGCAGTTCCCGCACGCGCTTTTTCCCGGCGGGAATACTGATCGAAGGTGGTTGGAAAAGCGCGCTGAAAGGCACGCCTTTCAGATCAAATATCGATGTCTTCAACGGCGGCCATGCTGATAAGCGTGTTGGCCTCGGGCGTGCCCTTGCGGGCATTGTCGGGCAGCTTTGCCAGTTGATCGGCAGCCTTGCGGATTTCATCAAGATCATCGATCCCGTCGCAGACCTCCATCACCCGGTTCCAGATCGCATCATGATCCATGCCGCCCATGACAGTCAGGGCAATGGCGCGGTTCAATGTTGCCTGCGGATGATCGGCATCTTGCGACAGGATTTGTTCAAACGCTTCAAAGGCTGCGATCAGATGACCTTCGCGCAGATTGATGACGCCAAGGTCATTCGATGCGCTGAGCGACGCTGGATTGATGCGCAGCAGCTGCTCGACCGCGCGGCGTTCGCTTTCGAAATCCTCGTTGGCGCGATGGCATTTGGCGATCAGGCGATGAATGGTTTCCGAGCCGGGGCTGTGATGGCCGGCGGACTGCAGCGCTGATAGGGCCGCGTCATAGCGTTCAAGCGCGATCAATGCCTGCCCGCGCAAGGTCAGCAATTCCGGGTCGGTCGGTTTGCCGCGCAAAACGATATCGACATGGTTCAAGGCGCCACGTGCATCGCCATTTTGCAGCAGAGCGCGTGCAATGTGATGCAGGCAGTCTTCATGACCCCCATCAGATTGCAGCACCGTGCGGTACTCGCCGATTGCTTCGATGATCGAACCTTTTTCATGAAGGGCACGCGCCAGGCCAAAGCGGGCCGCAAGATTGTCCATGTCTTCGCCAAGGGCCTGACGCAGCATATTAATTGCAGCGTCAAACTGTTGCCGTTTCAAGGCCGCAAGCCCCATATCAGAAAAGGACATTGCATTCATAGGTGGTCTCCCAATCCAATCACAACCCGTTGTCCGGGTTGCTGAACTTATCGATTAACGATGGGATTATAGTCCCCAAACCGATCATTACCAGCCCTATGTCATAACGAATTCATGACGCTGATCCGATCACGGTTATGAGGGTTAAAAACAAAAGGCCCCGGAACATATGCCGGGGCCTTTGCGTGATTATGATGCCAATGCCTTAAAGCTTATGGATCATCTTGATTTCCATGAAGTCTTCAAGGCCGAACAGGCCGCCTTCGCGTCCATTGCCCGATTGTTTGTAGCCGCCGAACGGGCTGCCTGCCATCGGGGAGGAGCCATTGAGCAACACCATGCCGGCACGCAGTTTGCGCGCGACCCGGTCGGCCTTTTCGGCGTCCGGGGTCTGGACATAGGCGGCAAGACCATAGGGCGTGTCATTGGCGATCTCGATGGCTTCCTCTTCGGTGTCGAACGGGATCATCGAGACGACCGGACCAAAGATTTCCTCGCGTGCGATGCGCATCGTGTTGTTCACATCCGAGAAGATCGTCGGCTTGGTGAAGTAGCCTTCATTGGTGTCATCGGGCTTGCCCGCGCCGCCAACAAGAAGGGTCGCACCTTCATCAATGCCGGCCTGGATCAGGGTTTGCACGCGGTCAAACTGGATGTGGCTGACCAGCGGGCCGATGTGATCGCCTTCCTTGGTCGGATCGCCGACCGATGCTTCTTCGCCCACGCGCTTGGCGACCTTGACCGCCTCGTCATAGATCGAACGTTGCACAAGCATGCGGGTCGGGGCATCACAGGTCTGGCCGGAGTTGTTGAAGACGGCATTCACACCCCAGGCGATGCGGTCTTCGACATCGACATCGTCAAACACGATGTTGGGCGACTTTCCGCCAAGCTCAAGCGTGACGCGCTTGATGTTTTCCGAGGCATCCTTGGTAATCGCCTTGCCCGCCCGGGTCGATCCGGTAAAGGACATCATGGTGATGTCGGGATGACGTGACAGGGTCGCACCGGCAACCGGGCCAGCCCCCTGAACCATGTTGAATGCACCGGCCGGGAAGCCGGCCTCATGGATCATTTCGGCATAGAGCATGGCATTAAGCGGCGTGAATTCAGACGGCTTGAGCACGCAGGTGCAGCCAACGGCAAGGGCCGGGACGACCTTGAGCACGATCTGGTTGATCGGCCAGTTCCACGGCGTGATCAGGCCACAAACCCCGATCGGTTCGCGCAAAAGATGCTCCCCGTTGTAAAGGGTTTCCTCGGTCTTGAGCTTTTTCAGCGCAACGATGAAATCTTCGAGATGGGTTGTGCCTGCTGCTGCCTGCTGTTCGTGCGACATGCTGGTCGGCGCGCCAAGTTCCCTGGTGATGGTATCGGCGACTTCGCCGTAGCGGCGCTTATAGATCGCAAGCAGGTTTTCAAGCCAGCCAAGGCGTTGTTCGACCGTGGTCTGGCTATAGCTTTCAAAGGCGCGCTTGGCCGCGGCGACCGCAAGGTCGACATCTTCTTCGCTGGCGAGCGTGATTTTGGTGATGACTTCTTCGGTGGCTGGATTGATCACGTCCATCTTTTCCGATGAAATCGGATCAACCCACTTGCCGTTGATGTGAAATTTGCCTGCGTTATCCATTGGAAGCCTTCCTGATCGTTTTGTTGTGTCAGTGCCTGGTATTGATGCCCGGCATGGTTGACGTTCGGGGCGCGGTTTTCAGGTTCGTTTCCTCAGCCAGCTTTTTATGATGTCGCGATGGCGTTCGCCGCCGTAGCTGGCAAAATGCCCACCATGCACCACCCGGACCGGCAAATCATAAAGCCGTTCCATTGATCGCACATAGTCAGCTGCATTTGCATGATAAGTGTCTTCGATCAAAGGTCCATCATAAACAATGTCCCCTGAAAACAGGATGCCGGTTGCCTTTTCCCAAAGCGCAATGCCACCCGGCGAATGGCCCGGTGTGTGAATGACCTCGAAATGGCGGTCGCCAAGATCAATGACGTCGCCGTCTTCAACAATGCGGGTGGCCGGTGCCGCCTTCACGGCATAGGTGGTCGAAGAATAGGGCAGCGGCGGGAGTTTGGTGAAAATCTCGTCGGTGACATAGGGATCGGCCAGCGTGTTTTTGCGCGTCGGTGCGGCCAAAAGGTCGGCCTCGCAGCGATGACACACCCGGTTTTCAAATTCGTGGTGGCAGCCGATATGATCAAAATGGGTGTGGCTGGCAACTGCCTGAACAGAGCGTTCGGTGACAAGCGGCACCCATTCGGTCAGCGATACAACCCCCATGCCGCTATCAACCAGCATGTCGCCATCGCGTCCGCGCACATGCCAGATGTTGCAGCGGTAAAATTCCTCGATAAACGGTTCCCCGATATAGGTTACGTCATCGCCAACGGTTTTCAGGCTGTACCAGTCTTCGGGGTTGGCGCGGTCCATATTCGTCTGGCTCATGACGCGGCACTTTCTTGTATCGGGTGGGGCGGATGGCCGGGCAGCAGCACGACCGACGTCGGGTCAAGGGTCAGTTCGACCCACGCACCGGGCTCAATGATCGCTGATTGCGGCATGTGGGCGGTGATCGTCATGTTGGGGCAATCAACCGGGGTTAAATGTGCGCGATGATGGGTACCAAAGAACGAACCGTCTTCAACCTTGGCCTTACCGAGTGTGACGCGCGGTCCGGTCCCGGTGCTGGCCCGGAAATGTTCCGGGCGAATGGCAAGGGTGACCGGTGCCTCGGGGGTAAATCCTGTGCACTCAAACTCGGGCAGTTCAACCGTGCCAAGCGGGGTCTTGACGGAAATGGTGCTATCGGTTGCGCTTTCAAAGGTGCCGGGGATGAAATTGACTTCACCCATGAAACTTGCCGAAAACAGCGTTTTGGGTTGCATGTAAATGGTTTCGGGGCTTCCGACATCTTCGATCCTGCCGGCATTCATCACCACAATCCGATCAGCAATCGCCATGGCTTCTTCCTGATCGTGGGTGACATGCACGAACGTGGTGCCAACCCGCTTCTGAATGGCTTTGAGCTCATCCTGCATTTGACGGCGCAGTTTGAGATCAAGTGCGCCGAGTGGCTCATCGAGCAACAGAACATCGGGTTCGACGGCAAGTGCTCGGGCAAGGGCAACACGCTGGCGCTGTCCGCCGGAAAGTTCGTGGGGTTTCTTGTTGGCTGATGCCTTGAGCCCGACCATATCAAGCAATTCTTCGGCCTTGGCATGGCGTTCGGCCTTGCCGACCTTGCGCATCTTAAGCCCGAAGGCGACATTGTCACGCAGGCTCATATGCGGAAACAGGGCGTAGTCCTGAAACATCGTGGTGGTCGGACGTTTGGCGGGCGCAACATCACCCATATCCGTGCCATCAATTTCAATCGTGCCGCTGGTCGGGGACAGGAAGCCGCCCAGAAGCGATAACAAGGTGGTTTTGCCACAGCCCGACGGGCCCAGAAGGACAATGAATTCGCCAGCCGCGATTTCAAGGCTGACATCATCAAGGGCGGTAAAATCGCCAAAGGTCTTGGTGGCGTTGCGAATGGAGACAGGGGCGGTCATTTCTTTGCCGTCCTTCTAAAGACAATCAATTCAAGAATAAGCAGCAGCGCAACCGATACAAGGAAGACGACGCTTCCGACCGCGTTGGTTTTCGGGTTCAGGCCCGAACGCAGCATGCTCCAGATTTCAACCGGCAGGGTGACGTCAAAGCGCGACAGCAAAAATGCGATGATGAATTCATCCCAGCTAAACGTCACCGACAGGAAAAAGGCCGCCAGGATCGATGGCATCAACATTGGGGCGGAGACCTGCGTCATGACCTGCCATTCGGCGGCACCCAGATCGCGGGCCGCGCGTTCGATGTTTTTCTGATGATCCCCCATCGAGGCATAAATAATCGCAAAACAAAGCGGCAGATTGATCACCACATGCCCAATCCCGACCGTCCAGAGCGACAGCGACACACCAACCCAGTTAAAGGTGGTGAGCAGGCCCAAGGCGATGATCAGGTAACTGACCGTCATCGGCGCAATCAGAAGGCCGCGTTGGATGCGCGATGCCGGAAGGACAAAGCGCGCCAACCCATAGGCAGCACAGAAACCAAGCACGCAGGCAATCGTGGCGGAGCCAAGCGCAACCATCAGCGAATTGCCAAGGGCTGACATCAGGCGGCTGTCAGAAAATACCTCGCCATACCATTTAAGGGTCGCGCCATTAAACGGTGGCACCGGCAGGCGGCCATCCTGAAAGGAAAACAGCACCAGGACCGCGACAGGCAAGAAGATAAAGCCATAAAGTGCCGCCAGATAGGACCAGGACAGCAGTTTGGAAAAGCGTGAAGAGATCATGATTTATGTCCTCTCCATCTTGAGCCAGCGGGCACAGGCAATATAGGCCATCGTGACAACCACCATCAGAATGATCGAAAGGGTGGCGGCCATCGGGAAATCGGCCCGTCGGCCCAGTTGCAACATGATGACCTGTGGCAGGGCGAGCTCATTATTGCCGCCCAGGATCTGCGGGGTGATGTAATCGCCAATGCACAGCACAAAGGTCAGGAACGCACCGACCATTATCCCGGGCAATGTTAGCGGTAACACAACATGCCAGAACACCTGAAAGCCGTTGGCCCCAAGGTCGGCGGCGGCGCGGCGATAGTTGGGCGGCATTTGCACCAGATTGGCATAGATCGTCAGGGTCAAAAGCATGACAAAGAAATGCACGAAGCCGATGACGGTCGCACTGCGCGTGCTGGCCAGTTCAAGCGGCTCGGAAATCAGGCCAAGATACATCAGGGTATTGTTGATCACCCCGTTCTGCGCCAGTACCAGAAGCCAGGAGTAGGAGCGCACCACATAGCTTGTCCAGAAGGGCAGGATCGCCATGATCAGCGCCATACGCTGCCATTTCTGGGGTACGCGTTCGGCAATGATCCAGGCCAGCGGATAGGCCAGGATCACCGAAATCAGGGTGACGGTAAAAGTGATCTCAAGCGAAACAAAAAGCCCCTTAAGCAGATGGGCCTTTTCAAAGAATTCGATGTAATTGTCGAAATTCCACGCCATGACGATTTCGCGCCCCTTGCGGGTCGCAAGGCTGATCGCGGCCATGACGATAAAGGGAATAACAAAAAACGCGACAGTCCACAGCAGGGCCGGGGTCACAAAGCCCCATGCGCGGCGATTTTCGCGTGTTTCAAGGCTGGCAGTGGCCATAACGGTATCCTTTTCGCAAACCAACCCGGTGGCGTTGGTTGCTGGTAACTCGCTTGGGAAATTGGGCGCCGTTTGGCTGATTCTAACTCAAGTTGGAACCGATGCCCCGCAAAAATGCGGGACATCGGTAGGTGGCAGTAGACAAGGGATTGCTTACTGCTGGAGCATTTCGACCCACGCATCCTGCATCTCGGCATCGAGATCAGCATCCGGGACCGGGTAAAGCTGTGCGTTTTTCAGATAACCCGACTGATCATCCCAGCGCAGTGCGGCTTTCTGGGCATCGGTCAGGTTCTCACCTGCCTTGGCGTTGGCCGGCATCCCCCAATAGCACGAAGAGGTCGCAAGGCGAGCCTGGCCTTCGGGGCTGAGGATATACTGAACGAATTTCAGGGCCAGATCAGGCTTTTCAGAGTCTTTCATGACCCCGATCGACTGCGCCCAAAGAAGACCGCCCTGCTCGGGGATCACCCAGTCAAGGTTCGGTTTGTCTTCGGAAAGCACGGCCGTGATCCATTCACCGCCGCCGACAAGGATATCGACTTCGCCGGTTGCAAGTGCGGTCTGGGATGAGACAACCTCACCCACCTGCTTGGAGACCTTTTTCATCGCGAACAGCTTTTCCTTGATCGCGTCCATATCACCCGCATCAAGATCCGCCGTATCAATGCCAAGGCCAAGACCGACAAGGCCGATTACCGGCAGGTAATAGTCATAGATGGCGATGCGTCCGGCATATTTGTCCGACCAGATGATCGACATGTCTTCCATGTCCTTGGGATCAACCTTGGTTTTGTCGAACGAAATGGTGTTGTAGCCGAACTTCTCGGTAACGGCATAGGTCTTGCCATCGACAACATTGTTGTCCGCCATCAGAACTTCGGGGAAAATGTCGGATGTCGGCAGGGCATCTGCGGGAATTTCACCCAGAACACCCATTTCAACCACGCGCGGCACATCAACGCCATCGACGACAAATACATCCCAGTCGCCCGGACGGGATTGTTCGATGATCGAAAGGCCCGCACCGGTGCCTTCATATTCCTTGAGATTGACTTTGACGTCGTATTTTTCTTCGAACGGCTCAACCAGGGCCGGATCGGAATGGTCGCACCAGACAAGCGCATTGAGCTCTTCGGTGGCATGGGCGCTCTGCGCCATGGCAACCGCGCCCAGAATAAAGGTTGCAGCGCCGCTAAGAAACTTGTTGCGGGTCTTCCCCGTAGAGACGTGACGAGACATAGGCTCTCCCTGATTTCATAATTGAGGCCTCCCTTGTATTGGGTTCTTCGGTGCTCATTTCGGCACCGTTGAAAAAATATTGAACGTGTTCATTTTTTGAGTCAATGTAAATTTTGAACCCGTTCAGTTTTTCCGGAGTGACGATGTCAGGACTGCGCGCCCAAAAGAAAGCCGACAAAAACCGCCGCATTCTCGAGGCGGCGACGACGCTGTTTCGCAAGGTCGGATATGACAGTGCGCGCATCGAAGACATTGCCGAAATGGCCGGTGTCTCGGTCGGGACGTTTTATAACTACTTCAAAAACAAGGGCGATATGCTGATGGCTACGGTCTCGATGGAGGTCGAGGAAGTCCTTGCCGCAGGGGATGCCATCATCGCGCGCGACCATGAAGAAGTCGCACCGGCCTTATCAGAACTGATCGGGAAATATTACGATCACTCTTTGACATATCTGTCCAAGGAGATGTGGCGCACCGCGATGTCGCTGTCGATTGCGCAGCCCGAAACACCGTTTTCAAAACGCTACACCGCCCTTGATCATCGCTTGTCCAAACAGGTTTGCGATCTGATTCGCGCGCTTCAGAAACGTGGTGTCGTGCGACGCGAGGTCGACTGTGATGCAGTTGGCGAACTTCTGTTTAACAACGTCAATATGATGTTCATCGAATTCGTCAAGGACGAGGAGATGGATGTGGATGGCTTGAAAGCCGAAGTCGCCCGGCAAAACGCCCCAGTGGCGCGATTGATGTCGATCGATGGCACCTGAGCGGTAGCTTTTTTTGTCAGTCCAGAAAGGATTCCTCGATCCGGTCTGCATTCGCTGATGCCCAACGGACAACAGCATCAACGTTTTCTTCCTTGTCTTTCGGGAAGAATTTTCGCGTCAGCTGAATATCCTCGCCCGACGCAAAGCCCGGCAACATCCTCTCTGCTCTTTCCCGGTAGTCAAACCCATATTCGACATAAATGTATTTGTTCCGGCGGGTAATGCGGAAAGCCGCACTCAGCATGTCGTAGGGGCGGTCCGCATTCATGGACCGCGCATTCGTCATTGCAACTTTTACGTAGTCCGCAAAGTTATCAAAAGAGCTGATGGTCTTCTTTTTGACGCCAAAACAACTTTGGCGGCCGAGATGAACATTGGCATTTGTGTGATGGTAAAGCAGGTTGGGTTGCGGATCGCAAAATGAAGACGAATAAAACGCGTAGCCCAGACCGACATCCAGTGGTGTTGACAGTGTCACCAGTCCGCGCAGGAAACCGTCGCTGTCTATACGTCCAAGGGCAAGAGAACCGAAGGTGTGATAGGTATTGTTTTGTCCTGTGTCGGTTGCGAGCACTGTCCACTCACCCTCAGGCAATATGACGTCACCTTGCGGAAGTTCGACCTTATCACGGAACACTTTCCCAACTGGGAATTGGCTTTGAAACTGATTGCCTGATGTTGCGACACAACCAATCAGAAGAAACAGCGCGCTGACACTCAGGAAAACTTTGCTCATAACTGCCCCTTGTATATTTTGAAAATACAATAGGGAATTGATTCTAAATGAATACTGTCCAAACGGGCAGGGGGTGTATCAGATGCTCATTGGCGTGAGGACCGTCACAGGCACGGCCTTGTCTCCATGATAACAGAGACAAAAGACTATCGTTCTTAGCGATAGAGAGCCCTGACTGGGTACGAATAATGGTTGGAATGGGATAGGTATGCAGCAGACCGGGCAAAACGCGGATGATGCGTTCGGCAGGCTATCGGATGAAAACAACAACGCCAGTATGGGCGAGCTCAGGCTGGCCGATGGTGAATTGTTCGAGCTTCCCGGTGTGCAGGGCCGAGTTGAACGGCTTCATTTCGGCAATGGCATGCTTTTGCATCGCGCTGAATTACGGGTGCGGGAAAACTCCCTGTTTGATGTGCGTAACTCCTTGCCGCCGGGCTGGCTTGGTGGATCGGCCACAGTCATGGGCAAACTTGAAATCGAAA
This sequence comes from Thalassospira sp. ABL2_045, assembly GCF_056161285.1. Taxonomy (NCBI): domain Bacteria; kingdom Pseudomonadati; phylum Pseudomonadota; class Alphaproteobacteria; order Rhodospirillales; family Thalassospiraceae; genus Thalassospira; species Thalassospira sp. ABL2_045. Next base: position 81,831 of record NZ_JBSWYV010000009.1, on the reverse strand, counting down.
GCCCGCATGGCAAGCGTTATCAGATGACGCCCGATGTCGGCATGATCAAGCGGGTCGATCCGTTCGGAACCCGTTATTTCCTGCCAGAAGATCAACTGATACGTCATGCCGGTGTGGCGATACCCCTTGCACCCCTAAAACAGCGTTTCGGGGATGAAATGCCCGAAAGCCTGGCGCCGTTTTCATCCGACCGTCAGGATGTGGTGGATATACGCCCGATTGCGATCAGTAACCGTATTCGCAGTATCGTCAGTGCCATGTTTTCCAGCCATGTTGCCGGGCCGGGACGGCTTTTGAAGCTTGATGGTCTGGCGAGCCTGTTTTTGGGCGAGGTCATCGACATTTATGCGCAACAGACGCAGGACGTCAGCGCGCCTTTGGGGCTGACAGAGCTTGATAAATCGATTGTCGATAGCGTGATCGCGTTGATGTCAGAAGACCCAGGCGCTGCGATATCCATCGAACAGTTGGCCGCAGACAACCATATGACGCCAAACCGACTGAACAGTCTGTTTCGTCAGGAAACCGGTAAAAGTTTTTCGGAATTTATGCGTCATGAGCGGATGAAACGCGCACGTGACTTGCTGCGTGAGGGCGGGATGAGCGTCAAGCAGGTTGCCGCCGCCGTCGGTTTTGCCCATGTCAGCAACTTTTCGCGCTCCTATCGTGACTGGTATGGTGAAAGTCCCGCTGCTGCCCTGCGCCGGGCGTAGAACGAAAATCTTCTTGTGGCATCTGCCTTGCGATGAGCCGTGCAACAATCTAGGTTAACGCAAACGTCAATTTGTGTTGCAGGGCAAAAATGAAGTTTCAGGGTACGGAAAATTACGTCGCAACCGAAGACTTGATGGTGGCCGTCAACGCCGCGATCACGTTGCAAAGACCGCTTCTGGTCAAGGGGGAGCCAGGCACCGGCAAGACCGTTCTGGCCGAAGAAATTGCCAAATCGCTTGGCAAGGAACTGATTACCTGGTCGATCAAATCCACCACGCGTGCCCAGCAGGGGCTATATGAATATGATGCGGTGTCGCGTCTGCGTGACAGTCAGCTGGGCGATGAGCGCGTCCATGATATCGGCAATTACATCGTCAAAGGCAAACTGTGGGAAGCCTTTGAGGCAGAGGGCGAAGCACCTGTTCTTCTGATTGACGAGATCGACAAGGCCGATATTGAGTTCCCCAATGACCTGCTGCAGGAACTCGACCGCATGGAGTTCTTTGTCTATGAGACCCAGCAGACGGTGAAGGCGACCAACCGCCCGATCGTGATCATCACATCCAATAATGAAAAGGAACTGCCAGACGCGTTCCTGCGTCGCTGTTTCTTCCATTACATCCGCTTCCCGGATGCGGACACCATGGCCGAGATCATCGAGGTGCATTACCCCGGTATCCAGAAACGTCTGGTGGGTGAGGCACTCAACCTTTTCTATGATATGCGGGAGGTCTCGGGGCTGAAGAAAAAGCCATCAACCTCCGAGCTGCTGGATTGGTTGAAGCTTCTGATGGCCGAAGACCTGCCGCCCGAAGCGCTTCGCGCCAAGGATGCCAAGACCGCCGTGCCACCGATGCACGGGGCGTTGCTGAAAAACGAACAGGACGTGCATCTGTTTGAACGGCTTGCCTTCATGGCCCGGCGCGAAGGGCGCTAGGTCCGATGTTTATCGGCTTTTTTTATAAGCTTAAAGATGCGCGCGTGCCGGTCAGCTTGCGCGAATATCTGACCTTGCTTGAGGCCGTTGAAAAGGGGCTGGCTGGCTATTCGGTAGAGGATTTCTATTATCTGGCGCGTTCGGCCCTGGTGAAGGACGAACGCCATCTCGACAAATTTGATCGCGTATTTTCCGAGCATTTCAAAGGCGTGATTGACTTGGCTGAGGGCATGGACGAGGTCGAAAAGACCGAAATCCCCGAGGAATGGCTTAAAAAGCTTGCCGAGAAATTCCTGAGTGACGAAGAAAAGGCCGAGATCGAAGCACTTGGCGGTTGGGAAAAACTGATGGAGACGCTTAAACAGCGTCTTGAAGAACAAAAGGGCCGCCATCAGGGCGGCAACAAATGGATCGGGACGGCCGGGACATCACCGTTCGGCGCCTATGGCTATAACCCCGAAGGGGTGCGCATCGGGCAGGATAAATCCCGTCATCGTCGGGCGGTCAAAGTCTGGGACAAGCGGGAATTCAAGAACCTTGATGACAGTGTCGAAATCGGTACGCGCAACATCAAGGTGGCCCTGCGCCGTTTGCGCAAATGGGCGCGGACCGGGGCGGCGGATGAGCTGGATCTGCCGGGTACCATTACATCCACCGCGCGTCGGGGCTGGCTTGATGTGCAAATGCGTCCCGAACGCCATAACGCGGTCAAGGTCTTGATGCTGTTTGATATTGGTGGATCAATGGATGATCACATCAAGGTCTGTGAAGAACTGTTTTCAGCCGTCAAAACCGAATTCAAGCATCTGGAATATTACTACTTCCACAATTGCCCCTATGAAGGACTGTGGAAGGACAATGCGCGGCGCTGGAACGAACAGGTTTCGACATGGGATGTGATCAACACCTATGGCGCGGATTACAAACTGGTGATCGTCGGCGATGCCACCATGAGCCCCTATGAAATCACCTATCCCGGGGGTGCTGTGGAATACTGGAATGCCGAAGCAGGTGCGGTGTGGATGCAGCGCTTGCTCGAGCATTTCGAACATGCCGCCTGGATCAATCCGCAACCGGAAAACTGGTGGCGGCATCATCAATCGATCCAGATCATGCACAAGCTGATGGAAGGCCGGATGTTCCCGCTGACCCTTGACGGACTGGATCGCATGACCGGGGAACTTAACCGTTAGGCGGGCGTTCATTTCCTACGTAACAGTTTGATGAAGATTGCGTGCAAGACGTGGTGACGCGTTTCTGTGCTGCCAATCGGCGCCTATAGTCCTCGATCACAAAAGGACACTGGATAAGGAAACCCGGGATGCAGATGAGCAAATTGATCAGGTCGACGTTGCTGGCATTTGGCGGTTTTGCCGCCGTGAGTTTGATGCCGATTTCCGGTGCGATGCACTCTGCCAATGCGCAGGCACTTGATCAGGAAATGGTGGTGATCGCCCATCGCGGGGCATCCGGCTATTTGCCCGAACATACCCTTGCGGCCAAGGCATTGGCCTATGGCATGGGAGCCGATTACATCGAACAGGATGTGGTTTTGTCCAAGGACGGCGTGCCGGTGATCCTGCATGACATCCATATTGATACCACCACCGACGTTGCCGAAAAATTCCCGGCGCGCAAACGTGAAGACGGGCGCTATTACGCGATTGATTTCACGCTGGCGGAGCTCAAAACGCTGAACGTGACCGAACGGTTCAAGGCCGATACCGGCAAGCAGGTTTATGCCGATCGCTTCCCGGGGGACTTCGGGATGTTCAAAATCCCGACGCTGGAAGAAGAAATCAAACTCATTCAGGGCCTGAACCATTCCACCGGACGGGATGTCGGGATTTATCCGGAAATCAAGGATCCGGCTTTCCATAACGAAGAAGGGCAGGATATTGCCAAAACCGTCATTACGGTGATGGAGCAGTGGGGCTATAACAACCCGGACTCAAATGCCTTCGTGCAGTGTTTTGACTGGACGGAAACCAAACGTATCCGCGAAGAGCTCAATTATCAGGGCAAGCTGGTGCAGCTTCTCGGTGAAAACCGCTGGGGCCCGCCGGAAGGCACGGATTATGACTATTTGAAATCCGATGAAGGCGTGGTCGAAATGGCGCGTGTCGTCGATGGCATCGGCCCTTGGTTGCCGCAAGTGATCGAAGGGCTGAGCGCGAATGGCACGGCGATCATGACGCCAACCCTGATTGCCGCCCAGCGCGCGCAATTGAAAGTGCATCCCTATACCCTGCGGGCCGATCAGCTGCCGAAATGGGCGGGCGATATGCAGATCGCGCTCAAGGCGATTTTCGATGATGCCGGGATCGATGGCATCTTTACCGACTTCCCCGATCAGGTTGTGCAGTATCTCGCGCGCAATCCGGATGCCTGATCTTTTTGATAATCGCGTTTCGTCCTGATCACGAACAGTTTGTTTCCAAGCTGGCCGTTTTCAGGCGGACAATCTGACGCCATCATGTGGCGGAAATTTATTCACCAAGGAGGCCAACGTGGCAAAAGTACTGGTTCTTTACTATTCGATGTATGGACATATCGAAACGATGGCAAACGCGGTGGCAGAAGGCGCACGCGGCGTTGCTGGCACGCATGTTGATGTCAAACGCGTTCCGGAAATCATGCCCGAAGACGTTGCAAAATCTGCTGGTGCCAAGCTTGACCAGGCCGCACCGGAAGCAACCCCGGCAGAACTGGCCGATTACGACGCGATCATCTTTGGTGTGCCGACCCGCTTTGGCAATATGGCGTCGCAGATGCGTAACTTCCTCGATCAGACCGGCGGTCTGTGGGCCGAAGGCAAGATGATCGGCAAGGTCGGTTCTGTTTTCGCATCCACCGCGACCCAGCATGGCGGTCAGGAAACCACCATCACCTCGACCCACATCACCCTGATGCATCATGGCATGGTGATTGCCGGTGTGCCCTATAGCTGCCCGGAACTGAGCAACATGGACGAAATCACCGGCGGTACGCCTTATGGCGCGACCACCCTTGCCGGTGGCGACGGTTCCCGTCAGCCGTCTGCGAACGAACTGGCCATCGCCAAGTTCCAGGGCAAGCATGTTGCCGAACTTGCAGCCAAGCTTGCCAGCTAAGTTCAAGCGATCCGCAAGACACATCAAGGCAGCGCAGGTTTCCTGCGCTGCCTTTTTTGTTGCCATTTGATAAACAATCAGGTGCCTGATTGGGTCTTGTTTGGCGACAGTTTTGTGCGACCATGCCTGCCATGAAAAGTTGTCCGGCAGAATTGCCGACAGGCACAGGAGATTTTGAAATGTCTGAGACCGTTAAAAACGCACGGGGTGTTGAGCGGGTGTTGCGCGCGATGGATACGTCTGATGGTGCGGGGGTATCGCTGCGCCGGTCCATCGGAACGCCGCAGCTTGATATGCTTGATCCGTTCCTGATGCTGGACTCGCTTTCGACCGATAACCCGGATGAATATATCGCAGGCTTTCCCGAACATCCCCATCGCGGGTTTGAAACCGTGACCTATATGGTCGAAGGTGCCATGCGCCACAAGGACAGCATGGGCAATGAGGGTGTCTTGCGTTCGGGGGGCGGTCAATGGATGACGGCCGGAAGCGGGATTGTGCATTCAGAGATCCCGGAACAGCAAAACGGTCTGTTGCAGGGGTTCCAGCTTTGGATCAATTTGCCCGCCAAGGACAAGATGATCGATCCGCGCTACCAGAATATGGAACCAGATGAACTGCCGGAAGTTTCCCCTGTCGATGGTGCCAAGCTGCGTCTGCTGGCGGGATCAATGCATGGGGCAACCGGCCCGATCAACGGCATTTCCACCGACCCGGTCTTTGTCGATGCCAAACTTGATGTCGGGGCCGAAGTAACGGTTCCGCTGCCCGAGGGCCACACGGCGGTGGTTTATGTCTTTGTCGGTGATGCGGTTGTTGCCGGGACGGATGTTCCGACCCACCATCTGGCGATCCTGAAGGACGGTGATGGTGTAACCCTTAAAGGTGGTGCTGACGGTGGCCGGATGCTGGTGATTGCGGCACGTCCGATCCACGAGCAGGTTGTGCGCTATGGCCCGTTCGTCATGAGCAGCAAACAGGAACTGATGCAGGCCTTTGACGATTTCCAGCGTGGCACTTTTGTCCGCAAGGCCGCATCCTGATCGATAAAACGATTTCTCAATCGTCCAATACGCCCCGATCTTTGCCGGTCGGGGCGTTTTTGCGTTCGGGGGATGTTGTCATGTCTCAATGACAATGTCGCAATGACGGTGACAAACTACTATCTGCACTATACCAGTGTATGAATAGGGAGGTGGCTGCCAGAATGATGGACGCCTTGCAGCGTTTTGTAACCCGGATGCCGGTTTTGCTGGTGATGGTCGTGTCGTTTGCTGTTCATGCGACCGAAGACCGCGACATTCGCCTTGTGACAGGGGACTCTTTCCCGCCCTTCTCTGATCGGGCATTTGAGGGCGGTGGCATTATCACACAGGTCGTGCGCCAAAGCTTTGAGATGGCGGGATATGAGAATGTCGAGGTCATCTGGCGTTCCTGGCCCAAGGGGTTTGAGATGACGTCTGAGGGGAAGGTTGCGGGATCCTTCCCCTATGCCTTTACCCGCGCGCGCGGGAAATCGGTTTTGTTTTCCGATCCGATCATGAACCTGACGGCCTATGGCTGGTACGCCAAGAAATATGAATGGTTCGAGGATAATCTTGATCTTGTCGGCAAGACCTTGTGTTTGCCCCTGGGGTATGCCGAGCTTGGCAATACCGGACGCATGTTCTCAACCGGGCAGGCCATCCGCCTTTCGGCACCGGATATGAAAACCTGCTTCAAGTCGCTGGCGGCCGGGCGTGTGGACAGTGTCGTTTCCCCCATTCCTGAAGCATTGGCCTCCATTGCCGCGGCAGAGCTTCCTGTCGAGGATTTCGATCATGTTGAGGAGGGGCTGTCTGATATGCCACTTCACTTCATCGTTGGCAAAAACCATCCTCAGGCCGAGGAAATTCTGGCAGAGTTCAATAATGGCCTTGCTCTGATGCGACAAGATGGGGCTCTGGCCGAAATTCTGGCACAAGTTGAATACTGAAAGATTTGCCCGACATCCCCGTAAAATAAGAAAACCCCTGCCAGTTGCCCGGCAGGGGTTTTCCTGATTGGCGAAACTGCCAGTCTGATCAGATCGATCAGCCCATTGCAGCTTTCAGACCTTCGTCCAGTTTGTCGAGGAACTGGTTGGTGGTCAGCCATTTCTGGTTCGGGCCGATCAGCAGTGCCAGATCCTTGGTCATGAAGCCGGCTTCGACGGTGTCGACGCAGACTTTTTCAAGGGTTTCAGCAAACTTGACGACTTCCGGGGTGCCATCGAACTCACCACGGTACTTAAGACCCTGCGACCAGGCAAAGATCGACGCAATCGGGTTGGTCGAGGTTTCTTTGCCCTGCTGGTGCTGACGATAGTGACGGGTCACGGTGCCGTGTGCAGCTTCTGCTTCGACTGTCTGCCCATCCGGGGTCATCAGAACAGAGGTCATCAGACCGAGCGAGCCGAAGCCCTGTGCAACGGTGTCGGACTGAACGTCGCCGTCATAGTTCTTACAAGCCCAGACGAAACCACCGTTCCATTTCATCGCACATGCAACCATGTCATCGATCAGGCGGTGTTCGTAGGTGATGCCAGCGGCTTCGAACTTGTCCTTGAATTCTTCCTGGTAGACTTCTTCGAACAGGTCCTTGAAGCGGCCGTCATAGGCTTTCATGATGGTGTTCTTGGTCGACAGGTAGACCGGCCACCCGAGGTTAAGACCGTAGTTCATGCAAGCACGTGCGAAGCCCTTGATGGAGTCATCAAGGTTGTACATCGACATGGCAACGCCCGAGGACGGGAAGTCGAAGACTTCGTGCTCGATCACTTCGCCGCCGTCTGCCGGCTGGAACTTGATGGTCAGCTTACCTGCGCCCGGAACCTTGAAGTCGGTCGCACGGTACTGGTCACCGAAAGCATGACGGCCAATGACGATCGGCTGGGTCCAACCCGGAACCAGACGCGGAACGTTCGAGCAGATGATCGGCTGACGGAACACGGTACCGCCAATGATGTTACGGATGGTGCCGTTCGGCGACTTCCACATCTTTTTCAGATCAAATTCTTCAACGCGCTGCTCATCGGGGGTGATGGTTGCGCATTTGACACCAACGCGGTGTTCCTTGATGGCGTTTGCCGCATCAATGGTGATTTGGTCGTCGGTCTCGTCACGTTTCTGAACCGAAAGATCATAGTATTTCAGGTCAATGTCGAGATACGGAAGGATCAGTTTGTTTTTGATGAAATCCCAGATGATCCGGGTCATCTCATCGCCGTCAAGTTCGACGATCGGATTCTTAACTTGAATCTTGCTCATAGAATACTCCCTTGCTGGCCGCGGCCGACATGCAGCGCGGCTGCCATTCAAGATGGTTAAATCTCTGTCTTCCGGCGCGCGAGGGAGCGCCCTGGCCGCGTCGGGAGTGCGCAACATACAGTAAGCCACCCAAAAATCAAAGAGGGCTGGGATACAACAATGTGATGAGGGCCACGAAACCCGGAAACCCGCGCTTTCCAGACGCGATTTTTGGCGATTTTGCGTGCTAAAAAGTGCAATAATCCTGATCGGTTAGGCGAATTTGCCGAAATATTCAAAAAAATGGCCTATCGGCTTTGTGCGGCTGATTTTTCTGATCCGGATCAATGACCAGCCGGTCAGTTAGGCGATATCGTCTTCCTGTTGCCGGTGAATGGGGGAGACTCCGCTACCCGGTAATTCATCAAAGGGGAACTGTGATGGATCTGACGATAACCGAAAACATCGCTGTGCTTGTGGTTTGTGTGATTGGTTTTTGCCTGCTTGGTTTTGGCTTTACCAACCGTGACCGCAACTGGGGTGTGGTGATGATGTGGATTGGCATTCTGACCATGCTTGGTCCGATTGCCTGGCGGTTGCTGACCCTGTTTAATTAACGGGTGTGGCAAAGGCACGGAAACGGGGTCGGGGGACCATGTTGCGAATGTTCTTGAGTGAGTTATTTATTTCTACTTAAGCGGGGAATATTATTTCATAATTCGCCTACTTGATGCTATTGTTTGAATATGAGAGGAGGTCAAGAAGTGGAAGTAAAAGATTATATGTTGTCGATTTATAAAGACCTCTATCTCCACGAATTTGATGTTCAGGCGAGATTAGAGAATTCGGCCGGAATACCGATGGCAATGCTGTCCGCAGTTTTTGTGATGAATATTTACGTGCTTGAAAAAATACCCTTGCCACTTACCGGGGTAGGTTGGTTTTTTCTTGCATGGATTGCGGTTGTTTTTTTTACATGCATCGTACCCGGTGTGTACTGCCTTGTCAGATACAGACTAGGGTATTTTTACAAGCGGGTTCCTCATCTTGATGAGTTGCATGGTCATTATAAAGGTTTGGTAAAATACTATTCAGATACGGATGAGGAAAAGTCTGAGGAAATCGCGGGACAAGAAGTGTTGCGCGATTTGGTTGATAAATATGCGGCTGCTGCCGGAAATAATTCAAGAAATAATGTTCAGAAATCTGGATGCTTATATAATGCGAGCAAGTTTTTTGTTTTTGCTGTGTTGTTGACTTTTGGTTGTGCTGCAACTGAGACAGTTAGCAGGATGTTTGGGTTGGAAACTTTGTTGGAATGGATGAACTGACATGGGTGAAGAGAAGAAAAATCCGGAAGAAAACAAAAGTTCGGAAGACAAGCCTAATCCTGAAAAGCCGCGCGCGCCTGAGATGGTGACCTACAGAGATGGCTTCATGCCGAAAAAACCACAACGCTGATTGCCAGAAGATTCATGGTTGCATGGTTATTGGTTGATTGGACGTTGCGGCTTGCTGCGTGACAGGTTTGTGTGAAGGATAGACCTGTTTTTCAATTGGCGTCCGTTTGGCTGACGCCATAGCCGCGTAAAAACATATCGACCGCCGCAATAACATGTTCATGCAGGTCATTGGCCTGCGGTTCCCAGCCGACATAGGTCATCTGGCGAAAATCGTAATCGGCCTTCAGCAGGCTTGTGAAAAATACTGCCGCCTGGGCAGCATTGCACTTGGGGAAATTGCCCAACGCCATCTGGTTTTCGAAATAGTCGGTAATGATCCGCCGCCCCGTCATCAGGCCGCTTTCATAAAAGACCTTTCCCAGATGCGGGAAACGCGGCACTTCCGAAAGATACAGACGCAAATAGCGAATGGTTTCGGACGTGGTCAGCATCGTCATCAGGGTTTCGCCAAACTCGATCAGCGCATCGCGCAACGGCTTTTGCGCCAGATCGAGATCGGCCAGCATGGATGTGACTCGACCCGTGCAATCACGAATGACCGCCTCAAACACCCCGTCCTTGTTGCCAAACAGCTCGTAAATCGTGCGGCGTGATCCGCCGGCCTCGGCCGTGATCATTTCCAGTGTCGTGCCCGCAAGCCCATGTTCGCAAAACAATTCGCGCGCTGCTTCGATCATGGCTTCGCGGCGTTTCAGGGTTCTGGGATCAATCTTTTTGCTGTCTGGCACAGGGGTTTTCCGATTCCGGACTTGACGTTTGGTACTGGTTAGTACCATAAATTCCGAAATGGTACTGATCAATACCAAAAGGAAAAATCAGGCAATGAGTGTGAAGAAGATCATCCTGCCCCTGATCGCAGCGGCGATTATCGGTGGCGGTGGATATTACGGGTACTACTGGATGACCGAAGGTCAGTACCATGAAAGTACCGATAACGCCTATCTGCAGGCCGATGAGGTCGCCGTATCGCCCAAAGTGTCGGGCTATGTCGGGGATTTGCGGGTGGCGGAAAACCAGCCGGTGCGCAAGGGTGACTTGCTTTTGACCATCAAGGATGCGGATTTCCGCCTTGAACTGGCCGAGGCCGAAGCAGCCCTTGAAGCAAGCCGCTCTGCCGTTGGCACCATGGAAGAACAAATCGCCCTTCAGGAGGCTGCGATTAAACAGGCGGCAGCCAATGTCGATATCGCCCGGGTGGAGCTGGGACGTACCAGCGATGACTTCAAACGCTATGACGATCTGGTCAAAAAAGGTGCGGCCAGCCGCCAAAAATTTGAATACGCCAAGGCGGACCGCGAGAGCGCGCAGGCACAGGTAGCGGCCGCCAATGCAACCTTGGCGGTTGAGAAAGGCCGCCTTGGTGTGTTGCAGGCCCAGAAAATCGAGGCCGAGCGTGCCGTAAGACAGGCCGAAGCCGCACGCGATCTGGCACAGCAGGCGCTTGATGATACCCGCATTTATGCGCCGTTTGATGGTGTCGTTGGCAACCGGTCGGTCCAGACCGGAGCCTTGGTCCAGCCGGGCGAACAGCTTCTGGTGCTGGTACCGCTGCCGGGTACCTATATCGTCGCCAATTTCAAGGAAACCCAGATCAGCCACATGGCACCTGGCCAGAAGGTCGCGGTTGAGGTCGATGCCTTCCCCGATGCCGAAATCGTCGGCCATATCGCAAGCTTTGCACCGGCGACGGGCGCGCAGTTCAGCCTTTTGCCGCCGGAAAACGCCACCGGAAACTTCACCAAAATCACCCAGCGTGTCCCGGTTCGCATTGAACTTAATGACAGCGAATGGGCCAAGGCATTGCGACCGGGTCTTTCGGTGGTGGTCAGCGTTGATACCCGTAATGCCAACGGCAATCAGGAAGTTGCCGGTGTTGGTCTTGCAAAGGGTGTGATTCCGACTGCGGAACTTTCGGAGCTTAACTGATGGCAACCGCCAGCCCGGCATCCCCCGCAACCCACGAAACAAAGCCGATGGATACCGCCCAGTTTGTTGGCTGGGTGGCGATGGTCGTCGGCATGTTTCTGGCGATCCTTGATATTCAGATTGTTGCCAGTTCGCTTGAAAACATTCAGGCGGGCCTGTCCGCAAGCCCCGATGAGATCGGCTGGGTCCAGACGAGCTATCTGATTGCCGAAGTGGTGATGATCCCGCTTTCGGGATTTTTGTCGCGGCTGATGTCAACGCGTTGGTTGTTTGTGATTTCTGCCCTTGGCTTCACGGTGATGTCGGTGGCATCGGCCTTTGCCTGGTCGATCGAAAGCATGATCTGGTTCCGCGCGATGCAGGGCTTCTTGGGCGGGGCAATGATCCCGACCGTCTTTGCCACGACCTACATCATCTTTCCGCCGGAAAAACGCAATGCAGCCTCGGTTATGACCGGGTTGATTGCCACCATGGCCCCGACCATTGGCCCGACCTTGGGTGGGTTCCTGACCCAGTCGCTGTCATGGCACTGGCTGTTTCTGATCAATGTCATTCCCGGCCTGATGATTGCGGCCGTTGTTGCCATGACATTGCGTGTGGACCGTGGTGATATCGGCTTGCTCAAGGGTTTTGATCTGCGCGGGCTTTTATCGATGGCGGTGTTTCTCGGCAGTCTGGAATATGTCCTGGATGAAGGTCCTAAAGATGACTGGTTTGATGAAACCGCCATCATCTATGGCACGATTACCTGTGTGCTTGCCGGGATCTATTTCTTCTGGCGGATGTTTACCTATGACAAGCCGATTGTGGATCTGAAATCCTTTGCCGATCGCAACTTCACCATGGGGTGCGTGTTCAGCTTTACGCTAGGCGTCGGGCTGTATGGCAGTGTCTATGTCATGCCGCTGATGCTCGGCCGGGTGCGCGGGTATGACAGTCTTGAAATTGGCGTGATCATGGCCGTTACCGGGATTACCCAGTTCCTGTCGGCCCCGATTGCCGGAAAGATGACGGCGAAATATCCGCCGCGCGTTGTGTTGGGGACTGGCCTTGTGCTGTTTGCGACAGGGCTTTTCATGCACGGGTTCAATACCAGTGAGGTTTCATTCAACGAGCTGATCCTGCCGCAGATCGTGCGCGGTGCAGCCTTGATGTTCTGCATGTTACCTGTGACCAACCTGGCACTGGGTACCTTGCCGCCGGAAAAAATAAAGAATGCCAGCGGGCTTTACAACCTGATGCGCAATCTTGGCGGGGCGATTGGCATGGCTGCTATCAATACGCTGCTGGACAAGCGGATCGATTATCACTTCTCGATCCTTTCAGATCACATCAATCCGGCCAGCAAGGCGTTCAAGGATTATCTGGCGACCATCACGGCGCGATATAGCGAGATGGGCCTGCCTGACCCGCATGCGGCGGCGATGAAATTCATCGTCGGTATCGTCAATCGGGAAGCCTCGATCATTTCGTTCAACGACGTCTATCTGGCAATGGCGGCAGCCTTCCTGATTGCGTTTCTGTTGCTGCCCTTTGCCAAACCGCCCCGTGCCACGGCAGGCGGGGGAGGCGGTCACTAGACGCATTTGGAATTTTTGACTTGGTCGCACATAGTTCCCCCGACCCCGGCAAGCCGATGCTTGCGTGCGACCTCGCCGGTCCCTGCTTTGCAGGGGCCGGATTTCTTTTGAAGGTACAGGAAACCCCCGCCAAAAATGATTGGCGGGGGGCGAAAGATCGCGGCAGCGTTGATCAATTGGCGATCATGGCTTCCGGTTTGGGTGTGTCCTCGCTGCTGAGCGGCAGGATCGGATAGGTTACCTGCGGTACTTCGCCGGTCAGGGTGTAAAGGAAGGCGGTAATGGCTTTGACTTCCTCATCAGACAGTTCAGCGCCAAGCTGAGAGCTGCTCATGATTGCGACGGCCTGCTCCAGATTCCAGACATTGCCGGAATGGAAATATGGCGCGGTCAGCGCAATGTTACGCAGCGGACCTGCCCGGAAGACATAGTCATCATCCGCAGTCTGGGTGACAGCAAAGCGCCCCTTGTCATCCGGCGGCAAGATTTCCGAACCCGGTTTTTCGACAACACCGAACGGATAATATCCGGTGCCACCGACATTCACCCCGTTGTGACAGGATGCGCAACCGGTATCGATGAACAGTTCAAGGCCCGTCATCTCGGTTTCGGTCAGGATGCTATCGTTGCCTTCAAGGAACTGGTCAAACCGGGATGCTGGTGTGATCAGGGTTGCCTCGAATGCCTCGATGGCCTTTGCCATATTGTCGAATGTCACCGGATCATCTTCGCCGGGGAAGGCGGTCTGGAACCGTTCGACATATTCCGGCATGGATTTTAGCACCGTGACAACACGTTCTGGCGTGCTGGCCATTTCAACGCCGGCCTGAACCGGGCCTTTGGCCTGTTCCTTAAGATCGTCGGCGCGACCATCCCAGAACTGGGCTTCGTTGAAGACGGCGTTCAAAACCGTTGGTGCATTACGCGGGCCTTTTTGCCAGCCATGCCCGATGGAGGTTTCCAGATTGTCATCCCCACCCATGCCAAGGTTATGGCACGTGTTGCATGAAATGATCGCACTGGATGACAGACGCGGTTCGAAGAACAGCATCTTGCCCAGCTCAACCTTTTCACGGGTGACGGCATTGCCTTCGATGGCGGGAACCATCGACGGAATGACTTCAAAATAGTCCAGCGCGCTCTCACGAAGTTCGGCTGGTTCTGCCGCGATCGCCGCACCGCCAAGGGCACATGCCGCAACGGTCGACAGAAGGGTTTTGGTTAGAAATTGACGGGATTTCATTTGGTCTCTCCCATTTTGGTGGTTCGGGTACTACACCAATAATGGAGTTGAGCAACCCTGATGTATATCAACTCAATGAATAAATATTCGAACATTCAAATTATTTAATTTAAAGTTCAATAATGATAAGTCGCAACTGGCATTTATCGGGGTGAGTTGTACAAAGAAAACGCCCGGGTGGGAGGCCCGGGCGTTGATGCCTTTCGGGGTATGATGCCGAAAGGCGCAAGATGTTGCAGCCACACTACGAACGGGGGGAGATCGCATGGCCCTCCGCGTGTGGTGTCACGGAGATACATCCTGCAGGGGTCAGTTGCACGGATTACTCTGGTGCAATGATGCCCTGAAGGAAAGAGATCGAGAACACACCCCTGTTGGTTGGCGATTGGCCACAGCCAGACGCGCCGGAATACGGGTCAGCTCGGAATGTATTCTGCACTCCAGGATTCACTGAGATCCCCGGATTTCAGCATTGCTTCAATCGCCTGATCGGCATAGCCCAGATCCTTGAGGATATCGCGCGTTGAGGTGCCAAATTTTTCCGACGGGGCCAGAGCAACAACCTTTGAACGGGTTGTCCGGACTGCATACGGGTCAAGCTGAATGACTTCATGGCCGCTGGGGTGGTCGGGATAAACCGAGAAGGAATAACTGCCATTCTCTGTCCCGGGTTTGCCATCGGCCTCACGGGTGTTTTCAGCACGCAAGGCATCGATATTGTCGCAGATCGCCGCCCCGATATCCGCTGCATGCAGGCGTTCAATCCATTCGGCTGCGGGCATGGTCTGAAAGGCGGTTGCAAGATAGACCGCGCGTTCTTCGACCGGCACATCTGGCAGGTCTTCAAGCCCTTCGACCGCGCGAAACCGTGGGATATCGTCTTCATAGGCGCTGAGCAACAAATAGATGCCTGATGCGGTGCTATAGAAGCGGTTCAGGTCATCATTGCCGTTCATGTCCGGCCCGGACGGTTCGTCAAACAATCCACGGCCCCGGTAATCATAGGAAAAGGGAATCTGCAAAAGTCCGCTATTGGCGGTAAGCGACGTTCTGCCGCGCCCGATCCGCCCGAAGCGGTATTTCTGATACAGGGCGGCCGCAACAGCAAGTGCCCCGCCAAAGCCGCACATGACATCAATCGTGCCAACATGGGCGTGTTCTTCGGGGCGGTCCATCGCACCGCCAAACCGCAACATGATGCCGGTTGCGGCCTGCACCAGATCGTCATAGCCGATATAGTCGGTGCGCACGCCGCGATTGACGCCGCTAAAGCAATCGAGCTTGCAGAAGATGGCATTGGGGTTGAGCTTGCGCAGGTTTTCGGCATCAAGTCCCACACGCTTGATCTGGCCATCCGGGGCGTTCCAGATGATGACATCAACCGATTTCACGAGATCTTCAAAAACCTTGCGACCGTGTTCAGATTTGATGTCAGCCAGGATCGATTTTTTGCCACGCATCTGTGACAGGCCATAGATCACGGTGTTCCAGCTGTCATACATCGGCACCGACGGATCAAGTTTGATGACCTCGGCCCCGAAGCGCGCCAGGTAGCAGGCCGCATGTGGCCCGGCAATGACATTGCAGAGATCAAGGATCTTGACCCCTGAAAGCCAGCCTTCCTGCTCAATTGCGTCCTCCGGGTCGGGAATCTCGGTGCGATGTTTTTTGAGGATCTTGAGCGCTTCGTTGAAATCCACCCAGCGGCGTGGTTGGGGTTTAAGCGCTTCTTCGCCGCTTTCTTCCATCCAGACGACGGGACCGGGCGTGGTCATTTCGCCGTATTCAGGATCCCACGTATCAATCATCAAGCCGGATCCTTCGGCATATTCATCGTGGATCCATTCTTGAAGCCAGCGTTGCGGGGCGCCCGGAATGCCGCCGCGACCAAACATCTTTTTCCATTCATGCGATGTCCGGGTCATGAAGACTTCCTTCATGCGCGCGGCAATCTTGTCCGCCCAGTCCTTTGGCATCGGATAAACGCCAAGCGACGTTTCGGAGGTCCATTCACTTTGTGGTTTATAGGTGTCTTCTTCGGATGTCAGGCCATCGGCGACCAGTTCGTCATAAAGCCCAAGAACCTCCAGACAGCGTTTGGCGTGATATTTGTGGCTTGGGCAGACCACATAGAACATCCGGCCATCCTTGCACATGTAGCTTCTGAAGAACGGATCAAGAAGTTCCTGAAGTTCATCGTAGCTGACATTCATCGGCAGACCTTCGATACGTCTGCGTTCGATTTCGAGTTCGCGCTGGGTCAGATAGCGTTTGGGAATGTCCGATATCTTGATCGAATTATAGCAAAGCCCTTCCATGATGGCTGCGGCCAGCGGCACTTCGATCTGATCGCCCAATCCGGTAATCTGGCGCGATTGCAGGGCCAGAACAACCGAAGACGCGGCAATTTGTGCCGCGTAGGCCGATGACAGTGGCAAGGGCGAAAATGACGGGTTAAGGCCCATCAACACACGGTTAAGCCCCATATCGGTGAAAACGCCGGAGCTCGCAGCAACGATGCTTTCAAATGCACGCTGTTCGCGACGTTCTTCGTCGTTGGACGCAAATCCCGGCACCGAAAGGGTAATCAGCTCCGGGCGTTCCTCGCGCATCTTGGCAAAATCAAACCCGAGCTTGGCGAATTTTCCGGGGCGGAAATTTTCGATGATGATGTCGGCCTCGGCGCAAAGGGCGTGTGCCTGCTCACGGCCCTCGTCGGACTTCAGGTCCAGATTGAGGATCACCTTGTTGCGATTAAGCGTCGCATTTGCCGGACTGTCCCACATCGGGCCACCCGGCGGGTCGATATGAACGACCGTTGCACCAAGATCACCAAGCAACATCGCCACGGCCGGGCCTGCGATATACTGGCCAAAATCGATAACCTTGACCCCTGTCAGAGGGAGCTGGGAAAACCGGGTATACATTTATCCTCCGAAGTCTGCGTATGTTGGGGCAGGGGGAGCTGCAGATAACGGTTACTGACCGGACAAAATCCAGCCAGCGGCCTTTTCGGCAATCATCAGGGTCGGTGAATTGGTGTTGCCGCTGGTGATTTCGGGCATCACGGATGCATCGACAACCCGCAGGCCGCCAATCCCTTTCAGGCGAAGGTGCGGATCAAGCACGGCGGACGGATCATCCGCATGCCCCATCTTTACCGTCCCGACCGGGTGGAAGATCGTTGTGGCGATGTCACCGGCCAGCTTGGCCAGTTCTTCGTCGCTTTGATATTGCACACCCGGTTTGAATTCATCGGGTTGATACTTCGCCATGGCCGGTTTCGACATGATGTCGCGGACCTGTCGCAGGCTGTCGGCAGCGACTTTGCGGTCTTCGTCGGTATCAAGGTAATTGGGCGCGATTTGCGGTGGGGTGCGGTAATCGCCGGACTTGATCTGGATGGTGCCGCGGCTGGTCGGGTTCAGGTTGCAGACCGAAACCGTGACCGCGGGAAAATCATGAAGATCACCGCCAAAGGCCTCAAGGCTGAGCGGTTGAACGTGATATTCAAGATTTGAATATTGCCGGTCGGGATCCGAGCGGGTGAAGGCACCAAGCTGGCTGGGTGCCATGCTCATCGGGCCGGAACGGTTCAGAAGATACTCCAGCCCGATCTTTGCCTTGCCGACCAAACTGTTGGCGAGCGTGTTGAGCGTTTTGGCGCCCTGTATCTTGTACACCGCACGGATTTGCAAGTGATCCTGCAAGTTTTGCCCGACGCCTGGAACATCGGCGACCACATCAATGCCATGCTGTTTTAAAAGGTCGGCCGGGCCGACGCCCGAAATCTGCAAGATCTGCGGCGAGTTGACCGCACCGGCGCACAGAAGCGTTTCCTTGGCCGCCGTCACGGTTTGCGCGGTGCCAGCCCGGTTGATGACCGCCCCGGTACAGATTTTCTGGCCATTGGCATCCTTGCCAAAGGTCAGTTTTTCGACCTGGGATTCCGTCCAGACCGTCAGGTTGCTGCGTGACTTGATCGGACGAATGAAGGCCTTCGACGTGTTCCAGCGCCAGCCAGAACGCTGATTGACTTCAAAATAGCCAATGCCGGTATTGTCGCCGTCATTGAAATCATCGGTCGGCTCGATGCCGTTTTGACCCGCGGCCTCGATAAAGCTGTCCAGTACATCCCAGCGCAGGCGTTGCTTTTCAACGCGCCATTCGCCGCCATTTCCGTGAATGTCTGAAAACGGCTTGCCATTGCTGGCCTTCGGGGTGGCGCCGCCATCAAGTTTGTAGTGGTTTTCGTGGCGTTTGAAATCGGTCAGGACGTTCTGCCAGTTCCACGCATCATCGCCGGTCAGCTTGGCCCAATTATCGTAATCACGCGCCTGACCGCGCATATAGATCATGCCATTGATCGATGAACAGCCGCCCAGCGCCTTGCCACGCGGATAACGCAAAACACGCCCGTTAAGCCCCTTGTCGGGTTCGGTTTCATACATCCAGTCGGTGCGCGGATTGCCAATGCAATAGAGATAGCCCACCGGAATATGGATCCATGGGTAGTTGTCGGCTTTGCCAGCTTCGAGCAGCAGGACATTGTTTTTGGGATCTGCACTCAGCCGGTTTGCCAGCAAACTGCCGGCTGTTCCCGCTCCGATAACGATGTAATCGAACGTTGGAATGGTTGCGGTCATAACAATGTGCCTCCCGGTCGGCGTTTTTTGGGCCGGGCTGTCCGCACGAAGAAGCCGTCAAACGCGCGTCAAACGCAAAGTCCGAAAAGGCTGTCTTGATCGTCGCCTGACCTGTTTGGTGTCAATCGGTTCCCGGTCGTTTTAGAAATCAACCAGAACCCGAAATTTAATTAAGGCGCGAAGGGACGCACAAATCTAATGACAAAATACGAATAGCAATATTACTGTTTTTTATATGACCCGCTTTTCGAACATGAACATGTTGCTGGCTTTTGTCACCGTCGCACGCGAGGGCAGCGTTTCGCGCGCGGCATCGGTGCTTAATCTGACGCAGCCCGCCATCAGTCATCAGATCAAACGTCTTGGCGAGGAAACCGGGATTACCCTGTTCAAGCGCACCTCGACCGGATTGCAGATCACGGCGGATGGTCAAGCCATGCTGACAAAGGCCGAACAGGTCATTGACGCCATGGACGAGTTTCGCCGAAGTGCACGTCAGCGCGCTGGTCGTATCAGCGGGAAGCTGCGGCTTGGCACCATTGTGGATCCGGAATTCATTCGTCTTGGCCGGATGTTAAGCCAGCTGCGCACAGACTTCCCCGATATCGAGACCGAACTGGCGCATGGGGTCAGTGGCGATATGCTGGCCGGTGTACTGCGCAATCAGATTGATGCCGGGTTTTATCTGAGCGGGCCGGACGTGGCGGGTGATATCGCCGCCGAGACGTCAGAAGCCATCCACGCGATAAAACTGGCCGATTTCAATTACCGGGTCATCGCCCCAGTGGGGTGGGAAAGCCGGGTCGAGAATGCCGACTGGGCATCCTTGTTAAAGCTGCCCTGGATCGGCACCACACATGCCTCGGTGCATTCGCGCTTGCTCAGGCGTATATTTGACGAGTTTGAATGCACGCAAAACTCCGTTGCGCTGGTCGATCAGGAAGCATCCATGCTTGAGATGGTCCGATCCGGTGTGGGCTTGAGTTTGTGCCGTGATTCCATCGCTCTGCATGAAAAGCAGACCTTTGGTCTTGCGGTGTGCAATTCGGTGTCGATCCCGGCCTGCCTTAGCCTGATCACGACCGAGCGAAAGCGCGAAACGCCAACAATCGCCGCCCTGTTCGAGGTGCTTGATACAACCTGGTGATGGGGCGCGTTTGCGGCGTCCCTAGCGAATGCCTGCGCGCAGGAACGCCTGAATGAATTGGCGCTGGAAAATCAGGAATGCGATCAAAAGCGGGGCGATGGTCATGATGGTTGCGGCACTGATGACCGAGATATCCACCCCGGTTTCCGGCGCGCCAAACAGCGACAATCCCACCGTCAGCGGCCGTGTTTCTGGCGAATTGGTCACAATCAATGGCCACAGGAAGTTGTTCCAGTGGGTCGCAATCGAAACCAGCGCATAGGCGAGATAAACCGGCTTGGCCGCAGGCACATAAACCTTCCACAGAACCCCCATCCAACCGCAACCTTCAATCCGCGCGGCTTCTTCAAGCTCGACCGGTACGGATTTGAATGCCTGCCTTAACAGGAAGATACCAAACGCGCTGGCCATATAGGGCAGGCCGATGCCAAGGGCCGTGTCAAACAGGCCAAGCTTGGAAACGATGGCGTAGTTTTCGACAATCAGCACTTCGGGCAGGATGAAAAGCTGCAGCAGAACAAGGATGAAGATCGTATCGCGGCTCTTGAATTCAAACCGGGCAAAGGCAAATCCGGCAAGGGTACACAGCACCAACTGACCCGCAAGGATCAGGGTCACCAGGATTACGGTATTGGCAAAATATCCGCCCCACGGCACAGCGCCCCAGACATAGGTGAAGTTCTCGAATGTCAGCGGGTTGGAAAAATCCAGTCCAAGGGCCGTGCCCGATGGCTGTAGGGCTGCCCAGGCGGCAAACAACAATGGTGAAATCCAGACAATCGCCAGAACCCATGCGCCAAGCGTATCAAGCAGCTTGTCAAAATCGGGCAGGGTAAGTCTGGTGTTTGCAATCGCGGTGTCTGTTTTCATCGGTAGTGGGTCCGTTTTTCAACCAGTCGGAACTGCGCGACGGCAACAAGGCCAAGCGCCAGCAACACAAGAATGGTCATGGCGGCGGCATGCGGGCTGTCGAAATAGGCAAATGCCATTTCCCAGATCCAATAAAGGATCAGTTTGGATGCGTTGTTTGGGCCGCCCTTGGTCAGGATGAACAGATGATCGATCAGCTTGACCGAATTGATCATCGCATTGACGAACACAAAGATCGTGGTCGGCATCAAAAGTGGCAGCAAAACTCGCCTAGTATAGGTCCAGCGACCTGCCCCCTCGATCCGCGCGGCTTCACGCAGGTCCGGCGGGATGGTCTGAAGGGCGGCGAGGTAAAAGATCATGAAGAAGCCGGCTTCTTTCCAGATCGTCACGATAATGACGGATGCCAGTGCGGTTTCCGGCTGCCCCAGCCAGTTGGTCGGCGATGCGCCGAAAAAGCCGGTAATTTGATCAATCACCCCAAGATCAGGCGTATAGAAAAACAGCCACAAATTGGCCGCGGCAATCATCGGCAAAATGGTCGGGGTGAAATAGGCACTGCGAACGAACGACCGTGCCGGGATATGGGCATTGGCCCAAAGCGCCATGACGAGCGCAAAGATGATCGAAACCGGAATGGTGACCCCGGCATAAATCAGGTTGTTGGTCGCAACCGTCCAGAAGGTCGGGTCAGCAAACAGATCGCCATAATTCTCAAACCCGGCAAAGACAGACGGGCGGCGTGATGTGCCCCGGCTAAACAGGCTGTGCCAGAAGGTCGCAATGGCCGGGTAAAAGGCAAACAGGCTCATTAGCGCCAATGCCGGTGCGGCCAGCATCCAGCCATAAAGCGCAAACCTGCGTTTTTGAAGTCGGGCCATTTCGTTCATGGTCGGCACGTCCTGCAATACAAAGAAATCAATTAATCAAAATCATCAAACAAAGGTGCCGAAGCGGGGCATATCCCGCTTCGGCGTGCAGATCGGGCGTTCTTAGTGGAAGGCCCGCAGAAGACGTTCTGCTTCGGACTGGGCATCGCCAAGGGCTTCTTCCGGGGTTTTTTCACCGGTCAGGGCCGCCTGGATGGCGTTGTTCAGGCCTTCGCGAACACGCGCGGTGTCATAGGTCGAAAACTCGGCAACCGAAACTTCGAGCTGATCACGGGCGACGAGCGCCGGTGGGAAGTCCGCGACATAGGATTTCAGCGCATCGGTTTCATAGGCCGCCGGGGTAACACCGACATAACCGGTGGCAATCGACCATTCCGCCGCACGTTCAGGCGAGGTCATGTATTTGATCAGCGCCAGCGATGCTTCTTTCTGTTCATCCGTTGAGTCCTTGAACAGATAGAAGTTGCCGCCACCCGTGGGCGAGCCCGGCTTTTTGTGCTTCGGCAGCATGGCAACACCGAAATCAAACTGTGCTTCGCGTTTGACCGCCGACAGGTTACCGGTCGAATGCCACATCATGGCCGTCTGCCCCTGCACGAAGGCCTGACGCAGGGTTCCCCATTCAATGGTGCCTTCGGGCATGATTTTTTCTTCGGTCGCAAGGTCACGCCAGAACTGAAGCGCCTCGACAACGGCCGGATCATCGAAATAGGTTTGCGTGCCATCGCCGCTCATCAGTTCCTTGCCGTTCTGGATGGCAAAGCACTGGAACATCCAGTACGGATACCCGGTCGACGGAACCATCAGGCCCCATTTACCGTCTTTTGAAAGCGCCTTGCCGGTGGAAACCAGTTCTTCCCAGGTTTTCGGCGGCATTTCCGGATCAAGACCGGCTTCGCGGAACATGTCCTTGTTGTAGTACATGACAATGGTCGAACGCTGGAACGGGATGCCCCAGGTTTTGCCATCGACATCACCATTGGCCATCAGCGCCGGGTAGAAGCCGTTCAGCCATTCCTTGTCTTCTGCGGTTTTGACAACGTCATCAAACGGGACAATCAGGTCCTGTTCGATCAGGTCGTAAACGTCGATCGAGAACATGACCGAAAGCTGTGCCGGATCGCCGCTTTTGATGGCGGAAACCGCACGCAGACGGGTGTCGTCATAGTTGCCGGCATAGATGGCGTTGACTTTGACATCCGGGTTTTCGGACTCAAAACCTTCGATCATGCCGTCAATGACGTTGGTCAGCGGGCCGCCAACGGCGATCGGGTAATACATGGTCAACTCGGTGGCAGCAAAGGCCGGGCTTGCCGCCGTTGCCATCAATCCGGCTGCGATTGCAGCACTGGTTACGATGTTACGCATGGACAAAAGTTCCCTGTTAAAGTGTCGAAGTTGCAGTGTCAGGTTGAGAGGTGATCTTGGTATCGTGCGCTGATGTGCCCGGTACCGTCGGTGTCAGACGATGACCGCCTTCGCCATCAAACCAGTGGGCCGCAGCGCCAGCCCAGCTGAGCGAGACTTCTGTCCCGGGCGAAATTTCAACGCGACCGGGCAGGCGGGCAGTGGCCCCCTCTGTGCCCGGGATCGCAACAAATACGAATGTCTCCGCACCCAGAAATTCACTGCCGGTCACGGTCGCAGGAATGCCCCATGGTGCATTTTTCAAATCAGTGGTCAGGACCAGGTCCTCGGGCCGGATGCCAAAGGTGAGGTTACTGGCATCAAAGTCCTCAGGAATGACAGAAGCAGGCAGGGCGGCTGCCGGTAAAAGCGTCATGGGCGGGCTTCCGACAAACCCGGCGGCAAAGGCGGTGGCGGGTTTGAGGTAAAGATCGGCCGGATCGCCGACCTGCTCGATCCGGCCATCCTTCATCAGAATGACGATGTCGGCCATGCTCATGGCTTCGGTCTGATCGTGGGTGACATAAACCACCGTAATGCCAAGGCGCTGTTGCAGATCGCGGATATCCTTGCGCACCGCATGGCGCAGTTTGGCATCAAGGTTTGATAACGGCTCATCCATCAGACACAGCGGATGACCGGCAACAATCGCGCGCGCCAGTGCGACGCGCTGACGTTGGCCACCGGAAAGCTGGGCGGGTTTGCGGTCCTCATATCCCTCAAGGCCGGTGACGCGGAGCGCATCTTCAAGACGGGTCTTGATCTCGTCCTTTTTGGTTTTGCGCACCTTCAGGCCAAAGACGATGTTTTCAGCCACACTCAAGTGCGGGAACAGGGCATAGGATTGAAACACCATCGACAGGCCGCGCTTGGACGGCGGGGTGCTGGTGACATCCTTGCCATCAATCGTGATGGTGCCGTGATCGGCGGTTTCAAGCCCGGCAATCAGGCGCAGGGTTGTCGATTTACCGCAACCCGAAGGGCCCAACAGAACCACAAAGCTTCCGCGCGGAATGTCGAGCGACAGGTCATGCACGCCATTGCCGCCGTCAAACACGCGCGACACGGAAGTGATTCGAATAAAGGGGTGTTGGTCAGTCATTCGTAACTTTCGCTTTTGGCAATTTGCAGACGTGCGCGAACGTCTTCACGGTCAAACAACGGATCGAAAATGCCGCCGGGAACACCGTCGACCACGATCAGGTCGGGGTCGGTGATATGGCCGCCCTTGGCAGGCGCGGGGCGGCCGAATTTCGATTGATCGGCAACAAGGATGGAATTGCGGCAATTGCTGGCAATCGCCTGACGCAGCGAAACCTCGCGATGGTCGAAATCGGTCAGGGTGCCGTCGGGCTCGATCCCGCCAACGCCAAACAGACCGAAATCGACCTTGTATTTGTTAAACATCACCTCGGCCTCGGGGCTGATGACGTCGCGATCGGGCAGGCGCAGCGTGCCGCCGGGAATGACAATCCGGTTGCCGGTATTGTTGCCCAGCGCCATGGCGGCATTCATGTTGTTGGTGATCACGGTCAGGTGGCGATGGTCGGCCAGATTGAGCGCAACCAGTTCCAGCGTGCTGCCAATCCCGATCAGGATCGATGCCCCGTCTGGGATCAGGCTTGCGACATGAAGGGATATGGCATGTTTGGCGGCGATATTGGTGACCTGGCGACTGTCATAGGACAGGTTCATGCCCGGCTCACCGGCATATTCAACGCCACCATGGCGACGGCGCACCAGATTGGCGTCACTTAACATATTGACGTCGCGGCGCACGGTTTGCGGCGTAACGTCAAAATGCTCGGCCAGCTTGTCGATGGAGACAAAACTGTCACGGCGCAGGATATCGATGATGTCGCGTTGTCGCGCAGAAATATTCATTTGATCGTTCAATTTGTTGTTTTGAACATTGAAGCGATCATACGCGGCTTCGTTGTCACTAAGATTTCAGAAGCGTGACATTCATATGAATATTCCGACGGCGGCGAATGGCCCGGAAATCAACGGATTTTTACGTGATGCGCAAACGAACATCGACCGCAAACCCATCCGAACAGGACGGGGCTGTAACAAAAAACGCCGCCCGATCTTAATCGAACGGCGTTTCAAAGCGTGAATGCGGATCGATGTGCTGATCAGAACAGTTTTTCGCGCGGATCAAAGCGCGGGGCGGGCTCGGCCGCAAGCTGTTCGAACACTTCCTCAAGGGTATCGGCGACGGTATACAGGTTCTTGTGGCTTGGGCGGGCAAAGCCGTCCTCGATGATGCCGTCAATCATGTCAAAGCACTTGTCCCAATAGCCCAGCGCATTGAGGAACACCATCGGCTTGTCATGAATGCCAAGCTGGCGCAGCGTCATGGCTTCAAACGCCTCATCCAGACTGCCAAGGCCGCCCGCAAGGGTGACGAAGGCATCGGATCGTTTGAACATCTCGACCTTGCGTTCATGCATGGATTTGCAAACGATCAGTTCGGACAGGCCGGTATGGCCGACTTCGATATCATCGAGATGGGCCGGAATGATGCCAACCACCGTTCCGCCATTTTGCATGACGCCATCTGCCACGGCCCCCATCAGACCGATGCGTCCCCCGCCATAAACCAGCGTGATATCGCGTTCGGCCATCATCTTGCCAAAGGCGATGGCATTTTCCATGTGTCGCGGATCCTTGCCGTCTGAAGCACCGCAAAAGACACAGATTGATTTTACTTTCGTCATGGCGACCTGCCTTGTGTTTCTTGTTTCGCAGGTAGCGGGACGGCGCAAATGGCTTGCGCATCGTCCCGTACGGAAAGCGACCATAACCGATCAAATCGCGTCTGTGGCAGTAATTTCCGCATGGCAGCATCTGAAATTTAAGTGACATGCCCGTGCCCTGATTTGCTGGTGCCCTGATTTGATCGTCTTTGGCCGTAATCTTGCCAACAGGTCGTGGCAAAGATGATCAAGGCTTGGAAACCCGCAGTTCGCGCGCTTTTTGTCGCAGGGTTAACAAGTTCTGAACCTGATTGTGGGATGGGTAGGTCTCGCACTGTATTCAGCGTAACCATAAAAAGAAGGCAGGATCGCCCAACGTGTTTGTCGACAGTCCATTCATTCTCGCCATTGTGATATCGGGCATTATTGCCGCCGTTCTGATGCTGGCCTTGTGGCTGGGGCTGGAACGCGCGATTGCGCGCCGTCTTGTTTTGGGCGCTGTGATCCCGGCGGTTGCCGTGGCGGTGCCTGCGGCCATCGGATTGCCCGAAACCGCACGCGGCGGCGTGGGGGCAGCACTTTTGATGCTTGTCCTTGGCGGTGTCTGCGGCGCGATTATGGATTTTTCGCGCCTGTCGGAACGCATATCGCTGGGCGTTGCCGGGGTGATCTTGTTGCTGGGTGCCTGGCTGGTGCTGGCAGCGCCGATCAGTGGGCTTTCATACCATCCCGGTGCGATCCAGATCGTCGCCTGGCTGGCGTTTTTGAGTATTGGTGGCTGCTTCCTGTGGGTAACGCGCCCGGATTTCTCCGAAGATGACGATGACACCGCCAAATCGGCCAAGGGCAAGAAGACCAAAACCGCCAAGGCCAAAGCAGGCAAGGCGGATGCGGCTGTGGATAATGTTGCCTTGGCAAAGCCGGGGCCCGTGGCAGTTCTGATGACATTGGCCCTGGGGCAGGGGATTATTGTTTATCAGTTCGGGTTAACTGATTTTGTTGTCTTGCAGGCCGCCCTGACGGTGGCGCTGATCGTAGCACTGATTTCGGAAAAGGCCGCACCACAATATCGTGTGGCGGTCTGGCTTGGCGTGGTCGGGGCGCTGATGGCGGGGGCTGCCAGTGCGATGATCATTGTGCCGGCATCCTGCCTTGCCTTTGCGGTGTTGCTGCTGGTGGTGTCGGGGCGTCAGGCATCGGTCCGATTGGCTGCCCATCTGCCGGGCGATAATCCTGCGCAGGCGGTGCTGTTGGGCAGTGTGATCAAGGTCGGTGTGCTGGCCTTGCCGCTGATCATGGCCGCCCTTGTTGCCTATGTCGGGGCCGAAATGGCGGCCAGAGCCGTTTGAGGTGAAGGTTGACTTGGGGCGAGTAGACTGATTCTCTTCATCTTTGCCTAACGGTTGCGCGGTATCGTTTGTTTGTTACGTTATGGAAACTGCGCGCCGAAAGTAGTACAAGTTTCTAATTAACGTGCTCGGACGGGTTGTTTGAGGGGAATATGGCAAACAATTTCAATGTCTTGAGTGGAAGTCGAATAAACATAAACATCGTTCAAGGATATTTCCGGTGAAGCGACCCTATATCCTCGTCATAGTCGGCGTTGTACTGATCATTGCAGCAATTGCGCTGAATTACATGCTGACCAAGAGTGCGGATGAAGAAACCGCACCGGCAGTTACCCAGACGCCTGCAGTTACCACTGAAACGACGCCAAGCGAACCGGCATCCGAGCCGGAAACTGCAGCGCCCGAAATTTCCAATCCAAGCTTTGATGTTGTGCGCATCGGTCCGGACGGCAATGCCGTTATCGCCGGTCGCGCCGAACCGAACAGCACGGTTCGCATCCGCGAAGGCGATGAGGTGATTGGCGAAGCCACTGCCGATGAACGCGGCGAATGGGTTGTTCTGCCAAGCAAGCCGCTGGTAAGCGGTGATCGCGAATTGTCGCTTGAAGCCGAAGACGAAACCGGCAATGTCGCCAAGGCCGAAAACAAGATCGTTGTTCTGATCCCCGAGGAAGAAGCACCGGCCGCAGCGACGGAAACGGAAGCCGCAACCACGGATGCGCCGACCGAAACCGCCGCGGCAGAGCAGGGCGAAGCCGCACCGTCTGACGAACCGGCAGAAGAAAAGCAGCCGATCATCGCGCTTAAGGTCCCGACCGAAGGCGAAGGTGCTGCAACCGTGATGCAGGGCCCGGCACCAGAGGCCGCATCTTTCACGGAAGAAACCGAAACACCGGATGCAAATCTGCCGCGTCTGTCGATTGATATCGTCGATTATGACACCGAAGGCCGCGTTGCGATGTCGGGCAAGGCCGATCTGGAGCATACGGTTCGGATTTACCTTGATAACAAGCATGTTGGTACCGCGCCCGCCGATGAAAACGGCAACTGGGCACTGACCATTGGTGAACCGATTGAGCCCGGCAATTACACCATGCGTGCTGATCAGCTTGACAGTTCGGGCACGGTAACCGCGCGTGTTGAAATTCCGTTCGAACGGGCACGACCCGACCAAATTCTGGAACCGGGATCACGCTATGTCGTTCAGCCGGGCAACAGCCTTTGGCGCATTGCGCGCCGCACCTATGGTGACGGCCTGAAATACTGGGTGATCTATCATCAGAACCGCAACCAGATCCGCGATCCTGATCTGATTTATCCGGGGCAGATTTTTGCACTGCCGAACGAAGAAATTCAGCAATAAGCATCACTTTTCTTTGCGAGGGGCAAAGCACATGGTAAGTGTGTTTTGCCCCTTTTACGTATGAAACCAAGTTTGGGGCCAAACAGTTTGACGCGGGTTGCGTTGCCCTTTGTCATCACTAGATGCTAGGGAAGCGCCCGCACAGTACCAAGGGTACCGAATTGATATGCCCAACCATGGCAACCAGGGAATTAAGACTTTGAAATCCGTTCTTGTGCCGATCAATCCGGAAGGCTGGAAATTCGTTGCAATCTTCGCAGCGATCACTGTGGGCTTGTTCCTAATTGCGGAACCGCTGGGCTGGATCGGCGTGATCCTGACACTTTGGTGCGCGTATTTCTTCCGCGACCCGGATCGTATTACGCCCACTGATGAAAATCTGGTGATTTCCCCGGCAGATGGCCGCGTTTGCATGATTTCGCAGGCACCGCTGCCCAAGGAACTCGAACTTGATGACAAGACCCCGCGTACGCGTGTGTCGATCTTCATGAATGTGTTCAACGTCCATGTGAACCGCTGCCCGGTCAATGGCGAGATCGTTGGCGAGGCCTATGTGCCTGGCAAGTTTGTCAATGCCGAACTCGACAAGGCGTCGGAAAATAACGAACGCCAGATACTGCTTGTCCGTGACAAGGAAGGCCGTGAGTTTGGTGTTGTCCAGATCGCCGGTTTGGTTGCGCGCCGTATTCTGTGTGATGTCGGCACCGGTTCAATCCTTAAAGCGGGCGAGCGGTTCGGTCTGATCCGCTTTGGCTCGCGCGTGGATGTTTATCTGCCCGAAGGTGTGTCACCCAACGTGATTGTCGGGCAAACCACGATTGCCGGTGAAACCGTTCTTGCTGATGTCTCAGTCAAGGACAAGGACGCCGCACTCGGGGAGATCCGATAATGGCAGGCGGCATCGAACCCGTTCGTCGTCCCCGTCGCTTCAAGGCGCTGTCGCTGACCCGGCTGGTGCCGAACGTTGCGACGATCATGGGGATGTGTGCTGGTCTGACCTCGATCCGCTTTGCGATGCAGGATCGTTGGGAAGCCGCCGTTGCCGCCATTCTGATTGCAGGGATTATTGATGGCCTTGATGGTCGCCTTGCCCGCATGCTCAATGCATCAAGCCGCTTTGGCGGCGAACTCGACAGCCTGTCGGACTTTGTCTGCTTTGGCGTTGCCCCGGCGATGATGCTGTATTTCTGGTCGCTGCATGAATTTGGTGGCATTGGCTGGGCATTGTCGCTTCTGTTTGCGGTCTGCATGATGTTGCGTCTGGCACGCTTCAACACCCAGATGCTGGGCGAACCGGAATTGCCAACCTGGGCCTACCGGTTCTTTACCGGGGTTCCGGCCCCGGCGGCCGCCGCCCTTGCCATGTGGCCGATTGTTCTGACCTTCCAGTTTGGCGAAGGCATCTTTGACAGCCCGTATATCGTTGCACCCTATGGTGTGATCATTGCGTGCCTGATGGTGTCGCGCCTGCCGACCTTTAGCTTCAAGAAGGTCAAGGTGCCGCGCGCCTGGGTTCTGCCCCTGATGCTGGCATTCGGGGCGTCGGTGGCGTTTCTGGTGTCCTCGCCGTGGCTGACGCTGTCCGTGATTGCAGCTGTCTATTTCATCACCATGCCGCTGTCCTACCGTTCCTATCGCCGTATGGGCGTTGAGAACCAGCACGAACAGGACAAGGAAGATGAAGAAGATGACGATGGCGAACCCGATGACGATCCCCACGAGGGATTGAACCGCGTCCATCAGAACTGATCATCAGATCATATGAAAAGCCGGCAGATTTGCCGGCTTTTTTATTGCGATGGGCTGATCAGGCTGCGGAAGCGATCCGCATCCGATGATGTCAGATGGGTGATATAGCTTTCGGCCAGTTCGACCGGTGCAACGTCAGTCAGAACCGCGTTGATTTTCGCGATAATGTCGTGGCCTGCTTTTGTGTCGCTGCACGCAACTTTGGCCTGAAGAATGTCGGGGGCCTCGGCAATCGGAAGCGACGTAAACGCGTGATCCTGATCGTTATCGTCAAACTGATACCGGGCTTCGATCGGATAGGCGAGAAACCAGTCGATCCTGCCAAGTTCGAGCATTCTGGCGAAATCGGCATGTTGGCGGGTTTTCTGGACATGCGCCCCATGGCCACTTGTCCGAAGCACCTGATCAATCTCAAGCCCGTATGACCGGCCGGCTTCAATGGCGGGTGAAAATGCCGGTTCCTTCAAAAGATCGGTCAGGGAAATTTCGCCTGAACCATCCATAAAGAGCGCGAAATCAGTCGCGCGTTCCTCGGAGACAATGATCGAAATCGGCAGCATGGAAAGAATGGGTTTGCTGAAGACAAATTCCTGCGCACGATGGGCAGTTTCCAATAGACCGGGCATGCACACAGTTTTGTCGTGTGTCACCCCGGCGCTTCGCATGGATGCGAATGCGCGACCGCACGGCTTGACTTCAAGGTGGATATTATAGTCCGGCAGGTGGTCGATCAGGCGTTCGATGCTGGACATGCCAAACCCGGACAACTTTCCATCTTTGACTTTGATGGCTGGCGGCACAATGTCGAGCAGCCAAGTGACGTTTTGCTTCGTCTGACCCGGTTCAGTACGGGATACCAGGTTTTGCGCGACGGTCTTTTCAGATGCGGCAATGGCCGACGGTATCATTGACGTCGCAAGCGTGATCGCAGCAGCCACGGTATTCTTGACGGAAAGTTTTGTAATGGAACGAGATACAGGCATTCAGGTCTGGCGAAATGAGTTTTGAATTTGGGGATTTGGGCGCCAAACCGGTGCGTCAGTATTAGTACCGAGATTGAGCAGCCGGGTTGATACCCGATGCACGTGCGCGCGGCAACCAGCCTTGCATGCATGGCTGCCCCCTGCATTCCGGTCATGGGGCTGGGGCGTTCGGTTCTTGGGCGGGCGAATAGAGGGCGCGATGTTGCCTATTGGGCGGTGGACGGCCGGTATTCCAGCCGGGTTTCGAAATGTTCGGAATGGATATATTGATCGCGCGCAGCGTTGAACCATTCACGGTCATTGGGGCTGAGCCACTGGGCATAATACTCTGTCCAGGGCATGGTTGGGTTTTGATCTATGATGGCATTGATCTCGGCAACGGCCTTTTTGCCAAGCGACGTTTTGGCACAGCCAATGGTCGCTTCAAGCAAGGTCGTGTTGCCGGCAATCGGCAAGGCCTTGATTTCCAGATCAGGTGTTTTCTGTCGGCGGTAATATTCGGCTTCTGACGGGAAATACAGCGTCCAGTCGATCCGGTCGAGTGCAAGCATGCGCAGGAATTTGGTGTCATCAGCAACCTGCATGACCTGCTTTGCATTCCGGTAGCGGTTCAGGTGCTCATCGACATGGGTGCCATATGCACGACCAAGGCGGACAGCTGTCGAAAGCTGTTCATCAGCCAGAAGCGCATCAAGCTCAACATGGCCTTCCGCATTAAGGTAGGGGGCAAAGCGGTCTTCGTCAGACGCCTGAATGACAACCGAAATCGGCAGATGCAGCAGAACTGTCTTGGCAAAGGTGATGTAGTTGCGCCGCTCAGGGGTGGGGATCAGGGTGGTCGAACAGCGTAAAGCGCCTTCGCCCTTTTTCATTTCTGCCAGAAGGCGGGCAAGCGGCACATGAAGGACGCTGTGATCATATTGCGGCAACTGGGCAGCGAACCAGTTCTGGGTATCCGCCGCATAGCCGCTAAGTGTTTCACCCTTGGTGATGAAAGCGGGGGCAAACGCCGGAACCGTCCAGATAAAGGATTGATCTTCATTAGTGTTCTGAGCCGTTGCATACTTGGGCGTCAGCAACGCGAACGCGCTTATGGTGCAGGCAATTGCAAATGCCTTTGATCGTGCCTTATGCCAATAAGCCTTTGCCATGCAAAACCTTTGCTTGCGCCAGAAAACAGTTCCCAAGAATGCGTTTAAGATACTTCCAGAATTCTTAGGAAAGAGTGTATTTCGGGCCGTTTTCACGCGATCTTCGGAATAAAAATCCATATAGTTATAATGTTTGAATGTGCAGCACGCCGCCATTCTTGACGGCCTGAAATATGGTTGGGAATGGACCCAAAAAGGAACCGGCCCCCGGGGAAGGGGGCCGGTGTAACCGCGCGGCGGGGTCGGGGGAAAAGGTCGCGCGGCTATGGGGTTAGCTGGTCTGATCGTGCCCGGTTTTTGACAGGGGCGATCCGAACGTCTTTGCTATCCGTGGTTTGATCTTTCGCATCAGCCCGCCCAGCTTGTGGCGTGCCATCAGCGCACAGGGCGTAAAGACCAGAGTCAGAACCGTCGCAAAGGCCAGGCCAAACGCGATGGAGGTTGAAAGCTGTACCCACCATTGGGTGGAGGGCGCCCCAACCGAGACATCGCGGGTGGCAAAGTCGATATTGACCTGCAAGACCATCGGCACCAGGCCAAGAATGGTCGTCACCGTGGTCAGCATCACCGGGCGCAAACGTTGTGCGCCGGTTTGCAGAATGGCCGATTCAATACTGCTTGCCGTGTGTTTGAGCCGGTCAAACGTATCGATCAGAACGATGTTGTTGTTCACGACAATCCCGGCCAACGCGACGATCCCGATGCCGTTCATGACAATCGAAAACGCCTGCCCGGTCAGCATCAGACCCAGGAACACACCCGCCGTCGACATGATGATGGCGATCATGATCAGAAGTGAGCTTGAGATGCTGTTAAACTGGGTGACCAGAATGATGAACATGATGAACAGGGCGACTGAAAAGGCGTTCTGCAGGAATTCGGCCGACTTTTTCTGTTCTTCGTCCTGGCCCTTGAATTCGACCGAAACACGCGGATCGATCTCAAGGGTGCTCATCCAGTTTTTGACCTCGCCAAGTTTGGTGTCGACCAGAACGCCTTCCTGCACATCGGCCTTAACCGTCAGGGCGCGACGGCTGTCAACGCGGCTGAGTGTGCCGGTTTTGGGCTTCGGCGTGCGCTTGATGAAGTTCGCAAGCGGGACCAGCCCCTTGTCGGTCACGATCTTGAGGTTTTGCAATTCCTCGAGCGAGCGATAGGTAGCCGGATAGCGTCCGACAATATCGATCTCCTCAGTCGAATCATCCGGGCGATAGGTCGAGAAATTGATGCCGTTGGTCACCAGTTTGACGACATTGCCAATCTGGGTGATATCGGCCCCGAATTTCAGCGCCTGTGCACGGTCAACGCTATATTCCCAATCGATGCCCGGAGGTGATTTGCCGTCTTCGAAATTATAAAGACCGCCCATTTCCTGCAAACCGGTCATCAACATGGTTGCCGTTTCATCCAGCAGTTCCGGATAGAAGGAGCGCAACTGGATCTGGATATCCTTGCCCTGCGGCGGGCCGGCTTCCTGGGCGCGGACTTCGACCTGAATACCTGCAAGATCGGCAGTTTCGGAAAGTATACGCTTTTCAATCTCGCTTGCTGTAGGACGGGACTGCCAATCGGCATATTCAAGCTGAACCACGCCAATCACGTCTTCGGATGCCTCGTTGCCGCCGGCACCATCGCCGGACCGGGCATAGACGGTATCAAACCAGTTCTCGCCTTCATGATGGGTATCAAGGGCCAGAATGCGGTTCTCAACTTCGCGGAGCAGCGTGTCCTGCTGATAATAGGACATGTTACCACGTGCACGGACCTGAACCACGGCGACTTCCGGTTCGACCGACGGGAAGAATTCAACACCCTTGCCCAGTTGTCCGAACGCCGCCCAGACCGAAATCAGCACGACAAAGGCCATTGGCACGATCAGCCAATAGAACCGCAAGCAGCCCTTAAGCATCCGGACATAAACCCCGGTACCACCTTTGACCTTTTCAATGTCATCGCCATGATCAGCCGCAATGGCCTCCAAGCTTTCGTTATTCTGACTGCCCGGTTTGCCAAACCATGCGCCGACGGTCGGGACAAAGATCAACGCCATGGCAAGCGATGCGGTCAGGGTAAACAGTACCGTGATCGGCAGAAACTTCATGAACTCGCCAACCACATCCGGCCAGAAGGCCAGCGGCAGGAAGGCGGCAAGCGTGGTTGCTGTTGAGGCAATGATCGGAAGCGCCATGCGCTTGGCCGCCAGTGGATAGGCCTTTTTGCGGTGCAGGCCTTCGATCATTTTGCGGTCGGCATATTCGGTCACCACAATCGCGCCATCGACCAGCATCCCGACCGCCAGGATCAGGCTGAACAGAACAACGATATTGACCGTCATGCCCAAGGCCCACAGCACAAGGATCGCGGTCAGGAACGAGCCCGGAATGGCAAGGCCGACCAAAAGGCCCGAGCGCCAACCCAGTGACCAGATCACGACAACCATCACCAGCAGGATTGCCAGGATCACACTGTTTTGCAGATCGGTCAGCATGGTGCGGATGTCAGATGACTTGTCCTGCGAATAGCTGATGGTCAGGTTGGGCGGAAAAGTTTTCTCGGCTTCTGCCGTGGTGGCCTTGATGGCATCGATGACTTCGATGATGTTTTCGCCAACACGTTTGGAAACCTCGATCGCGATGGCCGGTTCACCATTGAGGCGGGCAAAGCTTTCGGCATCCTTGAAGGTTCGGCGGACATCACCGATATCGCGGAACCGGATGACGGAATCCCCATCGACCAGAAGCGGCATATCAAGAATGTCATTCACGCTTTCAAAAAGGCCGGGCACCTTGATGTTAAAGCGGCCACTGCCGGTATCAACCGCACCTGCGGCCACCAGCGCATTGGAACTGCGCACCAGATTGACGATATCAACGCCATTGAGGCGATAGGCTTCGATCTTCATCGGATCAATGATGAATTCGACTAGTTCTTCACGTTCACCGGCCAGATTGGCTTCCAAAACTGCCGGCAGGCCTTCAATCGCATCTTTCAGGTCACGTGCCATGCGCAGCAATGCGCGTTCGGGCACATCGCCCGACAGGGTGACGACCAGAACCGGAAACAGCGACAGATTGACCTCGTGAACTTCGGGGTCATCGGTATCATCTGGCAGTTCGGACTTGGCGATATCAACCCGTTCGCGGACATCGGCCAGCGCTTCGTCAATCTCGACATCGGAATAGAATTCAAGGGTAACCGACGCCCCGTCCTGATAGGCTTGGGACGTCATTTCCTTCACACCCTCGATCGAACGGAGTTCCTGTTCCATCGGGCGCAAAAGAAGACGTTCGGCATCTTCGGGCGAGACGCCGTCATGATGCATGGTGACATACAGAACCGGGATCTGGACATCCGGGTCGGCTTCCTTGGGGATGGTGTTATATCCCACCCAACCCGTCGCCAGCAGCAAAATCAGAACCAGAATGACGGTGCGCGAACGATTAAGCGCGTGATCAATCAGGGACATTTTTCATCTCCTCATGATACGCGCTATTGCGCGGTTTTTTCCGAAAGGGTGGTGGCGCTGTCTTCCGCTTCGGGAACGGCACCCGGGACATCACCATCATCCATGATCGGCAGGCCGTCCTTGTCGGTGTCGAGGTGAACGACCTTTACAGCAGCCCCTTCCTTGACCCAGTCATGACCAACCACGATCAGCTCAAACTCCTCGGGCAGGCCACCGATCCAGATGCGATCACGATTGCCGCCCTGAAGTTCGACCGGCAGGAAGTCGACCTTGTTGTCATCAACGACCGCGCGCACACCCAGTTCACCCTCGTCATTCAGGGTGAGAACCGACGACGTCACTTTATGTGCGCGTTTGGTGCCAATCGGAATTTCAAGCTCTGCCGTCATGCCATCGGGAATGCGCAGATCAGCATTATCAATCTCGACCTCCACCCGGAAGGTGCGGGTATCGTTATCGGAAACGCGCGCGGTATAGCGCACGATACCGTCATGGGTGCTACCATCAAACAGTTTCACACTGGCAAGCTGGCCAAGATCAATCGCACGAATGGAATGTTCGGGGACATGGGCCACGACCAGCATCGGATCGCCCTGGATAAGGGTTGCGACCGGATCACCGATGGATAAAAGGTCACCGACCTCGGCCGGGCGTTCTTCAACAATGCCGTCAAACGGGGCGCGGATTTCGGTATTGCCCAGTTCGGTGCGCGCAATGGTCAGATTGGCGCGCGCCTCTTCAAGCAGGGCAAGCGCCTCGGCAACGCCGGTTTTGGAGCGGTAGTTCTTTTCTGCCAGGCTTTCAGCCGCCGTATGTTCCAGTTCACGCTGGGCAACAAGGGCGCGGGCCTTGGCAACACTGGCCTGACGGTCACCGACGTCAAGGCGGGCGATCAGATCGCCTTTCTGGATCGGCTGGCCTTTTACCGCACCGATTTCAATGACGCGCGCTTCGGTTTCCGCACGGATATCAACAGAAATGACGGCTTCGGTACGTCCGGTGATGCGCAAGTGATCGACATGGTCAACCGCGTGACTGGTAATCGTGCGCACGCTGGCCAATGGCTTGGGCGCATCGCTTTCGGCAGTCTCGCTATCAGACGCGGTCTGATCGGTCGGTTCGTCTGCCGTCAAATAGGAGCTGCCGATCCATATAACGGTCCCAACGACCAGTAGAATGGCGATCAGGCGTGAAGCATTCATTGTTCTGTTCCCTCAAATCTTCCGTTGCCGGAATGCGTCAGTGGCTCTCTGTTGGGCACGTCGGACGTTTTATGGTTTCAGGCGTTGCAGTCTTGTGTGCTGCTTAGGGTAGCGTTGCTCAGGTTTTGTTGGCCTTGCGATTTCGTAATTCATCAAGCAGGCCCTGCTTGTTTTCGCGAATGAACGTCAAGGTCGCATTGCACATGGCCTGCCCCAGTCCGGCAACAAAGCAGCATCCCGGTTTGGGCGTGCCGTCTTCGTCCCGGCCATGGGAGGTTTGCGGGGCCGGTTTGTCGGTGTTTTCCGGATCGATTTGCTGGCCCATCAATTCATGGCGGGCGGCAAATTCATCGATCAGGGCCTCGGTCAGCTCGATCGGCATTTCCTCGGCAAAGGTCAGCATGAACAGAATGTCGGACCGATAGCGATCTTCACCCGGACGCGTCTGCAAAAGGGTACGCAGGAACGAGCGGCGGCCTTCTTGCGTCAGTTGATAGATCTTCTTGTCCGGTTTGTTTTCCTGTTCATGTTCAACAAACGTGACCAACCCATCCTGGGTCAGCTTGGTCAGCGCCGGATAGATCGAACCAAGGGACGCGATCTGAAAATGGCTGAAGGTGCCATCTTCAAACATCTTGCGGATTTCATATCCTGTTGCCTCGCCGCCCATCAGGGCACCCAGACATAATGTACGTACGTCCATCTTCTGATCTGTATCCTTGTTGCTTCCCCCGGATCGAACGTACCCTGGCGGGGGAAGGTGCCAAGGTGACTATATCAATCCGATATATATCGGACTATCATATATCAATTCGATATAGTCAAGCGACTATGATGGAACTTTTTATGACAGCCTTTCAATCTGGACGATTCACATCCTGATGGTGTTACATCATGAACCGCGATTTCGATCCGGTGCGGATTATCTGGTGATCAGATTGGCAAAACCGGCCTGCTTGCGCGTCCGCCTGTGCATAATCGGACGCCGATAGTGTCCGATTGTGTCTATTGAAACGATATAGTCGGCCGCATCGCGACATGGTGTGGCGGGCATTCAGGGATCGACAAATTCAGGAGCATGCCGGAATGACCGGTTGGACGGGTTATGTAAGTGCGGTGGTGGCAGCAGTCGGGTTGGTGCAGGCGGTGTTTCTGTGTCTGATCCTGCGATCGGAAGGCGCGCGCGCCTTTGGTGCCAACCGCTGGATGATGCTGTTTATTGCAACGATTGCGCTGAACCTTATTCAGGATGTCGCGGAACCGTTCGTTGCAAGGGACCTGGAACGCTTCCTGAACCTGTTTTTCGGCCCGATCAATTACGCCATCGCGCCGGCGATTTACCTTTATTTCCGTGAAATTTCCGGCAATCCGTCCCGCCGCCCATGGGGCCATTTCATGCTTGTGCTCGTCGTGTTCAACCTGATTGCGTGGGTTGTAACCGGCGATGGGCGGGGCGAAGCGCTGTGGGCCGGGCGATACACCACAGCAGAACTGGTCGAGGGTTTTTGCTGGATCGCGATCTTTGTTCAGATCACGCTTTATCTGGTGCTGTTGTGGCGGGTGGCGTGCCGGTATCTGCACAAAACCCAGGAACAGCTCGGCGCCGACCGCAAGGCCATGCAACGCTGGATCGCGGTGGTTCTGGGCGGTCTGACCTTTGTGTTTATCACGGTCGCGGTTGGCAAAATCGTCGGGCTTTATCTGCCCGATAACACCGAAATGTTTGGCACCGAGGTCGCATTTGCGCTGGTGCTGTTTGCCATGAGCTATGAAATCGCCACCCAGCCAGCTTTGTTCGTCATGGCCGACTGGCCATCAGATGATGCATCGGATGATGGGGATGATCGCACCCGTGCCGAGACCCTTGAGGCATCCGAGCAACCGGCGGAAGTGCGTGTCGCAAGTGCGTCGGAAAAAGCACCGGCCATCACTGACGTCTCAAATGATGGAAGCGCACCGCGCCCCTTGCTCGATCAGGATGGCGTGACGCGGGCCTTGGCCCGGCTGGATGATATTCAGGCGCGTGGGGATATCCTGCTGGATCCTTTGGTCTCCTTGCCAAAGCTTGCGCGTGCGGTCGGCATTACCCCCAATCAACTGTCCTATGTGCTCAACCACCATGTCGGCAAAAGCTTCTTTGATTTCGTCAATGCCGCCCGGGTCGCGGAAGCCCGGTCTGTGCTGGTGTTGGAGCCCGATCGCACCATTCTTGATATTGCGCTCAGTGTCGGCTTTAACTCCAAATCGACCTTTAATTTGGCCTTCAAGAAAATTACCGGCGAAACGCCAAGTGCTGTCCGTGAGGCCGCGCGGCAGGCGGTGGCCAAACCCGAAACCCTGTCCGAGGCCGAAACACAAAGTCCGGATCAACAGCATTGGACGCCAAAGGCCGGGTGACTGCCCATCATGAGGCCCTCTTAAACCAAGGGGGCTTCCATGCATCACGATCAGCCGTTTTCGACCGACCCGACCCAAGACATCGCAAGTGCCAGCCCGTCTGGCGCTGATGATTTGCAGATCATCCAGCGCCGTCGCAAACGCACGCTTCGCATTGGGGGTGTTGTGCTGCTGGCATTGGTGTGTTTTGCCCGCGCCGGGTTTGATCGCGAAACTGCATGGCATGACAGCATCGAGGCCGTCGGGATCGTTGCGATCATGCTGTGTATTTTCGGTCGGGGGTGGTGCGCGCTTTATATTGGCGGGCGCAAAAAGACGTCGCTGGTCACACTTGGCCCATATTCCATCAGCCGCAATCCGCTTTATGTCTTTAGCTTCATTGGCGCCTTCGGGGTCGGGGCGCAGACGGGCAGTCTGGCGATTGCGGGGCTGTTTGCCCTGGGCTGCTGGTTGGTGTTTCGCGGCGTGGTCGCCCATGAAGAAGCCATGCTGGGCGAACGGTTCCAGGCGTCGTTTGCCGACTATTGCCAAGCCGTTCCGCGATTTGGTCCCAACCTGATGAAATGGCGGGATACGGAAACCATCATGGTTAAGCCCGATCTGTTCCTTGTGACCGTGCGCGATGCCTGCTGGTTTCTGATTGCCGCCCCGGTATTTGAAGGCATCAAGCTTTTGCAAGAACAGGGATGGTTGATCCCCCTGATCTGGTCGCCATAAGGCGCAGATCGCAGGGCGACAGGCGGCATCACGCAGCGTCATTGGTTGGCGTACCGCCGAGCGATTTGATCATGCGTTCGCGTTCTTCTTCGCGCAGCGGATCGGAATCAAGCGCCAATGCGGCTTCAAGGACCTGCGGATCCACTTTCAGGATGTCATTGCCGTCTGTTTGGTCCTGCTTTGCCCATAAATGGATATGACATTCGAGCTTGATGTAACTTCGGGTCGCCGCATCAGGATCAAGCTTTTCATGGGTGTCGACTTCATATTCGCCAGGCGACAGCAATCCCGGATGACCGGGCAGGTGGAACGGATGAAAGAACGTCACCGTACGATGGGTTGTGCGGGTTATGCTCATGATCATGGCTCCTTCGAGCATCCGGAAGATGACCGCCGACGGTGCTGATCTGGTTTTTGTTGTGAATATGCACCTAGCGGGGGCGAGATCGGGCGGAAACATCCGGCCTGATTTCTTCCGGCAGGTTAACTTGGCGCTTTTCCCAGAGGGTATGCTCAGTCCCAAGAGAGCCCATAGGGCTAGTCCAGGAGCGCCAAAACACGCATCAGAATCTCGTCAAAGGGAACCGAATGCATACGTCTTATATGGTGATGCGAGATGCAAAACGCAAAATAGTCATGATTTGCATAAATCCGCGAGCTTAAATCGCGACTAGCGGACGGGGTATGTGCCTCGGATACTTTCGTAAAAATCTGCAAGTTTCTCGCTGGGTTTTCGTCCGTTAAAGGTGCTTTCAAATGCTGCATCAAGGATCGAGGGCGTAAAGACGGTTTTTCGGGACAAAATTTCAAAGAATTGTGCAACTCTCAGGCGTCGCTCCGTGTCCTCAGTTTCCTTGCCGGATTTATCTTGCTCGATCGCTTTGCCGAAAATCCCATACCTGTCAGTTGTATATGTCTGGCTGCCATTTTCATATGCACAGCCTGCAACAGCCTGTGCATTTTCGGTTATGATTTCCAGATCTCCGACATAGTAGAAAACCTCGCCTTTGCAGAAGGCTTGGGCTGCCTCTTTGTGATTATAGAAGCTCTTTACAAGCTTTTTGTAGGGCGAGCAGGACTCACCTCCGGTTATTAGGGGGCGGGATGTTTCTTCATCTAGCGCATCAGCTTCTGCTTCATCTGATGCTAATGACGGTATTCTTGCTTCTTTAATTCGGGTTTCTGTCCTGGAAGTGGGCTCATTTTTAGCAACAGTAATTCCGACAAGCGGGTACTTTTGGTGACATGGTTGGTTATCTCTATTCTCTAATATTACTTTATTATTAACAAAATATTTGCCATGCATTGTGGCGAAACAGTTTTCGAAATCTGAAATTGTATTTGTAAATTCTTGCGAGGGTCCAACGTAGTATGGCACATTTCCCTCACAAAAAGCCTTTGCTGCTTGCTTCACGTTCTCATAAGTTTGATAAATCGACAGTGATTTCGTGCAACCGTTGCCGACGTTTAGGAAGGAGTTGATTTCTTCTTTGTACGAGGGTAGCTCGTTGGTGTTGGCTAGTGCCTTGATGGCATAACGGCCGTTGGTTCCTTTTACCACCCCGATCAGGTTGTGATTTGTGCTACATGCTGCGGGTGCTGCGCCCGATCTGTTTTCGCCAGCCAGTGTAATATAGCTGACACCTGTGAGAAAAAGCGGCGCAGAAACCGTGTAATCTGAACGGCGATCATTTGATATTGTCGTTGGGTCACACAGAATATCGAAGCGCTGACCAAGATATTTTAGTCTAGAAACATCAGGTGGCTCATCAGCATTAAGATCGACAACACCGATTTCCGAGTAATTCAGTGTTGAATCATCAGTTGGCTCATCAGCATTAAGATCGACAACACCGATTTCCGAGTAATTCAGTGTTGAATCATCAGTTGGCTCATCAGCATCAAGATCGACAACACCGATTTCCGAGTAATTCAGTGTTGTGTCCTTGTCTCCTGTGTTCAAGGTCATTTCCTTAAGGACCGCATCGCAGATACGAACGATATATCCAGTATATCCCTCGCGTGCGAGTGGGCCGAAGGTGCCATCTGTTATAATCTCGGATGTGAATCTCGGTTTATAAGAGAATGGCCGTGCTTGGCTCCTGACTCCGATGCAGAGCTTTATTTTGTCCTCACAAATATTTTTAGGCTTTGAAGCGCCTGCTTGTGCTTTGGCTAAAGTTGGCCAACTTGCTGCAGCCACTGTCAGAAGACCAATGCAAATCAGCCAGAAGCATCTCGACATGATTTGTTATTTCCCCGCTGGATCTGGTTCCAATTTCGATTTCGATTTCGATTTCGATTTTGGCTTTGGCTTTGGCTTTGGCTCTGGCTCTGGCTCTGGCGTTTTGGGTCCTTCGCTAAGCTCAAGCAATACTGCAAAAAACGTCAGGAATATAATGGGTTGGATGCTAAAGATAATTGCGTCTCGGGTTGACCGGTAAGTCCATGGGACATCGTAAGCGACAAAGTTCACAAAGAACATATATGCGCAGTAAGCCACTCCGAATAATAAGGCGATTGCGATCGTCCGTTTGGAATGGAGGTGGTCATGTTTGTCCATTATCACCAGAGCAGCAAAGGCTAGAATCAGACCTGTACCAAACTGCAGAAAATAAAACTTGCCGAACTGCTGAAACTGAAAGGTGATTTGCGTTGTTGTCAGCTGGAACTCGACATCGAAGGCAAGGTTGGCGGTGTCGATAAATGCGCTTGAGAATATGGCAGCGATACCTGAAAACAAAGAAAGACTGAGTATGCGTAAGAAAGGAAAGTGATGAAACTTCCAGTTCGAATTCCATGACTGCTGCTCGACACGAACCTCTCGCGCGAAAATAACGAATAAAACGCTTGAAAAAATTACGGCAGCAGACCGAATGCAGTCCCAACCGGCTGCCGTTACAGCAAGGTCAACACTTGGATATAATTGTTCATCATAAAAAATATCCATGATTTTTGCCGAGGCAAAGTACGTTAAAAAAATCAATATGAAACCAAGAGAAATGGCAGCGAAAAATGCCAGTGCAAACGCATTCTGCTCTGCGTTGTATGTCCCTTGAATGAATTTCTTAAGTGATTCTATCGGGTTGGATTTGTCGGGTGAGCTTTCGGGACCACGAACGATTTGTTGGACGCTGAAAATTGATCGATTGTTTCTCACAAACATTACGGAAAACAATGCCATAGTGTTCTCGCGCGCGATGGCGGCTTTTCTTGCTAAATCAACATAAGCCTTTTCTTCATCATCGGTCATGCTTGATTGCAAAGTTGATTTGTGTGCAGGAAGTGCCTCGATTGCTTTGCCCAGTTCTAGGTGTTCTTCTTCCAAGGTTCTAAGCAATTCCGTAAGCTGAGACATGCGATGCATAGGAAAATAAAGTGTACGGTTGTCTGTCCGCGTTGCTATCGCAAGGCAATCAATTGCAAGTAGAGAGCTTTTTATCTCGGAGATGTGAAGGAATGCATCTTTTTGATTTT
This sequence comes from Thalassospira sp. ABL2_045, assembly GCF_056161285.1. Lineage (NCBI taxonomy): Bacteria > Pseudomonadati > Pseudomonadota > Alphaproteobacteria > Rhodospirillales > Thalassospiraceae > Thalassospira > Thalassospira sp. ABL2_045. Next base: position 38,073 of record NZ_JBSWYV010000009.1, on the reverse strand, counting down.
TTACGGGAGGCAACTTTTTATCGAATTTGCTGCATAAGGGCGTTGCGATCTGCGAGCAGTGCTTCTCGAATGGAAACGCATGGAGACTTTCGATAACCCGATAAACACCACGAGGTATGCCTGCCAAGCGATGGGCAAAGCTGCGCATCGTGCGTTCTATCGGCTTGACTGGTCCCAGTGAGAGGAAAGATATAAGTAAGGCGGAAACGACTATCGGCTTACCGTAGAAGTCATGCTCACCAGGGGTGGCAATCGCGCCAACAGTCTTTTGAGCGCTGGCGGCAAGAGATACAAGAGTGTATATCTCTGCCGAGCCCAAAATTGCAGCGTAAAGCACAAGATACATTGCAGCGTAGAAAAGGAAACCTGCAATGATCTCCCCATTAGTACAAAGCGTCCGTGCTTCAACCTGTTGCAGGATCGGATGCAATTCAAATGGGTGTCGTCCGTTAGGGGAGTTGAAGCTCTTGTAAGCTTCAACCACAAGTGTGAAGGCCCCAACTCCAACGACAAGCCAGTATAGCAACTGCTCGTTCATGGCAGCTGTTACTTCAAATCAAATGCATTTTTGTGCAGAAGGGTTGCACGGTCCCGCTGCAAATGATTCGCTTGCAGTGATGGAAAGGCCTACAGCGCCGCTCAATACCAATACAATTACAAGTGCTTTGTACAACATTGTTCTTATCCCCCGATAATTTGATTTCAGTAATATACAACCAAAAAGGAGGTTTTATCAACCATAAGATTCTACTGTGGAAAAGTTATTAACCTATGGTAGTTATTTCGGGCCTGTGTCGTATCGTTAAATCCCGCGCAGATTACCCCAGACATGGACATGCCATTGCGGTAAAACGCGGACATCAAACCATTTGCGTTTGGCGACTTCATCGACCAGCCAGCGATAGCGTTCCGTTAGCCCATCGATATCCACCCCGTCTGCACCATCGGGGTGTGGCTCGGCAGGGGTGGTGTTGACCGGCTGCAAACAGACCGGAATGCCAATGTGAAGGTTCCTCACATAATCGGCAAATAGCAGGTCGGCTTCATCCCGGACCGGGAATTTCAGCGTAATCGCCGGACCATCGAGCATGCCATTGGCTTGCGCGGCATCCACGCAGGCCGCAAGCGCGTCCTTATCAAAGCTGGTCGAGGCGCTTGGCGGTTTGGGGCTGATCGTCAGGAAATTGAGATCGGCAAACCAGTCCTTGGCGATGCTGCCCTGGGTTTCAATCGCAAAGGTGAACCCTTCTGCCTTGCCCATGGTGATCAGCTCACCCAATGGCTGGATCGCAGGATTGCCGCCCGATAGCGTGATCAGGATCGGCTTGCCACCAGACAGCTTTTTGACCGTGTCCAATACCTCGGCCGCAGACATCGGTTTCCAGTCGGCGCGAAAGGCCGGATCAACGGCATAAAGCGTGTCGCACCACGAACAGCGGAAATCGCATCCACCTGTGCGGACAAACACGGTTGGCATGCCGATCAGGGAGCCTTCGCCCTGAACGGTCGGACCAAAGATTTCCGAAATGCGGATTTTACCGCGCGCCTCGGAAAGCTCGGCAAGCTTGGGGTCGTGCACTGTCATGGACGATATTCCGCCCAGGTTTTTGGCGTTTCGGACACCCGCACCGCGGATACCTCCGGCCAGCGATCATGTGCCCAGTCATAAAAGAACAATGCCAGACGTTCTGCCGTCGGATGGTCGTGACCGAGAACCTCATTCAAGTGCCGGTGATCAAACGCGTCATCGATCAGACGTTTGAGCGGACCAAGTTCGCGGTAATCGCGCACAAAGCCACGTTCATCAAGGCTGGCTCCCTTAAGCTCGACCTCGACGATATAGTTATGGCCATGCAGGCGGGCGCACGGGTGGTCTTCCTCAAGGCCGCTCAGCTGATGGCTGGCGGAAAAGGCAAATTGTTTGGTGATGGTGAACATCGGTTTTCTTTCGGTGTCGTCCATTTTTGCGGCCATGCGCATGCGGATCGAGGTCCCCGTACCCGCCTTCGCGGGAATGACGGAACTCGTTTGGCAACACAACGGACAAACGTCATGCCCGCGCAGGCGGGCATCCATGGTACAGAAAATGGAAAATGTTATTCCGCGGCGCTGGTGGTGGCTTCGGTTTCGTGATTGGCAAGCTGGCGCGCGCGATGATCTGCGCGGGCCTGTTTCCAGTAATCGCGATCCTGATAAACCGTCGGGTCCTTGACCCGGGCGAGTTCAAGTGCCTCGCGCCGTTCAACGCAGGTCCCACAGCGCCCGCAATGGGTGTCACCACCCTTATAACAAGACCAGGTCAGGTCAACCGGCACCCCAAGACGACCGGCTTCAAGCGCGATGTCGGCCTTGGAGATATTGACAAACGGCGTATAGAGTTTGACGTCCTTGACCCCTTCAAGCGCGTGGTCCTGCATGGCCTGAAAGGCGTTGATGAAATCGGGACGGCAATCGGGGTAGATGAAATGATCCCCGCCATGCACAGCTGCGGCCACCGCATCGGCCCCGGCACTTGCCGCCGCACCAAAGGCAACAGCGAGCATGATGGCATTGCGATTGGGGACCACGGTGACGCGCATGGTTTCTTCGGCGTAATGGCCATCGGGCACATCGATATCATCACTGGTCAGCGATGATCCGCCCAGAAGGGCCCCCACCGGGGTCAGATCCACGATGTGATGTTTCACACCAAGATCGCGCGCCGTGCGGGCGGCGAAATCGAGTTCCTTTTTATGGCGCTGGCCATAATCGAACGAAATCAGGGAATGCAGGTTGTGCTCGGTCGCGACCTTATAGGCCAGCGTGACGGAATCCAGCCCGCCAGAGCAGACGACAATCGTCTTCATAATGATAAGTCTTTCGTGTTTTTAACCTGGTGCTACGACAGGGGAAGGATCATCCTTCCAAGGGGGCGCGGTGTGCCATGATGCGCGGCCAAGCGCAAGCAAAAATGCACGCATGCGGCCATGCGTGGTGCGCAGGAATGCTGGGGTTCCTGCGTCAGGTCACTGGTCGGAGGCGCGCGCAATCAGGCGCGCGTTCCGCTAAGTACATGAAAACAAATCGGGACCTGAAAATGGCCGTCTTCGATATAGGGGGCGAGGGTTTCAAACATGGCGGCATTGATCGCGCCGACTTCCATATCCGATGACTTGCGCAGGACATTGCCAAACAGCATGTCCATTTGCGGCTTCCAGAACGGGGCGGTTTCGGGGATGCGCCCTGCCGGGCTGTGGCTGGCATCGGTGACATCGCCAAAGCCGGCCTGTTGCAGGCGGGCGGTGGCATTTTCGACATCGCCAAAGCAAAACGGATCAAGCCCGGCCGCATCGAACCCGATGCCAAGGATATTGCCCAGAACCGCATCCATCGCAGCAAAAAGCGGGTTATCCACCAACGGTGCCCAGACCATGAAAACGGCCTTGCCGCCCGGGCGCAGAACGCGGAATGCTTCGCGCAATGCCTTGTCGGGATCATCGCAGAACATCACGCCAAAGCGGCATGACACCACATCAAAGCTTTGATCCTCAAAGGGCAGCTTTTCCATATCGGCGGGGGTTGCCGTGATGTTGGAAATTTCTTCTTCCGCTGCGCGCTCCATCAGGGCATCGCACATGTCGGGCACGATATCGGTTGCCGTTACCGTGCCGGTCACCCCGGGAATATTGACGCGATCTTCCTCGCTGCCACCGCCAAGTGCGCGGGCAAAGGAAAAGGCTGGTTCGCCGACCCCGGATGCCAGATCAAGGATCTCAAGCGGGGCGCCATCACGCTTGGCTGAAAGGCCCTTGAGGTCAGCCGCCTCGATCATGTGGCGATTGATTTTCTCGGCCGCTGGCGCCAGGCGTTCCGCCCAGGTGATCCAGTCAGTGGAAAGATTTTGCCAAGTCTCGGATGTCGGGGTGGTGGTCATGGTCGGTCCGTTTCCCTTTGGGTTATGACATGACCATAGACGTAAACAGTGACCTGTTTAAAGCATGTTTTGCAGCGCAATGCCGGTGAGAAGCCCCATGCATCGGCGCGGGGCTTCTCAGGGTCCAAACTCATTCAAATGATCGATCCGCGAGACCGGAACGGTCATTTGAAAGAGTTTGGACCCTGCACACTGAAAGGGGGCTCTTCAACCTTCCAGCAAGCGTAACAGGTTCTGGCGTATTTCGCTGATGCGCGCGAGCACCGCGACACTCGATTTGACCAAAAGCTGGTTGGAGGTAAAGTCCGTCAGTTCTGCCGCAACATCGAGATCAAGCAGGCTGGAACGTGCCTCCTCGACATTTTCAAGGGTTGCGGAAAGGTTCTGACTGGCGACATCCAGGCGGTTCTGGTTGGTGCCGATATTGGTGCGGGCGCGCTGAAGGTCATCAATCGCCCGTGTGACGGTTTCGATCGCTTCGCGGGCCTTGGCGGATGTGGCAATGGCATTGCTGCCAAGATCATCAAGGCTTTGTTCGGTGCCGTTCTTGCCGCTGCCAAGGTTGGCACCATCAACCGCGGTCATCGCAATCGACACCTGATCGGCGGCGGTCCCGCCGCTTCCGACCTGCAAGTAAACCCGATCAGAGAGTTCCTTGCCCTGATCTTCAAGCACCGAGAATGTCGGGTTGGCGCCAAAAAGCTGAATGCTTGTGGATCCGTCCGCCCCGGCACCGTCTGAGCCCTGTGACAGGGCATTTGCGATCGTCGCCCCGATATTGAAGTTCAGATCAACCTTCACCCCGACATCATCAAATTCAAGGCTCAGCTTGTCGGCAAGGGTAAGGGCCTTGCTGCCGCCGGTGGCGTAGTCGGTGACATCGATGCTGTGGCTTCGATCATTCGAATTGCCATCAATATCGGCAATGGCATTGAGGAAAACCCGGTCGCCACTTTTTGTCAGATCAAGCCGAAGTTGGGTGTCGCCAAGTCCGTCATCGCCGTCATCACTGGCCCAATAATTGTCATGGGTAATGGCAACATTGGAAAAGCCGTTGGCATGTGACAGGGCGCGTGCGCTGCCCCCGGTCTTGAGGTCCGAATAATCAAGCGACACATCGCTGCTGTCGCCCAACAGCTGGATGCCGTTGAAGTTGCTTGAGGATGCAATTCGATTGATCTCGTCACGTAGTCCGATGAATTCATCATTGAGAAACCCGCGCTCGGCTTCTGAGAGGTTTCCCGATGCGGCCTGGGCGGCCAGTGTTTTCATGCGGATCAGCGCATCACTGATGGTGGCCATGCCGCCATCCGCGATTTGCAGCATGGAATTGCCCTGACCGATATTGACAATCCCCGACGTAATGGCCGAGGCGGTCGAATTCAGTCGTGCGCCGATGGCCATGGAGGTGGCATCATCGCGCGCGGATAAAACACGCTGTCCCGATGCCAATTTGGCAAGCGACCTGGTTGTCGCTTCCTCGGCGCGTAACAGATTGCGGTGAGCAAGGCTCGCCGCATGGTTGGATATGATATTTGACGCCATGTCGCAGTTCCTACCTGAACAAGCAAAACGAAGGGTGGCGGCGTTTGTGGTCTTTGGTCATGTGACCTCTACATGAGGTCGACTGCGCAAAAGATTAATTAGATAAAACTGAAATTGCAACAGATAATATTAGGGTTTTGTTATTCATAAGTATCTGAAAAACATATATAATATATTCTCCTACACCAAAGAAGGGGAAGCAACAGGCAGACGTTTCTTGCCGGGCTGTGCCAAAAAAAGAAGGCCTTGCGGGAAACACAAGGCCTTCAACAAGTGAACAGTTTTGGCACGCTAGGCGTGTTGCAACAGGTACCCGGAGTGCCGGGGACATGATCGTGGCCGATGGCTTCGCGCGCAGAGCAAAGCCGACCCGATCAGGTTTTGTTTGGGAAGTGTGTTTTGCGCGTGCAAAGCAACGTCGCGCAGGGAAAGCGCGCCTATCGTTTCACGCCACAGTGCGCAGACACACGGCATTGCCGACCCGAAAACGGGGTGCGGGCAACGCTGGGCCGCAAATGCAGCGCGGATAAAATCGATATTCAGAGCCATGTCAAAGTTCCTACCTGAACAAGCAAGGCGTTGATTGCACGTTACGGCTCTCTCTACATGAAAGACCGTATATTAGATTTATATATAGTGTGATGAATTTTGCAAGGGTTGGTTTGAAAGCTGTTAGCGGACGTATTCAAACCTATACTCCTTGCGGATAAAAGCTCTTTTGGATCATTGGGGATCGTGAGCGTGGTCAGGATGGGCGCATTATCGAATACTATCAGGTAAATGCTTTGGGTCATGGGGTGGAACGCCGTGATAATTACATCCTAAATTGATTTCTTCGATGGTTGATTTTTTCTACCCTGGCGAGTATATATTAGCATAAGTTAAGGGGATGGTCGTAGGTTCAAATCCTGCTATCTTGCTTGGCGTGGTTGCTTCTCTTCTAATTGGTCAATTTTGGCTACTAAAGCGAAAGGAGTATTCCATGGTCTTTGAAAAACGAAACAACGTTTACGTGGCTCGTAACAAGGTAAATTCCGCAACTCTAACCCTCGAGACTGTACTGTCTGTATTTTGTGCAATTTCGGCAAGTTGGATAGCGGGAACGGTAGACCTTCCCATCCATTAAGAGCGCTCCCCGGAATTGGGTCGAGCGCTCTTTTTGTTTCAACACTTTGGCCAAGTTGAAATCAGATAACCAAGGGGCATCATGGTAAACAAGGCGCAATTTAAAAGTGCAGTGAAGCTTGCTATTGCGAACATAGATAAGCACGGCGACACCGATATATTCCCCTACCCATTTGAAAATAAAGTAATATTCGATAAATCTGATGAGGTGGTTGATCTTGTTCAAGAATATGATGACAACTTCAACGATTATTTGGCTCGGTTCTCGCCTCTGCATTTAAGTGCTTTGACGCCTGTATCGTATACAGGGTTCAGGTGGGCTACGCAGATGGATCCAATATGGAACGTTTACTTTCTTTCGTGCGTGCTGGCGCTCGCAAAAAGGATTGAAAAAGTCCGACCAAAGAAAGAAGACGAATTAGTTTTTTCATACAGATATCTCCCAAATAAGAAGACAGGCGATTTGTTTGACCAGGATTACAACTGGGCAAAGTTTATGCAGGTTTCTTCGGAGTTGTCGAAAGAGTACGAGTTTGTAGTGGTGTGCGACATTTCCGAGTTTTATCCAAGACTTGGATATCATCGATTGGAAAATGCGCTTAAGCAGGTGGCTGGTGAAACATCGTATCCAAGTAAGTTAATTAACTTTCTGATGAACTACTCTGGTCAACGATCTTTTGGGCTTCCTATTGGTGGGCCAGCGGCTCGGATTCTATCCGAGCTGACTATAAATCAGGTCGACCAATTGTTGATCATGAACAATATTCGATTTGCACGATTTGCTGATGACTACCACTTGTTCTCAAATTCAATGGAGGAAGCATACCGACAACTTATTTTCTTATCTGAGAAGCTTTTCGACAATCAGGGGTTGTCGCTGCAAAAATCCAAGACCCGGATCATGAGTTCGGCTGAATTTCAGGCTACCAATCCGTTGAAGCAACTGGTTGATGAGGCTGATCCAGAAGGCGAAGGGCGAGTTGCAGCGGAGTGGCACAATAGCCGTAGTTTCTTCAGATTTTCTCTGAGATTTGATCCGTATTCACCTACTGCTGAAGATGATTACAATCATCTGAAGTCGGAAATCAGGAAATTCGATATAATTAGTATGCTTCGATCAGAGCTTGGGAAAAGTCGAATTCATACGGCTCTTGGAAGGAAGATTATTTCCGCCATTAGGTATCTCGATGATAAATCAAAGAATGATGCGATAGTATCATTGATGGATAGTTTAGAAGTTTTATATCCAATATTGTCATCTGTTTTCTTGGTAGTAGACAAGGTGTATGATGAGATAAGTGATGAAGTAAAATTGTATGTGATTGATAAGATTAAGGATCTTGTGGAAGAAGATTCTCATTTAATCAGAGTTGATATTCATTTGGGCTATTTGGTCCGAGTGCTATCGCATACCAACAGTCCTGTTAATCTCGCCCTCCTCCATAAAATTTATAGCCGTTCATCGTCCTCATCGGTTCGTAGGGACGTTATTCTCATCATGGCCCGTTGGGGAGAGTGGTATTGGATTTCTGACTTAAAGAATAGGTTTAGAGAGCTGTTGGGGCCTGAGAGGCGGGCCTTAATCGTTGCATCATATGTTTTGAAAGATGAGGGTAATCATTGGAGAAAACATATTGAAAAAGACTTCTCTCCGTTTGAAAACCTAATAAAGAAGTGGGCGGGAGATAAAACTTCTCAAAATGGGTGGAGTATTACCTTGTGATTGATGCAAGTGTATTCGCAGCTTCATACAATTCCTTCTGGAAAACTAATTCCCCAACGTTTGAGCATTTTGTCCGAAGCGTCAATTTGAACGATAGTAAGCGGGAAATGCCTCCCATTGTTGATGTATCAACAAGAAACAATGCTCTAATCGCAGAGCTGGGATTCAGTATTTTCTTTCATAGTGAACTGAACAGAAAATCTGAAGCGCCACTTGATCGCGATGCAATACTCGATTTTTCATTGCGAGACGCTACAAAAAGGCTGTCGGCATTCGACCGTCGTGGAGTTGTTGATGAAAATCTCAGTAAAGACCAGGTGGCTGAGGCAAATTTGATTGCTTCTAATCTTGAGAATTTTTTCAGCGTTGGTTTTGGCTTTCAAGAATTTATCTTGAGGCCGATTTTCAACGGGTGTGGTTACGTTGATGCGTCAGAAGGGGACGTAATATTCGGTAACACTTTATTTGAAGTGAAAACTGTTAATCGCCCATTTCGAGGAATTGATATTAAACAGCTTCTAACCTACGCTGCACTGAGTTTTGCTGCCAATCAGTTCTCCTTTACTCGGATTGGAATTTTTAACCCAAGGCGCGGGTTGTCCTGGTCGGCAAGCTTGGATGATGTTTGTGTTGGGGTTGCGGGAGTTTCCTCTCAGAAATTTTTATCGACGTTGATACAAACAATCTCTAGTGGTGAAATATCCCGGTAATTAAATGGTGATGGTCAAGGAATACCACCAGTTGGTAGGTTTGCCCTGAGGTGTAGTTTTTGTTCTTCATTGCCACTTCATCGAGCTTTCTGATCCTTGAGAAAGCAAAAAAGACATGAATGCAAAAGAAAAACCGGCCCCAAAGGAGCCGGTTTTAATTTGTGCGAACGAAATGTTTGGAAAGTCAGCCGTTGGTGCCATAACGCGGTGCATTGCGCTGGGCATTGCTGCCGGCTTCGGCGTAGGCTTGGCTGGCCTGTGCGGTCTGGGTGATCTGCGACTGCAGGACCTGTTCATCGCGTTCCGGCGTTGCGGCCTCTGCGGCTTCTTCTGACGCGTTGCTGTTATACAGCTCGGTCAGGCGCTGCTCGATGCTTTGCAGGCCTTCGTTCAGGCGTTCTTCGGTTTCGTTGATATTGCCATTGATTTCGTCATTGAGCGCACCCAGACCGTCAAGGACGGCACGGGCGTCTTCAAGACCGGCCTGAATGCCTTCGCTGGCTTGATCGAAGATTTCGCGGGCCTCGGTCTCGGAGCTTGCGTTTGAGGCAATCAGATCGCCAACGCGGGCGAGAATGCGATCGGCAACCGCTTCGGGCGTGAAATCATCGGGATCAACGCCCTGAATCGACAGACCGGTCGATTGCAGGCTTTCATTGATCGCGGCAACGATGTTGTCGGCCGACAGGCGCGTGGCGGATTCAGAAGACAGCGAGACAGACGTCGCAGCCGCAAAGGCCGACGTGCCGTTATTGCCGGTTTTTTCAGAATCGCCCTGGCCCGGCAAATAGGATTGTGCCGAGCGCGCAGAGGCGCCGGATTGTTGGGATGACAGACCACCAATGGTGATATCCATATTCGTCCTCCCTGGACGGAGAGCTTTGAGAGCTGTGCTGACAACCAGCACTTTTCCAAGCAATTCCACGCCTCGATTTCTCGTACGGTTGCTTGCTTGGCAGAATTCAAACTTCAATATGGCATGGAAAGGCGTAAAAATCCAGTCCTGATGTGCAAGTCCGGGTTGATGCGGCGCAGGGCGGCTATGCGCTTTTCGGCTTTGGATCGGGATGATGGTGATTGGGGGTAAAAGTTTCTCGAAAACGACGGGTTTTCGCCAGAAATCTCGTTATCTGATGTTGCACGCAGGCCAAAGCGCGCTTATGAACACTGTTCAAAGTGTTTTGAACCCAATTTGGTCGGACTGGCGCGGCCTTGAGCCAGCGCCCCGATCCAATAGGCAGGAGTTGATTGAGCGTGGCGAACTATCAGGAAAGTGCGCGGGAATTTGAAAAGCGCTGGCAGGCATATTGGCGCGAAAACGATACCTATCGTACGCCAAATCCCGGCGATGCCGATTTCGACGCAAGCAAGAAAAAAAGCGTCATCCTGGACATGTTCCCCTATCCAAGCGGGGTTGGCCTGCATATCGGTCACCCGCTGGGTTATATCGCGACAGACGTCAAGGCGCGGTTCGAGCGCATGCGTGGCAAAAATGTTCTGCATTCCATGGGCTTTGATGCCTTTGGCCTGCCGGCGGAACAGTTCGCCATCCAGACCGGTCAGCATCCGCGCATCACGACCGAAGCCAATATCGAAAACATGCTGCGCCAGCTTGAGGTCATCGGCCTTGGCCATGACCCGCATCGTCGTTTCGCCACGACCGATATCGACTATTACAAGTGGACTCAGTGGATCTTCCTGCAGCTGTTTAACAGCTTCTATGACCCGACCGTCGAATGGAAAAGCCCGCAGGGGCAGGTGATTACTGGCCGTGCGCGCCCGATTGCCGAGCTGCGCCCGATGCTTGAGTCCGGTGAATGGCTTCTTGATGAAGACGGCGTGCCGCAGCCGAAATCGGTGATTGGTGAAGGCACCAAAGCCGAAGGCAAGGAAATCGACCGCGCGATTGATCGCGGGCGTCTGGCCTATGTCGATGAAGTGCCGGTCAACTGGTGCCCGATGCTGGGCACGGTTCTGTCGAACGAGGAAGTCACCAACGAAGGCAAGTCCGAACGTGGTGATTACCCGGTCTATAAACGTCCGCTAAAACAGTGGATGTTGCGCATTACCGATTATGCCGATCGTCTGGTGGCGGACCTTGAAGGGCTTGATTGGCCAAATGGCGTGGTCGAGATGCAGAAGGGCTGGATTGGTCGTTCTGTTGGCGCACGCGTGAACTTCCCGGTCAAGACCGTTGATGGTGCGGATGAAAAGATCGCGGTCTATACCACCCGCCCGGACACGATCTTTGGGGCGACCTATATGGTTCTCGCGCCCGAACATCCGCTGGTCGATAAGCTTTGCGCCGCCGATAAAAAGGCCGATGTTGCGGCCTATCGCGCAGAGGCGTCCGAGCTTAAGGCCGTATCGGCCAAGGACGATGCCGAGCGTGAAAAGACCGGCGTATTTATTGGCGCACATGCGACCAACCCGGTCACCGGCGAAGAAATCCCGGTCTGGATTGCCGACTATGTCCTGATGGGCTATGGCACCGGTGCGATCATGGCGGTTCCGGCTGGCGATCAGCGCGACTTTGAATTTGCCCACAAATTTGATCTGCCGATCAAGGCAACCACCAAGCCGTCCGAGGCGTGGCTTAAAGAAAATGCCCCGGCCGAAGCGGCGGATGCAGATACGGCAACACTTCTGGCGCGCTATGAGGCGAAGCCGGCGGCTTTCAAGCTGGCCCAAACCGAAGTTGGCGAGACGATCAATTCCGCCAATGACGAGGTTTCGATCAACGGTCTTTCGACCCCGGATGCCAAGGCCAAGATCATCGAATGGATGGAAGGCAAGGGCATTGGACGCGGTCGCGTGCAGTACAAGTTGCGCGATTGGCTGTTCTCGCGTCAGCGTTATTGGGGTGAGCCGTTCCCGGTCCTGTTTGACACCGAAACCGATCAGGTTCACGGCATTGCCGAGGCGGCCCTTCCGGTCGTTCTGCCTGAAATGACCGATTTCAAACCGAAATCGAACGAAGACCCGAATTCGGAGCCGGAGCCGCCGCTGGCGCGTGCCAAGGACTGGATGGAAGTTACCGGCATTGTCCTTGCCGATGGTTCGGTTCTGCCGGTTGAAGCCGAAGTGGGTTCCAAACACAGCCATGAGGGTGCGGAATACGAAGTGCGCGCGTTCAAGCGTGATGCCAACTCCATGCCGAACTGGGCGGGGTCTTGCTGGTATTATCTGCGCTATTTCGATGCCAAGAATGATGCGAAATTTGCATCAGACGATGCAGCAGCCTATTGGGCGAACAGCACCGATCAGGATGGCAATGCGCTTCCGGGTGCGGTTGACCTTTATGTCGGCGGGGCGGAGCATGCGGTGCTGCATCTTCTGTATTCGCGTTTCTGGCACAAGGTCCTGTTTGACCTTGGCTATGTCGCAACGCCAGAGCCGTTCCAGAAGCTGTTTAACCAGGGCATGATTACGGCCGATGCCTATACCGATGCGCGCGGTGTTTATGTTGATATCCATGATGTTGAAATGCGCGATGTCGATGGTAAGAAGGTGCCGTTCAACGCCAAGACGGATGAACAGTTGACGACCGTGCCGGGCAAGATGGGCAAGCGTTACAAGAACGGTATCCCGCCCGAAGAAGTATGTGATCAATACACCATCGACACTTTCCGGACCTATGAGATGTATATGGGGCCGCTTGATAGCTCCAAACCGTGGCAGTATGACGCGATTGTCGGCATGATGCGGTTCCTCTCCAACGTCTGGAAAGTCACGACCCAGATGGAGCGGACCGATCAGGTCGATGGCAAGATCGAAACGCTTCTGCACAAGACGATTGCCAAGGTGACCGGTGATATTGCCGATCTGCGCCTCAACACCGCGATTGCTGCCTTGATTGAGCTCACCAATGCGTTGACCAAGCAGAATGCCGTGCATGATGATCATGCCAAGGCACTTGCACTCATGGTAGCCCCGTTTGCCCCGCATCTGGGTGAGGAGCTGATGAGCCGGATGGCCGCCGATGAATTCGGTGCCAAGAAATCGGTGATCAAGTTCGACTGGCCGGCATTCGATGCCGAAAAGGCCAAGGATGACGAGTTTGAAGTTCCGGTTCAGGTCAATGGCAAGAAGCGTGGGTCCGTGATGGTTGCCGCCGATGCCGATCAGGCCACGGTCGAAGCACTCGCCAAGGCGGACGAGAACGTTGCCCGCCATCTGGACGGCAAGGACATCGTCAAGGTGATCTATGTCGCCAAGCCGACGCCAAAACTGGTCAATATCGTGGTGAAGGGCTAAGCCCAAACGACGAGAATTAATTTATGAGAAGGGCATGTTGCTGTGGCAGCGTGCCCTTTTTATTTTGGAGTTAGTCTCGCAGGAGGGAGGCCTCGGGATTGCAGCCTTCGATGATGGCAGAGGCGGGTAGTTCTCGCTCGATGATCATTTGATCGGGTAGCAGACTTGCACGGCCATAAAGCTTGCCCAAGGTGCCATCGCACAGCATTTCATAGATGGCCTTGTTAAAGGCTTTGCGGTTTTCAATGCCAGCAAGATCAGCCTTGAACAAGGCCAGGACATTTTCGGTTGTGACCGGATCGTCGGTGACCGAGATGGCGTTTTCCAGACCAAGCGTCTTACGCACATGAAGGCCGGAAAAACGTTCGATGATGGCCGCATCGAGGCGATCACTTGCAATCATGCGCAGGAGGAATGTGTCACTTGGAACACGCTCAAGGCTGAGCTGCTTGCGATCTGTGATGTAAGACGGATATTCATAGGCCGAAAGCCCGACGCGCGTTCCATCAAGGTCTGAGAGCTCTTCGACTTTGCGTATATCCAGCAGGTCCGTGCGATAAAAGATCAGGTTTTCGCGACGATAAAACGGAACCGACGCCAGTGAGACAGGAATTTCGGCAAGGGAGGGGTAGGTTCCAACAGCATCGTATTTGCCGCTATTGAATTCCTGCATCGCACGTCGCACTGGCAGGATATCGATTGTGACTTCCTTGCCGGACCTTTTTGCAATTTCCTCAAACATTTTGATGAAAATGCCGTGGTCACTGGTTTCAGCCATCAACGGAATATAGGGCATCACCACCCGCATTTTCGTCGTTGATTGGGCCGCCAGCAGGGGGCTGGTGAGCATAAGAAGGCAGGCAAGGGCGAGGGAAAAGGGGCGCATAAATTGTGGTGTCGCGTGTTGCGGGGCGGGAAGTAAAACTAGATCATGATCGAGACAGCAACACAAGGGCGGTGTTTTGTATGGGGCGACCAAGTAGAGGAGTGGGCGCTAGTGCTGCCCCTGAAAAAAGTGTCGTGCACGATGCTCACCGTGAGCTAAGCAATTGACGGGGCAGTGGAGGCTGGCTACAAATCGGCAACCAAGGTATTTACAAGGTTTTATCGATGAGTCACGGGCGCAAGATTTCAGTTGTTGGTTTGGGTTATGTTGGTCTACCCGTCGCGGTGGCATTTGGCACCTCAATTGGCCGCACCGTAGCGTTTGATATCAATCAGGCCCGGATTTCTCAGCTCAAGGAAGGACATGACGCGACAGGCGAGGTCGATGACCACGAACTTGCAGCCGCCGACCTTCTGCTCAGCGCCGACCCCAAGGATCTGGCGCAGGCTGATTTCCATATCGTTACGGTCCCGACGCCGATTGACAGTTCGAACCGTCCGGATTTGTCGCCGTTGCGCTCTGCCTCCAAAACCGTTGGCGCGATCCTGAAAAAGGGCGACATCGTTGTTTATGAGAGCACGGTCTATCCTGGCGCGACGGAAGAAGAATGTGTGCCGATCCTTGAGGAGCTGTCTGGCCTCAAAGCCGGAAGTGATTTCACGGTGGGTTATTCACCGGAACGTATTAACCCGGGGGATCGCGAGCATCGTTTCACCACGATTACCAAGGTTGTTTCCGGTCAGGACCAGGCAACGCTGGACATCGTGGCGGATGTTTATGGCAGTGTGGTTAAGGCGGGCATTCACAAGGCCCCGACCATCAAGGCGGCCGAGGCAGCCAAGGTGATTGAAAACACCCAGCGCGATCTCAATATCGCGCTGATGAACGAACTGTCGCTGATCTTTGATCGCGCCGGGATTGATACCCGTGACGTGCTTGAAGCTGCCGGGACCAAGTGGAACTTCCTGAAATTCACGCCGGGGCTGGTGGGTGGTCACTGCATTGGTGTTGATCCCTACTACCTGACGCATAAATCCGAAGAGCTCGGCTATTACCCGCAGGTGGTTCTGGCCGGGCGCCGGGTCAATGACGGTATGGGCGATGTGGTCGCGAACAAGGTGATCCGTGCGCTGCTGCGCGAAGGGGCAACCAAGAACCCGACCGTCACTGTGCTGGGTCTGACCTTCAAGGAAGATGTGCCTGACATCCGCAATACACGTGTGATCGACATCGTGCGTTCACTCGAAGAAGCCGGTGTCAATGTGCAGGTCCATGATGTTCATGCCGACAAGGAAGAAGTCGCGCACGAATTTGATGGCCTGAATCTATGCTCTGACAGTTGTTTGGAGCCGGCAGATGCGCTGGTTCTGGCCGTGTCGCACAAGGAATATGTTGCCAAGGGCTGGCCGTTGATCAGCAGTCTGCTTAAGGATGGCAAGGGCTTTGTTGCCGATGTCCGTGCGGTTCTGCCGCGTGATGCTGTGCCATCCGGTATCGATCTCTGGCGTCTCTAAGCGACCCGAACTATTCGTCTTGATAAAGATTTAGCTCGCGCTGCAACTTCTTCGTCAAACCCTTGGCGACAATGCGGTGCGAGCTTTTTAAATGGTCCCTGAGATCAGCGTCGCTGAGGCCAGGCGCATCATAGTGCTGTATCCACTTCATGCCACGCGACGCGAGGTAAGGAGCAGGCCGCAGGCCCGGCATCTCTTTCAAGACTTCATAGCCGATTTCGGATGTCTTGAATGTGATACCAAGTGTCTCATTTTGGGTCCAGCCGCCAATCGCAAACACCTTGCCGCCGACCTTCCAGACATCTGCGCCACCCCACTGCACCACATGGTTGGTGTGCGGCAGCGATTTGCAAAATGCGTTGAATGCGTCTCTGTCCATGCGGCGTATTCCCTAATTGCATCCTAAACAAGATGTCAGTTCTGTTTGAGAATGCGGGAAATCAACCGGGTAAGTCTATTGGCAAATAGCGTGTTGCTGAAATCCTCCTGACACATCTGATAAGCCGCATCACGCAGTTTGGTTGTCTCCGTTGGTGAGGTGATTGCGGCTATGATCGTATTTGCGAGCTCTGCTGGATCGTTGGGCGGACAGAGTCGCCCGGTTTCACCATCGCGCACAAATTCCGCCAGGTTTGCGATGTTGCTCGTAATCACGGGCACATTGGCAGCCATGGCTTCAAGCACGACAAGCGGTTGCGCTTCGTTGGCATAGTGACTGGGAAAAATGAACAGGTCTGTGTCTTCAAAGATGGCGCGTTTCTGGCTTTCAGACGCAGGTCCCAAACAGGTTGTTGTTGTGGTTATCTGATAGTGCTCTAGCAAGCGATCCAGATCCGCAACACTTAGGTCGCCGGCGGCCCCTGCAATCGTTAGCGTAAAGGCGATACCCCGTGCGCGCAGAATAGCACAGGCTGCAAGCAGGGTTTCGATGCCTTTGGCATGAAACAGGTTGGACAGCCACAGGAGCCTGACAGGATCGTGTGCTGTCCAAGGCTTGGTGGGTGGGGTGCGAAATGCTTCGTCGTTCAGGCAGTTGCGGATAATGGCAGACTTACAGTTCAGAGCATCAACTTCAGAGCGCAAGCTTTCGCCGAGCAGGATGACGGTTTGATCTTTGAATACCAGTTTTTGGAAAAGCGCCGCCCATCTTGATCGTCGCATGTTCGGTAAACCGCGACCGTGCAGGTGCAGGATGGCAGGGATGCGAAACATCCTTGCCAGCAACACATACAGGCAATCCCGGTAATAGGCGAAGCCACTTGGAGCAAAGCAGATATAAAGGGCGTTCGCCCGAGGCAAAGCCCTGATCAAACGCATCACTAGCCAAAGTGCTAGCCCGATCTTGCGCAGCGAAAACCGGTTCACATCGGATAGTGTTTGGGCGAAGCGCATTTCAATGACATGCAGATCAAAATCTTTCGCCAAGGCCTTAATGGCGAACTGGTTCATTTTGGCCGCGCCATGCATGGGTGGGGGCAGTTGCACCATGGCGATGATTTTAGCGCGAGAAGTCATCGAATATTCCTTCCGGCAAACATTTTAGCATCCCGGAGCTTGGCGATGACCATCCACATCGATGGGGAAAGTTGAGAGCGATACTGCGCGAGAACGGCGGCACGGGTCTGGTGATAAAGTGCGTCTGGTATGCGGGCGAAGTGGCGGGTGTCCGCTCGAAAGTTACGTTCGATCAAGCGCGTGTTGAGCCGATGCATGGTGGCGTTTGCCAGGCAACAGGCGCGCAGATAAAAATCAAGATCAATGCAGCAGGGAAGATCGGTTGCATAGCCACCAGCGCGGGCCCAGACGGACCGGTGCATGGCAAGAGAGGAGTGATGCAGCGGGTTGCCGACATAGAGGCGCGATGGCGAAAAACGTTGCACCTTGCCCGGAGCTAGTCGCCATGGATCGGACACAGCACGGGTGAAGACAAGTTGATTGGGGTTGTGAGTGAGGGTGTCGACTTGCCGGTCAAGCCGACCTGGCAAAGAGAGGTCGTCGATATCCTGAATCGCAAGCAACTCCGTCGGGCTGTTTTCAATGGCGAGATTGAGTGCTGCGCCACGCCCGATCTTGCCGGGATGAAGGAGTGTTAGTCGCGGGTTGTTTTGCCAATCCTTCGGGCAGGTAAGGGGCTTGGTTGAGCCATCATCAACAAGAACGGCATTATCCTGGGGGCCAAGTATCTGGTCGAGATTGTCAAAATAGCGATCCAGAAACGCATCGCCGTCCCGCACGGTCGTTATGATGGTGATCGGATCACGCATCGCTGTCTCTCCATGAAATGGTCAGGGTGGCGCTGGTCCCGTGCTTTGGTTTTACACTGATCCGTGTTGCGGACCCGGCGGCGCTGAATGCCGCATTTGGGGTGATTTGAAGAGGCGCATCTGCAGTGATGTTGATCCCGAGCTGTGGGCAGACGAGGGTGTCCGGACTAGGCTGTGTAAGGTCGATCTTGCCATCCAATAGAATTCGGAAGAGATCGACCTCACCCGGTGGGTGATCGGGAACATGGTCGGTGATGACAACGCTCGTTTTCTGGAATGCGATCTGTCTGTGACCGATGACACCGGCAAGATCAAACTTTACCTCAACCCGGTTGTTATCGATCTGGCGGGCACGCAGGAAGTGGGCAAAGTTACGTTCTGCAATGGCGGGAAGTGGGATTGAACCCGGTTCATAAAGGCTTGGGATATCCTGTTCGCCGCCAGTTGGCGGTAAAAGAATACGGGCTGATTTCCCTTGGCCGGAAATAATCACCGGTGCTCCTGAAACATCAAAACCCTGTTTGCCGCAAAGCGTCATTTGCGCGTGATAGTCAGGGGATGAAAACTGCGCGACAAATGCGGAAATCTTGATTGCTGCTTCAGGCGATTGGCGATTTTGCACGGTCGGAATCTGTGCAGCTTTGAGCAGCCAATAGCCTGCAAAGGCGAGGTAATCGTCATGGTGGTTATAACTGTACCATCCCGGTGTTTCCGGATTGTCGGGCCCGGGCTGTTTCGGCAGCGGTGTTGGTGCGAGAAGGTTGAGCGGGATTTGACCAGACTTGCGGTGGGCGTCTTCCATGCGATGAAGGATTGCGTCTGCCGCGTCGAGATATTCGGCTTTCAGCAAGACATAGAGCGCACAGGTCGCGCCAAAACTCTGTCCCGCGCCACGGCCGAGCAGGTTTGCATAACCATGCGTGCCGGTCAGTTCTGCGAGCGCTGCCGTCGCCCGATCTGTGATGCGTTGATGTCGCGGGTCTTCGTTATCGGATAAAAGGGCAACGCAAAAGGCGTGGTATTGCCCTGAAAAGCAACTCGGTCGATCAAGGAAAAACGGGGCGCGCCAATAGCGCTGCTTGATAAGCGCGAAAAGGGCAAGGTTGATGAGGCGTGCCAGAATTCCGTTTTGTCGTTTGTGGCGATTGATCTGGCCGAGCAATTGCCAATTGGCAACGTCCGGACATTGCTGTTTGGCGTCACGCAGGATCTCACGGATTGTCTTGGGGGCAAGTCCCGGCGTATCACGCAGCGCATATTCGATGAATTCTCGGTGGTAGGTTTTGTCCTTCGCTTCTGATGTGAGGGCAACCAGCGCGCGTTCAATATTTGGTGCAAACCGGTCTGGATCGACCCGGGTCCAGAGATTGATGGCGAAGGCTTTGGCGTAGAAATCCGGTTGTTCGAACTGTCCGTTCGGGTGTTGGCGCGTCGCCAAATCCCCAGCGATCTGGTGGGCCAGATTTTGGCAGAGATTACGGATATTTTCGTTTCTCAGTGGAAGTGACATGTCACCTCCATACCAATTGACTGGCCGGCCTTTAGGCGATTAAGCGGTACCGCCTGTATCTCCGGAAAATGTCGCCCCATACGTTCGCGCAAGCGCCACAGCAGTCGTTTGATCGGTAGCATGCGCCAGATAAAACGTGAAGCAGCTTCTGGCGCAGAAAGCGTGAAAAAGCGGTTTGCCCAGCGAAGCCAGACCTGATCAACCGGATCACGGGGTAACAGGCGGGCATGAATGATCCAGTGATCATCGCGGTCACGCAGATACATGTATGGATCAAACCGGCCCGCACCATTCGCCTCGTCAAGGCGGACGGTGATGGTCGCGCCATCCTTTCCAACCAGCTGCGCCTGCTTGGCGGGATAAAGGCGGTATTTGTCGCTATTGCTGTGGGTGAATTTCTTATCGGCAATGATCCCATGTTTGATGGCGCTTTTGTCAAACACCAGCCGGATCACGGCGTCTTGCAGCAGGATGTCATCAAGTGCCTGAACCGAGAGGCGAAGCCGGACTGTGTTCGCAGATGTTTGCTCGGTTGCATATGCGATCTGCAACCGGCCACGTGACAGGTGCCAGATGTCACTTTGATTGATGGCATTTCTGGGCTGGTCTGTGATCGTGACAAAGGACTGCTGGTCCGAGCATTCCAGTCCCCAAGGTCCAAAATGGATGTCGCCATATTGGCCGTGGATCAGTTTGTGGTTCGAGATCTTGGTTGTGAGGTGTTTCATGCCAAGACCCGCCGTTTTCTCAGGACTTTTTGGCAAGCAAACAGGATCACGACCAGACACGCCATCCGAAATACGATCAGCGTCATGATGTCAGTTGAGGTCTCAAAGGTTGGTATACTGATTGCGGACATTGCCATCACAGCAAGGCAGATCCATCCCACCCATTTGACCTGAGAAACCTCCTGCAGGATCAGGATTTGTCGGCTCAGAAGTGCGAGCAACAATGGCCAGGCAGAACCCAACTGAAGGATATTGACCAGATCATGTGACGGAGCGTGATAGACAAGGTTGGCGACTGTATCTGGAAAGAAGAATAAGAGCCCGGAGACCGTGGCCATCGGCGCCAAAAGCCAGATGTCACGCAATCTCCCTGTTTGTTGTTTGGCAAACAGGGTTGCGGCAATGGCAGCGATTAAACCGGCGCAGAACAGGAAAATCCGTTGCGCCATAAATAATGCGTCATTTCCCGCGCCCAACAGCACAAAGTCGAGGTTTGGCAAGAAGCCCGCCAATAATGTGAAGCCAACAAGGCCAAATCGGCTGCCACGACCGATCTGGACGGATTCATCGGGCCGGGTTGGGAGGCGCTCGAAGGCGAATGCTGTTGAAAAGGCCAAGCTTGCCAGTGAAATCGCCGGTGCAATGAGATAAAGCACTAGAAGCGATTGAGTTAGCGAAGCCCAGAGCGCAACGGTAATTCCGACGGCCTGCCCGGCGACAGTAATCCCGCCAAGTCGTGAAAAGCGGGTGTTGGCGGCAACAACCCAGTCGGGGGAAAGGGCGGCGGCCAGTGGGATAAGGGCGAGCGGCCAATAAAACCCGAGCGTCATATCTGTCATCGCGATGATCAGCGCAGATGCAATCATCGCAATCACCAGACGCAGCACCACAACAAGTGCGGATGATCGAAAGGCGCGGCTTTGTGCAAGCCTTACCAGAAACGGGCCACTGCCAGCTTGGGTCGCTGTGACGGCGAGACCGATCATCGCGAGTAACCCGAAATAAGGCCCAAGATCGCTTTGAGAATAGGCATGCCCGATCAGCACAAGGATCAGCATGCCGCCCAGGCGCGCGATCACGTTCGCCGCGATCAGCCACAGCGGATAAAGCCCCGACTGTATGGCGGTTAATCCTCTATCCATGGCGCGACAGGATGGTTTCATAGGCCTGATCAACACGGGTGCCATAGGCATGTTGAAGGTCTTGTGCGATTTGATCGCGGGCGGTTTGGGCGATGTTTTGGCGCATGACCGGTTGGGTGATCAGGGTGCTTGTGGCCGTCGCCAGTGCGGTGGCGTCGCGCGGAGGGATGATCAGGCCGCTTTGATGGTTGATGATAGGGCTTCCGGCATCAAATGTGGTGATCACCGCGCAACCTGCTGCCATGGCCTCCATGGTGGCAAGGCTGCTGCCCTCTGTCAGGCTGGGGAAAATGAAAACATTCGCCAAGAGCATGTGTTCTGCGACCTGATCATGGGGCAACGGGCCAAGCCATTTGACGCCGTCAGGCAGGTTGGAGAGCAATCCCTTTGCGCAGGGTTGTGCGGCACCAATCAGGAACAGTTCAGCGCGGTGCCGGAATTGACGGCGAATGATTTTCCAGCCGGCAAGAAGATGCGCGGTACCCTTGGCGAGGGACAGGTTGCCGACATAAAGCAGGCGAAAGGTGGTGTCCTCGCGTTCTGTGCGTTGTCGCGCAAGCAGCGCCTGACAATGCCGCGACATGAAGGGGATCAGATATATCTTTTCTTGCGCAATGCCAGCGCGTTCCAAGCCATTCGCGACGGCATCGGACGGGGCAAAGACGGCGTCGGCGTAATGGGCTTCGGCGGTGCGCCGTCTGGCAAGGAACGCTGATATTTCGCGATATTTCCTGCCGTGGGCGGCATATTCGTCGGCGACTTGTGCGTGACGAATTTCTGCCAACTGGCCGGTCACATCCGAGATCGTGATCATATTGCGGGCCTTGGCCCGGCGCATGGCAGGCAGGCTGTAATTGCCCTGACCATGCAGAATGCTGGCCTTTGGCGGGTTAGCGGCAGCGAGTAGTGACAGCGGAATGTCGGAATAAAGATTGCGGGCAGGCAAGCGAAGCGTTTGAGCCGTTTTGCCAAGCAGATCGGGTAGAAGATGACGGCCCGGAATGTTCGATAGCGCTGCGTCAACATTGCGGGAGCGAGGCTGCACAAGTCCGGTGCCGTCGTGACGCCAGAAGCTGTCCCAGCGGACCAGTCTTTTCTGATTGGCGAGATGTTGGGCGAGAATGCTGGCCTGATCAACGCGGCTGATCAGCCAGACCGGCGGGCCAGAACAGGTTTTGGGAAGTGGCTTGATTATCCCCATTGCCGCGCTTCCGATTTGTCGGGTGCTGCGTCATTGATGACGTTCCACATTGTCTCGCCATGATGGACGGGATTGTTGCGGATAATCGCCTTGGCTTGGTGCTGGTGCGTGGTTTTGAGAAGGGTGGGGGTGCCCAGAAGCTGTTCGCAGGTGTTGATCCATCGGCCGGGTTCATCGATGGGCAGGATTTCCGGTTCCCGCAAAATATCCGGGGCACATCCTGTCATCGGGCTTGCCAGTGCGACCGCATCACATGCAATTGCATCAATGACTGCAACGCCATAGGCATCATTGCGGCTTGGAAAAAGTGCGAGCTTGCTGTTGCTCAGAATGGCCGGGAGTTGTTCGGGTGGGAGTTGTCCGAAAACGTCTGCCTGATCACTGATGCCCGATACTTTCAATGTCGCGATTGTTTTTGCGACATCCGTGCTGCCAACAATGGCAATTCGCTGGGCAATGCCGGTTTTGGATAGTGCGTCGGCGATGGTGATAAAGAGATCAAAGCCTTTGGATGATGTCGTGCGACCACACCAGACCAGGTCAAAGTGTCGTTCCGCCATTGGTTTGTTGGCTTTGGCGTCTGGCAACTCGAATGATGGAGGAATGGGGGCAATCCAGATACGCTCGCGGGCAACGCCGTGGCTTTCAAACCATGCCGCCCCACGCGAACTGGCGGCGATATATCCGCTGGCACGTGCAATCATCATCCGGCGCAATTTTCGCCGAACGGGATTTGCGTAGGCGGCATCAGAGCCCGACCAGCCATCAAATTGCAAAATGGTTGGGATGCCCCGTTTCAGTGCCCAGTTCTGAGCTTGCCATTGGGCCATGCCGAAGCCAGCCAATATCAAGGCATCGGTCGGGCTGGCTGAAAGCGTGCGTGTGACGCCAAACGGAACAGTGAAGGTACGATTTTCCCCCAGCGGAATTTGCACACCGGGCAATGTCAGGTGTTCGAATGCCGGTTTGGCGATTGACCAATTGCGCTGCGGTTCACGGCGTTGGGTACACAGAACGCGCAAGCCGCCGCCTTGCGCATTCGCGCGATGATGAAGCGCGTCATAGGCCGCAGATCGGTAGGGTGGCACAAGGTTTGTCAGTAAAGTCACCCTCACTGCGATGGTCACCTTGAGATGCTAATATTGTTTGTCGTTCAATCATAAGTTACCATTATCTTCAACCAATTAGCCATAACCTTAAAGTGTAGATGGCTGTTTTCGCCGGTCTGTGGCTATGTCGGGCGGGGTGACAGGGGTGGTGCATGCGCGACGAGATTTCAGGGCAAAGATCGGCCTTTTTCGGCTTGCCGCTTGATATGCGACGACGCGCCCAAGTCTGTGCGGATATCAGCAAGACGCTCGGCAAAGGTGTCGGGACGGACAGCCGAGACTGTTTTCGCCATCACAGCCTGAACGCGAGCAAACTTCCCGCTGCCTTGCGTGATGACAAGCTTTTTGCCGCCCTGTCCCGTGCAGATTGTCTGTCGGCCGACGGCATGGGGATTGTGTGGGCGGCGCGCCTTATGGGGATCAGGGTGTCTGAGCGGGTGACGGGTATTGATCTTATGACCGATCTTCTGGCGCAATTCGCGCAGGACGGAATGCGCGTCTTTTTGTTGGGTGCGCGCCAAGACGTCTTGGATCAGTTGAAAGTGACATTGCTCGTCCTTTATCCCGGACTGATCATTGTGGGTACTCATCACGGCTATGAGATGGATGATCAAAACCTGGCCGAATGCGTGGCACGGGCCAAGCCGGACGCCCTTTTCGTGGCCCTGCCATCACCGCGCAAGGAATTGTTTGTCGATCACTATGCGCCCCAAACCGGATGTCGTTTTGCGATGGGAGTTGGTGGGGCTTTTGATGTGTTGGCCGGTAAAGTCCGTCGCGCCCCGACGATTTGGCAACGGGTTGGTCTGGAGTTCCTTTGGCGCATCCTGTGTCAGCCCCGCTACATGGTCCCGCGATATGCTCGGGGTCTTGGTGCCTTTGCAAGGCTTGTCTTGCCCCGGATCGCAGGTTTCCAATTCAAACGTTTTCGCCGTGCCGTGCGCAGAGCAGTGATCGCTGTTGTGGCGCTGGTAGCGCTGGCGACACTGTTTCCTGTTTCGCAACTGCAGGCACAGCCGGTGACGAGTTTGAAATTTGATCCGGAAAACCGGCAGGAAGCCATCAGTTGGATCGAAACCGAGATTGCCAAGGTCAAGGATCAAGAGGATCTCACGCTGCTGGTTGATGCGCTTCTGTCCAGCGTGCTGTCGGAGAACGGTCGCCCGGAAGAAGCCATTGTCGATTGGCAGGCAACAGAAAGCAGCCTCCAACTATTACTCGGCCTGTTTGATGCCGTCATTGGGGGCGGGACCAGTCGATTTCTGTTCGAGACCATTCTGGGCGGGGTGGTCTTGCGTTTGATGGAATTGCATCCTGATCCTGAACGGATTGTTCGTGTTGTGCGCAGTGATGCGACAGTCTTGGCGGAGCGACTGTTTGAGCGCCCGTCAAACCAGCCCATTGCTGTTGCCGAGGCACAATCAGCGTTCAGTGCAAATATCGAAGGTGGTGCGCCATCGCGCTTTGTGGGCGCGGCGGACGGGGGCGAAGCCCGAAAAGAACGGCGCTACACCAGCCTTTTTGCTGGTGGTGTCCGGAATCCGCGGGCCAACCGCCTTTGGGGGGTAAGGGATTACGAAGACTCAACCGGGATCACAGAGCTTGAGGATGGCAGTCCGCGATGAAAGAGCGTCCGAACCCTCCCGGCAGTTTGGCGAGCGCCAATACAGAACGGTTTGATCCTTCCTTGCGGGATTTGTTGCGTATTCTCTGGCAACGGCGCGGCGTGGTGGCACTGGCCTTTGTTTTTGTTCTGATTGTGCTTTTGACAGCGATTGCCAATTGGCAGGGCGTCTATCGTTCTGTCGCGGAGATCGGCTTTTCACAAGACAGGCAGGTCGCAGAACGGCTTTCGGCCGATATCCCCGGCACGGATCAACGCACCGTCACAGCACAAGAAATCGAAACCGGGATTGCCGAGATCAGAGGCGAGGAAACGCTGTCAGCTGCACTGTCGGTTTTGCGTGGAGAGGGTGTTTCGCTGAGTAGTGCGGAGGCGAGCGCCGGCATCCTTGAACAGCTTGCCGAAATCGTCGCCGGAGGGACGGACGCGCCCGTTTTGAGTGACCCGGAAACAGTCGCGACCCTTCATCTGCGAAACGGACTTGAAGCTGCGCGGGTTGGCAATGCGGCGGTGATTGAAGTTGCTTTCAGCGCAAAGCAGCCCGAAACAGCACAACAGGTCTTGTCAGCAATTGTCGAGAGCTATCTTTGGCAACGTGAAGATCGACAAAAGGCCACCATTCGCAGGCAACTGTCCGAGGCAGAGCTGCAATTTGAAACAGCGCAAGATGAATTGGCGCGGCTCGAGAATGATCTGGCTGCCTTGCAAAGCGGGGCCGGTATTCTTGATGCCGATGAAAGTGCAAGAATGCTTGATCGCATCTATGCGCTTGATGAGCAGGCTGAAAAACTGGGGCAGGAGGTTGCCAGCCTTCGACTGGCGCGCGAAAGCCGGATGGATGCAGCGGATCTTGATGATCTTCTGGCCATATCCGATGTCGCAAGTCATCCACGCGTGAGCCAGATCTCGGCCCAGCTTGAAATGCAAAAGCAGGAATTTGTCGGCCTTGACCAGCGCTATGGCCCCAAACATCCGATCATGCAGGGCAAGCAGCGCGAACTGGATGATCTGCGAAGCGAGCTTGCGGCGGCGGCAAGCAGTGTTGCTGATCAGATGGATATTGCCCTTGCCGGGGCGGAAGAAAAGCTTCGACTGATCACAGCCCAACGCAATCGCTGGGAAGATCGGATGGCGCTTCGTAATACAAGCGTTACGGGGCAGACGGCCTTGAACCGGTCGGTCGCTATGGCACGCACGAACCTTCAGGAACTGGGCCAGCAGGTGCAGTCACTTCGCCGCGAAATGGCGGCCTTTCATGGCGATGCCACAATCTTGCGTGCGCCGACATTACCGATGGTAACCGAATTTCCAGCTAGGCGCGATCTGGCGATGCTGGCCATCATGATCGCTATGTTTGCGGCTGTGGTTGCTGCCTTGCTGCGGCATTATTTCGATCAAAGCATTGATGATGAATTCGATCCGCAAACAGCGCTGGGCATCCCGCTTTTTGCCCGCATTACGGACCAAACTGGTTCAGGCAAACTGGCCTCCGCGCATGATGAGGCCGCTGGGCATCTGGCGGTTCTGATGCGGATCATGGCGCAGGCGCGGGATGCTGAAACACCAAACCGCACGGACGGGCAGGTGATCGCGTTGGGTTCGGCACTCTCTGGCGATGGCAAAAGCCACATTGCCCATGCACTGGCCGAAAAGCTGGCAGGTCTCGGGGCGTCGGTGATCGTTCTTGATGCGGATTTGCATGACCCGGCACCGCCAGTATCGCGACCCTATGACGGGGAAAAGGTCGCCGATCTCACCGATGTGATCTCGGGCATTGCCGAGCTTGATGATGCGCTAGCTGGGCAGGGCGATGGTGAAAGCTATTGCTATCTGGGGGCGCGCATGCCGGTGCCGGGAAGCCTTGCGACGGGCATGATTGACGGGCAGTTGCCAAATTTGATCCAGCGCCTGCGCACCCGGTTTGATCATGTGATTGTCGATACACCGCCGATCCTGTCGGTGGCGGATGGGGTGATTGCGCTGGGCCTGGCGGATATCAGGCTGTTCACCCTGCGCTGTGCACACAGCAAACGTCGCGATATCACCCAGGCCTTGGCACAATTGCGGGCGGCCGCGATTGTCCCTGAAGGCGTTGTCCTGAATGGCGCCCAGCCCCGTGCGGCCTATGGCAAGGCGCAACCAGAGATGACGCCCAAGGGGCAGATGACATGAAGCTTGCGTTGATGGCGATAGGGCTCCTCTTGCTCGGTTCTGGCGGCATTGTCTTGGTGTTGGAGGGCAGGGCGCTCTCGCAGCTTGGTGACAAGAGCACTGGATTTGCCAATGGGAGCGGATTGGTTGCTGAGCGGGAGGTGCGGGAGCTTATGAATGCACTTGCATCAAACGACGATGAACGGCTTCGGACTGTTGTCGAGACGCGACTAGAGAAAAGGCCGTTTGATCCGTTTTTGCTGGGGCTGAAGGCTGAAACGCTGATGGAGCAGGATTTGTTGGCTAGCGCAAAATTGCTCGATCAGGCAGTGGCGGTTGCACCGCGTGATCCGCGGGTTCGGGCGTTGCGTGATCACCTGCAAGCGCATCTTCTAAACACGCCATCCTCAGCATCACCATTGGCAGAATAAGGGCCGGCATAATTATGACCCAGTCACCGATGCTGCCAATCAGTCCCATCAAAATGAAGGCGATCAGAAGGGCGCGGGTGTCTGTCTGTTGGACAGTGGTAATCGCAGTCTTGGCGGTGATGACGATTGTGGCAAACAGGATCAGTATGACCGGAAGGCCAAATGCGATCGCCCCGTCGAGCCATAGGTTATGGCTGCTAAACCAGTTTGCATGGGTGTTCAGGTCCGGGGTGGCGAAATGAGCAATGACAAGGGCCACACTGTCCGCACCCCAGCCGGTGATGGGGCGATCCAAAATCGCCTGCAAGGCCGAGGCCCAAAGATCATCGCGCTGGATCAGATCGCTGCGGCCAAGATCAGTGAAGCGGCCCAGCAGCTCTGGCGATGCGATGGCGGTCATGGCGATGATTGCGATGCAGCCCAAAGCAACTCCAAACAATCGCATGAGTCTGCTGGTGTGCGTGCGGGGTGTCAGAATGACAAACAGCGCCCCGCCAGACATTGCCAAGACGAAAGCCAGTCGCGAGTGGCTTTGAATAAGGGCGACGGCGAAGATCATCGCCAGAGCCAAACACCCGCCCGCACGATCAAGCTGTTTGGTGAAACCGACCGCACGGGTCTTCTGATAGAGAAACAGGCAGGTCACAATGCCAAACCCCATCAAGGTGCCAAAGGCATTGCGATTGGCAAAGCTGCCGGTCCAGTCATCCAGATGGGCCTGTTTGGCAAACCAGAATGTGGTTTGCCATCCCATCAGCGCGGCACTGGCCGCCAGGACCACCTGAAGAGCGCATGCAAACACGATAGTGCGGGCAATGACGCGGGGCAGGCGGGGCTGAAATCGTGCAACCAGTGCTGTCAGGGTGATTATGCCGCCAAGCCAGATCAGATAGGCGGCTACGCTCAGCCAGCCATAAGGCGCAAGTGCGATGTGCGGCGCATTGAACGGATATGCCTGAGCGGGCCAGATGGGCAGGCTTTGAAGGGCAGACCAGCCGATCCATGCAGCGATTGCCAGCCAGAGATAGCGCAGGTGTTTGCCGACCAGAACCGGGCCGGGGCGCAGGCAGATCGCCAGAACGCCAAGACCCGTCAGGATGGTCAGAACGGCAAGTGCCCAAGGACGAAGCCCGCCCAACATCAGCGGGGCGAGAATGATCTGCGCCATCAAACAGGTTTGCGCCAGCCAGAGCATCAAGGTCTGCCAATCTTCTTTGAAATCAAGAGCTTTAGCCTAGCTGAATTTGCGCAGCCTGTCGCGTTGCTTGCATGTGGTGCCGAACCATGAGAGGAAGCGTTTCTGTGGCCCCGATTGACAGCGGGCGAGGCCTGAGTGCTGCCGACCAAGCAGTATCTTTACCGCTCTGGCTGGTGTTCCTCGGTAATCTCGCGATGGGGGCGTCGCTTTGGCTGATTGCGGCTGGCGGGATGGCCGCGAAGCTTATTCTGCTGGGGTTCTGGATTGCTGTTTTGTGCAGCTATGCGCGTCGCAGCCGTATTGGGGGCGATTTTCTGGCGGGGGCGTTGATCCTTGCGGCAATGATCGGCGTGATCGCCACGGGGATTGGTGCAAGCCTCGAAAAGCTCCGCTTAATCGGCAACCTTTTGATGCTGCCTGTCGGGCTGTTGGTTGGTTTCGTGATCGGGCGGGGCAGTCTAAAAGTGATGGTGCCGGTGCTTGTGCTTTATCTGCTGCTTTCGAGTTCGTTTCAGATGACGCATGAGGGGCTGCGTCTTAATCAGCCGTTTCTGTTTCTGGGCCTGTTTGCGCTCTGTTCGGTTGGCCGGGGACGGGGGCATGGGGTGCTGGCGGCAGCAAGCGGTGTTGCCATCCTGCTCAGCCAGACGCGGATCGCGGTTTTGGCGATGCTGGTCAATCTGATCGGGATGATCCGGTTTTCCCGTGCGATGACCTGGCTTGTTGGTGGCGTTGTGCTCGCAGGTCTCGCTTGGCTGGCGGCCCTTTATCTGCCGCGGCTGTTTCTGACCCACGGCACTGGCCGGTTGGTCTTCTGGCAGGATTTCTGGGGGCTGTGGCAAGGCGGGTCAAACGGGCAAAAATGGCTTGGTTTCGGGGCCGGCGCGGTGGAAGAAATCCTGTCGGGTTATCAATCCTTTGCCTCGTTTGGGGCGCTACATAACGATCATTTTCGCATCTTGTTTGAAACCGGTTTTCTGGGGGGCGGGCTTTGGCTTGCGGGGTGGGGTGTGATGCTGTGGGCTCTGCGTCATGCGCGCCTTGCGATCTGTATCCTGCTGTCGGTGATGCTGACCATGGTGACAGATAATACGCTGAATTACGGGCATTACCTGATTTGCTGCGGCATGGCTGCCGGAATTGCTGCGCGTGAGGGATCAAAGCATGGATAGGGATCATCTGATTGATGTCCGGGACCGGGTGCTTGCGCGCATGATTGCGGCTGATTTTGCCGGGGCTGATCCGTTTGACGGGCTTGAAAGTCCGGTGTTTCGCGCAAGCGGGCTTGGGCGGTTTCGTCTTGCGCGCTTGGCTTGGCTGCAGGCGATCAAGCGGGGGCCAGATATTGTGCGCAAGGCGGTTCGTATCCCGCCGATGGTCAATCCCAAGACGCTGGCTTTGCTGGGCAGGGCGGCGCAAGGGGAGGTGCTTTGTGATGTACGCGATCAGTTGTTGGGTATGCAAAATCCCGATGGCGGCTGGGGATATCCGTTTGAATGGCAGGCGCGCGCCTTTCACGCCAAACGCCATCAAAGTAATGCGATTGTCACGAGCTTCGTTGTGGATGCCCTGATTGAAGGCGGACTTGCAGCGGATCATCCCGCCCTCCAACAGGCGGTAGGGTTCATTGAAAACAAGCTCTGGCAGGATGGCTATTTTGCCTATTTCGATCACACCAATGTTGAAATCCATAATGCCAGCCTGTGGGCCGCCTTTGCGTTGCATCGGATGGTCGGGCCAAATGACAAAACGACGCGGGCGGTAGAGCGGGTTGTCGCCGCACAAAGGTCGGATGGCAGTTGGGCTTACGGCACGCGATCCCACCACCAGTTCGTGGATGGGTTTCACACGGGCTACGTTCTCGATCTGCTTGATCGCCTTCGGGCGCCGAGTGCGGGCGGGCTTGAAGATGCGAATGCCCGTGGGTGGCAGTTTTATCAAGAGCAGTGCTTTGATCATGATGGCCTGCCACGAAGCTTCGCCGGGCGCGATGGGTATCTTGATGCCCATGCCGTGGCGCAGGCGATGGCGAGCCTGATCCGGTTTGGCGATACCGATGGGGCGATGCGGGTGGCGAGCTGGGCGGCAGAAAAGCTTTTTGATCCAGAGCGCGATCTGTTTTTTGCCGGGATCAGTAAGCACGGCAGGCCGGATCGGCGAAACTATATGCGCTGGACGCAAGCCTGGATGGTCTGGGCGCTGTCAATCGTGATAGAGAGAACAGACCCGAATCAGTCGAACCTGACCGATAAAGCCATGCCGATATTTGACCCGACCAAGCCGCTGCGTTTTGCCCATCCCGATCCAACGCGGGCGGCAACCGAGACCGCTTTGCGCAACCTGCCGGAGGCAGAATTTCGCGCGCTTTACGACATCACGCGCGCCGCCGCATCGCGTGCCAAAGCTGAAGGGGCGATGGAAACGCTTTATGGCCTGACGCGCGGGATGAAGACCTTACAGCGGATTGGTGGTGAACGCGGGATTGTTTTTGTGAAATCCCAATCGTATTCTGCGCAGAAATAATATAGACTAAGTTAACTTAGTCTAGTTGGAGGATGTGATGGGCATCGTTAACATTCATGAGGCAAAAACACATTTGTCGCGCCTGATCGCGCGCGTCATGAGTGGTGAACAGCTTGTCATTGCAAAGGCGGGCAAGCCTGTCGTGCAAATGTCAGCCTATCAGGAGAATGCAACGGTCCCGAAACGTATCGGTTTTTTGAAAGACGAAGAAATTCTGGTTCCGGATGATTTCGACCGTATGGGTCAGGATGAAATTGAAGAAATGTTCGGTGTTGGCTGATGAAACTCTTGCTCGACACCCAACTGATCTTGTGGGCCGCAAAGGGCAGTGATCGTTTATCCCTTGAGGCCCGCAAGATGATTTCTGATTCGGAGAATGAGCTTCTTTTCAGTCCGATCAATATTTGGGAAATCACGATCAAGAATGCGCTCGAAAGGCCCGACTTCAAGGCGAACCCAAGGCTTATTCGCCGAGCGATGCTTGATAACGGATATCTGGAACTCCCGATGGTAAGTGAGCATGCAATCACTGTTGATACGCTGCCGCCGGTGCATAAGGATCCATTTGATCGCATTCTGATTGCACAAGCAAAGGCGGAGGGCATATTGCTCCTCACTGCCGATACTTTATTGGAGCAATATGGCGAACCTGTTCGCCTCGTGTGATTAATAAATTGCAATGAACTCAGATTTTCCCACCCTGCCAATTGATGCCGTCCTGCCGGATGTTATTTCCGCGTTGGAAAACGGCACCAATGCCGTGTTGCAGGCCCCACCGGGGGCGGGCAAGACGACCAAGGTGCCCTTGGCATTGCTGGACTGCGCATGGCGGGGGGATCAGAAGATCATCATGCTGGAGCCCCGGCGCCTGGCCGCACGTGCGAGTGCACGACGCATGGCGCAGTTGCTGGGCGAGGCGGTTGGCGGGCGTGTGGGCTATCGCGTGCGGTTCGATAGCAAGGTGTCCAAGGATACAAAGATCGAGGTCGTGACCGAGGGCATTCTGGTCCGCATGATTCAGGATGATCCGGAACTTCCCGGCATCGCCGCCATTCTGTTTGACGAATTTCATGAACGATCATTGGATGCCGATCTGGGCCTCGCCTTGGCACTCGAAACGCAAGGGGCGCTGCGTGATGATCTGCGCCTTGTGGTGATGTCCGCGACCCTCGATGGAGGGCCGATTGCCGATCTGATGGGCGGCTGCCCGGTCATCACATCCGAAGGCCGTGCCTATCCGGTTGAAACGAAATATATCCCGACAAAGCCCGATAAATGGGGCAATACCCGCATTGACGCGGAAATGACATCCGCGATCAAAACTGCCCTGCGCGAGGAAAGCGGATCGATCCTGGCCTTCTTGCCGGGGCAGGGCGAAATCACCCGGGTGGAAA
Organism: Thalassospira sp. ABL2_045; assembly: GCF_056161285.1. Lineage (NCBI taxonomy): Bacteria > Pseudomonadati > Pseudomonadota > Alphaproteobacteria > Rhodospirillales > Thalassospiraceae > Thalassospira > Thalassospira sp. ABL2_045. The sequence continues at coordinate 5,125 of NZ_JBSWYV010000009.1, read as the reverse complement.
GTTCCCTGAAAGACGCTGTCGGAGGGGATGTCGTCATCGCCCCGCTTTATGGCGCGATGGATGCCAAGGCGCAGGATATCGCGATCCAGCCCGCCGCAGACGGCAAGCGCAAGGTGGTGTTGGCGACGGCCATTGCCGAAACGTCACTGACGATTGATGGCATCCGGGTGGTGGTCGATAGCGGCCTGCAACGATTGCCGCGTTTCGACCCGGCATCGGGCATGACGCGGCTGGTGACGGTCAAGTCATCGCAAGCCAGTGCCGAACAACGCCGCGGCCGTGCCGGGCGACTGGAGCCGGGCGTGTGTTATCGCCTGTGGCCGGAAAATAAACAGCGCGCGCGTGCGCCCTTTACCGCGCCCGAAATATCTGATGCCGATCTGGCCCCCCTGACACTGGAGCTGGCGCGCTGGGGTGTTACGAACCCCAAAACCCTGCCGTGGCTTGATGTGCCGGACGCCGCCAAGATCGATCAAGCGCGTGATGTATTGCGTGGGCTTGAGGCGCTTGATGGTGAAAACCGCATTACGCCGATGGGCACGGCCATGGCCGGACTGCCGGTGCATCCCAGATTGGCTCATATGATGTTGCGTGGCGCGCAGCTTGGTCTTGAGGAGGTCTCCTGTGCCTTGGCGGCACTCCTGTCTGATCGTGACTTCATGCGCGGGCGCGGGGCGGATTTGCGCATCCGGGTGGAGGTCATCCAGAAGGGCCGCGCCCCCAAAATGATCGCTGAGGCCGCCAAGCAGCTTGCCCGCCGGTTGCGCGAATCTGTCAAACGGGCCGGGCTTGATAAATCGGCGGGCGCGAAGGTTGATCACGCCGATGAGGTCGGGCTGCTTCTGGCCTTTGCCTATCCCGACCGGATTGGCGAACGGCGCAAGGGCAAGGACGCGCGCTATCGGCTGTCCGGTGGACGCGGTGGTGTTTTGCCCAATGAAGATAGCTTGGCCTCTGAGCCCTATATCGCAGTCGCCGAACTTGATGGGCAAGCGCGCGAGGCGAAGATCTACCTTGCCGCCCCGGTGGCGCGCGCCACCCTTGAAACCCATTTTGCCGATCAGATTTCCGAAGGTACAGAAGTCTTCTGGGACAGTCAAAGCGATGCGGTGGCCGCCCGCTGGCAGCGCCGGATTGGCGCGCTGGTGTTGGAAGAAAAAGCCACTCATGACGAAGCCGATCCCGAGGCGATTGTTGCGGCCATGATCGAGGGTATTCGCAAGCTTGGCCTGCATTGCCTGCCATGTGACAAGGCCGCGAACGGTCTGCGTGAACGCTTGGCATTCTTGCATCGCGTCGATGGCGATGCTTGGCCCGATGTGTCTGATGACGGCCTGTTGGGATCGCTTGAAGACTGGATCGCACCCTATCTGAGCGGGATCACGAAACGCAGCCAGCTTAAACAGATCAACCTGTCCGAGGCATTGCTCGCCGGGATCGACTGGAACCAGCGACAGGAAATGGATCGCCTGGCCCCAACCCATTGGCAAGTGCCGACCGGGTCAAATATCCGCATTGATTATAGCGGTGAAACACCCGCTTTGCCGGTCCGTATGCAGGAAATGTTCGGTGCGACCGAAACCCCAAAGATTGCGGGCGGCAAGGTGGCCGTGACATTGCATCTGCTTAGCCCGGCCCAACGGCCCATTCAGGTGACAAGTGATCTGATCGGGTTCTGGAACGGGTCCTATGCGCAGGTAAAGGCCGAGATGAAGGGACGCTATCCCAAGCATTACTGGCCCGACGACCCGCAGGTGGCAGAACCAACAAGGCGGGTTAAAAGCCGGATGTGAATGGGTTGGTCGTTTGAGGTTAGACTGCCTCACTACTATGAGTTTAAAATGAATTCTTAGTCCTATAGCGATCAAAAGCGACTAGTGGTGGTTTGAGTTAATGGCAGACAAAGTTTGGCGTTGGAATAGTGATATTGAATGGCACTACTTTAGCTCGTTGCAGTTTGAAGCATTCAATGCCCAAGTCGCAAAAAATGATTTTGCTCGATATCATCATTTGAGGTCTTGTTTGTACTTTGCCGTGGGTACTTTGGAAGTTTTTCTTAATAGAAGAATTACCAAATTCCTTCGTGAGGAAGGGTACAGCGAACGCTCAATCAAGCAGAAAATAAATGCCCCACTGAATAAAAAATGGGGAGATTGGGTTGAAAGAATTTATGGCGCGCGGGTAATCGAAAACTCTGGTTTGGATTTGGTGTTCAACGAATTCAAAAAGATACGTAACGAAATCACTCATCCAAAGCGTATAGATCATTCTATTTACAAAGAACTGGACAGTGTAGAGGCTACCTCACTAATTGAAGCAGTTTCTGAAGGTCTAGTTCTTCTTTTTGAAGCTGAGCAGCGAGCATTTCCTTACTGGCTACTCAGTTGGAACTTTGTAGGTGCGAATGGCGACCCCTGTCATCCATGCCTCTTAAACAATCAAAATGGGTTCATGTACTCCCTTCGAGCAATGAACTTTCAAGTTCCGGTTGGCGACGCTTCCGAAATGGAAAAGTGGGAACGCCTGCACATGACTTCTTTGGAAGGGTTTAAAAAACTCAGGCTTAGCTTAGACTTGTATCCTGAGGACATTGAACCCTTTCAGGAGATGCTGCCAACCAAACCAAGGCTCTGTCGTCGTTGGTGGGATAGGACTTTAATTCTTGGTCTCTAGCTGAAAAACTAGGCCCGCAGTCTATTTCGGATAGCTGATTTGAAGGACTTCGAGTTCGTCCTCGCCCGCCGGGGTGCGAACGGTAACAACATCGCCGACACCCGATTTCATCAGGGCGCGGGCGACCGGGGAGATCCAGCTGATCTTGCCATTCAGGCTATCTGCCTCGTCCTCACCGACAATCCGGATGGTTTTTTCCTCGTCGCGTGCGTTGACGTAAGTGACTTGTGCGCCAAAGAAAATGTGCTGGTGATCAGGTTGTTCTTCGGCGCGGACAACCACGGCATCTTCGATCCGCTTGCGCAGATAGCGCACACGTCGGTCAATTTCGCGCAGGCGCTTTTTGCCATAGATGTAATCCCCGTTTTCCGAACGGTCGCCATTGCCCGCCGCCCAATGGACAACGGCCACGACTTCGGGCCGTTCCTTTTTCCAAAGGTGGTCGAGTTCGGATTTAAGGGCCTCTAACCCTTCGGGGGTGATGTAAATCGGTCTGTTCATGACCGGGTTTTAGCGCATGTCGGACGCGGGGGAAAGAGTGCTTGATCGTATCAGAGAAAGCAGACGCGGAACAGGATCAATGGCCGGTTCCGCGTAGAAATGGTTACTCGATAACGACTTCGATGCGACCGATTTTAGGACTGCTTTGACCATCTGGTGCATCGAATGGTGCCAGGGTGACATTCAGGCCATCAGAGAGTTGCTTGTTCATGTCGAGATTTTTCACTTTGTCTGTGATGTTGAATGTGAAAGAGTCGGTCATGAACATCCCTTTCATGCCGGGCATGGAAGTTGCGTTAAAGAAGTTGACGCTTCCGATATAGTGTTCGCTTGCGGGATCAGCTTTGGCACCATCTGGCAAGTTGAGATATACACCATAGGAAACACCGGGGCTGTCGGCGGTATAAAGATCCTGAAGTACGAGGTAGATATTTTGTGATGCAGGTGCCGCTTTTGACAGTAGTTCCATCGGGGCGGCCATGTTGGCGTTGGGGTTTACCGGAATGCGAACCGGCTCTTTACCGAGTGTAATCGCACCGGAGATTTCCTCTGCAATCATATTTGTTTCTGGCCCGTGTTTTTGCACCGTTTTCATTGCACCAGCGGAGAAAGCAGGCGCTGATTCCGAAGATGCCAAAAGCATTGGGCTTTCGATCGGTGGTATATCCATGAGCGTATCATATTTGTAATTCAAGGTTGCGATGTTAAGGAAATCGCCAATTTTGGCAACAACCCTCATACCGGTCCCGTCGTCGAAGACAAACTGTTGATTTTTGAAATTTTCGTCATCGGGGTTCTTGCCACCAGCGGCATTCCAGCTTTGCCACAGGCGGTCCACCTGACAGTGGTGCGCCCAGAAGACCGGATCATTTGCCGCATAGGGAATGGAGCCCATATTCGTGCTCGTTCCAACATCAACGTGAACTGTGCCGTGCGGATTTTGATTGAGCTTGGCGTTGAACCCCTGTTCTCGACCCGATGGTAGAAAAGATTTTTGCGCCATGCAGGTGAACTCTAAACCTGACATGGGATATCCGGAATTGATGCCAGAGTTCCGGTTCGAAACATAAAGTGGTCCGTAATCCGGCGAAGATCCGTCTCTGAATTCGGTTGGGATGGAAAGTTGACTTTGTTGGTCATACGGCCAGTAAGGCAGTGTGAACGCGCTAACTCCGCTTACGTTGCGGATAATTTGCTCGAAATAGAAAACAAACATCCGATGCCATGCCAGAAAGTATTTAACGGGGTTAGGGCCGTGACCCTGGCAGGTGTTCCACATTTCTTCAGCAAGTTGACGCTCTATTGGCGGTTTGTTGCCATAAACGGTGTCGAGCGCATCGGATTTGGTCGTGTTGCCATCAACCCAATGTGTGTACCATTGAAAGGTCCATGAATGCGGATCACCAGCCCATTTTCCTTTCATAATCTTGACGGCAGAGGCGTAAACTTTAAGCATTTCCTTCCCTTCGGGGGAAGTCGTGCTATAGCGCGTCATGACACCTGCTGCCCGTGCTTGTTTTTCAAGCCAGATGTCAAACGGCATTGCGCTGGCAGCGGCGCTGGCACCGGCCAAACTGATGAAACTTCTGCGTGACAATTTCATAGCAACGTTCTCCCCGGATTATTGAATGCGAGGAAATGCTGATGTGAAATCACAACGGTATCAATTGAAAGTTGTTTTTTTCAAGGGTTTCTATCCTTGAGAATGGGTGTTCGCAGGTTTAACGCCCATCCCTTAGGGTGGTTTCCTATTACAAAGAGATCATCGCTTGCCAGTGTCGGCAACATGAGGATTCGGAATCTGGTTTATGCCGAAGCCTGTTGCCCGGTTCTCGGTTCTCGGTCATCAACGGGTATAAGAAAAAGCAGCGGTATTAACCGTCAAGTATTAAAGCATAGTGGTCACGCATTCTCGCATTGAGGATCGTGACCATTTTTCTGACGACGGCAA
>NZ_JBSWYV010000008.1:0-212004 GCF_056161285.1 Thalassospira sp. ABL2_045 | reverse complement strand
CGACAGTCAGGGTATCGGTTGCCGTTGCAACGTCAGAACCATCTGCCGAAGTCGCCGTTACGCCAAGATCAAACGAGCCACTGAAGTCCTCTGCCGGCGTGATCGTCAAACCTTCAAGCTGATCTGAACCCAACGTCCAGGTCCCGTCACCATTATCGGTACCGGCAGACAAGGTCGCTCCATCAGGCACACCGGAGATGGTGACCGTCAGGGTTTCGGAGCTGTCCGTCATACCAGCATCAATATCAAGCGCAATGGCACTATCTTCGTTACCCGAAGCGTCACTGACGTCCAGTGTTGGCGTATCAGCGACACCAGATACATCGACAGTCAGGGTATCGGTTGCCGTTGCAACGTCAGAACCATCTGCCGAAGTCGCCGTTACGCCAAGATCAAACGAGCCACTGAAGTCCTCAGCCGGTGTAATCGTCAAACCTTCAAGCTGATCTGAACCCAGCGTCCAGGTGCCATCGCCATTATTCGTCCCCGCCGACAAAGTCGCGCCATCCGGAACGCCGGAGATGGTGACCGTCAGCGTTTCAGAGCTGTCGGTGAGACCAGCATCAATATCAAGGGCAATGGCACTGTCTTCGTTACCACTAGCATCAGACACATCGAGTGACGGCGCATCCGCAACACCCGTGACATCAACCGTCAACGTATCGGTTGCTGTTGCAACATCCGAACCATCGGCAGAGGTCGCGGTTACACCAAGATCAAACGATCCGCTGAAGTCCTCGGCTGGCGTGATCGTGAGACCTTCGAGCTGGTCGGAGCCCAGTGTCCAAGTGCCGTCTCCGTTATCTGTACCGGCAGACAGGGTTGCTCCGTCCGGAACACCACTGATCGTGACCGTCAGCGTTTCGGAGCTATCTGTCAGGCCCGCACCAATATCAAGCGCGATGGTGGAATCTTCGTTGCCGCTTGCATCCGACACATCAAGGGTCGGCGCATCAGCGACACCTGTGACATCAACGGTGATAGAACCGGTCGTCGTTGCAACATCAGAGCCATCAGCAGAGGTCGCGGTCACGCCAAGATCAAACGAGCCACTGAAGTCTTCAGCCGGCGTGATCGTCAGCCCTTCAAGTTGATCCGAACCCAACGTCCAGGTTCCATCACCATTATCAGAACCAGCAGACAAAGTCGCGCCGTCCGGAACACCGGACATGGTTACCGTCAGCGTTTCAGAGCTGTCGGTCAGACCGGCGTCGATATCGAGTGCAATTGCACTGTCTTCATTGCCAGAGGCATCACTGACATCCAGCGTCGGGGCATCAGCCACACCAGCAACATCGACCGTGATCGAACCAGTCGTCGTTGCAACGTCAGATCCATCCGCAGAGGTCGCGGTCACACCGAGATCAAACGAACCACTGAAGTCCTCAGCCGGCGTGATCGTCAAACCTTCAAGCTGATCCGAGCCCAGTGTCCAAGTGCCGTCGCCGTTATCCATTCCGGCAGACAGATTTGCGCCATCCGGAACACCGCTGATCGTGATGGTCAAAGTCTCACTGGAATCCGTCAGTCCTGCATCGATATCAAGAGCGATAGCTGAATCTTCGTTGCCAGCGGCATCGCTGACGTCCAGCGTCGGAGCGTCAGCAACACCAGTCACATCGACCGTGATTGAACCGGTCGTCGTCGCAACATCAGAGCCATCCGCCGACGTTGCCGTCACGCCAAGATCAAACGAGCCACTGAAATCCTCAGCCGGCGTGATCGTCAGACCTTCGAGCTGGTCGGAGCCCAGCGTCCAGGTGCCGTCACCATTGTCGGTGCCTGCCGACAGGGTTGCACCATCGGGAACGCCGCTGATCGTCACAGTCAGGGTTTCGCTCGAATCAGTGAGCGCAGCGTCAATGTCGAGGGCAATCGCGCCGTCTTCGTTGCCGCTTGCATCGGATACGTCAAGGGTCGGCGCATCCGCGACGCCAGCAACATCAACGGTAATGCTGTCCGTCGTGGTTGCAACATCCGCCCCATCGGCAGAGGTCGCGGTCACGCCAAGATCAAACGATCCACTGAAGTCCTCCGCCGGTGTGATCGTCAGACCTTCAAGCTGGTCGGCCCCCAGCGTCCAGGTGCCATCACCGTTGTCGGTCCCCGCAGACAACGTCGCGCCGTCCGGCACACCGGAAATGGTCACCGTCAGGGTTTCAGAGCTGTCGGTCAGGCCAGCGTCAATGTCGAGGGCAATAGCTGAGTCTTCGTTGCCGGATGCATCACTGACGTCCAGCGTCGGTGCATCCGCCACACCCGCAACATCGACCGTGATAGAACCGGTCGTCGTTGCAACGTCAGATCCATCCGCAGACCTCGCGGTCACACCGAGATCAAACGAACCGCTGAAGTCCTCAGCTGGCGTAATCGTCAAACCTTCAAGTTGGTCGGAGCCGAGCGTCCAGGTACCGTCGCCATTATCTGTACCCGCAGACAGGGTCGCACCATCAGGCACGCCGCTGATCGTTACGGTCAGCGTTTCAGAGCTATCCGTCAGGCCAGCGTCGATATCAAGCGCAATCGCACTGTCTTCGTTGCCGGAGGCATCCGACACATCCAACGTCGGCGTATCAGCAACACCGGCAACATCAACCGTGATGCTGTCGGTCGTGGTCGCGACATCCGAACCATCGGCAGAGGTCGCAGTCACACCAAGATCAAACGAGCCACTGAAGTCCTCAGCTGGCGTGATCGTCAGACCTTCGAGCTGATCCGAACCCAAGGTCCAAGTGCCATCACCATTATAGGTACCGGCAGAGAGAGTTGCACCGTCCGGAACACCGGAGATGGTCACGGTCAGCGTCTCACTGGAATCCGTCAGACCTGCATCAATATCCAGAGCAATTGCACTATCTTCGTTACCCGAAGAATCACTGACATCGAGGGTTGGGGCATCAGCCACGCCGGCAACATCGACCGTGATGCTGTCGGTAGCCGTTGCGACATCAGAGCCATCTGCCGAAGTCGCAGTCACACCAAGATCAAACGAACTGCTGAAGTCTTCTGCTGGCGTAATGGACAAGCCTTCGAGCTGATCAGAGCCCAGCGTCCAGGTGCCGCCGCCATTATCGGTACCTGCAGACAAAGTCGCGCCGTCCGGAACACCGGAGATGGTTACCGTCAGGGTTTCGCTGGAGTCGGTGAGACCGGCGTCAATGTCGAGGGCAATCGCGCTGTCTTCGTTGCCAGAGGCATCACTGACATCAAGAGTTGGAGCGTCCGCAACACCATCCACATTAACAGTTATCGAACCGGTTGTTGTTGCGACATCAGAGCCATCGACAGACGTCGCGGTCACGCCAAGATCAAACGATCCGCTGAAGTCCTCAGCTGGCGTGATCGTAAGACCTTCAAGCTGACTCGATGCCAGCGTCCAGGTGCCATCACCATTATCCGTGCCAGCAGACAAAGTCGCACCGTCGGGAACGCCAGAAATCGTCACGGTCAGCGTTTCAGAGCTATCAGTAAGCGCAGCATCAATATCCAACGCGATCGCGCTGTCTTCGTTGCCAGAGGTGTCGGATACATCGAGGGTCGGCGTATCAGCAACACCGGCAACATCAACCGTGATCGAACCGGTGGTGGTTGCAACGTCCGAACCGTCAGCAGACGTTGCCGTCACACCCAGATCAAACGAACCGCTGAAGTCTTCAGCGGGCGTAATGGTCAAACCTTCAAGCTGGTCGGAGCTCAGCGTCCAGGTGCCATCACCATTATCGGTACCAGCCGACAAGGTTGCACCGTCCGGAACGCCGGAGATGGTCACCGTCAGGGTTTCGCTGGAATCTGTGAGACCGGTGTCAATGTCGAGAGCAATGGCGCTGTCTTCGTTACCGGAGGCATCGCTAACGTCCAGCGTCGGAGCATCAGCAACACCTGCAACATCGACCGTGATCGAACCCGTGCTGGTCGCAACATCGGAGCCATCCGCCGACGTCGCAGTCACATCGAGATCAAACGACCCACTGAAGTCTTCAGCCGGTGTAATCGTCAGACCGTCAAGCTGGCTCGATGCCAGCGTCCAGGTGCCGTCACCATTATCCGTCCCGGCGGAAAGGGTAGCCCCGTCGGGAACGCCAGAAATGGTCACCGTCAGAGTTTCGGAACTGTCGGTAAGACCCGCATCAATATCCAGAGCAATCGCGCTGTCTTCGTTGCCGGAGGCATCACTGACATCCAGTGTCGGGGAATCTGCAACGCCAGCAACATCGACTGTGATCGAACCCGTCGTCGTTGCCACATCAGAACCATCAGCCGACGTCGCCGTCACGCCAAGATCAAACGAACCACTGAAGTCCTCAGCCGGCGTGATCGTCAGACCTTCTAGCTGGTCGGAACCTAGTGTCCAAGTGCCGTCTCCGTTGTCGGCACCGGCAGACAGGGTCGCCCCGTCCGGAACGCCGGAGATGGTCACCGTCAGGGTCTCGCTCGAATCAGTGAGCGCAGCGGCAATGTCGAGCGCGATAGCTGAGTCTTCGCTGCCGCTCGCATCAGAGACGTCGAGGGTCGGGGCATCTGCGACACCGGTTACATCAATGGTGATGCTATCGGTACTAGTTGCAACATCCGACCCATCTGCCGACGTCGCCGTCACGCCAAGATCAAACGACCCACTGAAGTCTTCAGCCGGTGTGATCGTCAGACCGTCAAGCTGATCCGACCCCAGCGTCCAGGTGCCATCTCCATTGTCGGTGCCCGCCGACAGGGTTGCCCCTTCTGGTAAGCCGCTAATGGTCACGGTCAGCGTTTCGCTGGAATCCGTAAGACCAGCGTCGATATCCAGTGCAATCGCACTGTCTTCGTTGCCAGATGCATCAGACATATCGAGCGTCGGGGCATCCGCGACACCGGTCACATCAACCGTGATGCTGTCGGTTGTAGTCGCGACGTCGGAACCATCGGCCGAGGTCGCCGTCACACCAAGGTCAAACGAGCCGCTGAAGTCCTCAGCCGGTGTAATCGTCAGACCATCAAGTTGATCCGAACCCAGCGTCCAAGTGCCGTCACCATTATCGGTGCCCGCCGACAAGGTCGCACCATCCGGAACACCGCTGATCGTTATGGTCAGGGTTTCAGAGCCATCGGTCAGACCTGCATCGATGTCCAGCGCAATGGCGCTGTCTTCATTACCACTTGCATCACTGGCATCCAGCGTCGGTGCATCAGCAACGCCAGCCACGTCAACCGTGAGGCTGTCAGTGGTGGTCGCGACATCCGATCCATCCGCCGAGATCGCGGTTACACCAAGATCAAACGACCCACTGAAGTCTTCCGCCGGCGTGATCGTCAAACCGTCAAGCTGATCCGAACCCAACGTCCAAGTACCGTCACCGTTATCCGTACCAGCGGACAACGTCGCACCATCCGGAACACCACTGATCGTGACTGTCAGCGTTTCGGAACTGTCCGTCAGACCCGCGTCGATATCAATCGCAATTGCGGTACCCTCGCCGCCGCTTGCGTCGCTCACATCAAGCGTTGGTGCATCGGCGACACCTTCGACCTCGACGGTGAGGTTTTCCATCACAACGGCGCTGTCATCGCCATCGGTGGTCGAGACCAGAACGGAGAGGTCTATATCGCCGCTGAAGTTTTCAGCCGGCGTGATGGTCAGGCCTTCGAGCTGATCAACATCGAGCGTCCAGGTCCCATCGCCATTATCGGTGCCGGTAGATAGCGTTGCGCCATCCGGGACGCCTTCGATGGTGATGGCGAGGTTTTCACTGCCGTCGAGAAGTTCGGTATCGATATCAAGCGCGATCGCGCTGTCTTCGCGGCCACTGGCATCGGAAACGTCAAGCGTTGCGCCGTCGGCGACACCGGTAACGTCGATGGTGAAGCTGGAGCTGCTTGTTGCCGTATCGCCATTGGCTTCACGGCTGGTCGCCGAGATATCAAGCTCTATGCTGCCGCTGAAATCTTCCGGTGGCGTCAGGGTCAGGCCACTCAGTTGACCCGGCGTGAGCGTCCATGTGCTATCACCATTATCCGTACCAGCCGAAAGGACAGCCCCGTCCGGGACACCGGAAATCGTGATCGAGAGCGTTTCGCTGCCGCCATCCTGATCATTAAGCGACGTTGACAGATCTAGCGTGATCGCGCTGTCTTCGGCGCCCGTCACATCATCAGCGCTGAGCGTCGGCGCATCGGCGACCTTGGGTTCTTCAATCTCGATCTCATCTTCGGTGTCGATTTCGTCTTCAAGAAGCAGTTCATCATCTTCTTCAAGCGTGTCATCGCCGACAGCGGCTTCTTCGGCCGGTACTTCTTCCACGGGTGCGATGAAATCGGGCCGCAGGCCTTCGTCAACGTTCGGGCTATCATCTTCGCGATCGCCGCGCAGTTCGTTGGTGTCATTGGTCGACTGCGGAACTTCCGGCATATCAACCGCACTGGGCTCGGACTGCAGGGAAATTTCATCCGCGCTGGCATTCCCAAGGTTGCTTTGGAAGGTATCCGCGCCGGTATCGAGATTGTTTTCAATCTCGGCATTTTCGGTGAGCGACAGGGTCTGCTGTTCGGTTGCCTCTTCGGCCTGGGTGCGTTCCTGGCGCTGGGCGGCGGCATTCTGGCGGCGGAAGGCCTGCTGTTCTTCGGCCTGGGGGTTGTGGATCTGGGTGCCGTAATGCACCGATCCCAATTCCTGTTCCTGCGGACGTGCGGAACTGTCCTGGTCGTCATGCAATTCGACCAGTTCGTCACTCTCACCATCCTGACTGAGCGAGCGCTCCAGATCTTCTGGTGCGGCCTGATGGTCAAGATCCCCCCGACCACCGTCATCAGGACGTGCGTTTTCAGAATTGCTGCGATCGTCCGCCATCTAACCCATTCTCCGTAAAGCGTAGGACAGGATAGGCTCGCCCCACACATCTATACTATAGTATAGAACCACTGGTACAACCAGTGAAATATACGGCCAGGCAGTAGAAATGAAGCCATTTCCAGCGGGACCAGAAACTCTGCTCAGCGTTCGCTAAACGCTTGATCAAGAGAGACATAAACCGGCTTCAAAAGATATTGAAGAAGCGTACGCTCCCCGGTCTGAATATCGGCCTGAACCGTCATCCCGGGTATGATCTTCTGAGCTGTCGCACCCTCGCCGACAGAGTCGTCATTAAGCGCAACTTTGCCCTTATAATACGGACGTCCATCTTCATCAACAAAAGTAGAGGCCGAAATCGATACCAGTTCACCCTCGATCCCGCCATAGCGAATGAAGTCAAAGGCACTGACCTTGACCGTGACCGGCTGGCCCAGATGAACATGGCCGATATCCTCGGTCGAGATCCGGGTTTCCGCAATCAGGACATCATCAACCGGGACCAGCTCCATCACCACCTGTGCCGGGGCGATCACCCCGCCAATGGTGGTGAATTGCAGGCCCTTGATATAACCGCGCGTCGGCGCAACGATTTCAAGCCGGGCCACACGGTCACGCAATTTGCGCAGCGCCTCACGGGCCTGGGCGATTTCCCCACCCAGACGGCCAAGCTCGGTAATGGCTTCTTCGCGCTGGCTTTTTTCAAGTTCATTCAGCCGCAGATTGGCCTCGGCAATGGTTTCGCGTGCACGTGCCTGTTCGGCAACCACGCCGGAAAGATTGCCCTGTGCTTCGTTCAGCTCGCGCTGGATATTGAGAAACAGCACCTTGGAATTCAGCCCCTGCTCATAGAGCGAGCGACGCATGGTCACTTCCTGGCTTAGCAAATCAACCGACTTGCGAAGGGTTGCTTCCTGTTCGCTCAGCTGGGCCAGTTCGGCATTGCGTTCCTTGATCTGGACCTGAAGGATTTCATTCTGGTTGGCATCCAGTTCGGTCTGAATGCGATAGATTTCCGCCTGATTGCGGGCGAGTTCCGGATAGCGTTCATACAGGCTTGCGAAATCGGGTTCGCGCCCCTCGGCAAGGGCGCGGAAACGCTCGGCTTCAAGTTGCAAATTGCCAAGACGGGTTTCGGTTTGCGAAAGCTCCGCCTGGGCGCCATCGGCCTTAAGCCGGACAAGCACCTGCCCCTGTTCGACAAGATCACCATCACGCACCATGATCTGTTCGATGATGCCGCCTTCAAGATGCTGGATCTTGTTGACCGCACTTGTCGGCATGACCTGGCCAAACGTGATCGCGGTTTCCTTGATTTCAGTCGTGGCCGACCAGGCCACCAGGGCCAGGAAGCCAACCGAAAGCATCACCATCGCAGAACGCACAAAGACGGAAATGCCCCCCTCTTCGAGCAACACGGCATGCGAAAGATATCGCGCCATCCGCCGGGAGCGCTTGAACCGCTCGATCGCGGTATCCTGAACTGCTGCGTCACTCATAGGTAGCCTCCGTCTATCACTTGCTGCTTGATGCGGGCGGGCGGGCCATCCCCGCGCAACTGTCCGCCATCAAGAACAAGAATGCGGTCCGCCAAATCCAGATGACTTGGCCGATGGGTAATCAAAAAGATGGTCGACCCGCCGCGCAGGCGATTGATCGTGCTTTGGAAGGCACGGTCTGCGCGCTGGTCAAGACCATTGGTCGGTTCATCAAACAGAATAATCGGCGCTTCACGCACAAGCGCGCGTGCCAGCGCCAACCGCTGCAAGAAGCTGGCCGAGAAGCGCGATGAATGCTGATCGCCAACACGGGTTTTGAACCCGTTCGGAAGGGCTTCGACCTCATCAAGGATGCCTGCCGCCATACAGGCCATGCGCAAATCATCACTGGACGCCACCGGATTGGCGAGCCGCAGGTTTTGTGCGATGGAGCCACGGAAGAACTCGATATCCTGGGGCACATAGGAAATCGCCTGACGCAGGGTCTGCGGATCCATCTGACGGATATCAGCACCATCAATCAGGACCGCCCCCGCTTGCGGCTGATACATGCCGGCAATCAATTTGATCAGCGATGATTTACCCGCACCATTGGCACCAACCACGGCAACCACCTGCCCCGGTTTAATTTCGAAATTAACCCCCATCAGGGCGGGATCGGAATCGGCGGTGTAGCGGAAACTGACACGCGAGAAGGTTACAGCGCCTTCAAAACGATGCTGTTCGACCGAGCGCGGTACAAGATCGCCTTCGGGTGCAATCGTCATAAGACGGTTGATCTGACGTACACTGCCGCGCAGCTGTGCCAGACGCGGCATGCCGAGAAACGCCTGATTGATCGGCCCCAGAACCCGCCAGGCCAGCATCATTGACGCCACCAGCGCACCGACACTCATTTGCGCATCCATCACCCGCTGCGCCCCAAAGGCCAGAACAAGTGCGCCCGATGTAATCATCAAAACCTGGGCAGATGTGTTGATCACGTTATTGACCATCGCCACCCGATAACCGGCATAGGCGGTGTCAGCCGAAATATCGCGGAACCGTGCCAGCCAGCGTTTTTCCGATGCGGTGTATTTCAGCGCCGACATCTTGCCAACGGTTTCCACCAGAAACTCCTGACGGTTTGCGCCATGGCGGCCAAGTTCGGACACACGCCGTGCGACGATCGGAAACGCGACAATCCCGATCAGGGCAAACACCCCAATCAGCGCAATCGGGATCAGGGCAAGCCAGCCGCCAAGATAGAACATGACAATCAGGAAAAGCGGCACAAATGGCATTTCCATCATCACCAGTGCCATCGGCCCGGTAAAGAACTCACGCACGCTCTCAAAATCGCGGATACGCGAAATCTGCACACCCACCGGTGCGCGTTCGGTAAAGGCCGGTGGCAGGGACAAAAGCCGTTCGAAAATGGCGCCACTGACCAACGTGTCAAGCCGCGCGCCAAAATGGCTGACGATCTGGCTTCTGAGCGTGCGCAAAATCCAGCCAAGGATCAGGATAATCCCGATCCCGATGGAAAACTGGATCAGCATCGGGATCGAACGCGTGCCAATCACCCGGTCATAAATCCCCATGATGAAGATCGGGGTGGCCAGCGCCATGATGTTAAGAACAAACGTCATGGCCAGCAATTGATACCCGAGCCCAGAGAACCGGTCGGCAATGCCACCAAACCAGCCACGCTTGTCGTCCTCGAAATAGCGTTCGCGTCGGTCTGCGGCAGAGAACTGGTAAATCTTGCCTGGTAACGCCGAAAGCTTGATGACGAATTCCCGGTCCGTGCCGCCATCAAAGACCCGCACACCGTTTTCTTCAGGGCGGATCACGACAAGGGCGGTACCTTCGTCCGGGACGAACAGGCAGGGCATCAGACGTTCATCAATCTGATCAAGCGTCGCATCGATTTCGCGCGATTGATAGTTCAGATGCGCCATGACGTTGCGGAAATCGGTCAGATCAAGCGCCTGGTCCATATGCGGCAGGGCTTCGGCAACCTGACGCGGCAATCCCCGCCATCCCAGCGCCTGAAGCAACGGCCAGACACAGGCGTCGAAATCCGAAAGCGCATCGGTGCTGGCAAGCCCCATACGGTAATTCAGCGCGAAGTCCATGTTTTCGAGCTTTTTCATCGTGCCCCCGTCCCGGAAGAGGCCGGACGCCCGGCATCCTTGGCTGCATCCGTGGTTTTATTCGTGCGTCGCAAAACCGGTACCAGATGCTTGTCGATCAGACGGTATTGCTTGTTGGCCATCGCAATCAGGGATGGACGATGCGATACCATCACCAGCGTGCAGTGCTTTTTAAGCTCCACCATCAGGCTGGTCATGATGTTGTCACCCGCGATATCAAGCGAGCTGTTGGCTTCGTCAAACAGGACAATACGCGGATAGTCAATCAGGGCCCGCGCCACGGCAATGCGTTGCTTGACCCCGCGCGGCAGGGTTTCCGATGCCTGCCCGCCAACTTCGGTGTCATAGCCTTCGGGCATGCGCATGACGATGTCATCAAGGCCCAGGCGACGCGAAATCTCGATCACGCGTTCAACGCCGATTTCCTTGCGAAAACCGGTAATGTTTTCAAGGATTGTACCTTTGAACATCACGCCATGCTGGGGCAGATAGGCGATCTGACGGCGGGTGGATTCGGCGGTGTAGTCTGCCGGGTCCCTGCCATCGAGCAGCACTTCGCCACGATCCGGACGCAAGGCCCCCATCAGCAACCACAAAAGCGTTGTCTTGCCGGTCCCGTTATCGCCGGTAATCGCGATGGAGTCGCCCGGTTCAACAACCAGATCAAGGTCCTCGAATATCTTTTTGCCATCGGCATGCGAGAACCCGACATTGCGCAGTTCGATCTTGCCATCAAGCAACGGCATGTCGGCCGAGCCCAGCGCATCTTCTTCTTCGATTTCAAACAGCTCGTTGACCCGCTGCCGGGCAACGCGAATGTTCTGGAATTGCGTCCACAAGGTCATGGCGCGCTGAAGTGGCTGGATCGAACGGCCCGAAAGCATCGTACACGCGGCAAGTCCACCAACCGTCAGTTCGCCGTTAATCACAAGCACACTGCCAATGGCGGCCACCAGCACCATGGTCAACATCGAAAAGGTCGCGCTGGCATTGACCGCTGCATGGGCCGACCGGGCTGCGCGCAAGTCATCCCCGGCGCATTGTGTCTGCAACTGATCGTGGCGACGGATCATCAGGTTTTCCATCGCCATCGATTTGATGGTGTGGATGCCGGTCAGGGTCTCAATAATGAAGTTATAGCGCCGTTCATCTGACTGGCTGCGATCATCAAGGGCACCACGAAGATCGCGCCCAAGAAACATTGCCGTCAGGAAGAACGCCAGAAGAATGCCAAGCGGCACAAATACCAGATGCCCGCCAATCACTGCGATCAGGGTCAGGAACAAAACGATGAAGGGCAGATCAACCACCGCCCCGATCGCCTGCCCGGAATAAAAGTCACGCAGCATGTTAAGGCTGTTAAGCCGCTGAAGATGCAAGCCAGGTGCAGTCTTGCCATAGTCGGTCAGACTGGCCGAAAGCAAGTGCCCGACCGCCTGTTGCGAGCTGTAATGCTCGAACTTTGCCGCCGACAACGAAGAGATAAAAGCGCGCCCAAGGCGCAGGACCGCCTCAAGGACAAGCGCGCCCAGCACCCCGAAAATCAAAAGGGTCAGGGTCGGGATGGAGCTGTGCGGCAATACGCGATCATAGACCTGCAAAAGCGTGATCGGCAAGGCAAGCGTAAGCAGGTTGATCACCAAAGCCGTGATTAACAACGCAAAGCGGCCTGTCCGCAGGTGCGACAATGTACCGATATTCAATCGAGACCGACGTCTCATCAGGCTGGCGAGCTCCCGAACCTCACAAAATCCACCACACCAAAGTGTGGGATATATACAATGAGATAGGATACATACCCGATTGCCCCATTCAACGCAAGAAGATCGTGGCGAGAATACAACCTGATGTGAACCATCTTACCCCGCCTTGGCGGGTCTTGATCAGTTGCGGTATAAAGATTGTCTATACCAACGCATGCTATGCATTGCTGTCGTCGCCACGCAGCCGGTCGAGTGCGCGACGTTCGGCCTTGGTCGGGCGTCCGGCCCCGGCTTCGCGCTTCGCAACCGGCGCGGTGCGGATATCGGATGCGACATCCATTTTCGGAACTTTCGGTGGGGAATGATCGCTATATAGCGTCTGTGCCTCGGGCGCGGGACCGCGACGTTCGCCAAGGGCGACGACCTCGACCACGCGCAAATGCGGTCCCTGAAAGAATTGCAGGCGATCACCGGCCACCACCATGACGCTGGCCTTCGATACAGATTGACCGTTCAGAACAATATGGCCAGCCTGACATGCCTTGCTGGCAAGCGATCTGGTTTTATAGAACCGCGCATGCCAAAGCCATTTATCAATCCGAAGCTTTTCTGCCTGTTCCGTCACGGCCACCGATTTCCTGCAATCAACGGGATATTATACACTTGGAAAGCAGAACGGCGACCCGCAAGGGTCGCCGTACAACGCATGATATCTGATACGATCAGCCCTTGGCTTCAAGCATTTCCTTGAGCTTGGCAAATGGCGAATCTTCGTTGATCTGGTTGGCCTTTTCCGGTGCCTGGTTGCGACCGCCGCCCGGCTTGCCACCACGGCCACCTTTGCCGCCCTGGTTCGGACGATTGCCGCCCTTGCCTTTCGGGCCGCCTTTACCGCGTGCTTCCTGACGCGGGCCACCACGTTGACCACGGTTCTGACCACCACCGCGTTTGCGACGATCAACACGGACGAAGTATTTGACTTCGACCAGTTCGTCACCATCGGCATCGGTCTCGACCGCCGGGGTTTCAGCAGCTGTTTCTTCGGTCGAAGCCGCAGATGCGTCAGCAGCAGCACCTGTCGGTTCAGCCTTTGCCTCAGCGGGAGCAGCTTCCTCTGCCAGGGCATCGGCCTTGGCTTCGGTTGCAGCGGCTTCAGAACCTTCTGCCTTTTCGGCCTCAGGCTTGGCTGCCTTGGCAGCTTCCTCGGCCTTTTTCTCGGCTTCCTTGGCTTCAAGCTCGGATTTCTTGACCTTGGTTACCTCGGCACGCCAGCCAAGGGCGGTGAATACACCTTCGGCCTGCTCGACCGTGCAGCCCAGAAGCGACAGCAGATCGGGATCCGGGCGCACCTTGCCATCATTTTCACGCGCCTTCTGACGCAGAAGGGCAGCAAAGCGTTCCAACATATCCACGCGTGCGGCAAGCGGGCCAACCGGCATGTAACCAGCCGCAAGATAGAACCCCTTGGAATTCGCACGGTCATTCGGGACCGACGTACGACCCGCTGGCGGCAATTCCGGCAAAGCTTCCAGTTCGCGCGCAACCGCCCAAAGAATGCCGCGCAGCTCAACCGGATCGGGTTTGAGCGCATCAAGCACATGGACAGTTTCAACACCAAGACGCACGCCAAGTTTGGCAAGTGCCTTGCGGTCTTCGTCAGACAGGTCCTTGACCAGGCTTTCGAGTTCCGAACGCGGCACACAGCCCAGACCTTCGTTCAGCTGGAACAGAAGACCGCGAATCGGTCCGGACAACTGACAATCGCGCAGGCGGGTCAGCATCTTCAGACGCGCTTCGATATGGGCATTGATGAAATTCTGCAGACGGGTGCGGACCCGTTCGCGGGTCGGACCGTCAAAGAACTCGCTATCGATGACATGAACTTCGGGTGACAGAACCGTGTCACCTTTTTTCAGCACACCAACCTGCGCACCATTCCATAGCACTTCAAGCTGGCCATTCACTGCGAACTTGTCGTCTTCGTCAGTTTCAAGTTGTTTAACACGTTGGGCGATTTCGCCGGTCAACGCGCGACGTGCGGCACTGGCGATTGCCTTGCCTTCAAAAGCAGCATCGGTTTCATCAGCAATGAAACGGAATCCGTCAAGACGGCCGACAAATTCACCTTCGACCTGTACTTCACCATTCGCAGTGATGGTAGACATGAGTTCAGACTTGTCCTTGAGACTTTTCAATAAAACCGAGGTTCGTCTGTCAACGAACCTTTGGGTCAGGCGTTCATGTAGCACATCTGAGAGCTTGTCCTCAATGGCCCGCGTGCGTTCTTGCCAATGATTGGCATCTTCGAGCCAGTGATGCTTGTGCGATACATATGTCCAGACGCGAATACCTGCCAAACGTGATGACAACTGATCAATATCACCATCATAACGATCCAGACGCAAGATTTGTTCTCCCAACCAGTCGATGGGCAGTTTGCTTCCGGGTTTCGCAAGATAGCGATAGATAGATGTTAGCAGCCTTGGATGGGCATCGGTATGGATATTTCTGAAGTCGGGAATCTGGCAGACTTCCCACAATAACTGCACCCGGTCGGGGGCAGTCGCGATGCGTGCGACATCCTCATTGCGCGCCAAATGATCAAGCATGATCTCGTCCACCGGTTCGCGCGCCAGAATAAGGGTCGGATCGTCCGATCGCCGACGCAGCGATTTCTGAAGCGCACCGACGGTGCGGAAATCAAGCCGCGCATTACGCCAGAACACCTTGGCAAGCGGTTCGAACTCGTGATCTTCGATCTGTTCGATGATATCGGGATCAATGCCTGAAAGGTTCCCGGTCACCCCGAAGGTGCCATCATTCATGTGACGACCGGCACGGCCTGCGATTTGCGCGGTTTCGGCTGCCGTCAGGCCGCGGTTGAACTTGCCGTCAAACTTCTTCATGGCCGCAAAGGCGACATGGTTGAGATCAAGGTTCAACCCCATGCCAATCGCATCGGTCGCGATCAGGTGTTCGACCTCGCCATTCTGGAACATCTCGACCTGGGCATTACGCGTGCGCGGGCTAAGCGCGCCGAGAACCACGGCCGCCCCGCCCTTTTGACGTCGGACCAGTTCGGCAACCGCATAGACTTCCTGTGCGGAGAATGTCACCACGGCGGATTGGGCTGGTAGGCGCTGGATTTTCTTCGCCCCGTTATAGCTCAGGGTCGAAAACCGCTCCCGGCGGTCAAATTCGACATTATCAACCAGCTTGCGGATTACCGGGCGGATGGTTTCCGCCCCCATGAACATGGTTTCATGACGACCGCGCGCGTGCAAAAGCCGGTCGGTAAAGACATGGCCGCGCTCCGGATCGGCGCACATCTGGATTTCATCAATCCCCAGAAAATCGACCTGCTTGGCAACCGGCATGGCTTCGACCGTGCACAGGAAATAGCGTGCCGTTTTGGGCAGGATACGTTCTTCGCCGGTGATCAACGCCACCGCGCCCTTGCCGACCTTGGCGACCGCGCGATCATAGTTTTCGCGTGCCAGAAGCCTGAGCGGGAACCCGATCATCCCGGTCGTATGCGCCAACATCCGTTCCATGGCCAGATGGGTCTTGCCGGTGTTGGTCGGCCCCAATATGGCAAGGATACGAGGACCGGTTCGGGTTGAAATCTGCATCAAACTTTTCCAATCGACAGCCCAATGATCCGGGCCGTCGCAATCAAGAGGCCTTTCAACACGCGATCCGGCGCGATGTCAAGCTTTCTGCCCGCGATCACCGCCCTGCTCAAAGCGTTTCAAAATCCACAGATCACGGGGGTGCTGGCAAACGTGCCTATTCGTCCTCAAGTTCGAGCAATCTGGCGCCTGGGCCATCACCGCCCAGCGCGTCATTCGGGTTATAAAGCGGGCAGGCCGAAATCGACAAACAGCCACAGCCGATGCATTGCCCCAGCTGATCGCGCAAACGGGTCAATTGATCGATCCGTTCATTCAAATCATCGCGCCATTGCGATGAAAGCTGTTCCCAGTCTCTGGCTGTGGGGACCGTATTGCGCGGCAGTTCCTCAAAGGCAGCGCCAATTTCCGCAAGCGGGATGCCTGTCTTCTGCGCGACCTTGATAATGGCGAGTTTACGCAACACACCGCGATGGAACCGGCGCTGATTGCCATCCGTTCGGATCGAACTGATCAGGCCCTTGCGTTCATAAAAATGCACGGCCGAAACCGCAATGCCGCAGCGGCTTGCGACTTCACCAACACTCAAATAGCGCTGCAACACGCCCTTTTCCGCCATTTTCCTCGCCCTCGCCGACATTTCACATTCATGCAGTTTCGCACTTGACCTTAACCTTTGTTGAAGTTCTAGAACAAGAACCATTGAACAGAAAACAACAGGAGTGAGCGTTGTGAAAGAGACATACAATGTCGCCGTCATCCTTGGCAGCGCCCGCGAAGGACGCTTTGGCGAAACAGTCGCCAATTGGGTCGTCGAAACCCTGAAGCACGATGATGAGATATCGATTGATCTGATCGACCCTGCGAAGCTTGATCTGCCATCCCGCCATGTCGGAGCGGAGCACCCTGGTGTTGCAGACCTTCAAGCTTCGCTTGCGGAGGCCGATGCCTTTGTCGTCGTCACCCCAGAATACAATCACAGTTTTACGGGCGAATTGAAGCTGCTGATTGATGCCGCCAAACCGCAATGGAAACGCAAACCGCTTGCCTTTGTCTCCTATGGCGGGATGTCGGGCGGATTGCGTGCGGTCGAACAACTGCGACTGGTCTTTGCCGAACTGCATGTCGTGACCATGCGCGACGTCATCAGCTTTGCCCATGCCCATGACAAGTTTGATGAAACCGGGCAGCCAAAAGACATTGAAGGCACCAACGCCGCCCTGCATCACATGATGACGGATCTGAAATGGTGGGCCAGTGCCCTTCGCGAAGCCCGCTATCCGCATGCCAAGCTGCAATTGCTTGATGCCATAGCATCCTGAACCGCGTCCTGACCGACGTCACACCCGTCGGCCTCGCATCAGCCCACCCCTGTTTGAAAAGCTCCCCCACCCCTGGCAGGGACGGGCTGATGCACCACCCTTTGCCCCCGGATCCAGGGGCCTTTATGCGAAACGGGGTGACCAGATGGTCACCCCGTTTTCTTTGTCTTTCAGACGTTCTGAAACCTTAGTGGTTTCGCATCTTGTCGGCATATTCCTTAAGCTGCCGACGTGCCGCCTGGAAACTGTTTTTCAGCGCGATATAGACATCTTCATGTGCATGATCTGCACTGTCGCGTTTCACCATGATTTCCTTGCCCGGCACATGGATGCCGAAATGCACGGCAAAGCGGTTTCCATGGTTATGAGAAGCTTGCGGGCGTTCCACCACAACATGACAACTGGTCATGCGATCGAAGGTCTCTTCCAGTTTTTCCACCTTGTAACGGATACGCTCGTCCAGCGCATCAGACTGATCAACATCACGATAGGTGATTTGAACGGGAACCTTCATGGTACGGCCTCCTGTTTAAAGCCTTGGACGCAGGACAGGGCATTGCACCCTGCCGATTAACCCGGCCTGTTTTTTAACGGCTCGGGGACTTTCAGGAACGCTTCCAAAATTCTGTCTGCGTCCCTGTAATAAAACCGTCTTTCTTTATACTTAGGATACAAGACTTGCGCTGCAAGATGCGTTGACGCATATCAAGCCCGGTTTAAAGTTTAAGCCGTTGAGGTGTCGGTTCTTCTGCCAATATCGGAGGAGACTGACAGACGCTTGAAACAAAGGAGAAAAAAGAGGTCATGACGGAAGAAAAAATGCGGTTCGAGGCGGAAGTCAGCCGACTGCTCGATATCGTTGTCCATTCGCTTTATTCCAACAAGGATATCTTCCTGCGCGAGCTGATCTCCAACGCTTCTGATGCCTGCGACAAGCTGCGCTATGAAGCGATTGCGAAACCGGATCTGCTCGCTGGTGATGCCGACTTCAAGGTGCGCCTGCTTACCGACGATGTTCGTAATGTTCTGACGATTGCCGATAACGGGATCGGGATGAACAAGGAAGACCTTGTCGAAAACCTTGGCACCATTGCCAATTCGGGCACGGCCAAGTTCCTTGATGCTGTTTCCAAATCCGAGAATGCCAAGGATGTCGATCTGATCGGTCAGTTCGGTGTCGGTTTCTATTCCGCCTTCATGGTTGCCAACAAGGTCGAAGTCGTCAGCCGCAAGGCGGGCGAAGATCAGGCATGGAAATGGTCATCTGATGGCAAGGGTGAGTACACCATCACTGATGCCGACATGGAAGGTCGCGGCACCCAGATCACCCTGCATCTGAGCGATGACAACAAGGAATTCACAGACGAACACCGTCTGCGCCATATCGTCAAAACCTATTCCGACCATATCGGCATTCCGGTGGTTCTGATGAAGGGCGATGGCGATGAAACACTGAATGAGGCGTCCGCACTCTGGACCCGCCCGAAAAGCGAAATCACCGAAGAACAGTACAAGGAATTCTACAAACACACCTCGCATGCCTTTGATGATCCGTGGAAAACCATCCACTATCAGGCAGAGGGTGCCATTGAATATACCGGCCTTTTGTATCTGCCCACCATGCGCCCGTTCGATCTCTATGATCCGCAGCGCAAAGGCCATCTGAAGCTTTACGTCCGCAAGGTCTTCATCACCGAAGGCGCGGACGAGCTTCTGCCGCCTTGGCTGCGTTTCGTGTCCGGTGTGGTCGACAGTCAGGACCTGCCGCTTAACGTCTCGCGCGAGATGCTCCAGGACCATCCGCTGCTGACCAAAATCAAGAACGGCCTGACCAAAAAGGTCCTGTCCGAACTTGAAAAGGCTGCCAAAAACGACGCCGAAGGGTTTGAGACCTTCTGGGAGAACTTTGGCGCGGTCGTCAAAGAAGGCCTTTACGAAGACCAGTCCCATCAGGACCGTATCCTCAAGATCGCCAAGTTCCGCTCGACCCATGGGGATGGCTGGACCACCCTTTCTGAGTATGTCGAACGCATGAAGGAAGGCCAGAAGGCGATCTATTACATCAGCGGTGAAGATATCGACGCCCTGAAACGCAGCCCGCAGCTTGAAGGCTTTGCTGCCAAGGGGATCGAGGTCCTGCTTCTGACCGATCCGGTTGATGAGTTCTGGATGCCGTCTGTTGGACAGTTTGAAGAAAAAGACTTCAAGTCGGTCACCCGTGGCGGTGCGGACCTCAATGACATCAAGTCCGATGACAAGGATGCCGACAAGGACGACAAGAAGGACGAGGATGCAAGCGATGCATCTGCCCTGATTGCCGCCATCAAGCTCGCCCTTGGCGACGGGATCAAGGATGTTCGCGAATCTGATCGCCTGACCAGCTCGGCCTGCTGTCTTATTGCCGATGAAATGGGCATGGATCTGCGCATGGAACGCCTGATGAAACAGCACAATCGTGTGGATGAAGTCAGCCCGCGTATCCTTGAAATCAATCCGAAGCACAGCCTGATCAAAAAGCTGTCTGATATCGCCACCAAGGATGCCAAGGCCCCGATCCTGAATGACGCAGCCCTGCTGCTGCTTGATCAGGCCCGCATTCTTGAAGGCGAAGCCCTGCCCGATCCGGTCAGCTTCGCGCGTCGCCTTGATCTGGTGATGGAAAAGGGTCTCGGTGCCTGATCACCGCAAAAATCCGATCTTTGCAAAACGGCGCATCATCTGATGCGCCGTTTTCTTTTGGTGTATCGCAGAATTTAAAATGCTTATTTACCAACAAGCGGCATAAACATCCCAGATAGCGAAGAACCCAAGTCCGACCGGAAGGCGCGAAACACGATGACAGCGATGATGAACTGGCAAAAACTGCTTTCACCGGCGCGCCTTGGCACCCGTCATTCCAGTGTCGGGCCGTTTGGCCGGTCAGATTTCCACAAGGATTATGACCGCATCATCTTTTCCGCGTCCTTTCGCCGCCTGCAGCGCAAGACACAGGTCCATCCCCTACCCGAAAATGACAATGTCCATACCCGCCTGACCCACAGCCTTGAGGTCTCCTGTATCGCACGCTCACTCGGCCTGATGGTGGGACATCAGTTGCATGAAAAGGGCAGCCTGCCCGACGCAATTGAGCCCGACCACATGGCCGCCATCGTGCAGGCCGCAGCCCTGTGCCATGATATCGGCAACCCGCCCTTTGGCCATGCTGGTGAATATGCCATTCGCCAATGGTTTGTTGATGCAGCCCCGGAATACACCCAAAGCCTGAGTGCTAAACAGTTTGCCGATTTGACGACCTATGAGGGAAATGCGCAGGGCTTCCGCCTTCTGACCAACAAACGGACTGGTCTGTATGACGGTGGTATGCGCCTGACTTATGCGACCTTGGCCAGTTTCCTGAAATATCCCTGGTCGGCGGCCGGAAGCCCCTTCCCGCACAAAAAGAAGTTCGGCGCCTTTCAAAAGGAATTTTCCCTGCTCGAAGATGTCGCCGATGCCACTGGCCTGATTCGAACCGGGGATCAGTCATTCTGTCGTCACCCGCTGGTCTATCTCGTCGAGGCGGCGGATGATATCTGCTACGCCCTGATCGATATCGAGGATGGCGTGGAACTTGAACTCGTCGAGTTTGATGTCCTTGAAAAGATGCTTCTGCCCTGCATCTTTGATGACCTTCCTGCCGAATACGCCTGGGAGCCCAATTCCAGCCGCAAGATTTCCTTCCTGCGCGGCAAGATCATGACGGGCTTGCTTGATGCATTGGTAAACGCATTTGTCGCCAACGAAGAAGCTCTTCTGGCTGGCGAATGGAAGGGCGATCTGCTGGCCTGTGCTGATGGGCCCTATAACGATTTGATCGCACAAGCCAAGTCATTCTCGGAAAAGCAGATCATTCTAAACCGTCGCAAGGTCCAGATCGAAGTCGGCGCCTTTGCCCATCTCGAAACCTTGCTTGAGACGTTTTGCAAGACCGCGCTTGACGTCCACCACGCCAGATCAGAAGCCGATATTTCCTATCGTGCCGGTCGGGTGCGCGAGCTGATCGGCAATGATGCCATGCCTGTTGGGGCGTCTCTTTATGATCTGTATCTGGTCATTCTCGATTATGTATCGGGCATGACCGATGATTTCGCCGCGCGCCTTGCCCGCGATATCGGCGGCGGGCAGCACTAGGGGCCGAACTCATGTGGTTGATTGGTCGCTTCATCGCGCGGTACCGGCGTCGCACCGCGTTCCTCGGTGCCGGGGCGCTGGCAGCCGTCATCTATGGCCTTGTCGAACAAAGCACCCGCCCGGAGATCGAGGCATGGTATTGGCCATCCGTTGCCAGTGCAGTGACGTTTTTTGTCACCCGATTTGTGATCTCGCGTCTGATTGGCCGGTTCATCGGTGGTGTGCGCCGCAAGCTTCAATAAAGACTGCTCGGCCCAATAAAGAAAGGCAGGCTCGAAAGCCTGCCTTCTGTTTCTGGATTTGCGGCTGCCTGCCATCTGGCGGACAGGGCGGGTCAGTCCTGACCACCACCCATTGCGCTGTTGATTTTCTTGTCGGTGTTATACTGGCTGAGCGAGTAAACAGCCCAGATTGCGGCTGGAACCCAACCGACCAGCGTGATCTGCAAGATCAGGCAGATGATGCCGGCAATCGGACGCCCGATGGTAAAGAAAAGCAACCAGGGCAGAAGTAGTGCGATCAATAGACGCATGGATGAAATCCCCTTTTTGGTTCGACGTGCTTACATGCCGTCTTCGAAAGTAACCGTCACAACGCGGTTGCCCTGTTCAGCAACGCCATCAGCGGTCGTAACCGGCACATTGGACTCACCGCTGATGCTGATGATCAGTTTGCTTGCCGGGATACCGGCATCACGCAATTCCTTGACCACCGCATCGACACGCGATTTGGCAAGAATGTCGTTATACATTGCATCGCCAGCGCGGTCAGCATAAGCAGCCAGGCTGATCATTGCCGGGTCATATTTTCCATAGGCTTCAACGATACCATCAACCACAGACATCGCCTTGTCACTGACCTCGGCACTGTCGAACCCGAAATAGACATTCATCGGAACCGGCATCGGCATCGCTGCCATCGGGGCAGGTGCGGTATCAAGTTCGGCCTGAACAATCGCCAGGGCCTGATAGAAGGCCGAACGGCAATTATCGATGTCTTCCTGCTGGATGTTTTCTTCGAGTTCCTGCAGCCAGCAGTCAAAACCGGTCTGCGCACGGGCAGCAGCACTTGCCGCCTTTTCACGACCACCAGCCTCAAGGGCAGACATCAGATCCGCGCGGGCAACCTCAACCTCGGCCATGGTGCCTTCGGGCAGGTTACGCTCGGCGATTTCCTGCGGACCGGCATCCATGCCCATGGCCGCGGTCTTGGAACGGTTGGTGAAATAACGCGCATCCGACCAATCGGCTTCGTCGTACTCGGCCTGGGCAAGATCAGCGTAATTCTGGTGAAGAGCCGCGTCAAAAGCCGACCCTTCGTCGGCCATCTCGCGTACTCTTGGAATGTTCATGTTTGCGCACGCGCTCAAAAAGGCAGCGGCGGATACAACGGCAAGCAGTTTAGCTTTCATCGGTTTTACTCCTTGGTCTTACCGACTATCGGGATCCCGTTCCCATTTTTCAGGCCCGGTGACGTTTGTTCCCAACGTCTTTTCTGGCCATCGTTGCGGGCCTTGTGACCCGTCAGTTTCCGTGCCGTTCTTGTTATCAATCAGATCAAAGACCTGACCCCGAATGCCGACCAGCCCCAAGCTCATGGTCAAGCGCCCCAAGACAACACAGATTGTGGATATACTTAATCCCTATCCAGAAATATATAGAAGTCAAATTCATGGAAAAAAGCAGTGGGATAGAGAAAATTCAAAAACAGCCAACATCATGTCCCGCCTGCGACGTGGTCAAGACGGATGCCCGATACCCCTGAACAACAACGGCCCGACGCATGATGTTCATCCGTCGGGCCGAAGATCAAATAAGATCAATACGATCAATTGGTGCTAGTCCGAAGAGCCGCCAAACAGTCCCTTCACTGCACCACCAAGCGCATCAGCACCATCTTTCAGCTTAGCGCCACCGCCACTGGCGGCACCACCGATCGCACCAACCACTCCTTTGCCAAGGTCACCGACACCCTGCATCAAACCATCAACATTCAGGCTGGAAACTGCCTTGAAGACAGATGTGTTGATCGCAGTCAGGATCTTGCCCGCGACTTCGGCCGGGGTTGCGCCGCCATCGTCCTTGCCAACATCGCTCAGATGAATTTCAGGCAGGCTGGTCGAAAGTTTCTTGCCCTGCAGGAAGCCTGCCGATACGCCGACATCGCCATTGCGAACATAGACATCATCAATAATGATCTTGGTCCCGCCTTCATCCGCGGCACCACCGCCGGACGCTTCGCCGTCTGCCCCGCCCGCACCGGTCGGGCCGGAGACACGCTGAACAAAGGCTTCAACATTGCGCTGGATGGTGGCGATGTTTGAACTGCCATTGCCGAGTTCGTAAATTACGCTGGGTGAATCAACAACAACCTCGATGATACGGATGGTATCGCTGGTCAGGGTCGTGCCATCAAGCCGGACCGAAATATTGCCAAGCGAGAACGCATAATCGCTATTGAACCCGTCCGGGTTCCCCACCACAAGCCCGTTGATGGCAGCGGTATTTTGCGTTGTTTCAATCGATACCCCGTCAACCGTGACATCGGCCAAGGTCACACGCGTGCCAGCCTCTTCGATGGTGGATTTCACGATGTCATCAAGATTGACGTATACATATACAAGCCCGCCAACGACCAAAACGATGATCGCGGCCAGACCAATCAGTATCTTTTTCATTGCCCGTATCCTGCGTAGTGAGCCACCGAAACTGCGTGAGTTTCATCCCTATGAAATCAAATGGGCACGCATCTGGTTTCGTTCAACCAGAAGAGTTGCGCTGATCTGCCTGACAATCAAGTTATTTCACATGACAAAACAGCGGATTAGGTTTCCCTGATCCGCTGTTTTCGTTTGGTTTGATCGCGCTTTTGTCAGAGGTTGAATTCAACCACAACGGGGGCATGATCCGACGGTTTTTCCCAGTCTCGGGCGGGATCATAGACAGATGCCGTGCGGACTGTTCCGGCCATATTGGGCGTCATCCAGACATGATCCAGGCGACGTCCCTTGTTGCTCTTGCGCCAGTCGCGCGCACGATAGCTCCACCAGCTAAACAGCTTTTCCGGTTCCGGCACCACTTCGCGTACGGCGTCGATGAAATCGCCTGACTGGCGGAATTTCTCAAGAATTTCCACCTCGACCGGGGTGTGGCTGACAACGCGCAAAAGCTGCTTGTGCGACCAGACGTCATTTTCCGATGGGGCAATATTGAAGTCGCCCACCAGAACCGCCTTTCGATCCGGGTTGGCGGCGCGACGTTCACGCCACCAGCTGGTCATTTCATCAAGGAAAGACAGCTTGTGGGCAAACTTTTCATTGATTGCCGGGTCCGGTTCATCGCCGCCCGCCGGGATATAGAAGTTATGAAGTTCGACACCGTTTTCAAACTTCGCCATGCAGTGACGGCGATCTTCCTTGCCACAGAAATTCTTGATATCGGTTTCAACGAACGGCAGGCGCGATACAATCGCAACCCCGTTATAGCTTTTCATGCCGTGATTATGGCGATGCACATAGCCCGCCGCTTCAAAGGCATCATGGGGGAAATGCTCATCCGGGCATTTCAATTCCTGCAGGCAAAGCGCGTCAGGCTGCTGTTCTTCAAGGAACTTGACGACCTGTTCGATACGCAGACGAACGGAATTGATGTTCCAGCTTACGATTTTCAAAACGGGCTCCGTTTTCATACTTTTAAGGAGTGGCTTTTCGACATGGGCTCCTGACCCACGATCCGCCGCGCGTCCTATTTCAAGGTAACGGACAGGTCCGCAACATCGGCAATCACCAGATCCATGCGATCCCCGCGCACGACCTGACCAACGCCTTCGGGCGTTCCGGTAAACAGAAGATCGCCCGCCTTGAGCTCAATCAGGGTCGAAAGGTGCATCAGCGCATCAACCACCGGCCAGATCATTTTGGCCGTGGTATCGTTCTGTCGGACATCGCCATTGACCGACAGTTTCAGATTGGTCGCATGCGGATTGCCTGCGTCGGCTTTGGGCCGGATGGCGGAAATGGCCGCACAGCCATCAAAGGATTTCGCCATATCCCATGGCAGGCGACGCTCCTTGAGACCCGCCTGAACATCGCGGCGTGTCATATCAAGACCGGCGGCATAACCGAAAATAGCGTCTTCGACAGCGGCCCGATCCAGATCCTTGCCGCCTTTTGACAAGGCCGCCACGAGTTCGCCCTCGTAATGCAGATCTTCGGTCCCCGAGGGGTATGGCAAATCACCATTGTCAACCACCAGGCAGTCGGTCGGCTTCATGAAGACACAGGGTGGAGTATCCGAGGGGTCAGAACCCATTTCGCGAACGTGCTCGGCGTAGTTCTTGCCGATGCAGAAAATGCGGTTTACCGGGAAAACGTCGTCAGAGCCCTGAACCGGAATGGTCGTCGGTGCAGGTGCGTCGAAGATCAAACTCATGATGACCCCATGTTGTTTATTCAAACTGTCCAACAGTCATAAACAAGCACGGGTCAGAAAGAAACGAACAATCCGATTAGAACAGCTTCTACTGTCAGGAATTGTCAGGAGGGGCAACGCGATTGGTTTGGGTCGCCCCCAAAAGCGATCAATGCAGCTTTTCGCGCAGGATCATATCGCGCACACGGGCCTTTGCGGCCTGCAAGACTGCGAATTTTTCCGGGTCATGCAGGGGCGGTACCGCAAGGATCAGAAGCTTGGTGGTTTGCCCGGCATTGACATGCAGGTGATAACGCTGCCCTTGCTCAATCGAAATGCAGCTATCATGGCCGTCGAACACATGGCCATGACCATCGGAAACCTCGACATTGCCGGAACGCACAAAAACGATCTCTTCGGCATGACGGCTCTGGACGCCCGACACCACGCATGGCCCCGTCAGGCTCAGCTCGCGCGTTGCAAGGCATGATGCGACATCGTCATTTGCCGGGGTCGCCAGAACGTGATCAGCAGCAGTCGTCTTTGACAGTCTTACCATTTGTGCATTTCCCGAAGTTAAGATCGCTCAGAGTGAACGCCGGGAAAATGCCAATATCGCGCCTACTGCGATATCCACATATGGGGAGTGCAAACAAAAGGGGTGATACATCCGGTATCACCCCTTTTAAATCGTTATGAAATCTCTATGAATTGCGGATTACAGTAATCCTTCGATCACCCGGTCTGGCGGTGTGTGACCGTCAACAAAGGTCTTGATATTGATCAGGACCTTCTCGCCCATATCAACGCGGCCCTCAATCGTGGCCGATCCCATATGCGGCAGCAGAACCGCATTTTGCAACTCCAGCAATTTCGGGTTTACCGCCGGTTCGTGTTCAAAGACGTCAAGACCTGCACCAGCGATTTCGCCATCGGCCAGCATCCGCGTCAGGGCCAGTTCATCGACGATTTCGCCACGGGCGGTATTGACCAGAATGGCATGCGGCTGCATCAGTTTCAGGCGACGCGCAGACAGCAGATGATAGGTTGCTGGCGTATGCGGGCAATTGACCGAAATGACATCGACATGGGCCAACATCTGATCAAGGCTTTCCCAATAGGTCGCATCCAGTTCCTCTTCAATATCCGGATGGACACGCCGGCGGTTATGGTAATGCACCGACAGGCCAAATCCCTTTGCCCGGCGCGCAAGTGCGCGACCGATACGGCCCATACCAACAATACCGAGCCGCTTGCCCCAGATACGATGACCAAGCATCAATGTCGGGCCCCAGCCATCCCATTCACCTTTGCGAATAAGGCGCTCGCCCTCTGCCAGGCGGCGTGAAACCGAAAGGATCAGCGCCATGGTCATATCGGCGGTATCTTCGGTCAGGACGTCAGGCGTATTGGTGACAGTAATGCCGCGCGACCGTGCGGTTTGCAGATCGACGTGATCGACACCGGTGCCGAAATTGGCAATCAGACGCAAGTTTGGACCGGCATGGGCCAGAACCGCCGCATCGATCTTGTCGGTCACGGTCGGCACCAGAACATCGGCTTCCTTGACCACCTCGATCAGCTCCTGCTTGCTCATCGGCGCATCGTCGATATTCAGACGCGCGTCAAACAGTTCCATCATGCGGGTTTCAATCGCTTCCGGCAGCTTCCGGGTCACGACGACAAGCGGTTTTTTCTTGGTCATGTGCCGATCCTATGCGGTCTTTTAACTCTTTTTCAGACAATATGCGGCATGTTGCATTTTCATGCCCTGTCGCACTGCAGTGATGCCATGCCAAAAGGTACAAAAGCAAGGATTTTGACGCATTTTTTGTAATTTTATTTCGCAATCGCGAATTTTTACAAAAGCCGCGCAAAAGAAATAAACGAGGGAATACCAACGAGATGCCGCAGATTTTGCGCAAATTTCTGTATCGCTTCATGGCTTTGGCGATTCTGGGCAGTCTGACCACGCCGATCGTGGCCAGCGCACAGGAATCGGGCCTGCCGATCCCGCGATTTGTCGCACTGCGCTCGGACAAGGTGTTTCTGCGCGCCGGTCCTGGGCTCCGATATCCCAAAGTCTGGATTTACCATCGCCGCAACATGCCGATGGAAGTGGTTTCGGAATTTGACACCTGGCGCAAAGTCCGCGACTGGGAAGGCAGCGAAGGCTGGGTCCATCAAAGCCTTCTGATCGGATCGCGCCATGTCATTGTAACAGATGAAAACATCACGCTGTATTCCGCAGCGGATAAAAACGCGCGCAAAATTGCACTGGTTTCGGCCAGTGTCATCGGCAGAATCGAAGATTGCCCGACCAATGTGGACTGGTGTCAGTTGCGGTTTGGTGATTTCGAAGGTTGGGCCCCACGTCACGGATTCTGGGGCATCTATGAAGGCGAGAAAGTCGAAGGTTAAAGCGCGAAGGATCAAAACCCTTCACCACCGCCCCCTACCTCTGATCAATATCAGGCGTCGACTGAAACCCGATTGACCGGGCGGTCTGTACCGGTAACACCACCGCTGCTGCCAAAGGTGCCATTGCCGCCGCTGTCATATCCGCCAAAGGCCGGCACCCCAAACGGCTGAACTGTCTCGGTACCATTTTCAAGGAAGTCCTGATCGGCCAATGTGCCGTCATCTTCTGCGTTCGGATCAAAGATCGGGTCTTCTTCACGCTCCGGCACAGGATCCGGTCGCGGCTCTGGCAGGGTTATGCCGCCCACGGCAACCGACTGGCTGGCAAGTTGGCTTGAAACATCCCCAAGATACGCCTGCAGGTTTTCGGAAATGCGTGCTTGCGCATCCTCGCGGCCAGTGGTTTCGGATGCAGCCAATTGCGCCTGCAGGATGTTTTCGCCCGCAACCTGGGAAACACGGTTTTGATCCTGCGCGGTTTGCAGGCTGCCCTGGTCTGCTGCCAGCGAAATTTCGCGATCACGCAGGGCTTCCTGCGCCTCATCAACCAGTGTTCGGGCATTGGTAACACCCGCACTGTCGGACACATCAATACTCGAAAGCCCCGTCGCCAGATCCTCGGAACTGGATGCGGATAGTTCGACATCAATACGGTTGTCCGATGATGTCCCAGTTCCGACCTGAAGCGTGATCGTCTGATCAGACGCCAGAAGATCGCGATCCTCAAAGCTGCTATTGGCAGCGATATCGTCGATCTGGGTCAGGTAATCTTCGATCTGCGCATTGAGTTGTGCGCGCTGCTGGGTGGAAAGGTCGCTGT
Organism: Thalassospira sp. ABL2_045; assembly: GCF_056161285.1. Taxonomy (NCBI): domain Bacteria; kingdom Pseudomonadati; phylum Pseudomonadota; class Alphaproteobacteria; order Rhodospirillales; family Thalassospiraceae; genus Thalassospira; species Thalassospira sp. ABL2_045. The sequence continues at coordinate 183,067 of NZ_JBSWYV010000008.1, read as the reverse complement.
TTTCTTCTGCGACCGTAACCAGCGCATCGATCTCGTCAAGCGCATCACCGATCCGGGATAAGTCGCGGGATGCCTGACCAAGCAGTGAACTGGCATCACCAATCGTGCTGTTGAGTTGCGAACTGGTATAGCCCGCCCCCTGAAGCGAGTCGGCATTGCGGTTTGTATTCTGATTGTCTGCGGAAAATTGGCTGTTGTCAGACGCAATCAACCTGTTCTGCGGTGCGATTGCACGCGCAGTGTTGGTATAGATCGGCAGCTGACTGGCCAGTGGTTCCATCGTTTCTCCGCTCAAACAAGCCGGCAAAACAACTACGTGCTGCACGGGCAGAAGGATCGAGTGTTCTCGGCCCCCTGCCAACCTGACCATCCTGGTGTCCGGCGGAAATACCAGCTACTAGTATAGTATATCAGTGAAGAAAAATTAAGCCCCAAAGCACACCGGTCCGAAAACCGGCCTTAGCCATTGGTTGCACGCCGCAAGATCGCAAACAATTCAAGATGTGACGACCACAAGAACTGATCCACCGGCACGACTTTTTCGATCTCGTAACCCGCGTTGCGCAGCACCCGCATATCGCGGCTAAACGTTGCCGGATTGCACGATACGGCAAGCACCCATTCCGGCCCGTCAGCCGCCAGGGCCTCGCACTGGGCCAGGGCACCGGCACGCGGCGGATCAAACACCACCAGATCAAAATTGCGTAACTCATCACCCACAAGCGGCTGGCGGAACAGATCACGCCGCACAACCTTGATCGGGCTACCCGATTGCCCCACCGCGTATTGCAGCAATTCAACCGCACGCGGATCGCTTTCAACCGCCGTCACCGAGCGCCGCTTGCCTGAAAGTGCGAGCGAAAATGTAAAACTGCCCACCCCGCAGAAAAGGTCGGCGACGTTTTTCGGGGCGATCTCTGTCACCGCAGCCTTGATCGCATTCACAAGCGCCTGTTCCCCTTCGCGGGTGGCCTGCAAAAAGCCACCGGGCGCAATCGGGACATCGATCTTTTCAAAATGAACAATCGGGGTATGACGCGCGGCAAGGGGTTCATCCGGACGATCGCCGGTCTTCCAGCTCAGCCGTGCGATATTCTGGTGATCGGCAAACTCTGCCAGATCCTGGCGCATATCGAGATCGGGGTCATTGGCCGCCTGGATCAGCACATCCAGTCCTCTATCGGTCAGCGTTACGAACACTTCCTTGATACCGCGCGCCTGTTCCGGCGTGCTTGCCTCAAGAAACAGCACAAAGGCTTCGCGAAACGCCATCAATTCCGGGCGCAAAACGGCGCAGTCCGGCACATTAAGGACCGTATGGCTAAACCGCCCGTGGAAGCCGACAAAGACGCCCGTCGCCCCGACATGCACCGAAAAACCGGCACGGCGGCGGCTTCCCGGCGGCGAGATTTCAACATCACCGATCAGGTCATCTGCATCTTGCGGATCAATACCGGCCCGCTGAACGGCCACCTTGGCCTTGTCGCGTTTCCAGATACGGTAATCATCATCATTCATGTGCTGCAGCGCGCAGCCACCGCATTCCTTGAAATGTGCACAGCGCGGCGTGCTATAGCCACTTGCACGGGCGATTTCGGAAACAACTTCGGCGCCATAGCCATCGCCGCGCTTCTGGCGCAACGCAACGCGCACCTCATCGCCGGGCAACACGCAATCGACATAGATCAGCACCGATTTACCATCCGGTGCCGTCACATGGGCGATGCCGTCGCCGCGCGCACCGATCTGCTCGACGGTGACGTCGGCTTCAAACCCGATCAGTGGATCACGCCGGGATGGCTGACGCTTGCGTCCCCCACGGGCACGGGGATTGCGGTGATGGTGTTTCATGATCTCTCTCTGGGGATGATCTTCACCGGCCTTGACTGCGGGTGCCGGATTTCCGCCTGAAATACACCACTTCACGTTTTCAGAACAGGGGCTAAGACGGATTTATTATCGACAAACCGCCGTCAAAACCCTGTCGCGAAATGCTTTTTGCGCCTTGCCGACAAAAATTATTCCGTAAATGAAGGCGACCAACCCCTTAAAGTCGTGTAAGAATATTACCATAAGATAAGGATAGCGGTTTCTGGCCAGCAAAATGTCGTTGCCGCTTCACGCATCTGCACCAGATTGTTCAATCAACGGATGGTTGCTGGCGATTGCAGACTTGCACACAACCTGATCGGGGAGGATCAGGCAAAGTCGCTGTGTTGGGGGAGAGATGGAAGAAGAAACAAAGCACGCAGAGGAAAACGCATCCAAGCAATCGTCCCGCCTGAAAAAGCGGGCCTTGGCGGCTGGTTTCCTGACGGCTGCTTTCTTCGTATCGGTTACTTTCTTTATCTGGCAAACCGTTCAGAATGACCGGCGGGCGATCCTGCAATCTGCCGGTCAGATCACGGCAAATGCCGTCGCCCAGCAGATCAAGGCGATTGTGAACAACAATCTGGCCGTGCTTGAAAACTTTGCCGACAATTGGCAGGGCGGCCCGCCAGAAGACGAACGCGAATATCTTTCGGTCGCAACCCCTCTGCAAAGCCGCTTCCCCGCCCTTCAGGCGATCAACTGGATAACGCCGAATTACATCATTCTTTATGTTGCCCCGATCAAGGGCAATGTACCGGCCATGGGGGCCGACCTGAAACGCCACCCGGTTGCTGGCCCGGTGCTTGATATCGCACTTGATCAGCGCCGCACTCAGATCACCCCGACGCTTGAGCTGATGCAGGGCGGACGGGGTTTTACGGCCTATAGCCCGGTTTTGGGGCGAAACGGCGAGATTATCGGCATTATTAACGGGGCGTTTCGCGTTCGCTCCTTGCTGGCGTCTGTGATCAATACCGAACAGGTCGAAGATTACAGCGTGCGTGTGCGCGAAGGTGACACCGTCCTGTTTGAAATCCGTGGCGAGGGGGATGACGAAACCCTGCAGCGCACCGTCGCCTTTGATGTGGTCGGGCGCCAGTGGCAGGTCGATGTTATCGCCGATCCGAAACTGGCACACAGCACGATCAACCCCGAACTGGTTCTGATTTTCGGGGCCTTTACCACGGTGTTGTTCACCGTCGTCGTCTTCTTGCTGGCCAACCGGCAGAAAACCGCGTTGCGCCGCACAGTGCATCACATCAATGCCGGCGATGACATCAATGACCTGTCGCTTTCGATTACCAAGCTTGACGGTCATCTAAAATCAATGTCACCAGAAACCGCCGATTTCTTTGACCTGCGCGAAGAGGATTACGGCTTTATCCGGTTTTATAATCTGGCACCGGAATTCCAGTCGGACGGCACAGCATCGCGCCGATCACAGGAAAAGATGTTGCTCGCAATCAATCGTGGTGACGAAGAATTGCGCGGCGAGTGGATTGTCCGCAGTGCCGAAGGCGTGCATGTGGTCTGTAACCTGGCCATGAAGCCGTCCACGACCCATTCCGATTGCGTCGACATTACCCTGCATCACAATCCGGCTGCCAATGCCTCGGTCAACCGGCTGCGCTATTTGGCAACCCATGATCCGCTGACCGGCCTTCCAAACCACGCGCTGTTTGAGGACCGGCTTAATCAGGCGGTTGCCCATGCAAAGCGCTATGAAAAGCTGCTGTCGGTTCTGGTGGTCGATATTGATAACTTCCGCGCCATCAATGACCGCTTCGGTGCCGATGTTGGCGATGAAACGCTGCGCACGATTTCGGGCCGCCTGCGCGCCACGGTGCGTGAAAAGGACACCTGTGCACGGTTCTCCGGCGATATGTTTGCCATCATCGCAACCGACCTGTCCGAGGCCGAAGGGGCCGCCTTGGTGGCTGAACGCGTGGTCGAAGCCATGTCGCAACCGATCCTGACCACCACCGGCGATGAAATCCGCCTGCATGTCAGTGTTGGTGTCGCGCTTTATCCCAATGATGCGCGTGCACCGTCGCAACTGATGGCCAACGCCGATGCCGCGATGTATCGCGCGCAGAAATCGGCGGAATCGTCTTATTGCTTCTTTGTCGAGACGATGAACAACGTCATGCATGCGCGGCTTTCGATGGAAACGCAGCTTCGGCGTGCGGTTGATGAAAAACGCTTCGTGCTTGAATATCAGCCGCGCTATCGCACATCGGATCGCAGCCTGACCGGGTTTGAAGCCCTGCTGCGCTGGATTGATGACAGCGGCAAACGCCGCCTGCCGCCTGATTTCATTGCCGTTGCCGACCGCACCGGTCTGCTTTCGCCGCTGGGTCACTGGATTATTGATACCGTATGTAAGCAGGTCGCCGACTGGCGTCAGCAGGGCTATGTCCCGGTCCCGATTGCGCTGAACGTTTCAAGCCGCCAGTTTATTCAGGCCGACCTGATCAAGAACATCACCGATCTGACCGCCGAACATGAAATCGATCCGGCGATGATCGAGATCGAGGTTTCCGAGGAAATCGCCATGCGCGATCCGGAACGCGCCCTTGGTCAGTTCTATCGATTTGCCGAGGCTGGTATTGGTCTGACGCTTGATCACTTTGCGGCGGGGAATACGTCGCTTCGCTATCTCAAACGTTTCCCGGTTCAGCGTATCAAGCTGTCAAAATCGCTGTTTAATGTCGCACTTGATGAGCAACCCGAAAACAGCGTCCTGCAACCGGCAATCCGACTGTGTAAAAGCCTGAACCGCAAGGTCGTCGCTGTCGGTGTCGAGACAGAGGAACAGATGGCCTCCCTGCAGGCGGCCGAATGTGACGAAATGCAGGGCTTCCTGCTCTCCGCACCGCGCGATGCGGTCGACACGCTCGAACTCCTGATCAAGCAGACACCAAACCAGCTCTCCTCGAAAAGCCCGTCAGGGCCGTCAGACGACAAGAAATCCGGATAAGCAATTATTCCGAGCAAAGCAAAACCCCGCAGCCTGATCGGCACGGGGTTTTGTCTTTCAAAGATGATGCATGGTTCGTGGCTACAACAGGAAGGCCGCAGCCAACCCAAGGAAGGCAAAGAAGCCAACCACATCGGTAATGGTCGTCAGAAACACCGACGATGACACCGCCGGGTCGATCCCGGCCCGCTCCAGACCAAGCGGGATTAGCGCCCCGAACAGTCCGGCAAACAGCAGGTTAATGATCATCGCAACCCCAATGACACCGCCAAGCAGCACATCATCAAACCACAGCCAGGTCACGGCCCCGGACAAGACCGCAAAGGCCAACCCGTTCAGGCCGCATACCGCAACTTCCTTACGGATGACGCGCCATGCGTTGGTGCTGGAAAGTTCACGCGTTGCAATGGCGCGCACCGCAACGGTCAACGTCTGGGTACCGGCATTGCCGCCCATGGAAGCGACAATCGGCATCAAAACCGCCAGCGCCACCAGCTTTTCAATCGTGCCTTCAAACAGCCCGATGACAAGAGACGCCATAATCGCGGTCCCAAGATTAACCAGAAGCCACGTAAAGCGTGACCGGGTCGTGGCCAGAATGGCACTTGAAAGGTCATCCTCCTCGCCGACACCGGCAAGGCGCATCATGTCTTCTTCGTATTCCTCGTCAATAACGTCAACAACGTCATCGACCGTGATCACACCGACCAGACGCCCATTGTCATCGACAACCGGGGCAGAAATCAGGTCGCGCTGACGGAACAGATGGGCGACGTTTTCCTGTTCCTCGGTCACGACGACCGTGCGCATTTCTTCCGATTCCATGACGTCGCGGATCAGCACCGGGCGATTGGTGCGGATGACGCGTGACAGCGGCACAATCCCGACCGGGCTGTAGCGCGGATCGACAACGATGATGTCATAAAAATCTTCCGGCAGGCTTTTGGCCGAACGCAGGAAATCAATCGTTTGCCCGACCGACCAGTAATCCGGGATCGCCACCAGCTCGCGCTGCATGATACGACCGGCGGTATATTCTGGATAGGACAGCGCCTCTTCAACCCGCGCTCGCTCGATATCGGAAAGCGCGCCAAGAAGCTCGCGCTGCTCATCCTCGTCAAAGTCCTCAATGACCTCGACAACGTCATCCGAATCAAGTTCGGTGATCGCCTCGGCCACGACTTCGGTGCCGAGAAGCCCAATGACTTCTTCGCGCAGTTCGTCATCAAGTTCAGTGAGGAATTCCGGATCAAAATCCGGACGGATTAGATCAACAAGCTGTTCACGCTGGTTGGAGCTGGCCCAACCCAGCAAATCGGCGATATCGGCAAAATGCAGTTCCGCCAGAAGGTCGGCTGCCTTGTTGCCCTCTTCCTCGCCAAGGGCATCAAAAACTTCGCGGGCATATTCGGGAGTAAGGTCGACATATTCATCGCCGGAAGACGTATCCGCCGAACGGTCGAGTTCTTCGACTTGACCTGTCATCTGCCCCTCCCTGAATTAATGCGCTGCCGCTGTTTCCTGCAAAATATCAAACGCCGTGCCAGGCTTTTGGTTCCAATGCCCGACACGGCTGTTTCTGCGCCATCCCATGGCCCCGGTCAAGAGCCCGATGGCAGATCCCCACCCCGCCCCGCAATCGGGACATGGGCGGGATCAGGTTTTACTGGCCTTCCTGATTGCGCGTCACGGCATCAACCACGGCAATCGCCGTCATATTGACAATGCCACGCACGGTAATCGACGGGCTGACAACGTGGGCAGACTTGGCCGCACCAACCAAAATCGGCCCGACCGGAAGCCCATCGCCCAACATTTTGACCATGTTATAGGAGATGTTGGCCGCATCAAGCGTCGGCATGACCAGAAGGTTGGCCGAACCGCTCAGCATCGAGTGCGGGAAAATCCTGTCACGGATCGGCTGGGAAATCGCCGCATCCGCATGCATTTCCCCTTCGATCTCAAGATCGGGTGCCTGCGTTCTGATCAGTTGAAGTGCATCGCGCATCTTGCACGCCGACTTGTTCTCGTGGCTGCCGAAGTTGGAATGCGAAATCAGCGCGGCCTTTGGCGTAATGCCGAAACGCTTGACCACGTCTGCTGCCATGATGGCGGTTTCTGCCACATGTTCCGGCGTCGGATCCACCGACACATAGGTATCGGTCAGGAAGAACGTGCCCTGCTTCATGATCATCATATTGACGGTCGAGAAGTCGGTGACACCCTTGCGCAGGCCCACAAGATTGCGGACATAGCGCAGATGACGCAGGAAGCCGCCCTGACAGCCGCACAACATTGCATCGACTTCCCCACGACGCAGCATCAGGGCCGCAATCACGGTCGGACGGGTACGGACAATCGCACGGGCATATTCCGGGTTGATCCCGCGACGGCCCATGATGTTATGGAAGTCCTGCCAATCCTGTTCGAAATGCGGATTGTCATCGGGATCATGGATTTCGATCTGTTCATCCGGCACCAGACGCAGGCCAAGCTCGGTAATCCGTTCAAGGATGACTTCACGACGGCCAATCAGGACCGGATGGCAAATGCCATCATCGACAAGCACCTGACAGGCCTGAAGCACACGACGCGATTCGCCTTCGGGATAAACCACGCGTTTCTTGTGCGACCGCGCCACATCAAAGACCGGCTTCATGACAAGGCCGGAACGGAAGACGAAACCTTCCAGTTGCTGACGATATTCGTCAAAATCCTCGATCGGGCGTTTGGCCACACCGCTATCCATGGCTGCCTTGGCAACACGCGGCGGAATTTCCAGCATCAGGCGCGGATCAAACGGCTTCGGGATCAGATATTCTGGCCCGAATTTAAGCTCTTCCCCGCCATACGCAGTTGCCACCACGTCGGAAACTTCCGCCTTGGCAAGGTCGGCAATCGCCTCGACCGCAGCGATTTTCATTTCCTCGTTGATCTCGGTCGCGCCAACATCAAGCGCACCGCGGAACAGGAAAGGGAAACAAAGCACGTTATTGACCTGGTTTGGGTAGTCCGTCCGGCCGGTCGCCATGACGGCATCCGGGCGGATTTCCTTGACCAGTTCCGGGGAAACTTCCGGGGTCGGGTTGGCCAACGCCATGATGATCGGGCCTTCGCCCATCTTGCGCAGCTCATCCTCGCCCATCACGTTCGGCGCCGAAAGACCCAGGAAGATATCCGCCCCCTCGATCACATCGCTTAAGGTACGCGCGTTGGTTTCAATCGCGTATTCGGCCTTCCACGGGTCCATTTCCTCGGCCCGGCCCTTATAGACAACACCAAACCGGTCGGTGACCGTGATGTTGTGCTTGGGCAGCCCCATGGACACCAGAAGGTTAAGGCACGCCAATGCCGCTGCGCCAGCCCCCGATGCCACAAGGCGGACCTTGTTGATATCCTTGCCGGTCACACGCAGACCATTGAGGACCGCAGCGGCCACACAAATCGCCGTACCATGCTGGTCATCATGGAAAATCGGAATGTTGCAGCGTTCGCGCAGTGCCTTCTCGATGATGAAGCATTCCGGCGCCTTAATGTCTTCGAGGTTAACACCCCCGAAAGTCGGCTCAAGTGCTGCAACGATATCGATGAATTTTTCCGGGTCGGTTTCGTTCACTTCAAGATCGAAGACATCGATATTGGCGAACTTCTTGAACAGAACCGCCTTGCCTTCCATCACTGGCTTGGAGGCCAGCGGGCCAATCGGCCCCAGCCCCAGCACCGCCGTGCCGTTGGAAATCACCCCGACCAGGTTACCGCGCGCAGTGTAATCGACTGCGGTATCGGGGTTTTTGACGATTTCCTCACACGCAAACGCAACGCCCGGCGAATAGGCAAGCGCCAGGTCACGCTGGTTGGCAAGGGTGGTGGTTGCCGTTACGGACAATTTCCCCGGGGTGGGATACCGGTGATAGTCCAAAGCTGCTTCGCGCAGCTTGTCATTTCTATTTGCCATTATAATACCTTTGATTTCAGGTATTTACATAAATTAACCGTAAATCGGTTAAATCCTGATAATTCACTCTAGCGGGACAGGCAGACTAATTCAGTTTTTGTCGCGATTGAAGCATTCAGTTCACATCAAATCAGTGGGCAGCATTGCACAATTCTCAATGCCGTACTTCACAACAAACCAAATACGACGCCCACCGGACACAGTCAGTACTGGTCCGACAATACAATCTCGGCATTCGCTGGTTGATCATTGTAAGGCATATGGGGTGGGACCAAAAACGAAAAACCCGGTTGGCTAAACTTATTGAAACTCGGCCATTGCAACATATTCACCATGATGCAAGCGCGGCTGACGGCCTGATCGTAGGTAGCGACTTTTAAATTCCTCTGTCGCATCAATCGAATGCAAAGCACATCCCTGTTTTCCAAGAAACGCCCCCAAGCGCGGTGCCTCCATCGACCATTTGATAGGCTCACCAATCAGTTTAAGATACAGGAACAACGCAAGCCGCGTATTGTTGCGCGGGCTTTCACGCGGCTCAAGTGCCGTAAACAGAAACTGGGTCCCCACACCAGTAAGATTGCGTATGGACTGAAACATATGCGTTATCTCGTCCTCAGTCAGATACATGGTCACCCCCTCACTGATGAAAAGGGTCGGACGGCTACTGTCAAACGCGGCAAAACCTTGTAATCGGCTTTCGATGTTCTGATGCGTAAAATCGACACTCAGATAAGACAGTTTTGCCTGATCAGTGGAAACAGCATCCGCCTGATCAAAGGCATTTTCTTTGAACTTCTGGGTATCGGGATGGTCGATTTCGATGAAATTCACATCGGCAAACTCGCGCGACAACCGATATGCCAGACTGTCAAATCCCGCACCAAGGCTGATCACCTGCGTCACCCCAGCGGCAATTGCTTCGCGTGTTTTTTCTTCGATGCACCGCTTGCGCAAAATGTAATGCAGCGTAATGCCCGGCAGAAAGATGAACTCGCGAATGGCTGTTTTGATCCTGATTGCAGGCTTGTCCAACTCTGCCAACCGTTTGCGGCCTTCGTCGGACGCCAGCAGAACCTGTTCGCCCAGGCGATACATTTCATCTGGCACCAGATACCGGTGTTCGGTGCATTTCGCGATATAGATCAGCCCCTGCAAAACCGTATAGGCTGTCGAGCTTGCGGTGTTTTCCTTCAAGAGTCCCTGCCTTCAAAAAAGGTGATCTGATGTTTGGAATATTCCAGCTTGTTTTCTGCCTGAAGCTTATCAAGGAAACGCTCTGCCTCTTCCAATGAGGCGCGCGACATATCGGCAAATTCCTGCACGGTCATTTTGGAGCGCAAAATATCAGGGTTCCGAACATCTTCGACCGCCGTTCTGCGCAGCATTTCGGCGAAATAGCTCAAACGCTCGTCCAAAGAGGCGTAGGCATAGATCATGCTCAGGTTGTTTGCGTCCCGAAGACGCGCAGCAAGAACCTGCATCAGGTCTTTCAGCCGCGTTGGATCCTCATAGCTTTTATCCCAGAACACATCGCGATTGATTACAACCAATTCGGTATTACGGCTCGCAACAGCCGTTGCGGATCGTTCGGAACTGTCGATCAGTGAAAGCTCGCCGAACATATCGCCTGGTCCCAGCCGCGCCAGATAGAGCGTTTTGTCCGCAGCTTCATGAAAGCAGGTGATATCAACACTCCCCGTGGTGATCAGATACGCTTCGTCGCCAGGCTCCCCCTGGGAAAATATTTTGGTCCCCTTGTCGACCAGATACCAGGTAAAGCACCCGCTGAACTGTTCCAGCAGGTCTTTTTTCTCCCGGAACATGCCAAACGCCCAGCGATACATTGACGCCATCGTCGTTGCAAAGGGCGATATGTTAACCCCAAAGTCCCCCATCGGCACCGGCGAGGACAACCTTTCCCACCCCAGCCGCTCATAGATGCCGGCTGTCTCATCATTCACCGTCGCAACAATATGGGTAACCCCGAACATGTGACCGATATCAACAGCCATCCGCAGAAGCCCCGCAAACACATTGCGACGATTGCGCCACTCTGCTGCAATCGCAAGCATCCCGGCACTGGCAAAGATCGGCTGGCTCCGACCAGCAGCCTGTTCCTCTGCGGCAATGCGTTCCCGGTAAGGTGTGAAATCATAAGTGTGATCTGATGGCAGCTTAAGTGCGGTATCCAGATTGACCCGGATCGTCGCGATTGGCACGCCATCGTTATAAGCGATAATGTTGGCAACCGACGGAATGGCGTCGAATACATCGACGATTGCATCATCATATTCTTCGGCAAATCGCCCTAACTCGGAATAGACCTGATAACGTAACCGATAAACATCACTCAGTTCTTGTTCGGTTTCGGCAAGTTTTATTCTGATAGACATCGTATCGCCTTCACGCCTTCGCTATCCCGATGGCCTTATCGTGGGCAACCGCAAGAGGCTATGGCAACACCGACTGAAAGGACATGGAACTTCCTTTTGTACCGACCTTCACACCAATACGTGCCCAACAATAGCCATAACCATAGGTTACACAATCAAATTTTGTGATGTTTGGACCGCGCGCTGCAAAGACATGCCGGAATCAAAAAAGCCCTCCCTTGAAAATAAGGGAAGGCCTTTTTGGTGCGGTCGAGAAGACTCGAACTTCCACGGGCTATTAACCCACAGCGACCTCAACGCTGCGCGTCTACCAATTCCGCCACGACCGCATATATATGTCAACAAGCCCTTGAGGTACTGAAGCGGGCTTGCCTTGGCGCGGAAAGGGAGATAGCAAATTGGTATCCCCTGATCAAGGGCTCATTTCACTTATTTGACAGGAAAAATGCAAAGCAACGCCCCAACCGCGCAAAACCCCGAGTGGCGCACCACCTCCGGGTTGGTTTCCTACCCCGAAGCCCTTGCCGAAATGGAAGCCCGCACCGAAGCGATAAATGCCGGCGAAGCCCATGAACTTGTTTGGTTTCTTGAACATCCCCCGCTTTATACAGCGGGCACCAGCGCGCATGTCGAAGACCTTGTCGACCCGGATCGCTTTCCGGTCTATGACGCGGGCCGTGGTGGGCAATATACCTATCACGGGCCGGGTCAGCGCACTGTTTACCTGATGCTGGACCTCAAGAATCGTGGGCGCGATGTCCGCGCCTATGTCCATAATCTTGAAGAATGGGTGATTCGCACACTGGCGCTGCTTGGCATTACGGGCGAACGTCGGGATGGCCGTGTCGGCATCTGGGTCGTGCGCGATGATGGTCGCGAAGACAAGATCGCCGCCATTGGCGTGCGTGTGCGCCGCTGGGTGACCTTCCACGGCATTGCAATCAATGTCGCCCCCGACCTGTCACATTTTGGTGGGATCGTCCCCTGTGGCATTTCCGATCATGGTGTCACCAGCCTGAAGGACCTTGGCGTCGACATCCCTATGGCGCAGCTCGATCGCCTGTTAAAACAAACCTTTGATGAAATCTTTTCGTAAACACGATCCCTGAAACGGATCCGGGGCCATTCGCATGAGTGACACGTCGCAACCGGCCAAGGCTGACCCTGCCCTGGCAAAGCCAACCACCGGCAAGTCCAGGGGCCACAAGATGCCCGAAAGCGTTGCTGATGGCGGGATGGCCGATGCCGAACGCGACATCCTGGCCGAACTCGACAAGGCGCTTGGCGAACATGTGGCCCTTTTGCTGCGCTGGAACCGCAAACTCGCCCTGCCGGATTCGCCCGCCGGTCCCGATCCCGATACGGACGATGACGATCATGATTGCGATTTCGGGTCCTGGTATGCGCTTAATCGCCATAACCGGCTGATTGACCAACCCGCCATGCATGCGCTGGCCGCGACCCATCAACAATTGCACGATTCGGCCAAGCGGCTTTTATCGGCGCGCGAAGTTGACGGCGAAGTCGATTCGGCCGAATTCGACATGATGGCGCTGCGTGCAGAATCCTTCTTTGCCCAGCTCCGTCGCCTTGAACGCGCTTTCAGAACCGCACGTTCGGATGTTGACCCTCTCACGGGCACCTATAACCGGCAAACCATGATGGGTGATCTGAATTCCGAACGGGAACGCGCGATCCGGACCCAAGTCCCCACCGCCATTGCATTGGTCGATCTCGATCACTTCAAATCGGTCAATGACACCTATGGCCACCAGGCAGGCGACATTGTCCTGCAATCGGTGGCGGGCATCCTGCAATCGCATGTCCGCCCGTTCGATAAGGTTTATCGTTATGGCGGGGAGGAATTCCTGATCTGCCTGCCCAATGCCGATATGAAGCAATGTGCGCGTGTGCTTGAACGCCTGCGTCGTGTGATCGAGGCATCACCGGTCACCATCAGCGATGAGACGGTTCTGCCCGTCACCGCCTCGATTGGGGCCGCCCCGATGACCAAAAGCCGCACGACCGAGCAAATCATCGAAAAGGCCGACAAAGCCCTTTATGCCGCCAAGGAAGGCGGTCGCAATCGCGTGCGCGTCTGGCGCAACCCGGATGGCAAGACGGCCTCCACGGCGTCAAAACCGGGCAAGGATGCGACCTGATCGGCGCACTACCATCCACACAATCCCCATCTGAACACAGATCGCGAAAATTTTTCCCCAAGCGTCATTGCAGCGCAGCACCCTTAATCTGTGGCGGATTTCAATTTATTAGCCGGGAAAAGTGTTTTTGTTCACTGCGAAGAACAAAAAATTCCGCATAAGCGAAATCTTGTCTTCACAAGTTGGAAACATATCTGCAAACTATAATAACAATAAGGCAGCCGGGTTTATAAACCCATGAGAGAGAAAAACGCTGCCGACTTGGGAGGGAATTCGTTTAGACCCGAACGGAGGCCCATGAATGTCCAGTTCTATGGATTTCGCGCCCGGCGATCCCGCCTTGATGCTGACCGTACTTCGTAGCGCCGAGGCAAATCTTGATCGCAGCATGTTGCTGCGCCGTGTCTTATCCCTTTTTTGCACTGATGATGACGGCAACCAGGTTGCCATCGAAGACGGCCCGGACCTGCAGCGCCGTATCGACAGTGCCATTGCCCACCTCAAACTGGCCGGACTTATCCGCATGACGGCTGGTGACGAACTTTCGATCACCTCGCTTGGCTCTGCCATGATGATGGCCTACCCGATGGGCATTGATGATGGCGTGCTCTGCTCCCTGCCGGCATTCCGCAACAGCATCTATGAAACCCACGCCCCCGTGGTTCAGGAACGCCATCTGCCGAACTCGGCCTATGGTTCGGGCTTCTCGGCGGGTATCGATGCCCACCGCCTGACTGAAAACCCCTATCCATCTGATTCCCGCGACTTTGAAGACTGGTTGATGGGCTGGGACGAGGCGCTTGATCAGGCCAAACGCGAAGCGGAAACGCTGGTGAACTGATCCCTGCACTGCCCCTTATCCAAGCGGCAATGCGACCAAAGACATGCGACCGGCACCGCAAACGTGATTTATCGGTGCTGTGATTTGAAGACCCGGCCATGCCGGTATTGCCGTGCCGCCCTGTGTAACGGCCCATGCCTGCCCGTTTGACCCGCAACGATGGCAACACGCCATTGTCACTGCGCACCAAACAAGGGCAGCGGCTTTTTGCCCCCTGATCGCAATTTCCTGAAAAATCCGCCGAAGGCCCCATCACCGCATCTGCACGTCCGCAGCGCAGCGCAACGCATGCGATGGCGACCCCGTGTGGCTTAATAATGGTTCGTGAAAAGCGCTGAGGTCAGGTCTCAGTCAGAAGAACGATCCGGGGAAAAGATCGAGACAACATTGTTTTCAACCCCCTCAGTGAACGCTGCATCTTCGGTGGGCGCTGCGTCCTCGCCTGTAGACGTTTCAAGCAAAGGCTCATCCTTGCCAGCATGGACACGCTTGTGCCCGTCATGCTTTTTATCGGCGCTCTTTCGTTCCTGCTCGGTCAAACTGCGCTCGTCACGGGTGCGACCGTGCAAAGCCCGGTTCTGATCGGCCTTGCGGGACTTTTCATCACGCTGTTTTTGTTTGCGCACCTGACGCAGATTGACGAGATCGCCCATATCACTTTCCGGGTTTCAGCCTGCCAACAGGGCAAAGCCGCAAATAAAAAACGGGTGCTTCGATTTCGCGAAGCACCCGTTAGCCGTTCTTAAAATCCCCGTTGGTGTCCAGCAGGACTTAGCGCACGAAGACGTGCACCTCGTTGGCCGAGACAGATGCGCTGGTCGCATCAGAAGCACGCACACGCGAGCTTGGCATGCCCATATCGGTCAGGGACCGAAGAACTGCCTGCGCGTTGCGCTTGGATTTGTTGGCGTTCAGCGCAACCTGCGCCGGGGTACCACGATTCGGCGTGACCGCAACCACATCAAAGCTTGCCTGCGGGCGGCGTTCCAGAACGCGGTTGACCGCGTTGTAAAGCGCCTGTTCGTATTTCACGCTTGCCGTGTCAAAGCGAATGACAACCAGCGGGCGGTCACTTGGCGTGGATGCCATGCGCTGACCGCTTGATGCCGGTGCGGCCTGCGACTGGAAAACACGCTTGGAAAGGGAATCCCCGAAGATTTCGCCATTTTTGACAGCCAGAGCCAGCGCATTAAGGTTTGCGCGCTCGGTACTTACATAAGACGTCTGACGAGCAAGGCTTTCGCTGATTTCATTGAGAAGACGGTCAATCAGCACTGTGGTGCGGTTGGTTTCGTCTTCAAGCAGCGCCAACTGACGGTGGTCTTCGTCAATCGCACCGGAAACCTGATAGGCCGAACGAACCGACTCAAGCAGGAAGGTCGACAGCGTGCTGTCGGCAGCAACCTTGTTGGCCAGCGAGTTCAGCGCGGCGATATCATCGTTTACACGATCAAGTTCGCCTTGCGCAGTGTTCCACTGCTGCACCAGAACCGGGTTACCCGGCGTGGTGCCGACTTGCAGACGTGCACTGATCGCAGCCACAGTACCGTGATAGGCCTGCGAATGCGCAACTGTCTGTGCACGAAGCTGCTGTAATTCATTGTTATGCTGGTTCAAAGCCGCCTTAAGACGGTTGAGTTCCTGCTGCATGTTCTCGACTTTGGAACCGACAAAGGTTCCGGTCTGAGACACACCGGTCAGCGGTTCCGTGCTTGCAGCAGCGGTATAGCTGGTGGTGGTGGTGTCAGCACCAGCCGGCTGAGAAGCAACGACGTTTTCCTGCGTCGTTTCCTCTTCTCCGGCGAGTGTCGGCCAAAGGGCCTCAGAAGAAAAAGAACATCCCCCCAGCATCAGGGCGGTGCCGATTACGGCGAGGTAGGTTTTACGAACGGCCATTTCGATCTATTACCTAAGTAGAAATATGCGAATCTCCCTGGGCTTGCCTTTTTATCTAGGTGAAACAAGCCCCTGCTCCCCCGGGATTGAAAGCATCTTAGTCTACGACCACTTATGGAACAAGACGCATTTGCCCCTTTTTTGCCGAGTCTTGTCCTTATTCACTTTAAACCGGACAAAGCCGGGCAAAACAGGGCCGTAGCAGTCAGGCAAACCGCGCCTTACGAAAAAATGGCAAAATTTCAAATTTACTACTTGCAATGACCAGCTCGTTTGCATAAGTTCCGCTCCGCCGACGGGGAGCAGTCCTTTGCAAACCGCCGGAAAACAAGGCAAAGCGCCCGTAGCTCAGCTGGATAGAGCATTTGACTACGAATCAAAAGGCCGGGAGTTCGAATCTTCCCGGGCGCGCCATTGAAAGGCTCGACGTTAGCGCGTCGAGCCTTTGCCTTTTATACAAGCCAAAAAGCGCCCGTAGCTCAGCTGGATAGAGCATCTGACTACGAATCAGAAGGCCGGGAGTTCGAATCTTCCCGGGCGCGCCAATCAAAGGCCCGACGTCACCGCGTCGGGCCTTTGTGCTTTTAAGCCCCTTCCCCACACAAAAGACTTGCTGTCCCGTGCCCTCAAAAGAAATGGGAACATCGAAACCGGGATGATAAGGTTTGCCAAGACCGCCCCACGAGGAAATACCGAGAAAATACAAGGAGTGCCGCGATGAAAGCCAATACCCGCATCTCAGTGTCCTGCAATGACCGCGTTGGACTGGTGTCTGACATCACCGGACGGCTTTTTGATATCGGCGCCAACCTTGGACCGACCTCGTTTGCGCTAGAAGGCGCGACGGCAAAGTTCGAAACCAGCTGCGAACTGCCCGAAGACTGCCCGATCACCGAATGTGAAACCGGCCTTCGGGAACTCGCGCTTGAAAATGCCGATATCACGGTCGAGGCCATCGCGGCTGCCCCGGAACTGACCACCGCACCGGGTGCCACCCATCTCATTGAATGTTCGGGGATTGATCAGCCGGGGTTAATCGCGCGCCTGTCGGAAATCTTTATCGAATACAACGCCAACATCGTGCGCCTGGCCGCATCCGCCACCGATGAAAAAGATGCCCGGATCTATACCCAGCGCTTTGCGGTTGCCATTCCGCCAGAACGTTCGGCCAATTGCCTGGCAACCCTTGCCAATACGGCAGGCTCGATGCGCCTTGTCTTCAAATTTGACGAGCTTTAATCAGATCACCACCCGGTTCCGGCCTGATTGCTTTGCCTGATAAAGTTTCTGGTCGGCACTTTTCAGAACCGCCCACGGATCGGTGGTGTCTTCGTCGCGTTCGCACACACCAACTGAAATGGTGACGGAAACGGATTTATTCTTGTCCGGCGGGGTGATCTTGTTGTCCGAGATCCGTTGGCGCAGGGCATCAAGCGGTTCTTGGGCGCGCTCGGACGTTCGTCCGGCAAATAGGACGGCAAATTCTTCGCCGCCATAACGATATGCCTTGCCCCCGCCGCCAACACGGGCCAGTTCACGCGCGACCTTTTTAAGGACGATATCGCCAACATCATGGCCATAGGTGTCGTTGAACTTCTTGAAGTGATCAACATCAAGCATCGCAATCGCATATTGATTGCCAAGTTCGGCCATCGCATGGCCAAGGGCACGCCGACCCGGCAATCCGGTCAGATCATCGACAAACGCCATCCGCCAGGCTTCCTGCGCCAATCCTGCCAACACCACACCGGTTGCCGCCAGATACCCATATTGAATAACGCCAGTCCCCATCACGGTGGCCACATCAATCGCAATGATCGCGCTCGCAAAGCTGGTTTCAAGCGGCTTGTGACGGATTAAAAGCAACACCACCGCAAGAACCGAAATGACCATCGCTGGATGGGGCAACGCCCCAAGCACACCCGTGCTGACAAAGAATCTGGTCTCAAGAAGCCGATAAAGGGCTGATCCAACATCAGGTTGGCCCGCAAGCATCAGCATGACAAAAATCTGCAAACCCAAAATCAGCATTCGGGCAATGCCACGCGGGTTCAAAACACCACGTTCTGCGGTAAAGCCCAGCAACAGCAGATTGATCGGGATCAGATAAAGGGTCGCAACCCGAAGGAACGCCAAACCCTCGGCCGAAATGCCCGCCCCGTTACCCACCAAAAGCCAATAACAAATCAGCAGCAACAGCATGACGAAAACCGCACGTCCGCGGTTAAACCACCAGCCAATCGCCCCGCCCAGCATCGCCAGCAAGAACGGCCCGTATCGCACAAGCCCGGCAAGTTCTGCGGGCACCAGCGTCGGAGATACGGCCAGCATAAGGCACGCCCCCATAATAAGCGCAGGCGCCAGACCGGCAGAAACAACGATGGAATAAGCGCGACGCATGGGTCGTTTAATACTACCTGCTGATAGGGACTTTCGGGCGCGCGTTTGGCCACAAACCCGATATTGTCGGTAATCTAACGACAGTCTTGTTAAGGGGCTATTGCTTTATCGGGCTTATCTCGAGTTTTTCTGAAGTACCGACCCTGTGCGTCGAAAGCACTAGAAGGATAGGTGTATTTGGGCTTGCCACCATTCGCATCCGCACCATAGATTACCCACAGGATTACTGCGACGCACAATGATCGCAGGCCACATAACTGTCACGGCGGCCACGGTACGATCCCGAAAACGGGACGCAAGAATACGCCACATGCTTCGCGCGATGATCCCTCGGCGATCCGTCGCCTGCGACGCACTGATTGAAATGACAGGTTCTGGAGAAACGTTACCATGAGCTTCACCACACCGACCCCGGCCCCGGCACGTCTGAACCGGTCCGAACTTGCCGTTCCCGGCAGCCGGATCGAACTGTTTGAAAAGGCCGCCAAATCCAAGGCCGATGCCATTTTCCTTGATCTGGAAGACGCCGTCGCGCCCAGTGACAAGGAACAGGCACGCAAAAACATCATCGCCGCGATCAACGATATCGACTGGGGCGACAAGGTTCTGTCGGTTCGTATCAACGGTCTTGATACCCATTACATGTATCGCGATGTCGTCGATGTTCTCGAACAGGCCGGTGACCGACTGGATCTGATCATGATCCCCAAGGTCGGGACCGCGGCGGATGTTTACGCCCTTGATATGATGGCAACCCAGATCGAAACCGCCAAGGGCCGCAAGAAACGCATCGGGTTTGAACTGATCATTGAAACCGCCCTTGGCATGCAAAACATCCACGAAATCGCGGCTGGTTCGCCGCGCAATGAAAGCCTGCATTTCGGTGTCGCCGATTACGCCGCCTCGACCAAGGCGATGACGACCGGCATTGGCGGCCCGAACCCGCATTACGGCGTTTTGACCGACAAGGACGGTGATAATCCGCGTGACTATCACTGGGGCGATATGTGGCATTACGCCATTGCCCGCATGGTGGTGGCGGCCCGCGCCAATGGTCTCCGGCCGATTGACGGCCCGTTTGGTGATTTCTCTGACCCGGATGGCTACCGCGCCCAAGCCGCCCGCGCCATGGTACTGGGTTGCGAAGGCAAATGGGCCATCCACCCAAGCCAGATCGCGCTATCGAACGAGGTTTATTCACCGTCCGAAGAAGAAGTCACCAAGGCCAAACGCATCCTCGAAGCCATGGAAAAGGCCCAGGTCGAAGGCTCTGGTGCCGTCGCCCTTGATGGCCGCCTGATTGACATCGCCTCGATCAAACAGGCCGAAGTCATGGTGCGTCAGGCCGAGGCCATTTCCGCACGCGACGCGGGCTAAGCCCGAAACACCAACAAAATTAGCCAAATCAGAAAGGGCCGGCGGTTTCATCCCCGGCCCTTTTCCCGTACGCCAACAACAAAGAAGCTGACTTAATCTGCAATACCGTCAAAGGTGATTTTGCCGATTGCCTTGCCACTTTCAAGCAACGCATGCGCCTTTTGCAGACTTTCCGGTGACAGAGGGCCAAAGCTTTCATTGGCGGTGTTGGTGATCGTTCCATCATCAACCAAATGGGCCACAGTCGCCAGAAGCTTGTGCTGTTCAATCATGTCAGCCGTCTGGAACATCGAACGGGTAAACATGAACTCATACGAGAAGCTCGCAGACTTGGCTTTCAAGAGATCCACATTGTGGTTTTCCGTGGCCTCGGTAATCGTCACGATCCGGCCCTGCGGGGCGATGATTTCGGCCATCACATCAAAATACTGATCGGTTTCCGAGGTGCAGAAAATGTAATCGACATTGGCAACATCAATTGCTGCCAATTCTTCATCCAGCGGATTGCGATGGTTGATGACGATATCCGCACCAAGCTTTTTAACCCAGTCAATGGTTTCCGGTCGCGATGCGGTCGTAATCACCTTAAGGCCCGCAAGCTTGGCCAACTGAATGGCGATTGACCCCACGCCACCGGCACCACCGATGATCAGGATCGATTTCGATGCGTTGACATCAATTGCGGTGCGGTCAATCAGAAGACGATCAAACATTGCTTCCCATGCCGTGATGCTCGTCAACGGCAGGGCTGCGGCGGCCGCAAAATCAAGCGACTTTGGTTTCGATGCCACAATGCGCTCATCAACCAGTTGGAACTGCGCGTTTGACCCCGACCGGGTCACATCGCCAGCATACCAAACTTCATCACCCGCACGGAACAGGGTCACATTTTCGCCAACAGCCTCGACGATACCGGCGGCGTCCCAGCCAAGCACCTTGAACTCACCATCATCCTGCTTGCCCTGGCGGACTTTGAAATCGACCGGATTAACCGCGACACCTTTTACCCGTACGAGGATGTCATGGCCCTCCGCCACCGGAATATCTGTTTCGATCTGGGTGAACAGGTCCGGGGTTTCGACCGGCGCGGATGTGTAAACACCAATGGCTTTCATTTCTGCATCCTTTTCATCAAAGGTTTGAATTGTGAATGTGAAACAAATAGACCATAATCACGATTGTGATAAGTACGCACAATTTATGCATATAGTATCAATTTGTATACTAATGTGATTTTCTGCGAAAGAAGAACCAGCATCGCGCCTTCCCCGTCGATATCGACGCCGTCAAAGGAGACACCTGATGGATATCTGCCCACCCAACAGAAGCCCTGGCTGCCCGGTTGAAGGCGCGCTTGATCTGATTGGTGGCAAGTGGAAAGGCGTTGTGATGTTCCATCTGCTTGATGGCAAAAAACGCTTTAACGAATTGCGCCGTTTGATGCCCGGGGTGACCCAGCGCATGCTGACCCGCCAGCTCCGGGAACTTGAAGGCGACGGCCTCGTCCATCGTGAAGTTTACGCCGAAGTCCCGCCGCGCGTTGAATACAGTCTGACCCAAAAGGGTGAAACACTGCGCGCAATTATTCTGGCCTTGAAGGACTGGGGCGAAACGCACGTGCCATATTATGCCATGTCAAATCACCCGCTGCCTGACAGTGAATCAGCGTAATCGGGCGTTTGGGCGAATACGCAGCACCTTTGCCCCCGGACTTTGAGCCCGGTGTGATCTGGTTACTGGACGGGACTGGCATCAGCGTGCAAACTGACGACCAATTAAAGACAGCACCTGACGCTATATACTTTACGTAAACGGAAAATACAGGCTGCTCATCGGTCGACCCTTGACGTAGCGGGTCGATATACTATGTTCCGCCCCATTGTTTCCCAGTCGGATATGATGCACTGATGCATAACTTCCTCGATTTTGAAAAGCCGATCGCCGAACTTGAAGGCAAGATCGAAGAGCTCCGTCACCTGACGGGCAATGACGAAGTCAACATCGCAGACGAAGTCTCGCGCCTGCAAGAAAAGCTGACCAAGCTTTTGCAGGGCACCTATGGCAAGCTGACCCCCTGGCAGAAAACCCAGGTGGCGCGCCATCCGGACCGTCCGCATTTCACCGACTATATCGCCAACCTGTTTGACGATTTCACCCCGCTTGCCGGCGACCGCCAGTTTGGCGAAGACGCGGCAATCATCGGTGGGTTCGGTCGTTTGCAGGGCCGCACGGTGATGGTCATCGGCCATGAAAAAGGCCGCGATACCGAAACCCGCGTAAAGCACAATTTCGGCTCCGCCCGCCCAGAAGGTTATCGCAAGGCGATCCGCCTGATGCGTATGGCCGAACGGTTCAACATTCCGGTTGTCACCCTTGTTGATACCGCCGGTGCCTTCCCGGGTGCCGATGCCGAGGCACGCGGCCAGTCCGAAGCCATCGCACGGTCGATTGAAGCCTGCCTTGATATCAAGGTGCCGCTGGTTTCCGTCATCATTGGCGAAGGCGGATCGGGCGGTGCGATTGCGCTTGCGGTCGCAAACTCGGTACTGATGCTTGAAAACTCGATCTATTCGGTGATTTCGCCGGAAGGGTGCGCATCAATCCTTTGGCGTTCGGGCGATGAAGCCAAAACGGCCGCCGAGGCGCTGCGTCTGACCGCACAGGATCTTTTGCAGCTTGGCGTCATTGATGAAATCGTGCCCGAACCGCTTGGCGGTGCGCAGCGCGATGCCAAGGAAGCCTGCAAACGGGTTGGCAATGCCATCATCAAGTCGCTTGAAAGCATGGACGATGTCGAAGGTGGCGTTCTCAAAGCCCGCCGTCGCGACAAGTTCCTTGAAATGGGCCGCAAAGGCCTGAACTGATTTTCCATTCAGGGCGCAGACCATCGATAGCGATGCTGCGCCCTGTTGTTATTTTCCGGCGCAGTCTGTCCGTCGGTGACATCCGGCACAATGAAGCGCCCTTTTCCGACCTGGTCGGGAGGCATCATGAACGTTCTTCGCCGGATTGTTGAATCCAGCCGTTTTCAGAATTTCATCACCGCTGTTATTGCGCTGAATGCCGTCATTCTCGGGCTTGAAACATCCCCGACCGTGATGAATGCCGCGGGTACCGTCCTGCATGTGCTTGATCAGCTGGCTGTTGCGATCTTTGTGATCGAACTTCTGATGAAACTCGCCGTTTATCGGTTGGCCTTTTTCAAGCGCGCCTGGAACATCTTTGATTTCACCATTGTTGCCATCACCCTGATGCCCGCGGGTCAGGGCGTCTCGGTCTTGCGTGCACTGCGTATCCTGCGTGCCTTCCGCCTGATATCGACCGTGCCGTCCATGCGTAAGGTGGTCGAAGCCTTGATGCGCGCCATTCCGGGCATGATTTCGGTCCTGACCCTGCTGTCGCTGGTATTTTATGTTTCGGCTGTGATGGCAACCAAACTGTTCGGGCAAGGCTTCCCCGACTGGTTTGGCACAATTGGCGCGTCGCTTTATTCCCTGTTCCAGATCATGACACTGGAAAGCTGGTCGATGGGCATTGTGCGACCCGTCATGGAGTCTTATCCGCTGGCATGGCTGTTCTTCGTGCCATTCATCCTGATTACGACATTTGCGGTGCTAAACCTGTTCATCGCGATTGTGGTCGATGCGATGTCGACCCATGTCGATGTTGAAGAAACCCAGACACGTGGCGTGATCGAGCTGGATCATCAGGAAATCATGACCGAATTGCGCGCGTTACGGGCAGAAATGAGCAAACTCAGCAACGCGCAAAACGAACCGCCCCAGAACACTTCGTCCGAGCAAAACACACCGTCGCAAACACCCTGACCCGTCGGTCAGGATTGGTTTGCCTGCAAAAATTGGAACTTTCCTTATAAAAGGGGGTGGTTAAACGCCCCGAACCTCGTCTAATCTTTCGACAAAATATCGGGAGATCGGGGAATGAAACTTACGTTTGCGGGGACAGGCTCGGCCTTTTGTATGGCCGCCGACAATTTTCAGAGCAACATGGTTCTGGAAACGACCCCGTCGGGCGATGACCAGCCACAACGTCTGCTGATTGACTGTGGTTCAGACGCGCGCCATTCGCTGCGCAATCTTGGTTATATGCCAAACGATTTTCATGGCGTTTACATCAGCCATCTGCATTCAGACCATATCGGTGGTCTGGAATGGATGGCGCTGGCCAATTACTTTGTCTTTGATGGGCACCGCACCGAACTGTTTGCGGTCAAGGAATTGCTCGATCCGCTGTGGGAACATTCACTGCGCGGTGGCCTAGAAACCAGCGACCATGGCAACAGCAATCTGTCATCCTATTTCGATGTTGCACCGCTGACGACCAAGGACGGCTTTGACTGGCAGGGCATGCATTTTGATGTCATCCCGGTTGCCCATGTCGTGACACCGGAAAATACGATGTATTCCTACGCCCTGTTCGGGCATGGCAAGGACAAAACCTTTTTCCTGACAACAGATGCGATTTTCAATCCAAAAGACCATATGCCGTTCTATAAAAAGGCGGATATCATCTTTCAGGATTGTGAACTTGGCCCCCGCCATTCCGGGGTACATGCCCATTACGACCAACTTGTGACCCTGCCCGACGACGTAAAGGCAAAGATGTGGCTGTATCACTATCAGGCATATGACAAGCCCGACGCCGTGGCAGACGGATTTTGTGGATTCATTGAGCCGGAACAAAGTTTTGATCTTGGTTGATCAGACATTCGGCGCATAATCTGCACACTACCCAAACAATAAAACGAGCAAACGGGACAAAAATGTTCCAGATCCACAAAACGGGACGTGCGAATGCCAAAATCGGTTTTTGCCTATATCTGGCGTCATAGCCGCCTCCAGCAGATCATTCTGACGGTGATCACGCTGGCTTCTTTCCCGTTCCTGTATTACTCGCTTGATCTGCCCAAACAGATCGTCAACGAAGCCATCGGCGGTGCCGGTGCGCCTTATGACATCATGGGCTTTGACCTGACCCAGATCGAATACCTGTTCGCACTTTCCGGTATTTTTCTGGCCTTGGTCTTTATCAATGGCGGGTTCAAATACGTTATCAATGTTTATCGCGGGGTGATGGCCGAACGGCTATTGCGGCGCCTGCGCTATTTGCTGTTTGACCGTGTCTTGCGTTTCCCGGTGCCGCATTTCCGCAAAACCAGTCAGGGCGAAATCGTCTCCATGATCACCGCCGAGGCCGAACCGCTTGGCGGTTTCTTTGGCGAGGCGATCTCATTGCCGCTGTATCAGGGCGGTATCCTGATCACGATTTCGGCCTTTATCTTTATCCAGGACCCGTTGATGGGGCTGGCGGCCATCGCGTTTTATCCGCTGCAGGGCTATCTGATCCCCAAACTGCAAAAACGCGTCAATCTGCTGGGCAAACAGCGCGTGCAGAACGTGCGCCGCATGTCCGAACATATCGGTGAAACCGTTGGCGGGGCGACCGATATCCGCGCCAATGAGACCCAGGGCTTTGAACTTACCCATTTCACCCAGCGTCTGGGACGGATTTTCGATATCCGCAAGGAAATCTATTATCGAAAGTTCTTCATCAAGTTCCTCAATAACTTCATCGCCCAGATCACGCCGTTCTTCTTCTATTCGATCGGCGGCTATCTGGTCATCACCGGTGATCTGAGCTTCGGTGCGCTTGTCGCGGCCCTTGCCGCCTATAAGGACATGTCCGCACCGTGGAAAGAGTTGCTGGCCTATTACCAGCGCCTTGCCGATGCGCGCATCAAATACGAACAGCTTCATGAACAGTTTGAGCTGAGCGACCTTGGTCCTGAACATCAACTCGAAACCCAGACATCCAAGCCGCTGACCGGTCCGCTGGATGTCAGCGCGCTGTCATGGACCGATGATGACGGCACGCGCGTAGTCGAAAACGTGTCCTTTAACATGCCGCTTCCGGGCAAGGCGCTTCTGACCGGATCATCCGACAGTGGCAAGTCACAGCTCGCAAGACTTCTGGCGCGTATTCTTGATCCCAGTGGCGGTCGCATTCAATTTGCCGATCTTGATGCATCAAAACTGCCGGCCGCCGTGGTCGGGCAACGCTTGGCCTATGTCGGCGCGGATGCCTATCTGTTTAATGGCAGCATCTCGGACAACCTGTTTTATGGCCTGAAACACCGACCGGTTCTTCTCGAACAGGGCAACGACAACCCCGATCCGAAAAAAGACACATCGGGAACCGCCGTTGTCACCAGCAATGCCGCACCTGAAAAGGCAAAACCCTTCCCGGATCCGAAATTCGTTGACGTGATCGAGCTGTCCGATCCCACCGAATTGCCGTGGAAGCTCACGCGCGAGATGTATGACGAGATCAATATGTCGGGCAATATCCCCTATGATCCGTCTGCCGAATGGATTGACTATGTCGGTCCGGGCTTTTCATCGCGTGAAGACCTGCAAAAGGAACTGATGCGCCTGCTTGAGGTGGTCGGTCTGGATCGCGATATTTATCGTATCGGTCTGTTGCGCCGGATCAGTCCGGAAGAACGCCTGGATCTTGTCGAATCGGTTCTGACCGTCCGTCCGCGGCTCAAGGAAATTCTAGCAGAACGCCAACTGTCCGACCTTGTCGAACCGTATGACTTTGAAAAGTACAATGATAACGCGCCGGTCGGCGTGAACATCATGTTCGGGACACCGTCCCGCACGGAATTCAAGCGGTTCGACTTCCTGTCGCACCCCTATATTCAGAAAAGCCTGCGTGAAAACGGCCTTTACGACAAGATGGTCAAGATGGGGCGTGAAACGCTTGATCTGATGATCGAACTGTTTACCGGCCTGCCCCCCGGGCATGAATTCTTTGACCGTTACAGCTTTGTCTCGGCCGATGAAATTCCCGAGGTCAAAAACATCCTGCGCCGGACCGAAGGCGTCGCCGTTGATGACATGCGCAAGGAAGACCAGCTGCGTCTTCTTGATGTCGCCATGCATCTGACCCCGGCCCGTCACCGTTTGCGTGTGATTGATGACGGCTTCCGCGAACTTGTCTTGCAGGCCCGCCCCAAGGTCCGCGCCAATCTGCCCGAAGAACTGGCGAAATATATCGACTTCTTCGAGGCCGATGGTTATGCACCGGCCGCCCCGATCCTTGATAACCTGCTGTTTGGTCGTTTTGCCTATGGCCGTGCAAATTCCGAAGAACGCGTGGGCGAAGTCCTGTTTGAAATCGCCCATGAAGGCGGCCTTTACGAGGGGCTGGTTGCACTGGGACTTGAAAGTCAGGTCGGGGTTGGCGGCAGCCGCATGTCGCAAACCCTGCGTCAGAAAATCGCCCTTGTCCGTGCCCTGATCAAGAACCCGGACCTTCTCGTCGTTGACGAAGGTCTGTCAGCCCTTGATCGCGAAACCCGCGAAAGCATCATCAACTACCTGACCGGGGAAACAGACCATACCAGCTTGGTCTGGGTCGATGATGATGATCATGCCGGCGAAAAGTTCGACACCCTTCTGCACATGTCGAACGGCAAGCTGGTCAAACGTCGCAGCATGGCCGATGACAGCGAAACAACAACCGATGACGGCGAAGACGATGCCGCCGCACTGGCAAATGGCGACATCGATCAGGAAGTCCGGTTGCTGCGCACCATCCCGCTCTTTGCCGGGCTTGATCCCAGTGTCGTCAAGCTGCTGGCCTTTACCAGCCCGCGCCTGACATTCAAACATGGCGAGGTTCTGGTCAAACAGGGCGACCCGGGAGATGCGGCCTTTATCGTCATTTCCGGGCGCGGTGAAATCTGGCTGACCACTGATGAACATCAGACCCTGAAACTGCGTGATGTCCATCCCAAGGAAGTCATTGGTGAAATCGCCCTTCTGGTCGATGCACCGCGTTCGGCCACCATCCGCGCGGTCGAGGACATGACGGTCCTGAAACTCGACAAAGCCGAATTCCTTGGTCTTGTCCGACAGGACCAGGCGGTCTCCAACCAGCTGATCCGTGTTCTGGCCGAACGCCTTGATCAAACCACCAAACAGCTGACCAACCGCAACAATGACAAGGAATGACGAAGCTTCGCGCTTTGTCATTCCCGCCTTTTTTGACCTGACTTTATGAACTGCGCCCCATGAACAAAATCGCCTCCATCCTGCTTGCCGGACTGCTTGCCATTGTCATGCTGGGTGGCTTTATCGCCCTGGTAGGCGGCAGCATCGTCGGTGCGCTGGTCTTTGTGGTTGGCATTCCGGTCGCCTTTCCGATGACCACCAGCGTCGTGGTGCTGTTCTTTACTGTCATCATCATCCGTACCGTCATCGAAAAGCGCCGTCAGAAACGTGAAATGCGAAAATATCTTGATCGCGCAGAAGACTGAATTTCTGCGCTTTTTGGCCGCTGGCAGAAAAAACATTCGTTTTTTGCCGCTCCTCGCCAAAAAAAACGCATTAAATGGCACGGAGTTCGGACACCTCCTCTGACCAAGCGTTGCTACCTTCCTGTCAGTTCAATGACACGCTTCGCGCACACTGCGCTTAAGGAAGGAGGTCCCCATGACGGCACAATCAAAGGAACAACGCTGCGTATCACTCAGCCAGCTTTCCGATCTGCGTCTGCTGCGCGAACATGCCTATATTGATGGCCGCTGGTGCTCGGCTGATAATCTTCAGGTGATCGAAGTCACCAACCCGTTTGATGGCAGCTTCATCGGCACGGTGCCCAACATGGGTGTCTCCGAAACCCGCAAGGCAATCGCGGCCGCCAAGGAAGCCTTCCCGGCCTGGGCCGCCCTTCTGCCGCAGGAACGTGGTGCGGCGTTGCGACGCTGGCATGATCTTCTGATCGAAAACAAGGAAGACCTGGCCCTTCTGATGACCCTTGAACAGGGTAAGCCGATCAACGAAGCCCGCGGTGAAATCGACTATGCCGCAAGCTTCATCGACTTTTACGCCGAAGAAGCCAAACGGGTGAATGTTGAAAACATCACCTCCCACCTGCCCGGTCGCAACATGACGGTCAAACGTGAACCGATTGGCATCACCGCCGCGGTAACACCATGGAACTTCCCGTGCGCAATGATCACGCGCAAGGCCGCCGCCGCACTGGCAGCGGGTTGCTCCATGATTGTCCGTCCGGCCACCGAAACGCCGTTCTCGGCCACCGCACTGGCCGAACTGGCCGAGCGTGCCGGTATCCCGGCAGGTGTGTTTAACATCGTAACAGGCGATCCGAACCCGGTGGTCGGCGAGCTTTGCGGCAATACCGAAGTCCGCGCGCTTTCCTTTACCGGCTCGACCGAAGTTGGCCGTCTCCTGCTGTCGCAAGGTGCGCAGACGATCAAGAAAATGTCGATGGAACTGGGTGGTCATGCACCGTTCATCGTCTTCGACGATGTCGATCTCGACGAGGCCGTTGCCCACGCGGTGAATGCCAAGTTCGCAACCAGCGGTCAGGACTGCCTGGCAGCCAACCGCATCTTTGTTCAGCGCGGTATTTATGACGACTTTCTTGATAAATATGCCAAGGCCATCGCAGAGTTGCGGGTCGGCAACGGTATCGAGGAATATGTCGAAATCGGTCCGCTGATGCATGACCGTGCGGTTGCCAAATGCGAAGACCATGTTGCTGATGCGCGTGCCAAAGGCGCCCGTGTCCTGACCGGCGGCAAGAAAATGGGCGGGTTGTTCTATGCCCCGACCCTGCTGGCCGATGTCACCGACGACATGCAGATTTATCGCGAAGAAACATTTGGCCCGGTGGCCCCGGTCATGGCCTTTGATAGCGAAGACGAAGTCGTCGCCAAAGCCAATGACAGCGAATATGGCCTGGCTGCCTATCTGATGACCAAGGATTACGACCGTGCCGCACGTGTTTCGAACGCGCTTGAATACGGCATGGTTGCACTGAACTGCGTGAAAATCACTGGCGCTCCGATCCCGTTTGGTGGCGTCAAACAATCCGGCCTCGGCCGCGAAGGATCGCGTCATGGCCTCGAAGAATTTACCGAACTGAAATACGTCTGCGCTGCTTACAAAGCGTAATGCGCGCAAAGGCATCAACCGCATTCACATGGGAGAATTAAAATGAATGTCATCAAAAACACCACTGCAGATCTGCAGGAAATGGACCGGGCGCATTTCATGCACCCGTCGACCCACATGCGTCAGCACGCAGCCGGAGAAACCCCGAACCGCATCATCAATGGCGGCAAGGGTATCTATATCCATGACACCGAAGGCAAGGAAAGCCTCGATGCATTTGCTGGTCTGTACTGTGTAAACATTGGCTATGGCCGCACCGAAATTGCCGATGCGATCTATACGCAGGCAAAGGAACTGGCCTATTACCACACCTATGTTGGTCACAGTAACGAAGCGATCATTCGCCTGTCCGATCGTATCGTTAAAAGCGCGCCCGAGGGCATGCAGCGCGTCTATTATGGCATGTCCGGTTCGGATGCGAACGAAACCAACATCAAGCTGATCTGGTACTACAACAACATCCGCGGCCTGCCGCAGAAAAAGAAAATCATCTCGCGTTGGCGTGGCTATCACGGCTCGGGCATCATGACCGGCAGCCTGACCGGCCTTGCTGCCTTCCACAACGCATTTGATCTGCCGCGCAGCCCGGTTCTGCACACCACCTGCCCGCACCACTACTGGAATGCCGAGGCCGGTGAAACCGAAGCAGAATTCGCCAAACGCTGTGCGGATGATCTGGAAAAAATGATCCTGCGCGAAGGTCCGGAAACCGTTGCTGCCTTTATTGGCGAGCCGGTCATGGGTACGGGCGGCATCATCACCCCGCCGGAAGGCTACTGGGAAGCCATCCAGGCTGTTCTGAACAAATATGATGTTCTTCTGGTTGCCGACGAAGTCGTGACCGCCTTTGGCCGTACCGGCTCCTATTTCGGCTCCCAGCATTATGGCATCAAACCGGACCTGATCACGATCGCCAAGGGCGTCTCGTCGGGCTACCTGCCGCTTTCGGGCGTGATCATCGGCGAACGCGTCTGGAAAGTTCTCGAACAGGGGTCCGATCAGATGGGCCCGATCGGCCATGGCTGGACCTATTCCGCACACCCGGTTTGCGCCGCGGCAGCCAACGCCAACCTCGATATCGTCGATGGTGAAAACCTGACCGGCAACTCGGCAGAAACCGGTGGCTACTTCCAGAAGCGGATGCATGAAACCTTTGACAACCATCCGCTGGTTGGCGAAGCACGTGGCGTTGGCCTGATGGCAGCCCTTGAGTTTGTCGCAGACAAAACCAAGAAGGAACGCTTTGATCCGAATGCGAAAATCGGTCCGCGCGTTTCGGCAGCCTGCCTTGAGCGTGGCATGATTGCACGTGCCATGCCGCATGGTGACATCCTTGGCTTCGCACCGCCGCTTTGCATCACCAAAGCCGAAGTCGACAAAGTCATCGACATCGCCAAACAGGCTGTTGATGCAGTTGCCGACGAAGTCGCTGCTGGCAAATAAGCCAATCAAACATCACCGATAACCGCCGCGTCATACCTTCTTCCCGACGCAGCGGCCCACAGGGGCCGGACCCATGCCGGCCCCTGTTTTATTGTGTCGTCTGGCTGAATTGTGCCCCGATACAGCCAGGATTACTTACACTTCGTTTTATAGGCACTACCGTCCTTAACGGCATAGACAGAGCATGTTTTCTGTACGGACCCCATATAGAGAACCTTCACGACGACAAACTCACCATCACTGTCTTTTTGCCATGCGTCGCCATTGGCCAGGACAAGATCATAGCTGTTGCCCTGCTCTCCTCCTGGGTTAGTTGCACCTTTAACCACGTCCGGATCTGCCGATCCTTTCAGCACGTCAATGACGGTCACCTTGCCGTCAGAAGCGGTTTGCTTGAGCAAAGATGATGGGGCACGCCCGTCCCCCTGATAAACTTCCGCTTTTGGCGAAGTCACAACAGAGCCGAGCAACAGCAAAGCAAACATGATTGCCGGGAAAAGGGCGTCGCGCAGCCCTTGAAGCAGGTTGAACATATTCACAGCCAGATCCTTTCACGTCAGTTTCAACACCCAGTCCGGTCCTCCGACAGGGCAGGTATGAGACGCGTAAAGCCTGATGTTGTGAGTATCACCACGATCCGGGTACATAGCTTTCAGGACAAACAAAAACCCCCGCAAGCAGCGCCTGCGGGGGTTTTGAGAGATCCCGTTATGTTCGGGAATTCTGATTACATTGCGGTACCGAATTCTTCACGAAGCGATTTCAGCACTTCTTCGGTGTCGCCGCCAACTTCGTCAACAAGGCTTGCGCCAATGCCTTTGGAAGCTTCCTTGAACACCGAACGCTGTTCTTCGTTCAGACGGATAACTTCGATTTCCGGCTTGGCTTCCTTGATGCGTGCCAGCGCTTCTTCATTGGCCTTGGTCTGGGCTTCATAGATGAAGTCGTCCAGTTCGGCCTTCACCTCTGCCAGCATCTCTTTACGCTCGTCAGACAGACCGTCATAGAACGCCGCGTTCGATACCACGGTGGTGGTGTATTGCTGCTGACCGGCATAGATCAGATAGTCGGTCACTTCGTAGAATTTCGCACTTTCAACGAAGAAGATCGGGTTGACCTGTGCGTCAATCACACTGGTCTGAAGACCGGAATAAACTTCACCCCACGGCAGAGCCACCGGATCGGAACCGAACGACTCATAAGTTTCGATCAGGATTGGCGAGGTCATCACGCGGAACTTCACACCATCGAAATCAGCCGGCTTTTCGACCGGTTTCTTGGTGGTCCAGACCATTTCGCCTTCCGGGTACATGGTATAAAGCTTGAGCCCCTTGGACTCGAAATCCTTCGACAGACCGTCATAAATCGTCGGGCTGGAGGACAGGACCTTCTTGTTCACCTCGTTATCCTGCGACAGCAGGTAGGGAACGCCAAAGACCTGAATTTCCGGAACAAAGGTCCCAAGGTGACCAGGGGATGCGTTCGAGAACTGAACAGCACCGGCTGCGGTCAGCTCGGTAATGTCATTCTCGGTGCCCAGCTGGCCATAGGTGTAGATGGTCACGTTCACATCGCCATCGGTCTTTTCTTCAACCAGGCGCTTGAATTCCTGCGCATACAGGTCCTGAACATCACCCGGGCTCTCTTCGTGGGCGAATTTCCATTCCTCGGCGTGGGCAGCGGTCCCGGCAACTGCAAACAGCGCAGCAGCCGATAGGGTCGCCTTAAGGAGTTTGTTCAAACTCATATCGAAGTCTCCCGTGTTTTCACGCGCAACGACCGGCTATGCAGCCTGAAATCGGGGGCGTTTGGTTGGAACATCACTGTCATGAACGCGCAAAGTGTTGAAATGTTCCTGCATCAGGTCAATGCTAGTTTTGTCTCATGACAAATTAACATCCAGACCTACACAGAACCCCGCCCCTCATGTTAGGCTGCCAAAAATATCAGGGGTGGAAATAGAAAAATGTGGTTACCTGAAATCGACCTAAGTGGCGAAACAGGTCCGAAATACAAGGCACTCGTCGAAGCAATCATTACCGATATCGAAGCAGGCAGACTTCGGCATGGTGTCAGGATGCCAACACACCGTGAACTGGCCTATCGCCTTAAAGTCAGCGTGCAAACTGTCAGTGCGGCCTACAAGGAAGTCGAACGACAGGGCTATCTCAGATCCGAACGCCGGCGTGGCACCTTTGTGCAGGCCCGGCTGACGGACCGGGCATCGTCCTTTATCCTCGACAGCCGTCAGCCCGATCTGATCGACCTTTCGATTGTGCGCGCGGCCTATACCGACTTCCACAATGACCTGTCGCGCCAGATGCATGCCAAACTGGCCGAAGAACCCCATCACAGCTGGATGGAAAGCTGCCGGCCCGTCGCCGGGTTCGAGTATCACCGCGAGATCGGCCGCACCTGGCTTGCGGGCATGGGGGTTGATGTCGAACTGCCCAACCTGCTGATTACCAATGGCGCGGCACAGGGCGTCTTCACCGCCCTGTCCACCGTCATTCAGCCCGATGATGTCGTGCTGACCGAAAGCCTGACCGATCATGGCGTCATCGGATCGGCCAGCATCCTGCGCTTTAAGCTCGGTGCTCTTCCCACCGATGACGAAGGCATCCTGCCCGATGCGTTTGAGCGCGAATGCCGCACCCGTCAGGTCCGCGCCCTTGTCGTCACCCCGATCTTTACCAACCCGACCAATTGCCTGATGGGGCTTGAACGGCGCAAACGCATCGCCGAAATCGCCGAACATTATGGCGTTTACGTCATCGAGGATGATGTCTATCGCCCGCTTCTCGAAGAAAATCTGCCGCCAATCACAAGCTTCCTGCCCAAACTTGGCTTCCATGTATCAAGCCTGACCAAGGTGGTTATGCCGGGGCTTCGCACCGGCTTTTTGACGGTGCCGGCACATTTGTCGATTCGCGCCAGCAGCGTTTTGCGCGTCACCGGCTGGATGGGGACTCCATTGATGGCCGAGATCGGCGCACGCTGGATTGCCGATGGCACCGTCGATCAGGCCGTAACCGTGCAGCGCGCCCTGATGCGCGAACGTCAGGCACTGGTGGCCGATATTCTTGGCGATGCGGTTGTCCGTCATCACCCGACCTCCTTGTCGGCCTGGGTCCGCATTCCCGAACACTGGCAGGAAGAATGGTTTGCCTCTGAACTGCGGAAAAACGGGGTTGCGGTCACGATTTCCGACCCGTTCATGACGGTCAAGGTGCCCCGGCCAAATGCCATGCGCATTTGCCTTGGCGGTGCCGCCGACACCCCGAGCGCCCATCACGCCCTGATCCAAATTCGCCATACCATGGATCAGATGCCGGGCGTCCATGCGTTCGACGTGATGTATTGATTTTGTGTCATGACAAAAATCTGATTGAACCACCACAAAGCGTTTTTATTCTGACAGGACCGGCGTGAAGCGGAAGACAGCCCGTGTGGGAGGGAACCAAGCAACCACACAGAACGTTCCACAATAATGTCTCGCACGCGCATCAAGGAGGTTCTATGTCAGGTTCAAACGGGGAGGCCCCCGCTCCGAGTGGCGGGGCGTTGGGTATTCTGAGAAAACTTGATCACAGCTTGTCCGTTGTCGAGCGACAGCTTCTTGGATGGAGCATTGTGATCATGGCGGTGAATACCGTCGCCAACGTGATCATGCGTCTGGGCTTCAATTCGAGCATCTTCTTTTCCGAAGAGCTCAATCAGTTTCTGATTATTCTTGTGACCTTTGTCGGCATCAGTGAAGCCGCCCGCATGGGGCGCCACATCCGCATGTCCGCCTTTACCGATATGCTGGGCCCGCGTGCCAGCAAGATCATGATGATCATCATCACGCTCGGGACGGCCAGCTTGCTGTTCCTTCTGGCCTGGTATTCGCTTGATTATGTGTCCTCCCTGATCGCATCAAACCGGCTGACCCCGGCCTTGCGAATCCCCTTTTACCTGACCGTTCTGATCGTGCCGTTTGGTCTGTGCGTTACCGGTATCCAGTTTGTTCTGGCCGCACTGACCAATATCCTCAAGCCTGGGACGCACCTGTCCTATCAGGTTGAGGATACGTTTGACGACGCCGACGAGCATCATCTGTAAGGGGGAATGGAAAAATGGATTTAGGTACTTCAATCCTTCTGGTGATGCTGGTCCTTTTGGTCCTTGGCTTCCCCATGATGGTGCCGCTTGCAACAGCCAGCGTCGTTGCCTTCATGTTTTATATGCCCATTCCCGAACGCATCCTGATTCAGCAGATGGTTACGGGCATTTCACCGGTGGCACTCATCGCAGTGCCGATGTTTATCTTTGCCGCCGATATCGTGACAAAGGGGCATACGGCCAACCGGCTGATTGACCTTGCCATGACCTTTGTCGGCCATGTGCGTGGCGGCCTTGCCGTCACCACGGCCCTTGGCTGCACCATGTTTGGCGCGGTATCGGGCTCGACACAGGCCACCGTGGTTGCCATGGGCGGCCCGCTGCGTCCCAAGATGCTCAAGGCAGGGTATGAAGACAAATTCGCCATGGCGCTGATCATCAATGCCAGCGACATCGCCTTTTTGATCCCGCCATCGATCGGCATGATCGTGTTTGGCGTGGTTGGCAAGGTGTCGATCGGTGAACTGTTCCTGGCCGGGATCGGTCCGGGCATCCTGATTTTGGTGATGTTCTCGCTCTATTGCATGTACTACGCCAAAAAGAACGACATCCCGACCATCCCGCGCATGACCTGGGCGGAGCGTGGCAAGGCCGTGATCAATGCCGGCCCGGCCATCATGTTCCCGGTTCTGATCGTGGGCGGCATCTATCTGGGTTGGGTCAGCCCGACCGAGGTCGCGGCAGTTGCCGTTGTCTATGCCGTCATTCTTGAAGTTATGGTCTTCAAGTCGGTCAAATGGTCTGAGCTGCTGTCGATTGCCCGTTCAACCGGCCTGATCACGGCTGTTGTGTTCATTCTGGTGGGTGCCGGCACGACATTCTCGTTCGTGATTTCCTTTGCCCAGATCCCGCAACATGTGATTGGCGCGCTGGGTCTTGAAGGGGCGAACCCCTACATCATTCTGGCTGCGATCTGCATTGCCTTCTTTGTCGGCTGCATGTTCGTTGACCCGATTGTGGTCATTCTGGTACTGACGCCAATCTTCATGCCGCTTGTCAATTCGGCCGGTCTGGACCCGGTTCTTGTCGGGACGCTGGTCACGCTTCAGGTTGCCATTGGCTCTGCCACGCCACCATTCGGGTGTGACATCTTTACGGCCATAGCGATCTTCAGGCGACCCTATGCCGAGGTCATCCGTGGAACGCCGCCCTTCATCTTCATGCTGCTGCTGGCAGCCGTGATTTTGATCTTCGTTCCGCAGATCGCCCTGTTCCTGCCAGAGCTTGCCTTCCGCTAAGCAAGCACTGGCCCGCAATTTCCGGGCTCGCCCGGAAGCACATTTGAAAATAAAAAAACGGGATCGTCCTGAGGATTATCGGGACGATCCGCCTCTGGAGTTCAGGACATGTCCGTATCCCGTGCGGTCACGCCAGAGCCGGTAGATGTGCCGTATTCACCCGCCCCTGTCGGACCGGCAGGGCGGATCGGCCTCATCACACTGGCAACCGATTTCAATAGCGAGGATGATCTGCGCACCATCCTGCCAGGTGACCTGCGCCTGTTCACCACACGTATCGAAAACGCCAATCCCGTGACGGTTGAAAACCTGCAATCAATGGCGGCCGACCTGCCGCGCGCGGCCAAAACCCTGCTGCCCGGCTATGGCGTCGATGTCGCCATTTTCGGCTGCACTTCGGGAACCGCTGTGACCGGGTCGGACAAAATCGCCGAACTGATCAATCAGGGTATGCCGGGCACCAAGGTCACCAACCCGCTTCTGGCCAGTGAATTGGCGCTGCGTGCGGTTGGTGCGCAAAAAATTGCCATCCTGACCCCGTATCTTCCGGCTGTGACCCAGTCCGTTGCCGATCAATTCGCCGCAAAGGGCTTTGACGCCACCCATATCATGGGCTTTGGTCTGGATAATGATTTTGACATGACCGCCTTGCCGCCCGAAGCCATTCTTGAAGGTGCGCTTAAGGTCAACACCGTTGATGCCGATGCGGTGTTTATTTCCTGCACCGCCATCCGGTCTGCCGAAATCATCGCTGCGGCTGAACGCAAGCTTAAGAAGCCTGTCATCACCAGCAATCAGGCCCTGGTCTGGCATGCCTTGAACCTGATTGAGTACAAAAAGCCGATCACTGGGTTCGGAACCCTGTTTGATCAGGTCCCGCAACCAACGAACGAAGTCGAGGTCCCATGAAAGACCCCATCACATTTGCTGATGTTCTTTCTGCCCGTAAAAACATTGCGGATCATATCATCCACACACCGCTTCGCCCGTCTGCCGCACTCACGGACCGTGTCGGCAGCCCGGTCTGGCTTAAATGCGAACAGCAACAATATACCGGCAGTTTCAAGTTGCGTGGTGCCGCCAATGCGGTTTTACGCCTGAATGAAGAACAAAAAGCCAAAGGTGTCGTCGGTGTATCCACCGGCAATTATGGTCGGGCACTTGCCTATGCGGCGCGCAATGCCGGTGTCCGATCGGTCATTTGCATGTCGGAACTGGTGCCGCAGAACAAGGTGGACGGCATCCGCGCCCTTGGGGCAGAGGTCCGCATCATCGGCCAGTCACAGGACGAAGCCCAGCATGAAGTCGACCGCCTGGTCAAAGAAGAAGGCATGATCATGTTGCCGCCCTTTGACCACCCCGACGTCATTGCCGGGCAAGGCACGCTTGGCCTTGAAGTCATCGAAGCCCTTCCTGACGTGGATACCTTGTTGGTGCCCTTGTCGGGCGGCGGCTTGCTGGCCGGTGTGGCGCTGGTGGCCAAATCGGTCAATCCGATGATACGGGTTGTCGGCATCACCATGGAACGCGGCTGTGCGATGATCACAAGCCTACAGGAAGGCAAACCGACCGCCGTCAAGGAACTGCCGACCCTGGCAGACAGTCTGGGCGGCGGCATTGGTGAGAACAACCAGTACACCTTTGATATGTGCGGTGATCTGACCGATGATTTCGTACTCGTCAACGAAGCCCAGATCGCTGATGGCATCCGGGCGGCCTATCTTGATGATCAACAGGTGATCGAAGGATCCGGTGCGGTTGGCATTGCCGCCCTTCGCGCCGGTCTGGTCGACAATCCGGGGCGCACGGTTGTGCTGACGACCGGATGCAATATCGACATGGATCTGCATAAACGCATTGTCGGCGGCGAAGACGTCGACCTGATGGCGGAGTAACCTTATGCCCACGATCAGAATTCTGACCGAAACCGACCTGCGCAAGGTCATTGATCTGGACATGGATGCCATTGATTGCGTCGAAGGCGCGTTCAAGGCGCTGGCAACCCAGGATGTCCGCATGCCGCCGATCCTGCGTCTGGATATTGATGAATATAGTGGCGAGGTCGATGTCAAAACCGCCTATGTGCCGGGCATCGACAGCTTTGCGATCAAGATCAGTCCGGGCTTTTTTGACAACCCAAAGCTCGGCCTGCCATCGGTTAATGGCTTGATGAACCTGTTTTCATCCAAGACCGGCCTGCTTGAGGCCGTCTTGCTCGATAATGGCTATCTGACCGATGTGCGCACAGCGGCGGCTGGTGGGGTTGCTGCCAAACATCTGGCGCGCTCCGATGCCAAACATGCCGCAATCTATGGTGCCGGTGTGCAGGCACGCCTGCAGCTTAAGGCGCTGACACTGGTGCGCGATATCACCTCGGCCACCATTTGGGCGCGCGATATTGCCAAGGCCGAGGCGTGCGCGAAAAAGGCATCGCTAGAACTGGGCATTCCAGTGACGGCCACCGCGGATGGCAAGGACGCCGCCGCAACGGCCGATATCATCGTCACCACCACCCCGGCGCGTGAACCGGTCCTGAAGACCGACTGGGTCAAACCGGGCACCCATGTCACTGCCATGGGATCGGACGCCGAACACAAAAACGAAATTGATCCTGCCCTGATCGGGCAGGCTGATCTCTATGTCAGCGACAGCCAGGCACAAACCCGCATTCTTGGCGAACTTCATCACGCCATCGATGCCGGGATTGTCGCAGCCGACGCGACATTGCCCGAACTTGGTCAGATCATCGCCAAATCCTTGACCGGCAGAACATCTGCGGGTCAGATTACGGTCTGTGATTTGACCGGAACCGGTGTTCAGGACACCGCTATCGCCACCCTCGCCCGTCACCGCTGCGACGCAGCCGGTGCAGGGGTCGAGATTACTTCTTAACAACAAAGGGAAACAGGGTCTGGACCCACCTTTATCTGGAGGCCTGCGATGAGCCAGGTAGAATTGAATTTCACGCGTGAGGAATACGCCGAACGCTTGGAGAAAACCAAAAAAGCCATGGTGGAAAAGGGCGTCGATCTTATGATCGTGACCGATCCGTCAAACATGGCCTGGCTGACCGGCTATGACGGCTGGTCGTTCTATGTCCATCAATGTGTGCTGGTACCGATAGAAGACGACCCGATCTGGTTCGGGCGTTCGCAGGATGCCAACGGCGCCAAACGTACGGTCTATATGCCCCATGACCGCATCATCCCGTATGCGGACTACTATGTGCAATCGACCACGCATCACC
Organism: Thalassospira sp. ABL2_045; assembly: GCF_056161285.1. NCBI lineage: Bacteria > Pseudomonadati > Pseudomonadota > Alphaproteobacteria > Rhodospirillales > Thalassospiraceae > Thalassospira > Thalassospira sp. ABL2_045. The sequence continues at coordinate 143,086 of NZ_JBSWYV010000008.1, read as the reverse complement.
CGATGGACTACCTTGCCGAGGTGATTGAACATCGCGGTTGGGCATCGCGGCGCATTGGCGTGGAAATGGATAACTACTATTTCTCTGCCAAGGCCTTCCTGCAGCTTCAGACACATCTGCCCAACGCCAAGTTTTCCGATGCCACCGCCCTTGTGAACTGGCAGCGCGCAATCAAATCGGAAACCGAGATTTTCTATATGCGTCAGGCCGCCCGCATTGTTGAAAACATGCACGAACGCATTTTTGAAATCGTCGAGCCGGGCATGAAAAAGAACGAACTGGTTGCGGAAATCTTCCGTACCGGGATCGCAGGTGTCGACGGGATTGGCGGCGATTACCCGGCCATTGTGCCGCTTCTGCCATCAGGCCAGGACGCCAGCGCACCGCACCTAACCTGGGATGAAAAACCCATTCCGTCCGATGCCGGGACCTTCTTTGAAATTGCTGGCTGTTTCCGTCGTTACCACGCACCGCTGTCGCGCACGATCTATCTTGGTGATCCCGATCAGCGTTTCCTCGATGCCGAAAGTGCCCTGATCGAAGGCCTTCAGGCCGGCCTCGAAGCCGCCAAACCGGGCAATGTATGCGAAGACATCGCCAATGCCTTCTTTGGTGTTCTGCAGAAATACGGCATCGAAAAAGACAGCCGCTGCGGCTATCCGATCGGGCTTTCCTATCCGCCGGACTGGGGCGAGCGCACCATGAGCCTGCGTCCGGGAGATCGCACGGTTCTCGAACCGGGCATGACCTTCCACTTCATGCCCGGCCTGTGGTTCGATGACTGGGGGATCGAGATCACCGAAAGCATGATGATCACCGAAAGCGGGTCGAAAACCCTGACCAGCTATCCGCGACAGCTGTTTGTCAAAAACTGAGTTCGGACCCGAAAAACCGTACCGCACGCCATGACATCGCGCCTTTTGCGCGGGTCTGGTGTGCGGCACCAGATGCCACAGCCTGACGACGACGGTCGCGAAGTCAGGCTTTTTAAGGATACGACCATGACAAAACCATCACCCATCAGCCCGACGATCCCGCTTGACCAGGATGGCATTCACCACGGCTTTTTGAAGCTGCCCTATTCGCGTGATGATTCCGCGTGGGGCGCTGTGATGATCCCGATCACCGTGATCCGCAATGGCATTGGCCCGACCGCCCTTATGACGGGCGGCAACCACGGCGATGAATATGAAGGTCTGGTGTCGCTGTTCAAACTGGCTGAATCGCTCTCGGCTGCTGAAATCAATGGTCGTGTGATCATTCTGCCCGCCATGAACTATCCGGCATTTCGCAATGCATCGCGGACATCCCCGATTGATGCGGGCAACATGAACCGCTCCTTCCCGGGCAAGCCCGATGGCACGGTCACGCAAAAGATCGCCGATTACGTTTTCCGCCATCTCGTGCCCGAAGCCGATATCGTCCTTGATATCCATTCCGGCGGCAAGACGCTTGATTTCATTCCGTTCTCGGCCGCCCACGTCCTGCCTGACAAGGAACAGGAAGCCCGCTGTGTTGCGGCCATGAAGGCATTCGGTGCCCCCTATTCAATGATGATGCTCGAACTTGATGCGGTTGGCATGTTTGACACCGTGGTCGAGGAAGCTGGCAAAACCTTTGTCACCACCGAACTCGGTGGTGGTGGGTCAACAACTGCCGAACGTGTGGCGATTGCTGATCGCGGTGTGCGCAACATCCTTGTTCATGCCGGCATTCTTAAGGGCGAAATTGAACCGTCCCCGACCGGCACGACCATGCTCGATATGCCAGATGACCGGTGCTTTGTCGCATCAGAAGCCAGTGGCCTGTATGAGCCCTGCGTTGATCTGGGCGATATGGTCAAGGAAGGCGATCTGATCGCGCGCATCTATGATGTGGAACGTACCGGAACCCCGCCGCGTGAATATTATGCCCCACGCGCGGGCATTGTGTCGTGCCGCCACTTCCAGGGCCTGATCAAAACGGGCGACTGTCTGATTGTGATTGCCGAGGTGCTCTGATCATGATCAGGCTTGATGAGCTGGATCTGAAAATCCTCAAAACCCTGCAACGCGAAGGGCGCATCACCAAGGTCAAACTGGCCGAGGCGGTGAACCTTTCGCCAAGCCCGTGTTGGGAACGGCTCAAACGGCTTGAAGACCTTGGCGTCATCTCGGGCTATCACGCACATCTCAATCTGGAAAAGCTGGTCAAACCGACTCTGGTTCTGACCGAAATTACCCTGCGTCATCACCAGCATGACGATTTCCAGATTTTCGAACGTGCGGTTCAGGACATCCCGGAAATCGTCGAATGCTATGCGCTTGGCGGCGGGGTGGATTACATGATCAAGGTACTATGTCATGACGTTGACTCCTATCAGCGCATGATTGACGGCCTTTTGGTGTCCAATATCGGCATCGATCGGTATTTCACCTATATCGTCACCAAAAAGGTCAAAACCACACCGATCCCGCCGATCGAAAACCTTGTGGCGCCGCCCGAACGCAAATGAAGCACAAAAAACGGGGCAGGAAGCGCTTCCTGCCCCGAAGTTCGGCTTGCATCCCCAAAGGGTTGGTCCCTTCGTTGGATCAGTGTGTGTCTTCCTTGTGGCCCATGGCGACATGCCACATGTCCCAGCCTGCCAGAAGCAGGGTGAACCCCACCATGATCGCCAGATCCCAACGCGGGACATAAACCACAAGCGTTACGACAGATGCCGCGAGGACGACAAAGGCCAGCAAGGCCATCGCACGATTTAAAAGAACGTTTTCCATCACGCGTCCTCCTGATTACCAAGATATGTTTTAAGCCAGTTGGCCGTGCGCATTAGTCGCGCATCATCGCCAACCCGCCCGACAAGCTGAATGCCCATCGGCATGCCGCCCTGTGACCACAACATTGGAATGGTCACGGCTGGCGTACCGCAGAAAGTCCAAAGACCATTAAAAATCGCATTACCGGTGGTCTGAAGATTGGCCGGTGCAGGCCCCGGTGCGGCCGGTGTGATGATCGCATCACAGCGTTTGAACACCTCTTCCAGTCCGGCATTAAGCACCTTGCGCCAATCAAGGGCCGCCAGATAGTCACGCGCCTTGACGTCATTGCCCTTATCAAGGGCTTCGCAGATTTCAGGCGACAACTGATCCCGGCCCCGCTTTTCATAGCCATAGTAATCCTTGGCCATTTCCGCAAAGTTGATCCGGGCTCGCAATGCGGCCGCGTCGTCAAACGCGTTTGGCAACGGCGCCTCAAAGCATTGATCACCCAGCATGTCGGTGATCTCGCGAAACGCCATAACGGTTTCTTCGTCGGCAAGTTCATCAAACTGTGGCGGGCGAACAAAGGCCAAGGTTGGTGTCACGCGCGGGGTTGCTTTGGCGGTATCAAGCAAGCGCGGCGTCGGGCTTGGCGTGGTTGCCGGGTCCCCTGCGTCATAGCCAAATAGGCTTTCGGCCACCATCGCCGCCCCATCGACCGAATTGGCGAACACGCCAATGGTATCAAGGGTCGGGCTTTGGCTAAGAACACCGGTACGGGCAATCGCGCCAAAGCTTGGCTTGAAACCGACCACCCCACAGAACGAGGCGGGCCGGATCACCGACCCACCGGTCTGGGTCCCGACCGCAAGCGGGATCATGGCCGCGGCAACGGCGGCGGCCGATCCGGCAGATGACCCACCGGGTGTATGATCCGGATTGTGCGGGTTACGTGTTTTGGACGGATGCATGAAGGCAAGCTCGGTCGAAACCGTCTTGCCCATGATGATCGCACCGGCCGCCTTCAGACGCGATACAAGCACCGCGTCTTCGCTTGGCACTCGGCCCTCGTCCAGAACGGTGCCATTGGCGGTTGGAATATTGGCCGTATCAATCACGTCCTTAAGACCAACCGGCAAGCCATGCAGCGGGCCAATCGGTGCCCCGGCCTGACGCCTTGCATCAAGGGCGCGGGCCTGGGCAATGGCATGATCGCTGTCAAGCCACGCCCATGCCTGAACCTGTGGTTCGACTTCGGCAATACGTTCCAGACAGGCCTCGACATATTCGACCGCGCGCACCGCCCCGCTTGCAAGGCGGTCACGCAATTCGACGACATCAAGTGTCAGTAACGGGTTGATGGTACTCATTCAGGCAATCCCCTTAGCGTGCGCCGTAGAACAGATCCGGCAGATGGAACACGATCTGTGGGAAAGCGTACATCAAAACCATGCTGACAATCACCATGAACAGGAACGGCATGATCCCCTTGAAGATATCGGTCAACAATATCCCGTTTGGCGCCACCCCTTTAAGGTAATAGGCCGACATGGCCATGGGCGGAGTCAGGAACGACGTCTGAAGGTTCAATGCCACCAGAATGCCAAAGAACAGCGGATCAATATCAAACAGCGGCAAAAGCGGCAGGAAGATCGGAACAAAGATGATGATGATTTCCGACCATTCCAGCGGCCATCCCAGCAGGAAGATGATCAGCTGTGCCAGCAACAGGAACTGAAGTGGCGTCAGGTCAAGACCACCGACAAACTCGGCAATCACATGTTCCCCCCCAAGATAGGAGAACACCGACGAGAAGGTGTAAGAACCCACAAACAGCCAGCACACCATCGCTGATGTCCGCACCGTCAGATAAACCGACTCCCGCAGGCGATCAAAGGTCAGCGCCCGATAGGCAGCCGCCAGGATCATACCGCCCAGCGCACCGATTGATGCCGCCTCGGTCGGGGTGGCCAGACCAAACAGGATTGATCCAAGTACCGCCAGAATCAGGAAGGCCAGCGGGAAGAACGAGGTCGCCAGCATCAAAAGAACCTTGGGCAGCGGAACTTCGGGCACTTCGTCCTCGCTCGGGCGCGGGGCTGCTTTGGGCTGCAGCATCGCACGGCCCATGACATAAAGAAGATACAACCCGACCAGCGTCAGACCCGGCAGAAGCGCACCAGCATAAAGACGCACGATCGAAACACCCGAGGCCGCCGCATAAACGATCAGCATGATCGATGGCGGGATCAGAATGCCAAGCGTACCACCGGCACAAATGATGCCCGATGCAAAGCTTTTGTCATAGCGTGCCTTCAGCATCGCGGGCAGCGCCAGCATCCCCATCAGGGTCACAACCGCGCCGACAATCCCGGTCGCGGTTGCAAACAGCGCACAGGTAATCAGAGCAGCCACACCAAGCGACCCGGGGATATTGCGTGCAGCAATGTTCAGGGTCGAAAACAGACGGTTCACGATGTTGGCACGTTCAACGATATAGCCCATGAACAGAAACAGCGGCACTGCTGTCAGGACCTCGTTGGACATCACCGTGTATGTCTGGTTGATAAACAGATCGAATATTCGGTTGTTAAACGCCCCCTCGAACCAGGTTAAGGCCGAGGTCAAAGTATCGCTGTCCTCAGCCAGTCGGTTAAAGGCCCGCCACATGCGGCCTGCATCGAAATAGGCGTAATAACCAAACCCGATCCCCAGCGCCATCAGGGTGAAGGCAACCGGAAAACCGAGGAATACCAGTAAAATAAAGATGCCCAGCATCATCAGGGCGACATGTGCGTCAATCACTTTGGCTGCTCCGTTCGGGGGCGTGTTTCGCGTATGAACCAGGAACTGTCATAAGATCAGTCTTCCGTGGTCACGCGCTGCTTCATCAGCAGCTCTTCGGTTTCTTCAACATCGTCATCCGCATTGCGCCAGTACCCTTCGCGGATACACAGAATGCAGCGCATCACCTGTGCGATGCCCTGGATGAACAAAAGAATACCGGCCGCGACAATCACCGCCTTGAATTGAAAGATCGGAACACCCGCCGGGCTGTTCACACTGACTTCCTCGTATCCGAACGACCGGGCGGCATATTTCCAGCCTGCCAGGATCAGTGCGGTCACACCGGGGAAGAAGAAGAAGATATACAAAACCAGGTCGACCTTGGCCTGGGTCGTCGGCTTCCACAGGCGATAAAGGAAATCGCCGCGAACATGCCCGCCACGTGACAGGGTATAGGCCCCACCCATCATGAACAGCGTGCCATACATGATAAAGGACACATCAAGTGACCAGGTGGTTGGTGCGTTAAATAGGTATCGCGAGATCACCTCATAGCTCATGCCAAGCGTCATAAGAATGATCAGCCAGCCAAAGGCCTTGCCAAACCAGGCTGACAGTTTGTCCGCGAATTCAATAAATCCGATCATGAAATCCTGTCCGTTCGCGTATTGACTGCTCCGCCAGCCAAAAGATCAGGCCAACGGAGCAGTCAGGATCATCAATACTCTAAACCCGGTCGGGCGATCAGAGTTTCAGTTTGCCCGGGAAGTAGTGATCATATGCGAGCACGTAATCAGGCGAGTTCATCAGTTCATAATAGGTCACGCGCTCAACCCAGGCGCGCTGGCTATCAAGAACACGCTTCATGAACGGATCTTCCTCAAGGGTCGGGATCAGTTTGTCCCAGGCATCAAGCTGACCGGCGAGGATGTCTTTCGAGGTCCGGTGGACTTCAACACCTTCGGACTGCAGTTTCTGCAAGTCGGCAGAATAGTTATCCATGGCAAGTGCCGTGTTCGAGGTCGAAGCCGCCTCGACACCGTGACGCAGGATCGCCTGCAGGTCCGGCTCAAGATCTTCAAGCATCGATCTGCTGAACAGGAATTCGAAGCTTTCAGATGCCTGATGGTACGAAGACAGATAGTAGTTCTTCGCAACATCCTGTGCACCAAAGCGCATGTCAGAAGACGGGTTGTTGAATTCAAACGCGTCAATCACGCCACGTTCCATGGCCGGTACGATCTCGCCACCCGGAAGCTGTGCGACCGACATGCCCATCGACTGCAGAAGGTCTGCTGCCAGACCAACGGTGCGGTACTTGAAGCCTTCGATATCGGCAACGGTGTTGACCTGGCCCTTGAACCAGCCAAACGGCTGTGCTGGCATCGGGAAGCCAAGAAGACCAACAACATCAAGGCCCATCACGTCCTGGGTCAGTTCGCGATAGAACTCTTCACCACCGCCGGCATAGAACCAGCTCAGCATGGTGGTTGCAGAACCGCCAAACACCGGACCGGTGCCAAACAGCGATGCGGCCTTGTTCTTGCCGTACCAGTAAACCGGCACGGAATGGGCGATATCGATCAGGCCATCATTGACCGCATCCAGAACCTGGAATGCCGCAACAACCGCGCCTGCCGGCAGAAGGTCGATTTTAAGACGACCACCGGACATCGCTTCAACACGATCAACATATTGCTGGGCAAAGGTCATCCAGATATCGGATGATGACCAGGACGTCTGCATTTTCAGCACCATCGGTGCCGGTTGTGCATGAACAGCCGGAGCAGCAAAAACGCCTGCTGCCGCAGCACCGCCTGCGACCACCCCTGTCGCCCCTTTGGTCAGGAACGAACGACGGGATACTTCCGTGGACTTCACGTCTTCAGACTTGGTTTTCATATCCATATTTCCTCCCAGATTTACCGCAATCTGCAGACACCCATTGCCTGTAAACACGCGGTAACTGTCAGCCTTCAAAAGCCCCTGATCCCGACATCCGGGATTCTTTTTGATGCGCTTGGCCCGTTCCGGGACCTCAAAAACGGCACGCATTTTGTTTTTGTTAGAGACTTGAACAAACTTTAGTCCGGCGGTTTCCCCGCCTTTTATGCCACCCGGTCACCGGGTGCTTTTCCCTGAAAATAAGCATCAAGGTTATCAAGTGCGCGAAAGCCCATGGCATCACGTGTTTCTTCTGTTGCAGACCCGATATGGGGCAGCAAAAAGACGTTATCCAAGGCACTGATGCGCGGATTTCCGCCCGGTTCGGTGCAAAACACATCAAGGCCTGCGGCAAACAGTTTTCCGCTTTCAAGTGCCGCCACCAGCGCATCTTCATCCACCAGATTACCTCGCGCCGTATTCACAAGAATGGCCCGGTCGGGCAGCATTGCGATGGTCTTGGCATTGATGATCCCCTTGGTTTCCGGGGTCGACGGGCAATGCAGCGACAACACGTCAGAATGCGCAAACAGATCTTCGATGGTGTCGTGGAAAATCGCCCCCTTGGCGAGATGATCGGGCAGTGGCTTGCGATTGTGGTAATGCACTTCCATGCCAAATCCGCGCGCCCGTTCGGCGGCAACCTGACCAACACGGCCCATGCCCAAAACGCCAAACCGTTTGCCAGAAACCTGCCGACCGACCATGAAGGCCGGTGACCAGAAATCCCACTTACCGGCCCGTACCATGGCATCACCCTCGGCCCCGCGCCGGGCAGCACCCAGCATGCACAGCATGGCGATTTCGGCCGTGGCATCGGACAGCACATCGGGCGTATTGGTCACGACAATCCCGGCATCCTTGGCCGCAGTCAGGTCAACGTGATCGACCCCGACCGAATGATTCGCGATGATCTTGAGACTTTTGGGCAGCTCCGCGATGACATCGGACGAGAAATGCTCGGAATGGCATGGCAGGACAGCATCGACCTGCTGACACTTTTCGATCAGCTCCGCGCGTGAAAAAACGCGATCCTCGTCATTGGTCAAGACCTGATAGTCCCGCGCGGCGCGTGCCTGAACGGCATCACGCAATCGTCGCGTTATCAGAAGCTTTGGCTTCTCGGGCATGCGGACGCTCCCGGTGTTTTCCCTGAAAGTAATGTTATTTTTTATGGTCTAGGGTCAGTACCCATTACTTTGGTTTGAATGGTTGACCGGATTTGTGCGGATACACGGAGTAAAACCGCAGGAAGATATGCATCTTTCAAGGTTTTACGACAAAGTAGCCCGTGCAAATCCGGTTAATCCGAAGGACAGACGTTATATTTGCAAACTTCGTCGTCAAACCCCTTGGCCGGGCTCCAGCCCGCCCTACGAGCTTTTCCTTGGATTTCACAAATATAACGTCTGCCATTCAAATCAAAGTAATGGGTACTGACCCTAAGGAAACACCTATACGGAAAATCCATCAATAGGTGATCAACCAAGCCGCAAGTCTTTTTCACTTCGTGGAAAACCAATGATTAAACGTGAACACCTTCACACGCGCATTTGGTTTGTTAATATACTGGTTTTAATTCATAAAAACGCGATTTGACGGCCCCGTCAGAAAAGCAAAATGGCCGCCATCAAAAGACAGCGGCCATGCCAAAAACCAAATTGAATTTCAAAATCTGCCTGAGTCTCGAGGCGGCGGAATCATACGCCTGACAGATTGTGAGGAACCCTCACATTTTAACCCAGGCCGCCCCATCCTGACCGGATCGCACGACGGCCTCGACGAATTTCATGCCATCGAGACCTTCTTTGACACCCGGGACAAGACAGCTGGCCGGGTCGATTTTTGCACCACTCAGATGCGCAACCAGTTGATCGGCAAAATCTGTATACAGGCTGGCGAAGCCTTCAAGGTAGCCTTCCGGGTGTCCGGACGGAACGCGGATATTGCGCTGTCCGTCTGCACCGTTGCCCGGTCCGCCGCGCGTGATCAATTCCGGGCGTTCATCGAGCTTGCGGAAAAGCAGCTGGTTGGGATGTTCCTGCCCCCATTCAATGCTGCCCTTATCGCCATAGATCCGCAGACGCAGACCATTTTCATGGCCAACCGCGACCTGGCTTGCCCACAGCATGCCGCGTGCCCCATTGGCATAGCGCAGCAGGATCTGGACATTGTCGTCAAGCTTGCGGCCCGGAACGATGGCATCGACATCGGCACACAGTTCACTGATCTCAAGCCCGGAAACAAAGTTGGCCAGGTTATGGGCGTGGGTTCCGATATCGCCCAGCGCCCCGCCCATCCCGGCTTTTGCCGGATCGGCGCGCCAGCTGGCCTGCTTGTTATCGGTGTCCTCGACCCTTGTGGCCATCCAGCCTTGGGCATATTCCACCTGAACAAGGCGAATATTGCCAAGCTTACCATCTGCCACCATTTGGCGCGCCTCGCGCACCATGGGATAGGCGGTGTAGTTATGGGTCAGCGCAAACAAAAGACCGGTGTCAGAAATCTTGGCTTCGATCTGTTCGGCCTCTTCCACCGTCAGGCACAGCGGCTTGTCGCAGATCACATGAATACCGGCATCAAGCATCGTCATCACAGCTGGAAAATGCAGGTGATTGGGGGTGACAATCGCGCACACATCAATGCCGTCTTCGCGCGCGGCTTCCTGTTTGGCCATGTCTTCAAAGCTGTCATAGCTCCGATCAGGCGCAATGAACAGCTCGGCTGCCGAGGCGGCCGCGACGTCAGGCTTTGACGACAGCGCACCTGCCACCAGCTCGTAACGATCATCAAGCCGGGCGGCGATCCGGTGCACAGCCCCGATAAAGGCCCCCTGCCCACCACCAACCATACCCAGACGAAGGCGGCGGCCGAGGGATGTTTGCGTATTCATGTCTGTCTCCAAAGTCCTGATCTAGTCTGGCCGTGTGCGCGGCACGTTTCATGTTTTGCGATAGGTGGCCTAGTCGATACCAAGAATGCGGCGATTTGCCGACAGGTCCGTGCCGCCATCGGCAAAATCGTCAAATGCCTTTTCCGTCACGCGAATGATGTGGTTCTTGATGAATTCCGCCCCTTCGCGCGCGCCGTCTTCGGGATGCTTCAGCGCGCATTCCCATTCCAGCACGGCCCAGCCATCAAAATCAATCGCCGCAAGCTTCGAGAAGATCGCACCAAAGTCGACCTGCCCATCGCCCAGTGAGCGGAACCGCCCCGCCCGATCAATCCAGCTTTGATAACCGGAATAGACACCCTGACGCCCGGTCGGATTAAATTCCGCATCCTTGACGTGGAACATCCGGATACGATCGGCATAGATGTCGATGAAATCAAGGTAATCAAGCTGCTGCAAAACAAAGTGGCTCGGATCATAAAGGATGTTGGCGCGTGCATGATTGTTCACGCGCTCCAAAAACATCTCGAACGTCGCACCATCAAACAGGTCCTCGCCCGGATGAATTTCAAAGCAGACATCAACACCAACGTCCTCGGCTGCGTTCAGGATCGGGGTCCAGCGTTTGGCAAGCTCATCAAACGCCGTTTCAATCAACCCGGCCGGGCGTTGTGGCCACGGATAGACATACGGCCAGGCCAGCGCACCTGAAAACGTGCCATGAACATCAATGCCCATATGGCGCGATGCCTTGATCCCTGCCTTGACCTGATTGACCGCCCATTCCTGACGCGCCTTGGGATTTCCCCGGACCTCAGGGGCTGCAAAGCCATCAAACATTTCGTCATAGGCCGGATGAACCGCGACCAGCTGCCCTTGCAGATGGGTGGAAAGTTCGGTCACCTCAACACCATGCTTGGCAAGGGTGCCTTTGACCTCGTCACAGTAATCCTTGCTGTCAGCCGCCTTTTGCAGGTCAAACAGGCGCCCGTCCCAAGTGGGTATCTGAACCCCTTTATAGCCCAGTGATGCTGCCCATTTTCCGATGGAATTAAGGCTGTTGAACGGGTCTTCATCGCCTGCAAACTGGGCAAGGAAAAGTGCCGGTCCCTTAAGCGTTTTCATCACGGGCCTCTTTGAGTTTGTTCTTGTGGGTATTGGCATGCGTATTGGTTGCAGTCTGGCACCGGGCAGCTATCCACCCGGTGCCATCATTTGTCAGTCCGATCAGAACGGGCTGTCCGGGAAATAGAAGTTCTCGGCATTTTCCGGGGTGACTTTGGTCGCGCCCAGAATATAACGGCCTTCGACCGGTGCATTTGACGTGAACTTCATCGCGGTGATGTCCATCGCGGTTGCGATCATTGCCGGCGGATACAGAACATCAATCGGGGTCAGGTCATCACCATCCATTACGCGTTTGATGATGTCCTTCATGCCGCCGCCGCCAACGATGAACATTTCATCGGTGCGTTCGGCCTGCTTGACCGCCTCGATCACGCCAAGGGCGATGTCGTCATCCTGTGCCCAGACCGCGTTGATTTCCGGGAAGCGCGACAGGAAGTCCTGCATCACTTCATAGCCGTCATCACGGTTCCAGTTGGCATGTTTCATATCGAGGATTTCGATATCGGTTCCTTCAAGGGTTTCAACAAACGCGTCCACACGTTCGGTATCAACCGTGGTCGGAATACCGCGCAAGACAACGATCTTGCCGGCGTCATTCAGACGTTCACGCATATATTCACCAGCGACACGGCCCAGTTCCGGGTTGTTGCCCGCAACATAGACATCCTCGATCCCCGGGATCGAAAGACCACGGTCAACAACCGTGACGAACTTGCCAGCTTCCTTGACCTGCTGGACCGGAACCGTCAGCGGATCGGATTCAAACGGCAAAACCACCAGCGCATCGATATCCTGAACCGAAACCAGATCTTCAAGATCGTTGGCCTGTTCGGATGCGCCATTCGCGGTCACGACGATGACATCAATATTGGGATAGGTAGCTTCAAGCCGCTTTTCGGCCTGTTCGGCATGCCAGTTCAGACCACCGGCCCAGCCATGGGTCGCAGCCGGGATCGAAACCCCGATTTTGATCTTTTCCTGTGCAACCGCACCGGTGGCAGCAACGCCAAGCCCGAAGGCACAGGCGATCCCCAGAAACTTTGTAAACGTTTTCATTCAACGCTCCTCCTGATCAAAAAATGATGCATTTTCCACATTCTTCCGGTCGTTGGTCGCCGGTTATTTGCTTTTTTTGCGTTGCCAATCCCCGCGTTGCAGAAACACGGCAACGATGATGATCAGCCCCTGAACAGCCCCGTTCAGATAGTTGCTGATCGCATCCGTCAAATTCAGAATATTGCCAATGGTGGTCAGCATGATCGCACCCACGACCGTGCCCCAGATCCGGCCATAGCCGCCCTTAAGCATGGTGCCACCAATGATCACCGCGGCAATGGCTTCAAGTTCCCAAAGCACGCCGGTTGAACTGGATGCCGAACCAAGGCGCGGCACATAAATAATGGTGGCAAGCGACACACACAGCCCCTGGATCACATAGGTCAGGGTCTTGATGCGGTCGACATTGATCGCGGAATATTGCGCAACCTGTTCGTTTGATCCGATGGCAAAGCATTTGCGGCCAAACGGCGTCATGTTCAAAAGGATGTAGCCGGCAACCGCCACACCAAAGAACACAATGACCGGCATCGGAATGCCAAGGATATCGCCGTAATAGACCGGGCGATAAAAACCACGCACATCGAAATCAAGCGACAGCGTCCCGCCATCTGCCATATAGGTCACAAGCGATCGGTAAATCCCCATCGTGCCAAGGGTCACGATAAAAGCTTCGATCTTGCCCTTGGTGCTGACCAGACCGTTGATTGCCCCGGCACCAATCCCCAAAACGATGGACAGCAAAATACCGAGCAACACGGTTTCGATCCCGGCCCCCAATGTGGCGACCAGCCCGTTCATCACGACAATCATCGCACCGGAAATGAACGCCGCCATCGAACCGACCGAAAGATCAATCCCGCCGGCAGTGATCACAAAGGTCGCCCCGACCGCAATGATCCCGATAAAGGCCGCGCGGGTGAAGATGTTTGAAAGGTTGCCACCACTTAAAAAGGCTTCGTTGATCGCCGTTCCCAGAATGAACAGGCCAACCAACGCCAGAAACGGCCCAAGCGCCTTGAAGTCGATGCTAAAACCGCCGGATGATGCGGTTTTGGTGCGCTCTGCGCTACTCATGAACAGACACTCCCTGCTTGCCTGAAATTCCTGTCGCATGCCGCATGATTTCATGTTCATTGCGGTCGTTTCCTTCGAGGATGCCGGTAATGTGGCCGGCTGCCATCACCGCGATGCGGTCTGACAGGCCAAGCATTTCGGGCATTTCCGACGACAGGAGAATGACGGATTTTCCACGATCGGTAAGATCGCCGATGAAATGATAAATCTGGCTTTTGGTGCCGATATCGATGCCGCGTGTCGGCTCGTCGATGATCACGATGTCCGGGTCGGTTTCCATAACCTTGGCCAGCAAAAGCTTCTGCTGGTTGCCACCGGAAAAATCCCCGACCTTGGTTTTGGGATCAGCCGCACGGATATCAAACGCCTCGATGGCCTTTTCAAGGGCGGCCTCCTCGGCCTTGCGGTCAATCAGAATGCGGCCAAATTTTTCAAGTGCGAGCAAGGTCAGGTTGGGGCGCATATCCATATTGAGCAACAACCCGCTGCCCTTGCGATCCTTGGTCAAATAGACAATGCCCGATTTCTTGGCATCCTCAAGACTGCGGATATTAACCGGCGCGCCATTGCGCGTGATCTCGCCACTTTCGCGGTCGCGCAATCCGATGATGGCTTCCATCAATGCGGTGCGCCCCGCACCGACAATCCCGGCAAACCCCAGAACTTCACCCCGCCTAAGATCAAAACTGGCATCGCGCACAGCCCCGGCAACCGAAAGCCCGCGCACCGACAGCACGACATCAGTATGATCAGGCACGGCACGTTCGGGGAACATCTGGCGTATGTCACGCCCGACCATCAAACGCGCCATATCATCCTTTTCAAGATCGGCGACGGGCTCTGTCGTGATGTGGCGACCATCGCGCAGGACGGTCACGCGGTCGGCCAGCGTTTTGATTTCATCAAGCTTGTGGGAAATATAAAGGATCGCGACACCCTGTTCGCGCAGGCGCCGGATCTGATCAAACAGGATATCAACTTCGCGCCCGGTCAGAACCGCCGTCGGTTCATCAAGGATCAGGATATCGGCCTTTTTGGAAAGCGCCTTGGCGATTTCGACCATCTGACGATCAGAAACCGGAAGATCACGAATACGCGTGCGTGGATCAATGTCACATTGCAGCTGATCCATCAGCTTTGCCGTTTCGGCCCGCATTGCCGCTTTGTCCAGGAACCAGCCACGTTTGATCTCGCGGCCGAGAAAGATGTTTTCTTCAACGGTCAGTTGTTCGGCAAGGTTAAGCTCCTGATGGATCAGGATGACCCCGTGCTTTTCACCCGCTTCGCTATCGGCAAAAGAGACCTGTGCATCATCAAGGATCAATTCACCGCTGGTCGGCTGATGATAGCCCGACAGGATTTTCACCAGTGTCGATTTGCCCGCACCGTTTTCACCCAAAAGGGCATGGACCTCGCCCGCGTGCAGATCGATGGACACATCAAAAAGCACCTGTGCCGGTCCGAATGACTTGCTGATTTGCCGACCGGACAGACGTACAGGTCTGTCGGGACCGGGATTAACGGCGTAAACGGCCGCATCCGTCATTGGTAGTTCCTCCCTGGCGCCGCATTTTTTGCGATCAACTCATTCGTTGAGTCCTCTGTAAACGTTTTCATTTTCTATGTAAACCTTTACATTTCCATTCAAGTGACCAAAATCACCCCTGACGAGCACATAATGAATGCCGCTGGACAGGCCGGGACCAGCGAAGTAGGAAGAAGCATGAGTGAAAAAATCGCGACGATTGAAGATGTTGCCCGCCATGCAGGGGTGTCTATCGCCACTGTCAGCCGGGCACTGCACAAGCCTGACGTGGTGTCGGAAAACACCCGTGAGAAAGTGCAAACTGCGATCGCCGCGACCGGCTATACCGCCAATGTCATGGCCCGGAACCTGCGCCTGAACCGTTCGGGCATGATCCTTTTGCTGGTACCAGACATTGGAAACCCTTTCTTTTCGGCGATTCTGTCGGGCATTGAAAAAGGTGCCAGCCAGGCGGGCTATAACGTTCTGATCGGCGACACGCAAAACGATCCCGAGCGCGAGGCAACCTATGCCGCCTACCTGCGCAGTAATCAGGCCGATGCCATGATCCTGCTTAATGGCCGCCTGCCGGTTGCGTTTGCCAATGCGCCGGCCAATGCCACCCCGCCGGTGGTGATTGCCTGCGAACGCATTCCGGACTGCGCACTTCCGACCGTGATCATTGATAACGACGAGGCGGCCTTTGTTGCGACCCGCCACCTGACCGACCTGGGCCACCGCCGGATTGCCCATGTTGCGGGTCCTGCCAAAAATATCCTGACCATTGATCGCGTTGCCGGATATCGCCGCGCGCTGGAAACCGCCGGGATCACGGTTGATCCCGATCTGATTTACACCGGCGATTTTTCGATTGATTCCGGCATCACTGCCGGGCGGGCTTTGCTGGCCAACCCGAAAACCCGCCCGACCGCGGTTTTCTGTTCAAGTGACGGCATGGCAATCGGTGTGATCGTCGCTGCCAAGGAACAAGGCCTTCGGATTCCCGAAGACCTGTCTGTCGTTGGTTTTGACGATATTCCACATGCCGCGGCCTATGATCCACCAATCACCACCGTACGTCAGCCACGCCGCCGACTGGGCGAACAGGCGATCGCCCTGTTACTGGAACGTCTTGGCGCCAAACTGCCGCTTGCCGCAGATGATAATGGCCCAAGCATCATCCCGACGGAACTGATTATCCGCCAAAGCAGCGGCCCCGCGCCGACCATTGATCCCAAACAAGGCTGACGCCTGCGGTCTCAGTCATCACGCGCCAGAAATGCTTTGCCACTCGCCGATGACGGCGCGGGCATTGCCCTCGTGGTCGTCATGTGATCTTGCCTGCTCGGATGCAAAGATCTCAAACCGGATGCCGTTGGGATCACGCACGAACAGACGTCGGGATTTACCGTCATCCTCGCTATGGTAAACGATCTTGTGCTGGAAAAAGTGGTTCTGCCAGGCAATGACATCGCGCGCCGTTTCGCACCGTAATCCGATATGAAACACATCATCGGGCATTTCCGGATCATTCGGATAGGGCCCGGTATCGGCTGGCCAGTCAAAGAATGACAAACGTGTCCCGTCAGGCAGCGCAAAGGTAATCAGCAAATAATCACTTTTCCAGGACGGGCTGTAACCACTTTCCGCGTGAACCAGTGTTGCGCCGACCACCTTGGAATAAAAGTGATCGGTGGCCTCAAGGTCGCGGGTCGGAAAAGCAAGATGATCGACACTTACAGGTGCAGGTGACATGGGGCTCCTCCGTCAGGTTTGATCCTTAACATCCGATCGCCGGAACAATGTCTGCACGGTTTGGCAGCTTCGTACGCGCCCCCAAACACTGCGCGATCCGGCTCATGTTTTCGGGCGGGACATCAAAACATTGCCCGCTGCCCATGATCAACAGATGGGATAATCGCACCCCAAAATCAATGCGATTACCCCCTTGATCAATGCGTCATGAAACCACAACATGCTGGGGGGACATTGAGTATTGACCGCCCCCACCCGCGCTGCTATTGGGACGCGGCAAATAGATATATCCCTGTGCCCCGTGCCGATTGATGGCAAGGCACAGTTTGGCAACACCTTAAAAGATGGAGGCATCTGATGAATGAATACAGTTTATCTGTCTCCGTCTATTGGATGACGCACCGTCAGGCGGATCACTAGACGCCGCGTGCGGTCCACCTTGATGGTGATTTTGCCAAAACCCGGATCATGACAGCCTGATCGCGCTTTCCGAGTTCATCCGCATTCCCCGTGACATAGTTGTAGAGAGCCGCCCATGCCCGCAACGCCCTATTACCTGATCGACAAGTCCAAGCTGCTGCGCAACATGGAAAAGATCGCATATGTGCGCCAACATTCTGGCGCAAAAGCACTTTTGGCGCTGAAATGCTTTGCGACCTGGTCGGTATTCGACTTCATGTCCGACTACATGGATGGCACGACCTCCTCGTCGCTCTATGAGGTCAAACTCGGCCGGGAAAAGTTCGGCAAGGAGACGCACGCCTATAGTGTCGCCTATTCCGATGACGAGATTTCTGAAGTCATCGAAAACGCCGACAAGATCATCTTCAACTCGATCGGCCAGCTGACCCGATTTGCCGATCAGGCATCCGGCATTGTGCGCGGTTTGCGACTGAACCCGCAGGTCTCGACTTCAAGCTTTGATCTCGCCGATCCGGCGCGGCCCTTCTCGCGTCTCGGTGAATGGGATGTCGCCAAGGTCGAAGCGGTGATGGATCAAATCTCCGGCTTCATGATCCACAATAACTGTGAAAACGAAGACTTCGATCTGTTTGATCGCATGCTGACCGACATCGAAGAAAAGTTCGGATCGCTGATCGCACGCGTTGAATGGGTCAGCCTCGGCGGTGGCATTCACTTCACCGGTGATGACTACCCGCTTGATAAATTCTGTGCCCGGCTTAAGGCGTTTTCCGAGAAATTCGGCGTGCAGGTCTACCTTGAGCCCGGCGAAGCATCGATCACGAAAAGCACGACCCTTGAGGTTACCGTGCTTGATACCCTGTTTAACGGCAAGAACCTGGCCATCGTCGATAGCTCGATCGAAGCGCACATGCTTGATCTTCTGATCTATCGCGAAAATGCCAAGGTGCTGCCCAATACCGGCGATCACCCCTATATGATCTGTGGCAAGTCCTGCCTTGCCGGTGATGTCTTTGGCGAATTTGATTTCGAAAACGAGATCAAGGTGGGCGACCGTATCTCCATTCAGGATGCGGCTGGCTACACCATGGTCAAAAAGAACTGGTTTAACGGGGTCGGCATGCCGTCCATCGTGATCCGGGAACTCGACGGAACAGAGCGCGTTGTGCGTGAGTTCACCTTTGACGACTACGTTTCGAGCCTTTCGTAAAACCACGAAAGCGCAGTTTTCATAGCGAACCGGAGCACGACGTGCTCCACCTCTCAAAAC
Organism: Thalassospira sp. ABL2_045; assembly: GCF_056161285.1. Taxonomy (NCBI): domain Bacteria; kingdom Pseudomonadati; phylum Pseudomonadota; class Alphaproteobacteria; order Rhodospirillales; family Thalassospiraceae; genus Thalassospira; species Thalassospira sp. ABL2_045. The sequence continues at coordinate 124,487 of NZ_JBSWYV010000008.1, read as the reverse complement.
AGGGGAGTTTTTGGCCCGACATGAAAAAAAATGTTCTGATTATCGGCGCAGGTGGCGTCGCCCAGGTCGTTGCACATAAATGCGCACAACATAACGACGTGCTTGGCGATATTCATATCGCATCACGCACAGCGTCAAAGTGCCAGTCCATCATCGACAGCATCCATGAAAAGAAAAACCTCAAAAACCCCGGCGTTCTTGAAGGTCACGCACTGGATGCCACCGATGTCGACGCAACCGTCGCCCTGATCAAAAAAACCGGTGTCGAGATTGTCATCAATGTCGGGTCTGCCTTCATCAACATGCCGGTCATGTCGGCCTGCATCAAAACCGGTGTGGCGTATCTCGATACCGCCATCCATGAAGAGCAGGACAAAATCTGCGAAAACCCGCCATGGTATGCCAACTATGAATGGAAGCGCCGCGAAGAATGCGAAGCTGCTGGCACCACCGCCATTCTTGGCGTCGGTTTCGATCCGGGCGTTGTGAACGCCTATGCCAAGCTGGCCGTCGAAGACTACTTCGACAAGATTGACTCGATTGACATCATCGACATCAATGCCGGTAGCCACGGCAAATACTTTGCCACCAACTTCGATCCGGAAATCAACTTCCGCGAATTCACCGGCACCGTCTATTCCTGGCAGGACAGCAAGTGGCAGGCGAACAAGATGTTCGAGATCAAAAAGATCTGGGACATGCCGGTTGTCGGCGAAAGCCAGACCTTCATGACCGGCCATGACGAGGTCCATTCCCTGTCCCAGAACCTTGACGTACCAAATGTCCGTTTCTGGATGGGCTTTGGCGATCACTACGTCAATGTCTTCACGGTCCTGAACAATATCGGCCTGCTGTCGGAAAAGCCGGTCACCACCGCCGAAGGTCAGGAAGTCGTGCCGCTCAAGGTCGTTAAGGCTTGCCTGCCGGACCCGAGCTCGCTCGCCCCGGAATATACCGGAAAAACCTGCATCGGTGATCTGGTCAAGGGGACCAAGGAGGGCAAGGAAACCGAAGTCCTGATCTATAACGTGGCCGACCACAAAGACGCCTACATCGAAGTCGGCAGCCAGGGCATTTCCTACACCGCCGGTGTGCCGCCAGTTGCGGCGGCCATGCTGATCGCCACGGGCGAATGGGATGTGAAGAAAATGGCAAACGTCGAAGACCTGCCATCCAAACCGTTCCTGAACTTGCTCAACGGCATGGGTCTTCCGACCCGTATCAAGGATGCCGATGGCGACCGCGCACTCGATTTCAGCTAAGCGGCGTATATCCTGATATAATACGTAAAATGGCGGGCCATACATAGTTTGGCCCGCCATTTTTTGTGCCGAGTCCTGACCTGCTGGTCAAGAACGCGCCTTTTGGGTGCCTGTTCGTTGACAGTGTGCGTCGCAACAGGATACAGAAAATATCGCCTATGCGTTTGGTTGATAACCGCCCTTAACCCGCGCAACAACCAAGATTCCCCTTGGAACAATCCCATCCCTAGGAATGGCGCCCGGCCCATCTCGCGGTGCAAAATTAAATCATTCAAAATCAACAATTTGACAACCGAAAGCGGTTTCGTATAGCGTTTCGAACGTTTCCGAAAGCGGTTTCGGAAACAGCCAACATCATCAACAAGATGATGAAAAAGCATAAGGGAGGTTCCGTGTCGCGGGTTAAGCAAAGCCGTAAGGTTGTGTCTATTGCCCAACTGGCAAAGCATCTTGGCTTGTCAGAAGGAACCGTTTCACGCGCCCTGAACAATTATCCCGACATTGCCCGGAAAACCATCGAACGGGTCCGCAAGGCCGCGGATGAATTGGGCTATCGCCCGTCTACGACAGCGCGTCGTTTGGCACGCGGTGTCGTAGAGACCGTCGGTTTTGTTTTACCGGCCCGCGATGGCCATCAGATTGATCCGTTTCTGGCTGAAATTCTTGATGGTCTGGCGACCGAACTTGCGCTTTCTGACTGGGATTTGCTGGTCGCAGCCGTTCCCGAAGGCCATGACGAAGTCGAAGTCATGGACAGATTGATCCGATCGGGAAAGGTCGGTGGTTTCGTGATCGCACGCACCAAGCGCAAGGACCCAAGGGTCGATTTCCTCAGATCAGCCAACCTGCCCTTTGTCGTACAGGGGCGCACCGAAAACTGCGACGATTACGCCTGGCTTGATATCGATAATGAAAAGGCATTTGCCGATGCGATGGATCATCTGGCTGGTCTGGGGCATCGCAAGATTGCCTATCTTGGGGGCGATCCGGAACTGAACTATGCCTGGCAACGCCGCGCGGCATATCTGGCTGCGGCCCGAAAACACGACTGCCCTGTTTTGCCAGGCTACCTTCATGACGGCATCACCAATGAAATGGCCGCACGCGATGCGGTGACCGAACTTCTCAAACACCCCGACCGCCCGACGGCCCTTTTATGTGTCACCGACGCTGTCGCAATTGGTGCCATTCATGCACTTGCCCATGCCGGGATCACGGTCGGGCGTGATATTTCCGTCATTGGTTTTGATGGCTTGCCAATGGGTGAGGCCATTCACCCCGGTCTGACCACAATGGCACAGGCCAGCTATGAGATCGGCCGCGAAGTAGGCCGGATCGTTGTTTCGCAGGCCAACGCGCCTGCATCCGAATTTTCCCAAATTCTGTGGGAAGCATCGCTGACCGTCCGTGGGTCAGCCAACCCGCCAGCATTAAAGCTGGCCGCCAATGCCAAGGGAGGCACCTCATGAAAACAAGGTTTACGCATGCTTTAACGCTTGCTGCCGCGGGCCTGCTGATTTCCACCAGCATCGCCAGTGCGCAACTGCGTTTCTGGACCACCGAAGAACAACCCGAACGCCTGGCCAAACAAGAAGAAATGGCCAAGCAGTTCGAAGCCAAAACAGGCACCGCCGTTGAAGTCATCCCGGTCACAGAGTCAGAATTGGGCACGCGCGCCACGGCCGCCTATGCCGCTGGTGATTTGCCAGACGTCATCTATTTGACCCTGCAATATGTTCTGCCCTGGTCCGAAGCAGGCATCCTTGATACCGAAGCCAACAACGAAGTTGTTATGGATTTGGGCAAGGATACCTTTGCACCGGCAGCTCTTTCGATGGCCGACTTTGACGGCGAAGTGGCTGCTGTGCCGTCAGATGGCTGGACGCAGATGGTTCTGTACCGCAAGGATCTGTTTGATGCAGCAGGCCTCGAGGCCCCCAACAGCTATGCCAACATCCAAAAGGCGCTTGATGCGCTGCATAATCCACCCGAAATGTATGGCTTCGTCGCCGCGACCAAGATCGACGAAAACTTCATGAGTCAGGTGCTTGAACATGTTTTCCTCGCCAACGGTGCAACCCCGGTTTCCGCGGATGGTTCGGTTGGCTTTGACAAGGACAAACTGGTCGAGGCACTGGAATTCTATAAATCCATCGCCGAAGCATCCCCGCCCGGTGACCTGTACTGGAAACAGTCCCGCGAGGTTTATTTCGCTGGCAAGACAGCAATGATCATCTGGTCACCCTTCATCCTTGATGAATTGGCCGGTCTTCGTGACAGTGCCCCCCCCACCATCAATGATGATCCGACCTCTGATGAATTGGCCTCCAAAACCGGTGTTGTGACCCGCCTGATGGGCCCGTCCAATCCGGATGGTGCGGCATGGGGTGACATTCGTTACTTCGGCATTACCAATGATGCCGATACCGATGCCGCCGAAGAATTTGTCAAATTCTCGCTTGATGAAGGCTACACCAGCACGCTTTCCATCGCACCAGAAGGCAAATTCCCGGTCCGTCACGGCACAGCCGATGACCCGGAAAAATTCGTCAAAGCATGGTCGACCCTGCCGGTTGGCGTCGATCGCAAAAAGCCGCTGTCGGAACTTTATGATCCGGCAGTCATCACCGACATCGTTTCCGGTCTTGAAACCGCAAACCGTTGGGGTGTTGCCGAAGGTCAGCTTTCGTTGGCATCGCGCATCATCAACAGTCAGGTCATCAACCGCTACGTTCGTGAATATATCGACGGCGAACGTGACGCAGAAGCCACGGCTGACCTGATCAACGAAGAAATCGCCGCCATCGAATAAGCGACGTACAGCCTTGTATCCGGGGCACCCAACAATACCGGTGCCCCGGACTTCGGATTTTCAGAACGGATGGCAAGACGATGACCACGCCCCAAAGCACAAAGACACCGTCCGCAACGGCCCCTCCGCCCAAGCGGAAATCAAAGTTGGGGCCGATGGCCCGGCGCGAAGCACGGCTGGCCCTTTGGATGCTTGCCCCGACATTTCTGATCGTCATGGGCGTTGTGCTGTTTCCGCTGCTTGCCAACTTCTGGATTTCGGTCAAGCCGGTCAAACTCTCTGATCTGCGCCCACCGACACCGGTGGTTTCCGAACGTGTGCGCGGGGATATGGATGTCGCCGGGCAGGAATTTCGCATTCAGTACAGGATACGAAATTCATCGCGCAAAGGTGACATCACCGATATTGTCCTGATTGATACTCTTCCTCCTGGCGTCACCATCATCACAGATGACCCTGCATGTAAGGTAAATGGACCGGATGTGCGCTGCACGCTTGATCAGCTTGAAGCAGGCGAACGCACCCGTCTTGAACTCACCGCCATTGCAGATGAAAGCTTTGCTGCCAATCCGGTATCACCGCGTGACAGTGAACCGACGGTTACCGGGAACGCCGAAAACATCCTGACCAACAGCGAATTTACCCTCGAAAACTTCGCACGGATTTTTGATTCCCGCGAATTCTGGTCGGTTTTGTGGGTGACCCTCGCCTATACCGTGTTTGGTACTCTGGGCGCGCTGGTTTTGGGGCTGTTTGCCGCCCAAATGCTCAACAAACCGTTTGCCGGACGTTCCATCCTTCGCGGCCTGTTTCTGTTTCCCTATGTCGCACCTGTGATCGCGGTCGCCTTTACCTGGGTGATCCTGCTTGATCCGTTCAACGGCACATTCAATGCGATTTTACAGCGCATGAACCTTGCGGATGAAGGGGTGAATTTCTTTGGTCAGCGCGCACTGCCAATCGATGTTTTCGGACTGACCATTGAATTCCCGCTGGCTCTGGCCACTGTCATTGCCTTTGAAGCGTGGCGTTATTTCCCGCTTTCCTTCCTGTTCATTCTGGCACGCATGCAGTCGATTTCATCTGACATGTACGAAGCCGCCGAGGTTGATGGCGCCACCCCGCTTCAACAGTTCTGGCACATATCGCTGCCGCAACTTCTGGGCATTCTGTCCACCCTGTTCCTGTTGCGCTTCATTTGGACATTCAACAAATTCGACGACATCTTCCTTCTGACCGGTGGTGCGGCAGGCACACGGACATTGACCGTTGATGTCTATGAGCAGGGCTTTGCCCTTTCAAATCTTGGTGCGGGGGCTGCGGTCGCGGTTGCGATCTTTATCCTGCTTCTGATCTTTGCAGTATTTTACTTCAAGTTCGTCCATCGGGAGGATTCGTGATGCGTATTGGTACGGGTCTTCTTCTTGGCCTTTTGTCCGGTCTTTTGTGGGGTGCGATTGCCGTTGCCATCACTGGCATTTCGCTGACGCTGATCACCGGCCTTCCGGCAACGCCGATCATTTCGGCCGGTGCCTTGGGCGGGGCGGTCAACGCGGCTGTCATCATGATGCGCGCTCCGTCTGATCGCACACCGGGGCTGTATCTGGTGGCCTTCGCATCCGTGATCATTGCCATGATGCTGATGTCATTCGGCGCACCGTTCAGTCTGGCGTTTTCACAAAGCTCTGCCATTCAGGCACTTGGTGTCGGTGTGATCGCGCTGGCCGTGACCTTTGCCAACCGTGCGGTCCTGATCGACATCCATTCGGGCATGCTCAAACGCTACAGCATTGATCTTGTGATCGTGCGTGTTCTCAAGGGCTTCGGCTTTGTGTTTTTCAGCGTGATTGTTGTCTTGCCGTTCTATGTGATGGTTATGACCAGCCTGAAAAACCAGCAGGAGCTGTTCTTAAACCCGCTTGATCTGTCGATCAATCTGAGCCAGGGCGCAGCCAGCCTGTTTGACAGCTATGTCGAACTGTTTACCGAATTTAATTTTGGCCGGTTCCTTCTGATTTCGACCATCGTCTCGGTGTCGACGGTCATTATCACGCTGGCCTTTTCGATCCCCGGGGCCTATGCGGTCGCGCGTCTGAAATTCCCGGGTCAGACCGTTCTTTCAAGCTCGGTCCTGCTGATCTATCTCGTGCCGATGATCGTTCTGGTCATCCCGCTTTATGCCGTCTTCAGCCAGCTTGGCCTGCGCAACACCGTGGTTGGTCTGTTGATTGTCTATCCCGCGACGACGGTTCCCGTCGCACTTTACATGCTGCAGGGCTACTTCCGCGGACTTCCGGCAGAATTGGAAGAAGCAGGCCTGATGGATGGTCTGTCACGCTTTGGCGTGATCGTGAAAATCACCCTGCCACTGGCCTTGCCTGCATTGGCATCGGTATCGCTTTACGTCTTCATGATTGCCTGGAACGAGTTCCTCTTTGCCTTCATGTTCCTTGACGATCCCGACATCTTTACCCTGTCACGCGGGGTCGTATCGCTGAACTCATCGGAAGTTCCCCGCCAGCATCTGATGGCCGGGGCCGTCATCGCAACGGTACCGATCCTTGTGATCTTCCTGTGGTTCGAACGTTTCCTCGTTCAGGGCCTGACCGCCGGGAGTGTAAAGGGATGACCATGTCGATTGATCAGCTTTCGGGCACGAACAAACGTGCCGCCGAAATCCTTCTGGCCAATGATCGCGGCGGCTATACGGTACCAAGTGCAAAGCTTTATCCGTTCCAGTGGAACTGGGACAGCGCACTGGTCGCGCTTGGATTTTCCGTCTTTGATCCCGACCGCGCCTGGCAAGAAGTCGAAAGCCTGCTGTCTGCGCAATGGGACAACGGCATGGTGCCCCACATCATTTTCTGGAAGGAAGAAAAAAGCTATTTCCCCGGCCCAGAACAATGGGGCACAAAAGATATTGCCGATAACCCGCCAACATCGGGCATTACACAGCCCCCTGTTGCCGCGACCGTGATCGAACGCCTTCTGGCCGAAGATATTAACGCCCACCGCGAACGCGCAGCAAAACTTCTGCCCAAACTCGATCGCTGGCATCAATGGTTCCTTGATGCCCGTGATCCCGATGGCCGCGGTGTTGTTGCAAACATGCACCCCTGGGAAAGTGGACGTGACAACCTGCCGGACTGGGATCGCCCGTTGTCCTTTATCGATACAACCGGCGTCGGCACCTATCACCGGCGCGACACGGACATCGTCAACAAAGACGAACGCCCGAAAAAAGATGACTACGACCACTATATGTCGTTGGTAAAGTTCGGACGCGATTGCAACTGGGACCCGCAGGTGATTGCGCGTGATTGTCCGTTTTGGGTCGCTGAACCGGGAATGAATGCAATCCTGCGGCGCGCCGAACGCGATTTGATCACGATGGCCAGACTTTTGGAACTTGATGATATCGCAACCCGCGCCAAAGACCGCCTTGCCCGTCTTGATGCCGGGTTTGAAGCACTTTGGTCTGAGGCTGTTGGCGGATACGTCACCCTTGATCTCAGAAGAAATGAACATGCAACCGCGCTGACATCGGGCAGTTGGCTTGCGCTATTCGCCGGCCAGGTCGAGAAAATCCGGGCCCAAAAGATGGCATCAACCCTGTCACGCTGGCTTTCAACGGTTAAGCATGGCGTGCCCAGTTTTGACCCGAACCATGAACTGTTTGATTCGATCCGATATTGGCGGGGGCCTGTCTGGGCCATGATCAACTGGATGATCTCCACGGGTCTGATCGAACATGGCGAAAACAGCCTTGCCGAACGTATCCGCATCGATACACAGGCACTTATCGACCAATCCGATTATCGTGAATATTTCTGCCCGGTAACCGGCCGTGGCGGCGGGGGCACTGATTTCTCGTGGACGGCATCCATGTCGCTTTACTGGGCCTCCCGTCCCGAAAGTTTGCCCGTCGCCGGACATCTGTCGCAAACCGGCACCGCAGATCAGGAGAATACATAAAATGGGCCAGATCGAACTTAAAGCCATCCGCAAGTCATTTGGCGGGATTGATGTCATCAAGGGGATCGATCTTCAGATAAATGAGGGCGAACTGGTGATTTTTGTCGGGCCGTCCGGCTGCGGTAAATCAACGCTTTTACGTCTGATTTCGGGCCTTGTCGAAGCATCCGACGGCCAGATCATGATTGATGGCGATGATGTCACTGGCAAACCACCGGCAGAACGCGAACTCTCGATGGTGTTTCAGTCCTATGCGCTCTATCCCCATAAATCCGTGCGTGAAAATATGGGCTTTGCGCTCACCGTGGCGGGTATGCCCAAGGCCGAAATCACCCAAAAGGTCGATGAAGCTGCCGCGACCCTGAAACTTGAAGACTATCTGGATCGCAAACCCAAGGCCCTGTCGGGCGGCCAACGCCAGCGCGTCGCCATTGGCCGTGCGATTGTCCGCGAACCCAAGGCCTTCCTGTTTGACGAACCGCTGTCCAACCTTGATGCCGCCTTGCGTGTCGAGATGCGCCTTGAAATCGCCCGCCTGCATCAGAAACTTGGCGCGACCATGATCTATGTCACCCATGACCAGGTCGAGGCGATGACGCTTGCGGACAAGATCGTCGTGCTGCAGGCCGGTCAGATCGAACAGGTCGGTAGCCCGCTTGATCTCTATCGCCATCCGGGCAACCTGTTTGTTGCCCAGTTCATCGGCTCCCCGAAAATGAATGTAGTCGATTGCACCGGCAGTGGCACGTCGCTGACCTTTGGCAATGGCAAGACGTCCGATATTGCCCGCAATACAGATGGGGCCACCAGGATGGGCATTCGCCCGGAACATATGGTGCTTTGTGATGTGACTGACACCGACAAGGCGATCCTGACCGGCCAGATTGATGTCATGGAACATCTCGGCTCGGATAGCTTTGCCTATGTTAATGTACCTGATGTCGGCCTGTTCACCGTCCGTATTGTCGGTCATTCCGATGCGGCCGAGGGCGACACGGTCGGGCTGTATTTTGCCTCAAGCGATGTTCATCTGTTCGATGCATCGGAAAAAACCATCCCGGCATGACGAAACGTGCATGTCGGGTTTCCGGTTTGGAAGCCGTTTTAATTGTATGAGGATTAAAGCGGCATCCAATATGGGTCACATCGTGGGCTTGTGCCTGCTGTCTGACTTTTCACCAATACTGAATAATGGGCTTGGTTATTCATTTTAAATGAACAACCAAATAGCCCCTGTGGTGCTATTTCAGCGACCCCAGAACCGCCAGACTTTCATAACGTTTGACATAGGGAACATGAAATTCCCGCTCGACAAAGGCGCTATATTCTTCCATATCGGCGACCTGTACGCGCAAAACGAAATCATGCGCGCCTGTGACATGGTCACATTGCACGACTTCCGGCATGTTTACCAACGCCGCGCGCATCAAATCATACCGATCTGGCCGGTCGCGTTCCATGGTCAGCAGAACCATCACCGTCATGCCTTTGCCAAACACCTTGGGCGAAACCACAGCAACGTCACGCTCAATCACGCCGGTTTCACGCAACCGTTGCACACGCCGCAGACAGGCAGCAGGCGACAGGCCGACCTTCTCGGCCAACTCATTGCCCGTTTGGCGACTGTTCACCTGTAACAGTTCAAGCAGGCGCAAATCAAACTGATCCATTGTCCGGAATGGCCCTATTTCCGCGCATTCATCTCGTATTGCTAGCGCTAACAATGGACTATTTACGCGATATGAGGAATCGAATTTCCCCCGATCCGCGCGAAAATCACGCAAAAACTGACGTCCTCGATTACGCCCGCTTTGCTTTCACATGCAATCCAACCATTCCAAAACCCAACTTCCGACAAAAAGAGCAGCACATTCGCTGCCCTTTCTCGCTGGTCTGACTTATGGCCTAATAAGCTTTGCAGCAGGGTGCTCAAACGTTACCCGGCCATCCTTCATGCCCCAGATCGGGCGACTGATTTCCGACACAACCTGTGCCCGACTTTGCGCGGGCAGTACGATGAAGCTTGCCGCTTCGCCAACCGCGATCTTGTTGGATCGGCCGAGAAGTTTTGCCGGGGCGTCGGACACCATGCCAAAGCAGTTTTCAAGTTCGGCCTCGGTCGCGAGCTGGCTGACATTGGCATAAAGATTTGCCATTCGTGACAGCGAACAATCGCCATAGGGCGTGAACGGGTTAAGCACATTATTGGTCGCAATGGTGCAGCAAACGCCATGCTCAGAAAGCTTGTGGGCCGGGGCGACACCACATGGCACCGAATGATCATGGTCACGCCCGGTCAGGAAAAGATCGGTTGCCGGCAGCACGGTCAAGCCGATCCCCGCATCGCGCATGATGGCAATGGTGTTGTCGAGTTCCGGTTTGGGCAGAACCGACAGTTTGGTGACATGGCCGATCATCACCCGGCCCTGCCAGCCAAAGGCGATGGATTGTTTGGCGACTTCATCAAGATGACGCCAGCTGGCATCAAGATCGAAGTCCAGATGGAAATCCAGATCGACATCATATTCGCGTGCCATTTCAAACAGGCGCAGGATCTGGCCATTCGGATCAGTATCCATATAAGGACAGCCGCCGAGCAAATCGGCACCGTTATCAAGCGCCTCGCGCAGAAGTTCCTCGGTCCCGGGATAGTTAAAAAGCCCTTCCTGCGGAAACACGCAAATCTCGATATCCATCGCCCAGGCATAGTCGGCCTTAAGCCGCTTGATGGCGTTAAAGCCGGCAAGACCAATGCCCGGATCAATCTCGACATGGGTGCGTACCGCATTGGTGCCCTCGGTAATCGCCCTTTCGATGACTCGGGCACCACGGGCATAAATGTCATCCTCGGTAAAGCCGCTTTTGGCATTGGCAACCGCACTGATGGCACCCTGCAAAGTGCCGGTTTCGTTTTTGGCACGATCCAGGATGCAGGCCTTATCAAGGTGGATGTGGCTTTCAACAAAGCCCGCGCTCAGTAGCTGGCCGCCCGCATCAAAGCTTGGCGCATCGCCGGCAATCGATTGGGCAATCTCAACAATTTTCCCATTCGCGACGGCAAGATCGACAAGCGTGGTCTCACCAGGCAGGCAGGCGTTCCTCACCAGATAATCAAGCATTCTCTTGTGCTCCTTGTTCCGGGCTTTTATCGCCCTGTTCTGCGCCACCCAGATAGGCGGCAATCAGGCGTTCATCCTGTCGCAAATCTGCGGCCTTGCCCTTGGCGACCACCTGCCCCTGTTCCAGGACATAGGCGTAATCGGCGACCGAAAGCGCCATGGTTGCCATCTGATCCACCAGAAGAATGGTGACACCTTCATCGCGCAATTCGCCCAAAATGGCATAAAGTTCCTCGACCATGGCCGGGGCCAGGCCAAGCGATGGCTCATCGAGCAACAGCGCCTTTGGCTTGGCGACCAGACCACGGGCAATCGCCATCATTTGCTGCTCGCCCCCGGACAGAAGACCAGCCGGGCTGTTGATGCGATCGCGCAAACGCGGGAAGCGGGTCAAGATGGCTTCAAGCTCGTCCGCGCTGACCGGTTTGGGTTGCTTATAGGCCCCGAGTTCGATGTTTTCACGCACGGTCAGTTCCGGGAAGACCTGACGGCCTTCGGGGACCAGAACAAGACGCTGCTCGACGATCTGATGCGGGGCAAGGTCATGGATATATTCGTTATTAAGAACGATCTTGCCATCCACGGGGCGGAGCAATCCGGACAGTGCGGTCAGGAAGGTCGATTTTCCCGCACCGTTTGCACCGAGCAGTGCGACCATTTCGCCCTGACGAACTTTAAGGTCAACCGAATGCAGAACCGGGGCCGCGCCATAGCCCGCGGTCAGACGCAGCGTTTCGATCACCGGGGAGTCCCCGGCTTCAAACGGGATCGGACGTGGGCGCGCCTTCATTTCCCCGTCGCCAAGGTAGGCGGCAATGACCTGCGGGTCTTTTTGCACGGCTTGGGGCGTGTCAAAGATGATCGGGGTTCCGGCATCAACCGCCAGAATCTGATCGGAAATGCCCATGACCATTTCCATGTCATGTTCGACCAGCACCACGGTAATTCCGGCATCGGCCAGTTGACGCAGCAATTTGGCCAGTGACACCTTGTCGGCATGCATCAGACCCGCGGCTGGTTCATCAAGCAACAGGACACCGGGTTTGGTCGCAAGGGACCTGGCAATCTCCACCAGCCTGCGATCGACATGCGGCAGATCACCGGCACGGGCATCGATATCGCCGTGATAGCCACAAAAGGCCAGAAGTCCGGCCGCATGATTGCGGTTGGCATCTGATGCAATCGCGCTGAACGGTTTGCCAAATCGGCCGACCGGAAGTCCGGCAATGACGTTATCGATCACAGACATGTTTTCAAACAAACGTGTCGCCTGATAGGTGCGTGCAATGCCATTGCGCGCGGCAAAATCGGTGGGCTTGCCAGCGATGTCCTGCTCGCCGATGCGCACCATACCTTCGGTCGGTTTGTAAAAACCGCTGATGATGTTCAAAAGTGTGGTTTTACCCGCCCCGTTCGGGCCGATGATCGAGGTGACATCGCCCGGCTTGGCGGTAAAGGACACATCATTGACCGCCTTCACCCCGCCAAAGGCAATCGACAGGTTTTCAACCACTAGACCATCGGATTTGGCGTAGGCTTTTAAACCTGCCTCGATCTCGCTCGCCGGGGTGGCGGTCACCCCACGCTTGGTCAGCGGGATAAACCGTTCGATCACACCCACAATGCCACGCGGTGCGATCAACAGAACGACGATCAAAAGACCACCAAAAATCAGCAGGCGATATTCGGCGAAATCAGCCAGAAGTTCGGGCAACAGAACCGACACCGAGGCGCCGACCAGCGGGCCCAGGACCGTGCCGGCCCCGCCCAGAATGACGGCAAACAGATAGAGGATCGACTGGCTGAGCGGGAAGTTTGACGGCGCGATAAACATCATCAGCGGTGCAAACAACGCCCCGGCAAGACCGGCCATGGCCGCGGCAATCGCAAAGCCGGTTGCCTTGACGGTAAAGGCATTATAGCCCAGCGAACTGGCAGCGATTTCGGCATCGCGCATGCTGGTCATTGCCATGCCCCAGCCACTGGTCGCGAGACGGCGGAACGCAAACAGCGCGATCCCGGCCAGAACAACGCACAGCATCACAAGATCGCGTTCGCTAAACATATAGCCAAACAGTTCGGGCATCGGGAAGCCCATCAGGCCGTTTTGCCCGCCGGTCAGTGCGCGCCATTCAATCGCGCCATGCTCTACAATAAAGGCAAAGGCAATCGTCACCATGGCCAGAAACGGTCCGGCCATCCGCACCGCCGACAGTGCCAAAACACAGCCCGCCAATCCGGCAATCACGGTGGCAGCAACCAACGAAAGCCAGAAGTTAAGCCCGGCCAAGGTCAGGATCGCACTGGCATAAGCACCAATGGCAAAGAAGCCGACCTGCCCCAGCGACACGAGCCCCGTGAGGCCATACAAAACGTTCAGCCCAACACACAAAACCGTGGTGATGGCGACAAGGCCGATGACGAATTGGGTATAGCCGCCGGTGATGGTCACCCCGATCAAACCGGCAATGATGGCCGCCAGGATCACGCCATCCAAGGCGACGGGTTTATTAAGCTTGGGCATCGGATTTTTAAACTTCATATCGCGTTTCATCATCAGACCTTCTTGATCGCAGCACGGCCAAACAGACCGCTTGGTTTGACGGTCAGAACCGCGATCACAAGCGCGAACACGACGATGAAGGTGTAGGACGATCCGAGATATGTGGTTACACCGGCCTCAACCAGACCATAGATAAAGCCAGCCAACATCACACTATAAGCCGATGTCATGCCACCCAGAATGGCGACCGCAAAGGCCTTGAGACCGAAAAGCGTGCCCATATCGGAATGCACCGAAAATAGCGGCGCAATCAAAAGCCCGGCACAGCCCGCCAGCATCGATGAAATGGCAAAGGAGCCGGTCACCATCAAGGTGGTGTTGATCCCCATCAGCTTGGCCGCCTGAAGGTTCTGCACAACCGCCAAAAGCGCACGCCCCTGGCGGGTGCGGCGAAACAGCGCATTAAGCGCCAGCGCCACACCAATGGCGGCAACCGGGATCAGGATTTGTTGCGGATAGACACCCGTGCCAAAAACATTCCAGCTTTCGCCAACAAGGGTGGATGGCAGGGTGCGGGGCTCATTGCCGAAGGTAAACAGCACCGCGTTATCAAGCAAAATGCCGCCCGCGACAGTCGCCATCAGCCAGGCTTCGGAATTGCGAATGGCAAACGGGCGGACAAGGAAAAATTCAACCAGAATACCGGCAAACCCGCAGCATAAAATGGCCAGCGGATACCCGACAATGACGGGAAAACCATATCGCTCGCAGAACACAAAGCCCAGAACAGCGCCCAGCATCACCATCGATCCTTGGGCGAAATTGACCTTTGAGGACACCGAATAGGTGATCTGGAACCCAAGCGCGATCAGGCCATACATACTGCCCAGACCGATCCCGGTAATCAGGGCTGCGATTAAAAGTGTCATTGCCAGTTGCCTGCTTATGCCGTGCACGCATGTGCATCATTTAAAATGGATAAATCCCCGAATGGCGCGCATTGGGGAACGCGCCATCCGGGTTAGATAACGTGCTTATTTGATCGGAACGATCTGACCTTCGACGAAATGCGCGAAGGTGTAATCTTCCGGACCAAGCGCATCCTGATCATCGGGGGTGAACGGCGTGTCATAGGTTTTGATCATGCCTTCAACACCGCTGATCTCGTACATCGCTTTGCGGATGGCCGGACCTTCGGTCGAACCGGCTTTTTCAATCGCCGCTGCAATCAGAAGGGTCGCGTCATACGCGTTGGCAATACCCGTTGCCGGGGTCACGTCGGCAAGGGTTTCGATCTCCGGGAATTTTTCCTGAAGTTTGACAAACATCGGGTTTGCCGGATCGGTGAACAGATAGGTCTGAATGAAGTGGACTTTCTCGCCCGACTTGCCTGCCAGTTCGGTGAAACGACCACCGGCCGGACCCCAATGCGATGAAATCGGAACATCCCAGCCCATACGATCAAGCGACTTGATCACCTGTGCGGTCGGGGCAACGTTGGCAACCACGAACAGGGAATCTGCACCATTTTCCTTCAGACGGGTCAGCTGCGGGACAACATCAACGTCGTTGGATTCAAACTTTTCAATCCCGGCATGTTCCATACCACGTTTATCAAGCGCCTTGAGCAAGCCCTTCTCGTTGGACTCCCCCCACGGGTTGTTGATCAGGATCATGCCAGGCTTTTTGGCATCGTAATTGGCGATCAGATATTCCGTGATGGCTTCGTCGACATATTCATCAACGGCGGAAACGCGGAAAACATAGTTTTCCTCGGCACCGTTTTTGGTGATGCCGGTCCCTGCAGCCCACGGACCGACAAACGGAATTTTCTGCTGGTTAACATAGGGCACGATGGCAAAGGAGACCGGGGTATCAAGACCACCCAGGATCGCTGCAACGCCTTCGCGCTGCGTCAGTTCACGGGCGGCAACCAGACCCTTGCCCGGGTTGCTTTCATCATCACGCGAAACAAGTTCAAGCGGCTTGCCAAGAACACCGCCCTCGGCATTGATCTTGTCCATCGCAAGGGTGATGCCACGCGTGATGGCTTCACCCGATTTCGCCGACTGACCACTAAGTGCTGCAACAAGACCAAGCTTGATGGTGTCTTCTGCACGGGCATCCTGGGCCGGCAGGGTGGCGGCAAACATCAGCGCAGCAGTGGCCCCGAGAAGGGCGGCACGGCGCGTTATTTTCCCAAAAGGCGAAGAAATAGGCATGAGAGACTCCCTGATTATGTGACTGCGTCGTCCGGCGTCGCGTATTTATGATGCGCACCAAATCGTCACCGCACTGCAGCAAGCGACATGCCAAGAATCAGAACCATTCAAAATCAAATACTTAGATAATTTTCTGTGATTCCTAAAACCGCAATTGCCTCATGTATACGCAGATTGCATGCAATTTTTGCATAAAATTAGTGCATGCAAATTTTATGCACAGCGTTTATGCTGTGGACAGATCAATTCCCGCGAACAGAGGACCTTCAAATGACCGACCAAACCACGGAAAATGTGCTCGACACCCTGCCGCCCGAGGCGCAGACCGTGCGTGATTTTCTTGATGCCTCGATGAAGCCCGACCCCGAACTGGCGGCAACTTTCATGTCTGATGATGTCGTCATCACCTTTACCGATGGTCAGAAATACGACCATCCGGCGGGCACCACGGCATTCAACGCTGCACGTTATAAATGGGTAAAAAAGAAGTTCGGTCAGTTCGATGTCGCCCACACCAACGGCCAGACCGTTGTTTACAGCACCGGCTGGCTATACGGCGAATGGCCGGACGGCACCCCGTTTGAGGGCAACCGCTATATCGACCGTTTCGTGATTGAAAACGGCAAGATCATCAAAATGGATGTCTGGAATGAAAGTGCGGAACGCATTCTGATCCGCAAGGGCATCAAGGCATAACAAAGATTGCATGCAAAACGCACAGATCACACAGCAGCACGCACCTTGCCTCATTGGAATGGAGGATGCGCGGTTGTGTGATCATTGGCAAGATGCCGCCTTATTCCCCGCCGTCGCGCACTTTTTTGGCATAGGGTTCAAGCGCATCGAGATACAAAAGCGGCCCGCCTTCCTCTGTCGTGAACAGGGCGCGGTCGGCAACGGCGGTCAGGTGATGACGCATCAGTTTGCGCGCCGTGTCCTCGTCCCCCTTGGCAAGGGCATCGATAATCTGGCGGTGTTCCTGAATGCCGCAATCGGTCGAATGCGGGCGGGCATAGAGCGACAGCGTCAAGCCACAGCGATAACCGATCTCCTCGACATAGCGCAGCAAAACCGGGCTTCCGGCAAGGCGCGCCAGCAGGATATGGAACTCGGTGGCAAGCCGGATCGAAATCGGCTCGGATGCGTTTTCGGCTTCGACTTCCTTGGCAAGATGGGCTTCAAGTTCGGCCAGAATTTCCGGGCTCATATTCTTGATCACACGGCTGATGACAAGATCTTCGATCTGGGTGCGGAGCTCAAAAAGATCGCGTGCTTCTTCCAGGCTGGGTTTGGCAACCATCGCCCCCTTGTTGCGGCGAAGCTCCACCAGACCTTCGGCGGCAAGCCGTTCAAGCGATTGGCGAATAAGGGTTCGGCTGACCCCGAAACGTTCCCCCAGCGAATCTTCGGGCAGCTTCATGCCCGGCATCAATACACGTTCGAGAATTGCCGAACGCAATGCCGAACTGATCATGTCTGTGCGATGCTTTGCCTTGTCCGCTGCTTTCATCCCTGTCCGCCGAGTTTCTTGTTTCGAACATTTTATGCCCTGCGCTTGTATAAAGGATTGTATGCAATTTCGCCACTCTCGATCCACGCGCACTCCAAAACCATTTGAATTCAACCATCCTGGCTGAAAGACCCAAATCCGATGACCGAACACCAGACTGCCTCAAAATGCCGCGCCATGGTCACAAGTCCGAGCACCGCGGCCAGCGAAGCCGGGGCCACGGTCCTGCGCGATGGCGGGACTGCGATCGAGGCCGTGGTTGCCACCGCCTCGGTTCTGGCGGTGACCTATCCGCATTTTTGCGGCATTGGCGGCGATGCGGTCTGGATGGTTTCCGATAACAGCGGCAAGGTGCAATCCTTCCTTGGCATTGGTCAGGCGGCCGAAAACGGGGCTGAGACCGTCGCGCCCAACACGCCCATTCCATTGCGCGGGCCGGGCTCAACCCTGACCACCGCCTGCACGGTGGATTCCTGGCAGCATGCACTTGATCACTCGGCAAAACGTTGGGGTGGCCGCAAGAACTTGGCGGACCTGATTGCGCCGGCGATTGAACTGGCCGAGAACGGCTTTGCGATCAGTCCCTCGCAGTGTTTCTGGCTTGATTTCCGCAAGGAAGACATCGCCAATTGGCCGGGTTTTATGGATGTTTTCACACCAGACGGTCGCATGCCCCATGCTGGTGAAACCTTCTGCCAGCCACAACTGGCCAGCAGCCTGAAACGCATTGCCCAATTCGGCGCACGCAACTTTTACGAAGGCGCCCTGGCCGATCAGATTGTCAAAGGCCTGTCTGCGGTCGGCTCCCCGATCACCAAGGCGGATTTGGCGAAAACCCGCACCCGCACGGTCGATGCCGTATCGCTTGACTATGGCGACGTCACTCTGTTCGCCCCACCCGCACCGACGCAAGGTTTGGCGACGCTCATGACCATGGGTGTTTTGCGCGAACTGGGCGCAAAAGACTGGGCTGAAGGAAACGCCGATCATTACCATCTGGTGGTCGAGGCCATCAAACGCGCCTTCCTGAAGCGCGATCAGATCGCTGATCCTGATTTCACCGACACCGATTTCACAGCCCTTCTGAAGGGCGCTGGTCTTGCCGCAGACGCCAAAGATATCTCGCCCACCAAGGCGCTTGATTGGCCCCATCGGTTCCGTCATGGCGATACCGTATTCCTTGCAGCCAAGGACGAAAACGGCAATTGCGCCAGCGTCTTGCAAAGCACCTATTTCGATTGGGGCAGCGGGGTTGTTGCGGGTGATACCGGCATTGTCTGGCAAAACCGCGGGGCCGCGTTTAGCACCGATCCAAGCCACCCGAATGCCTTCGCACCGGGAAAACTGCCGTTCTATACACTCAATCCCGGCCTCGCCCTGAAAGACGGCAAACCGCACTTGCTGTACGGGACGCAAGGGGCCGATGGGCAACCACAAACCCTTGCCATGTTGCTTACCCGCTTGCTTGATTTCGGCCTATCGCCACTAGATGCGCTCACCAAACCGCGCTTCCTGCTGGGCAAGACATTTTCCGATACCAATGACAGCCTGAAGCTTGAAGTCGATGCCGGGGACAATGTGTTTGATGAACTGGTCGCCCGTGGCCATGTCCTTCGTGCGATCGAACAACAAAGTGCGCTGGCCGGTCAGGCCGGGATCATTCGCATTGATCAGGATGGTTTTGTTGACGGGGCACATGACCCGCGCAGTGACGGCATGGCGATTGGCGTGTAACGCTCTCCATCATCCATCACGCATCCTTTACAACGGAAAAGGCCGCGCCCAGTCGGCACGGCCTTGCCTGTTCCGAAGCTCCCCTTACAACTAAGCTTCGGAAACTTCCCCCATGCAAAAGATGCTAGCTGGCACTAGATTGCAAGGTACTGATCACGCAGTTCCTCATCATCAAGAACCGCCTGCGCAGTCCCGTCAAAGACGATCTCGCCGCTGTCCATGATGATGGCACGGTCGGCCAGTTTCAGGGCTGCAATCGCGTTCTGCTCGACAATAATCGTGGTGATGCCAAGCTTCTTGACGTTTTGCAGGGTCTTTTCGATTTCCTGAACAATGACCGGCGCCAGACCTTCATACGGTTCATCCAGCAGCAGGATCTTGATGTCGCGCGCAAGCGCACGGCCAATGGCGAGCATTTGCTGCTCGCCACCGGAAAGTGTGATGGCTTCCTGTTGCGCCCTTTCACCAAGACGCGGGAACAGTTCATAGATGCGCTGGATCGACCAGCCATGCGGCTCGGCAATCTGGGCCAGTTCAAGGTTTTGCTCAACCGTCATGCCCGGAATGATGCGGCGATCTTCGGGCACCAGCTGCAGGCCCAGACGGGCGGCCTGCCATGCCTTCATTTCGTGCAATGGCTTGTGATCAAGCCAGATCTCGCCATGTTTGAGTTCCGGGTCGCCCATGCGGGCGAGCGTGCGAAGTGTTGATGTCTTGCCTGCCCCATTACGTCCGAGAAGGGCAAGAATTTCGCCCTCGCGGATGTCAAAGGACAGCCCCTGAACGATGTAGCTTTCACCGTAATAGGCGTGGATATCATAGACCGAGAAAAAGGCCGGATCGCCACCCTGTTTACGGACAGGTTCCTGTTTTGGCAGCGCGTTCATTCTGCTTCCCCTCCGAGATAGGCTTCCTTGACACGTGGATCATTGCGGACTTCTTCCGGGGTGCCTTCACAAATGATGGCCCCCTGCGCCAGAACGCTGATGCGATCAGCCAGGCTGAACACAACATGCATGTCGTGCTCGATAATCACCTTGGTCATGCCGCGTTCCTTGATCCGTTTGAGCAGATCAATCGTGCGGTTGGTATCATGGCGCGCCATGCCCGCGGTCGGCTCATCAAGCAGGAACAGCTTGGGATGTTGACCCAGGCACATGGCAAGCTCGAGACGGCGTTTGTCACCACGCGACATCGAACCGGCCAGGTGGTCCTTGTGCTGAAGCAATCCGACATCCTCAAGAAGGTGCTCGGCTTGTTCGAGAACTTCTTTTTCCGCAAACAGGCTGTTGAGGAAGTTCATTTTGAAAATGCCTTCGCGCTTGGCAAAGGCCGGCACCATCACGTTCTGTAAAAGCGACAGTTCCGGGAAGATTTCCGGCGTCTGGAAAACACGCGCAACACCAAGCTGGTTGATCTCGTGCGGCTCCTTGCCGGTCAGAACCTGATCGCCCAGCAACACACGGCCACGGCTGGGTGCCAGACGTCCGACAATCACGTTAAGCAATGTCGACTTACCCGCACCGTTCGGTCCGATGATCGCGTGCACGGTGCCTTCCTTGACCCGAAGGTTGATATCGGAAAGCGCCTGCAGACCGCCAAAGTTCTTGTCGACGTCGGTGACGTCAAGAATGTATTCGGACATGGATCAGACCTCCCCCGCCGATGTTTGTTCTTTTTCTTTGTTTTCATGGTCGCCGGATTTCGGCTCGGCTTTTTCACGGTTGGTCACCAGACGCGTCAGGCGACTGATACCTTCCATGATGCCACCGGGCAGGAAGATCACGATCAGCATGAAGACAAGGCCAAGGGTCAAATGCCAGCCTTCGCCAACAAACAGGCCAACCACGGATGCGACCGGGTGTGCCAACCAATCAGGCAGGAAGGAAAAGGCATTGAGCAGCACGGTATCGTTAAAGGCCGAGAAGATGTTCTCGAAGTATTTAATGATACCAGCACCCAGAAGCGGACCGATCAGCGTGCCAACACCGCCAAGGATCGTGATCAGAACGACCTCGCCCGATGCGGTCCACTGCATGCGCTCTGCACCTGCCAGCGGATCGGTCACGGCCAGAAGCGAACCGGCAAGCCCGGCATACATGCCCGAGATGACAAAGGCCGTCATCAGATAGGGACGCGTGCTGAACCCGGTATAACCCATACGGTTCTGGTTCGACTTGATCGCGCGCAGCTTAAGCCCGAAGGGCGAGCGGAAGATACGCAAGTAAATGAAGAACGAAATCAGCATCAGGGCCGCACAGATATAGAAGCCCGAATAACCGATGCCTTCAATCCCGAACAGGTTCGGGGTCGGAAGCGATCCATCATTGACGATGCCCGACATGCGATCAAGCACGCGCGGATCGGCCTGTTCAAGCTGCAGACCGGTTTCACCATTAGTGATCGGGGTCAGAACCGAATAGGCCAGGTTATAGGACATCTGCGCAAAGGCCAGTGTCAGGATCGAGAAGTAAATCCCCGAACGACGCAAGGACACAAAGCCGATGGCCAGTGCAAACAGCCCGGAAAGGACCGTGCCAAAGATCAATGCCGGAATGACATTCATCGACAGCAGTTTGAACGACCAGACGGCGGTGTAGGACCCGACACCCAGAAAGGCTGCGTGACCAAAGGACAGATAGCCGGTCAGACCAAACAGAATGTTATAGCCGATGGCAAAGATGCCAAAGATCATGAATTTCTGCATCAGGTCAGGATAGGCCGCCCCGAAAGGCTGCAGCCACAACGGCATGGTCAGGACCACGGCCGACAGAATGGCCATGAAGATCATATCTTTTTTGGGCGAGACGATTTTTGTATTGGACATTTTTTTAGCTCTCCATCACGCCCCGGCGTCCCATCAGACCGCGCGGACGGGTCAGCAGAATGACGACGGCAACAAGGTAGATGATGATCTGGTCAATCCCGGGAAAGATGTCTTTTACCTCGGTCATGGACGAGAAGGACTGCAGGATCCCCAGCAGGAAGCCAGCGGCCACCGCACCGGGCAAGGAGCCCATGCCACCCACAACAACGACGACGAATGACAGCACCAGGAAGTCCATGCCCAGATGGTAATCCGGGGGCAGAACCGGCGTGTACATCACGCCTGCCAGACCCGCGACCACGGCCGCGATGCCAAACACAATCGTAAAGCGACGTTCGATATTGATGCCCAGAAGTTCGACCGTTTCACGGTCCGCCATCCCGGCACGGACCACCATCCCGTAGGTAGTGAAATGCAGGAAGGAGAAGACCAGGCCAATCGTCGTCAGCGAGAACGCCAGATAAATAAGACGCCACCATGGATAAACCACGGCTTCACCCAGACCAAAGATCGCCCCGACGGCAGCAGAACCTGCGACAATGTCAGGCGCGCCTTGCGGGATCGGGTTTGCGCCAAAGGTCGCCTTGACCAGTTCCTGAAGAACAATGGCCAGACCAAAGGTCACCAGAATTTGCTCGGCGTGTGGACGCTTGTAGAAATACCGGATGAGAGAGCGTTCCATGACAATGCCGATCAACAACATCACCGGTATTGCCAGAATGATGGATATTGGCACTGACCAATCAATGATCGCCGTACCGGTATCGCCAAACCAAAGTTCGAGGTAGGGCGTTTCCTTGTAGGCATCAAAGAAGGTTACCGACTCATCCTTGACCTTGACTGAGAGGGTCAGGAGTTTTTCCACTGTAACCGCACAGAAGGCCCCCATCATGAAGATGGCCCCATGTGCAAAGTTCACCACGCCAAGCGTGCCGAACACCAGGGTCAGGCCAAGCGCAATCAGTGCATAGGCACCGCCCTTGTCCAGACCATTCAGGATTTGAAGAAATATAGCGTCCATCAGGTTATCCGCCGCGTATTCGTAAGGGACTTAGTCAAAAGTCGTACAGGCCGAGGCCAGAGGGCAAACGGGCCGACCATTGGGAGAATGGTCGGCCCTGCTTGCATCAATGTTGGGTGTATCAGGCTTGATACGGGCCCAGTTCTCCGCCGAACATGTCGGCCGGATACTCGACCTGTGCACGCGGAACGTTCTTGACGACTTCGAGAAGGTCGAAGTTGGACTGCGGGTTTTCTTTACCACGCACAACCAGAACGTCTTTGAAGCACTGGTGATCTTCTGCACGATACAGGGTCGGGCCGTTGCCCGCGCCATCGAACTCGAAGCCTTCGAGCTGCTTGATGACTTCCCAAGGTGCGAAAGTACCGGCCATTTCGCAGGCGTTTGCATAAAGCAGCGTCTGGACGTAGCAGGTATGCGCCGCCTGGGACGGCGGGAAGCCGTATTCCTGACCGAACGATTTCACGAAGGCTTGCGAACCGGCATCCGTCAGCGACCAGTGCCAGTTGGTGGTCCCAAGGATACCTTTTGCAGCTTCGCCAGCACCCTGTGCCATCAGGCGGGAATACAGCGGAACAACGATTTCGAAGTTCTTGCCATTCACCTGCTTGTCACGCAGACCGAACTGAACGGCCTGGGTCAGGGAGTTGACCATGTCCTTACCATAGTGGTTCAGGATAAGGACATCCGCGCCAGAGTTCAGAACCGGGGTGATGTACTGCGAGAAGTCACCTGCACCCACCGGGGTACGAACGGTGTTCACAGTTTCCCAACCGATATTCTCGGTCGCGGCCTTGATCGATTCTTCCTGGGTCCAACCCCAGGTGTAATCGGCCGTCAGGTGGTAAGCGCGGCGCTCGTTGCCATACTCGTCAAGCAGAACCGGTGCGATCGCCTGACCGGACATGTAAGCGTTGAAGAAGTGGCGGAAGCCATAACGCTTTTTGTCTTTACCGGTGGTGTCGTTCGAGTGGGTCAGACCCGCCATGAAGATGACGCCCATTTCCTGGCAAAGACCCTGTACGGCGATTGCCACACCAGAGGACGAACCACCGGTAACCATCGCCACATTGTCTTTTTCAATCATACGCTTGGCAGAAGCACGCGCGGCATCGGACTTGGTCTGGGTATCACCGGTCACGAACTCGACTTTCTTGCCGAGGATGCCGTTACCCTTGAGCTCAAGCGGCTTCATGGTATTGATCATACCACCGTCGCCTTCGCCGTTGATGTGCTTGACCGCAAGCTGATAGGCACGCAATTCGTCAGCACCCTCATCGGCATACGGGCCGGTCTGCGGCACGTTGAAACCGAGTTTGACGCTGGCTGCATTACCCGGATCGCCACGGAAGGTCTGGGCATGCGCATTCTTGATGAAATGCATCGGGAAAGTGCCGCCAATGAGGGCTGCACCCGTGGTTGCCGCGGATCCCTTCAGGATCGTACGACGAGATACATTTCCGATAAGCTTAGTCTCCGACATGGTTTTCCTCCCCAATGTCTTGGGATCTGTTTCAGAGAAATCTTGAGGCCTGTTTTCTGGTTCGTTTTTTATCGACCTGTCAAAACAATGAGGAGCAATTGAAAATTAATCAACACCTAGTTGATATAAAACAGTTTTTTTGTAAATATATAGATGAGCGTTGTGAAAATTTGTAAATCTTGTCAACAGGTAAGACTTTAGTATGGCGCGACAGGCCCCCATCGGACACCGCATTCGCGGTCGCAGAAAAGACATCGGGATGACCCAGAATGCCCTGGCAAAGGCTGCGGGCATCTCGGCGTCCTACCTTAATCTGATCGAACATAACCGCCGCTCGATCGGGGGCGGATTGCTGATGCGCATTGCCGAGGCGCTCGAAATTCACCCCCACACTTTATCGGGCTCCGAGGAAAGCCGGTTGCTGTCTGATCTGGCCGAGGCCGCCTCAGACCCGGTCTTTCGCACGACCCCGGTCGAAAGCCGCGATTTCCCGGCCATGATCGCCGCAGCCCCTGGCATGATCACGGCCTTCCTGTCGCTGTATCGCGCCTATCGCAGTGGCCTGGATGATATCGACGCCCTGTCAGAACGGCTCAGCCATGATCCCTTCCTGACCGAGGCCAGCCATTCGATCCTGACGCGGATTACCTCGATCCGCACCGTTGCCGAGATTTTTGATGACTATGATGATCTTTCGCCAGATCAGCGCGCGCGCTTTAACGCGACACTGGTGCGGGAATCCCAGCGGCTTGCAGAATCCGCGACCGAGATTTTCAACTTTCTTGAACGCGGCGAGGCCGGACGACCGGCTGCCAGCCCGGCCGAGGAAGTTGACGATCTGCTTTATGACAATGCCAACCACTTCCCGCCCCTTGAAGAACATGCCAACAAGATGCGCCCGGCCATTGACCCGGAAGGCGGCCTCTATCTGACGGATTTGATCAACTATCTTGAAGATACCCACAAAACCCGGATCGAGCGCCTGCCATCCGAGGACTTCCTGACCAGCGGCTATCAGTGGGATGCCAAGAACAACACGCTTCGCATCTCGCGCGCCCTGCCGATCACCTCGGCCCGCTTTCAGGCTGCGCGCACCATTTGCCGGCTTGAGGCCGCCGAGCCGATTAACGAAATCCTTGATCAGGCCCAGATCGGCAGTCCGGCCGGACGGGTGCGCGCCTCCGAGGCGCTGATATCCTACGCCGCGGCGGCCTTGCTGTTTCCCTATGATCTGTTTTTGGATGATGCGCGCAGCCTGCGCCATGACATCGAGCTTTTGCAGCAGCGCTACGCCGCAAGCTGGGAGCAGATCTGCCACCGCCTGACGACACTGCGCCGTCCGGGGGCCGAAGGCATTCCGTTCCACCTGGTGCGTACTGATATTGCCGGAAATATTTCCAAACGCTTCTCGGCATCCGGCCTGCAATTGCCGCGTTATGGCGGGGCCTGCCCGCGCTGGGTGGTGCATGAAGCCTATACCGCGCCCGAACGCGTCATCCCGCAATTTGTCCGCCTGCCCGATAACAGCGAATACCTGTTTATCGCACGCGCCCTGCGATCCGGTGCGGGCGGATATGGCGTGCCCCGTTCGGTCCACTCGGTGATGATTGGTTGTGACACGGCCTTTTCCAATGATGTGGTCTATGGTGATCGATTGTCGCTTGATCGCCCGGAATCCGCCGTTCCAGTCGGGATTTCCTGCCGCCAGTGCCCGCGCGAAGATTGCGCCCAGCGGGCCTATGAAATGGCTGACGGCACGCCGAAAACCGCCCCGAAATGATCGGCAATCGCGATCACAAGCGTTGCCTTATGTATACCACCCCAAAGTAGCATTATCATTCGGGTCATAAGCCGTTAGGATTGGGAATATAACAATCCGAAAAATCGGGAGAACGTCCTTGAGTGAGAGACCAAAGGTCTTGATTGCCGAAGACGAGGAAACAATTGTCGAATCACTCAGCTTTCTGATGGAAAAGGAAGGCTATGACGTCAGCGTCGCCACCGATGGCCGCACGGCGATTTCCATGATCGCGCGCGACATCCCCGACATGGTGCTGCTGGATGTCATGATGCCCGTCTGTGACGGGTTTGAAGTCGTGCGCGCAACGCGGAACGATCCAAACACCCGACAAATTCCCATCATGATGCTGACCGCCAAAACCCGCGAAGTGGACCGCCGCAAGGGGCTGGAACTTGGCGTGGATGATTTTGTCACCAAGCCGTTTTCAACCCGCGACGTCGTTTCCCGGGTCAAGGCCCTGCTTGAACGCGCGGCAAACTGAAACGCGGCTTCGCGTTCTTCTCCAACC
This sequence comes from Thalassospira sp. ABL2_045, assembly GCF_056161285.1. Classification (NCBI taxonomy): domain Bacteria; kingdom Pseudomonadati; phylum Pseudomonadota; class Alphaproteobacteria; order Rhodospirillales; family Thalassospiraceae; genus Thalassospira; species Thalassospira sp. ABL2_045. The sequence goes on along the minus strand of NZ_JBSWYV010000008.1, from coordinate 97,710 downwards.
GGCAGGAGGCCCCCATCACACCGCCACGCAGACTTACCGAACGGGCTCTTGCGCTGATGCTGGTGGCTTTGTTTATCTGGCTGCCGCCGATTGTCGGGATGTTTTCCCTTGATGGCACCATCCTTGGCCTGCCGATCCTGTTTGTCTATTTCTTTGCCGGATGGGGCATTCTGATTGCGTTGTGCGCCATCCTGACAAGCGCGCTTCGCCACGCCGCCCAGGCCGAGAGGAAATAGCCCATGCTTTCCTCGGAACTGGTTATCCTTGTTTCGCTGATTTATGTCGGCCTGCTCTATGCGATTGCATGGTGGGGTGACAAACGCGCACGTGATGGCCATTCCTGGGTCCGCAACCCGACGGTCTATACCCTGTCCATCGCGGTCTATTGCACGTCCTGGACGTTTTATGGCGCGGTAGGCACGGCGGCGCGCAACGGGCTTGAATACCTTACGATCTATCTCGGCCCGACCGTGATCTTTCTCGGCTGGTGGTTCCTGCTGCGCAAGATGCTGCGCATTTCCAAGGCCCATCGCATTACCTCGATCGCCGATTTTATCTCGTCACGCTACGGCAAAAGCACACAGCTTTCAGTCCTCGTCACCCTGATCGCGGTGATCGGCACCACCCCCTATATCGCGCTTCAACTCAAAGCAATCGCCACCAGCTACACAGTGCTGACGGTCTGGGATCACGGCATGATCGAGCCGGTGCGTGAAACCGTCAGCATCTTTTCCGATAGCGGCTTCTGGGCGGCGGTTGGCCTGACCCTGTTTGGCATTCTGTTTGGCACGCGCTTCATTGATGCCGATGAACATCACGAAGGCATGGTCGCTGCCATTGCCTTTGAAAGCCTGGTCAAACTTTTCGCCCTTTTGGCAGTCGGGTTCTTTGTCTGCTTTGTCATGTATGACGGGCTTGGGGATCTGTTTTCCCAGTCTGCTGCAAATGCCGATACGGCAAAACTGTTGGTCCTGCCTGAAGATGGCAGTTCACGCTGGTTGACCCTGATGATGCTTTCGATGGCGGCCATCCTGTGTCTGCCGCGCCAGTTTCAGGTCATCATTGTTGAAAATGTCGATGAACGCCATCTTGCCACCGCAAGTTGGGCCTTCCCGCTTTATCTGTTGGCGATGAACCTGTTTGTCCTGCCGATTGCACTGGCCGGGCTTGGCGCGCTTCCGGTCTGGTCGGACCCGGACTTCTTTGTGATTTCCGTCCCCCTGTTTGAAGACCAATCCATGCTGGCCCTTCTCGCCTATGTCGGGGGTCTTTCGGCCAGTACCAGCATGGTGATTGTCGCGACCATTGCGCTGTCGACCATGGTCTGTAACGACCTGATCGTGCCCGCACTATTGCGCATTCGCCCGCTGCGCCTGACCGAACGCGATGATCTGACCGGGCTTCTGATCTTTATCAGGCGGGCTTCGATCGTTGTCGTGGTGTTTCTTGGCTTTGCCTATTACCGATCTGCCGGCGCCAGTGATGCCCTGGCCGAAATCGGCCTGATTTCCTTTGCCGCCATTGCGCAATTCATCCCGATCATGATTGGTGGGCTGTACTGGAAGGGCGGCACACGCACCGGCGCACAAGTCGCACTTACCATCGGGTTTGCCGTTTGGGGCTATACGCTTCTGCTGCCATCGCTTGCCGATAGTGGCTGGATGGACCCGTCCCTTATCCTCAACGGCGCCTTTGGTCATCCGTGGCTGCGCCCCGAAAGCCTGTTTGGGTTGACCGATTTCGCCCCGCTGACCCATGCACTGATCTGGTCGATCTCGCTCAACACCGCGGCCTATGTGTTGATCAGTCTGTTTACCGAACCAAGCGCGCTTGAGCGCATTCAGGCCACCCTGTTTGTTGATGCCTTTTCGCGTAAAGGCCAGGACACCGTGATCTGGCGTTCCTCGGCTTCGGCCAATGATCTGTATGAACTGGTCGAACGGTTTCTGGGCCGTGATCGCGCCTATCAATCCTTCCGCCAGTTTGATCGCAGCATCGATCCCACCTGGCGTGGCAAGGGCGAAGCCGATGCCGACATGATCGCCTTTACCGAACGCCTTTTGGCCGGGTCCATCGGCGCGGCATCGGCCCGCGTGATGGTATCATCGGTCGCCAAGGGCGAAATGGTCAGCCTCGAGGAAGTGCTTGAGATCCTCGAAGAAACCTCACACGTCATTGAATATTCCCAGCGCCTTGAACAAAAATCCCATGAGCTTGAACAGGCGGCCGCCGAACTGCGCGCGGCCAACGAACGGCTCAAGGAACTGGACCGGCTCAAGGATGAATTCCTGACCATGGTCAGCCATGAATTCCGAACCCCGCTGACCTCGATCCGGTCCTTCTCGGAAATCCTGGTCGATTCCCCCAATCTTGATCCGAAACAGACCGACCGGTTCCTTGAAATCATTGTCCGCGAAAGCGAACGTCTGACACGTCTGATTGACGATCATCTCGATCTTGCCCGTCTTGAAGCCGGCCATTCCGACTGGCGCGCGGTCGAGGTTGATCCACGCACCGTGCTTGATGAAAGCATCGAGGCGGTCAAAGGTGTATTTGATGCCAAGGGTGTGGTGCTCACCAAGGAATATTCACGCAATTCGGTGCTGCTGCATGTTGACCGGGATCGCCTGACGCAGGTCTTTATCAATCTGCTGTCAAATGCTGCCAAGTTTTCCGACCCCGACCACCCGGAAGTTTCAGTGCGCGGCGAAGCCATGGATGGCGGCTATCTGGTGTCGATCACAGATAACGGCAAGGGTGTTGCCGCCAACGAGCTTGAGATCATCTTTGACAAATTCTCGCGCGGCGGCAAATACGCCGATGACAAACCAAAACCCTCTGGCTCCGGACTTGGTCTGGCGATTGCCAAACATGTTGTCGAGCATTGTCAGGGCAAGATATGGGCCGAAAGCCCGCCCGGGCGGGGTGCGACCTTCCGCGTCTTCATCCCTGGCGAAATGATGGAGGCGATTGATCCCGCCAAACCCGACAGCTTCGCCAAGTAATCCAGCTTTCAGAATCAAAAAGGGCGCGCAAAGCAAACCTTGCGCGCCCTTCTTCATTGCGATGATCGCAATGCTTATTTCATCACTTACTTCATCGTCGGCATGACGAATTCGGCACCCTTGCGAATGCCGGTCGGCCAGCGCGAGGTGATGGTTTTCAGCTTGGTATAGAAGCGAACGCCTTCCGGGCCATGCATGTGGTGGTCACCAAACAGCGATGCTTTCCAGCCACCAAACGAATGGAAGGCCATCGGGACCGGGATCGGCACGTTGATGCCGACCATGCCGGTCTGGGTGCGGGCCGCAAATTCACGCGCGGTGTCACCATCGCGGGTAAAGATCGCGGTACCATTGCCATATTCATGGTCATCAACAAGGTTGGCTGCCGTGTCGAAATCATCGGTACGCACAACCGACAGAACCGGGCCAAAGATCTCTTCCTTGTAGATGCTCATATCCGGGGTGACGTCATCAAACAGGGTACCACCGACGAAATATCCGTCTTCATAGCCCTGCAGATTGATGTCACGGCCATCAACCACAAGCTTGGCACCTTCTTCGACACCCTTGTTGATATAGCCAACAACCTTGTCGCGGTGTGCAGCGGTGACCAGCGGGCCCATTTCGGCCGCCGGATCGGTGCCCGGTGCGACGCGCAGTTCATTGATGCGCGGAACCAGTTTCTCGATCAGGGTATCTGCGGTTTCCTTGCCAACCGGCACAGCAACCGAAATCGCCATGCAACGCTCGCCAGCCGAACCGTAAGCAGCGCCCATCAGGGCATCAACCGCCTGATCCATATCGGCATCCGGCATGATGATCATGTGGTTTTTCGCACCACCAAGTGCCTGACAACGTTTGCCCTGCGCGGTCGCGGTTTCGTAGATGTATTTGGCAATCGGGGTCGAACCGACAAAGCTGATCGCCGAGACGTCCGGATCAAACAGAAGCGCATCAACCGCTTCCTTGTCACCCTGAACAACGTTGAACACACCGTCAGGAAGACCAGCTTCGGTCAGCCATTCTGCCAGCAGAAGGGATGCCGACGGGTCACGCTCGGACGGTTTCAGAATGAAGCAGTTACCGCATGCAAGGGCGACCGGGAACATCCACATCGGCACCATGGCCGGAAAGTTGAACGGCGTGATACCGGCAACGATGCCAAGCGGCTGACGGACTGAATGGCTATCAACCTTGGTGCCAACGTTCTCGGTGAACTCACCCTTCAAAAGCTGCGGCGCACCGGTTGCGAATTCAACAACCTCGATCCCGCGGGTCACTTCACCCAGCGCATCGGACAGAACCTTGCCATGCTCGGCGGTAATCGCAGCGGCCAGTTCTTCGGAACGCTCTTCGAGGATACCCAGGAATTTGTTCAGAATTCGCGCACGGCGCAGCGGCGTGGTTGCGGCCCATTCGGCTGCAACGGCCGATGCGGATTCAACAGCGGCACGGACTTCGGCCTTGGATGCCAGATCGACGGTTGCGCTTTCGGCGCCCGTTGCCGGATTGAAAACCGGTGCGGAACGGCCGGACGTACCGGCAACGCGTTTGCCGTTGATGTAATGGGTAAGTTGGGTTGCCATTGGGTTTCTCCCGATAAACCTGATGATCAGTGAGACGATCTTAATATTAGATGGGGCCTTTGACCCCAATAACCTGATCCCATTATGGCTATGCACAGGGATGCACATCAATTATCATTTCCGCAAATTCGATGTGCAAAATTTAAAGTCATTAAAGGACAACATCCGCCATGGATTGGGATCGCTTTCGTATCTTCCTTGCTGTCGCCAGGCATGGCCAGATTTTGGCGGCTGCCCGTCAGCTTGGCCTTAACCACGCAACGGTGGGTCGCCAACTGACCGCTCTTGAAAAGGAACTTGGCACCAAGCTGATCGAACGGCGCACCACCGGATCGGACCTGACCCCGGCGGGACAGGAACTCATGCAGGCGGCAGAGGCCGCTGAATCCGCATTCCTGCGTGCTGGCACCGCCGTTTCCAATCAGTCGGAGCTCATCAGCGGCACCGTCCGCGTCGGCGTCCCCGATGGATTGGGCAACTACTTTCTGGCAAGTGAGTTGGCTCACTTTTCATCCAACCACCCGGACCTTGTCATTCAGCTGGTGCCGCTACCGCGTACATTTTCACTCTCGCAACGCGAAGCCGATATCGCCATCACGCTGGATCGCCCAAAACAGGGCCGCTTGGTAATCCGCAAACTCACCGACTACACGCTTAGCGTCTACGCCACCAAATCTTATATCGAACGCTTTGGCGCAGTCGAAACCGAGGCCGATCTAACAGACCGCCTGTTTGTCACCCATATCGAAGACCTGATTTACAGCCGCGCACTCGATTACGCTGCCCGCCTGGGCAAACTGATGAAACGCCGCTTTGAATGCGGCAGTGTGGTCGCCCAGATGGAGGCGGTGCGCAACGGATATGGCATCGGCATCCTGCACGACTACGCCACCGAAGGCATCCCCGACCTCGTCCGCCTGCTCCCCGAAATCCGCTTCACCCGCAACTACTGGATGCTCCAGCACCCCGACACCAAGGACACGCGGAGTGTCGCCGCCATCGCAGAGCATATTACGAAGGTCGTGCGTAGCGCACGGGATAGGTTTGTAGACAATTGGCCTATTAAGCAGTCATCAAATTAATTTCTATGCACACGATAGGTCAGTGCACCACAACTATCCAACGTCAAAATCAACCTTTGAAAAACAAGACCGCAACTATAAACTATAAAATGGCCAAAAATTTAAATTTGAGGTTGATATGCATTCCGTCCGCTTTTCAGAAATTAAAGCCGCTAGCTGTCCATTTCCAAATGACGAAAGCTCTTTAGTCGATTCGTCCTATTCAGACGATACTGGCTCAGTCGGAAATCGAAAATTCCCCGCAGTTGCAAATGGTCGCTACTATTCTCAACATCCTGTATTTGATAGCTCAGGAGACCAAATCGGGTCGATGGTAAAAGGCCAAAATAAACTCGGCTATACTTACGGAAATATTTACTCTGATAGGTTTGCGTGCTTTTTAATTGCTCACTGCCCATTTAACGCTGTGTGGGGGGATAGATCTGGGCACAACAGTTACCTGTCAATCGTCCAAGAAACTGGAAAGTTCTTCTTCAAGAAAAAAGGCTTAAAGTTCGAGCAAACTGAGGCCATCAAACTACCGGCAGGTTTCGTCGATTATCCCACTATCTACAAAATAATGAACGATGGCTACAACCTGTTGTATGCCACCTCGAAAGGATTCGTTTTCGTCGACCTAGTGACAAAAAAAATTACATCTTCAGTTGCCTTTGATTTGCAAATGCCGAATTTTGGATCAAAAGGATTTTCCCTTTCACCAAAAGCAAACATACTTGCCGTAGCTTTTTCTGCTGAAGGAGAAGATGACCTACTGACCGGTAAAAGCACATACAAGAACATCATTCGCCTCTACCAATTGGACCAAGGTAAAATAGTTGGGGAGCAGAGACTCTCTGACAGTTCCCGTCACGATTGGACTGTAAACTTTGGGACCGATGGTAAGACCTTAATGACTTACAGCTCGAAAGCTCAGCATATTTTTGAGTTACACTCTTAGGTTCCTTCATCCGATCTACTTAGTTTAAAGGATCTTTCACCAGACCAAAAACTTCATGCGTAGCATGAGTTATTTTCTAACCTTATTGAATTGACCATTTTACGTTTATGACTGCGCAAAACTAGAGTGCGTTAGGCTTCTCCCTTCAACGGCGCCCTGCTCTGCTCATTTCCCGCAGCAGTTGCCTTTGCCATCAAACGCATCAGTTCTGACTGCTCTGCCGCGTCCAGACCGGCCAGCATGCTTTTCTGAGCTTGCAGGACGGCGGGGCTGACTTTGGCGAAGGTGTCGCGCCCCTTGTCGGTCAGATGGAGTTCGCGGGCGCGGCGGTCGCGGGTGCTGACAACGCGTTCGATATAGCCCTTCTGCACCAGACGGTCGACAACACCGGTGATGGTCGCGCGGTCATAGGCGATCAGGCCGGCCAGAGTCGCCTGATCGACGCCATCGATTTCCGCGATTTTTGCCATGGCGGCGTATTGCACCGGGGTCAGGTCGACCCCGGTCTTGGCGACCTCGGCGTGGAAGATTGCCACGGCAATCTGTTGAAAACGCCGGATAAGATGGCCTGGCATCTGATCCACTTCACTCACGCGCACCTCCTGATCGGGCCGCCAGCTTGACAGCCCGGCTAATAGTAAGCATGCTTATCATTAGTACACAAATTATATAACAATCCGTAGTGCCTGTTATTTCGCAACTTCGGAGATTTGTCCAATTCGGAGGAACAATCATGCAATTCCATCTCGACGGTTTTCGCGCCGGTGACCCGACCATCGCCCCGGCCACCACGCAAAGCAATGCGTTGCAAAGCGATGCCCTGCCCAAGGAGGTGGATGTCCTGATTGTTGGCAATGGCCCGGCGGGCCTGACGCTTGCCGCGCAATTGGCGGCCTTCCCCAACATCACGACCCGCATTGTTGATCAGAAAGATGGCCCGATGGAACTGGGTCAGGCCGATGGCATTGCCTGTCGAACAATCGAGATGTTCAATGCGTTTGGCTTTGCCGAGCGGGTGTTGAAAGAGGCCTATTGGGTTAATGAGGTTTCCTTCTGGAAGCCGGATCCGGCAGATCGCAGCAAGATTGCCCGTACTGATACCATTCAGGATACCGAAGATGGCCTGTCGGAATTCCCGCATGTGATCCTGAACCAGGCGCGCGTGCATGATTTCTATCTGGATGTCATGCGCAATGCCCCGAACCGGTTGGAGCCGGACTATTCCCGCCAGGTGATTGAAGTTGCCATCGATCCCAAGGCAGGTACCGCAAGCAGCCCCAGCCACCCGGTGACGGTCACCCTTGAGCGCACCGATGCGGATAACGCCGGACGCCGCGAAACCGTCAAGGCGCGCTACGTGGTTGGCTGTGACGGGGCGCGCAGTGCTGTGCGCAAATCCTTGGGCCGCGAACTGCGTGGGGATTCCGCCCATCAGGCATGGGGGGTGATGGATGTGTTGTGCGTCACCGACTTCCCCGATATCCGCAAAAAGGCGACCATTCATTCCGCCAATGAGGGCAACGTCCTGATCATCCCGCGCGAGGGTGGCTATCTTGTGCGTTTATATGTCGAGCTCGACAAACTGGCCGACGGAGAGCGCGTTGCCAGCCGCAACATCACATCAGATCACCTGATTGCTGCCGCGCAGCGCATCCTGCATCCCTATACCCTTGATGTGAAAGAAATCGCCTGGTGGTCGGTTTATGAAATCGGTCAGCGCCTGTGTGACAAGTTCGACAACCTCAATGGCGAGGCTTCGGCGACGCGCATTCCGAATGTCTTTATCGCCGGTGACGCCTGCCACACCCATAGCCCGAAGGCCGGTCAGGGCATGAATGTTTCGATGCAGGATACCTTTAATCTTGGTTGGAAGCTGGCCGGTGTTCTTGAAGGCCGGATCAAGCCGGAAATCCTGCACAGCTATTCCGAGGAACGTCAGGCGATCGCCAAGGAGCTGATCGATTTTGACGGCAAGTTCGCCAAGATGTTCAGCGCCCGCCCGAACGAGGACGGCAAAGCCGACGGCACCGGCGTCGACCCAAAAGAATTCCAGAAATACTTCATTCAGCAGGGCCGCTTTACCGCCGGCACCGCCACCCGATATACGCCATCCGTACTGACCGGGCCGGATACCCATCAGGATCTGGCAAAGGGTCTTGTCATTGGCATGCGCTTCCATTCGGCACCGGTGGTGCGTTTGTCTGATGCCAAGCCGGTGCATCTGGGTCATTGCGCCAAGGCCGATGGACGCTGGCGGCTGTATGCCTTTGCCGGCAAGGATGATCACGGGCAACCTGGTGCCGGCATCCATGCGCTGTGTGATTTCCTGCAAACGGCGCCGATTTCGCCAATGGTGAAGTTCAACCGCGACGCCGAAGACCCAGACAGCGTGCTGGATGTCCGCGCCATTTTCCAGCAGCCACATCGCAGCCTTGCGATCGAGGCCATGCCAAAGCTCCTCCTGCCGCGCAAAGGCAAATACGGCCTGGTTGATTATGAAAAGATCTTCTGCCCGGATCCAAAATCAGGGAACGACATCTTTGGCATGCGCAGCATTGATCGTGATCAGGGCTGCATGGTTCTGGTCCGCCCCGATCAGTATATTTCCCATGTCCTGCCGCTTGACGGGTACGGGGCGCTCAGCGCGTTTTTAAGCAATATCCTGATCGCCCGGAACGGGTCGTAATCAGAAACATCTTCCGACCGAGCAAACAAAATAAAAGCCCGTTCAGACGTGAACGGGCTTTTCAATCACAAATACGTGACCAGTCGTCACTTATTGCGCCAGTCGATCTCAAAGCTGGTTTGCGGCGCCAGGCTCCGCAGCTTGTCTTCGAAATAGGCCTGCATTTCAGCAAGACTTGCTTCGTCAGCGGCCGACATCGCAACCGTCAGAAACAGCGAGGTCGCGCTCAGCTCGCATGCGCCTTTTTCGAACGCCAGCAGTCCGGCATCAGGCTTGCGCAGGGTTGCTTTGACGTCTTCGCTGCGTGCCTGCAGCATCAGACCTTTGAGGTAGCAGGGCGCGCTGCGCAGATAGATATCCGCGAATGCGAAGCTATCAGCGTCGCTCTGCTGTTTAGACGTATGGGCAGCAGGGGAGGTCTGGTCACCCGAAACATCCAATGATTTGACCGCATCGGGCCAAGCGTCGTTCACTTTGATCGCCAGGTTAGACATGTGCATCACCAATCCTTTAAGGGCGCAATATGCGCACGGTATCCCCATACCCCTTGGACACGCATTTCACATTGCTTACAGCGCTGAACAATAATGAATGTTGGTCATTTATTGCACACCACAGGACAACGTCAATGCACTTTGTGATGACAAAAGTGTTAGAAATCGGGCAAGCCGCAAGTCTTGGGGCGGAGATTTTCTGAAATCCGCCCGGAAACATACGCAAAAATACGCAAATTTTCGCAGAAAACTTTGCAGTTTCAGGAATATGACCCCGTGATCACATTGGTGTGAAATGCCCCTGTTTCACGCTTCCCGCTATTTGCATGGCTGGGTTGTTCAGCCTTGAACGACGCTTTGGCGCTGCGCCCCAAGCCCGTCGATTCCCAATTCCATCACGTCACCGGGCTTGAGAAACACCTGCGGGTTCTGCCCCATGCCAACACCGGGCGGGGTCCCGGTCGAGATGATATCACCGGGCTGCAGGCTCATGAAGCGGGACAAATAGCTGATCACGAATGCCACGCCATAGGCCATGGTTTTGGTGCTGCCGTCCTGATAGCGCTTGCCATTGACATCAAGCCACATGGCAAGGTTTTGCGGATCAGAAACCGCGTCGCGCGTTACCAGCCACGGTCCAATCGGGCCAAAGGTATCGGCACTTTTGCCCTTTACCCACTGACCGGAATGTTCAAGCTGAAAGGCCCGCTCGGAAATATCATTGGTCAGGCAATAGCCCGCGACATAATCAAGCGCATCTGCCTCATCGACATATTTGGCCTGCTTGCCAATCACCACGCCCAGTTCGACTTCCCAGTCGGTCTTGGTCGAGCCGCGCGGGATTTCGATATTGTCATTCGGCCCACACACGGCCGAGGTCGCCTTGAAAAACACGATTGGTTCGGGCGGCAGCTCCATCCCGGCCTCTGCGGCATGGTCGGAATAGTTCAACCCAATGCAAATGAACTTGCCCGGACGCCCGACACAGGGCCCGATGCGCGGATCACCGGAAACCACCGGCAGGTTTTCCGGGTCAATTGCGGCAATACGTGCAAAAGTCTCATCCGAAATCGTCGTCGGATCAATATCGCCGATCACCGCCGAAAGGTCACGGATGACACCACCGGCATCACAAAGCCCGGGTTTTTCCGCCCCCTTGGGGCCATAACGCAAAAGCTTCATGATCTGATTTCTCCTGATGGCGTGACGTAATCACTTGCGGGATTGCGGGCATGCAAATCCCGCAAATAGAAGGGTTTATTCCTCACACCATAGTGATGTCACATCCGGCTGACAAAGTGCAAGCCAATTGGAAAATCATGCTTGGCTCGCACCATCATGATTGTTCTGCCGTGCCAATTCGATATCATCACCGCGAAGCCCACCACGCCCCAAAGGATATAAACACATGATGCAGACCATTACCGCCACTGATGGGCACGCGCTTGATTGCTGGTTTGAAGCACCGGTCGGTGAACGCCGCGGGGGGATTGTGATCCTTCAGGAAATCTTTGGCGTCACCGATCAGCTCAAAGACGTTGCAAAGAAATACGCGGCCCTTGGCTATGAAGTCGCCATTCCCGCCCTTTTTGACAGGATCGAGCGCGGATCGGTCGTGGCATTTGATGATTTTGAACGCGCGCGTAACCTGATGATGGCATCCGATGTTGCCAACACGCTCAAGGATATTGATGCCGCTGTCCAGGCCTTGGCTGCAAATGGTGGCAAGGTCGCGGTGATCGGTTTTTGCTGGGGTGGCGGCCTGGCGCTTCGCACCGCACAGACCCTTGATGTTGTCGCAGGCGTTTCATTTTATGGCACACGCCTGGACCAGTATCTTGATAAACCGCTTTCCATTCCGTTCCTTGGGCATTTTGGTTTGAGCGATGAACACGTTCCGGTCGAGATGATCGAAGACGCCAAGACCGCCCTGCCCGGTATGGAAATTCACATGTATGAAGCCGGTCATGCCTTTGCCAACGAAGCCCGCCCGTCCTACGTCGCCCCGGCCGCCGAAGTGGCGCATGCCCGCACCGTTGAATTCCTTGCCCAACATCTGGCGGGGTAACGCCCCCGGATCCCGGTCTTCATACCTCAGGACATCACGCCACCATGCGCATTGCCATCCTCGACGATTATCAGAACCTTGCCCTGCAATCCGCCGACTGGTCCAAGGTCGAGGAATTCGGCGAGATCACATTATTCAATGACACCATCTCGGATCGCGATGAGCTGATTGAGCGCCTCAGCCCGTTTGAGGTCCTGTGTGTCATGCGCGAACGCACCCCGCTTTCGGGCGATCTTCTGCGTGCACTTCCGAGCCTCCGCCTGATCGTTACCACCGGCAAACGCAATGACGCCATTGACGTCGCGACTGCAAGTGAACTGGGCATTACGGTCTGCGGCACTGAGTCCCCGTCCACCGCAACGCCCGAACTGACCTTTACCCTGATGCTGGCCCTTGCGCGCAACATCGTTGCTGAAAACGCCTCCATGCGGTCCGGTGGCTGGCAGGTCGGGCTCGGTCAGGACCTTGCCGGGTCGACATTGGGGATTATAGGCCTTGGGCGGCTGGGGGCAAAGGTCGCCAAAATGGCCCAGGCTTTTGACATGAAGGTTTGCGCCTGGAGCGCCAACTTGACGCCGGAGCACTGCGCAGAACGCGGCGTCACCTTCATGGAAACAAAGAAAGACCTGCTTCGCGCATCTGATTTCGTCACCATCCACCAGCGCCTGTCGGATCGCACCCGCGGACTGATCAGTGCACCCGACTTCAAGGTGATGAAACCCACGGCCTTTCTCATCAACACCTCCCGCGGGCCGATTATTGACGACAACGCGCTGATCAAGGCCATCAATGCCGGCGAGATTGCTGGCGCCGCCCTTGATGTGTATGACAAGGAACCGCTTCCCGCCGACCACCCTTTGCGCGATTGCAGGAACCTGCTGCTCAGCCCGCATCTTGGCTATGTTACCCGCAATACCTGGAAGGTATTTTACGGCCAGACCGTCGAGGCCATTCTGGCCTGGCAGAACGGCACACCGATCCGGGTGATCGCGCCGAGCTAACTGCGCCAAACGCAGGAAAGAAAGCATAGGCAAACCGCCGTATTTTTTGCCCGGAATCCGCCGACTTATCCTATGCAAATAAGAACCATTCCTATACATATAACCCTGTCGGTTATTGTTGGAATGCGCGCGCATGCTCAAAGAATTCTTTTCCTATTATCTGCCGCACAAACGGTTGTTCCTGCTGGATTTCGGGTGCGCTGTTTTGTCGGGTCTTTTGTCTTTGGGCTTCCCGGTCGCCGTGGCCGGATTTGTCGATACCCTGCTGCCCAAACAGGACTGGGTTCTGATCCTGCTGGCCGCCCTTGGTCTGTTGATTGTCTATCTGATCAATACCGGCCTGATGGCGGTTGTCACCTATTGGGGACACGTTTTGGGCATCACGATTGAAACCGAAATGCGCCGCCGTGCATTCGATCATCTGCAAAAGCTGTCCTTTCGTTTTTACGACAATCAGAAAACCGGCCATCTGGTTGCCCGCGTCACCAAGGATCTCGAAGAAATCGGCGAAGTCGCCCATCACGGGCCAGAGGACCTGTTTGTCGCCATCATGACCTTTGTCGGCGCGCTGATCCTGATGTTTACCGTCCACACCCCGCTGGCCCTGATTGCCATGACCATCGCACCTTTGGTGATGTGGCTTGTCGTGCGGTTTGGCGGCGATATGACGCGCAACTGGCAAAACCAGTTCGGACGCGTGCGTGCCTTCAATGCCCGGATCGAGGAAAATGTCGGCGGCGTACGTGTGGTGCGTGCCTTTGCCAACGAAGATCATGAACGCGCCCTGTTTCATCGCGATAACGAGCAATACCGAACCGTCAAATTGCAGGCCTATGCCATAATGGCCATCAGCCTTGCGATCAACTATCTCGGCATGCGCATTGTTCAGGTCGTCATCCTGATTGCCGGCACCTATTTCGTGGTCAATGGCGGGCTCAGCATCGGCGGCTTTGTCGGCTTCCTGTTGCTGGTAAACGTCTTTTACCAACCGCTTGAAAAGATCGCTGCCGTTGTTGAGACCTATCCCAAGGGCATTGCCGGTTTCCGCAATTATCAGGAACTGATGAATACCGAACCCGACATTGTCGATCGCCCGGATGCGCGCGATGACCTTGCCCTGTCCGGCAATCTCGCCTTTGAAAAGGTCACCTTTGGCTACACCCCGGATCGCACCATTTTGGATGATATCAACATCACGATCGAAGCGGGCGAAACCGTGGCCTTTGTCGGGCCATCGGGTGCAGGCAAAACCACGCTATGCTCTTTGGTGCCACGTTTTTATGACGTGGATGGGGGTCGCATCACCATTGATGGTGCCGATATCCGCGACATGACGATGAAATGTCTGCGCAGCCAGATCGGCATCGTACAGCAGGACGTCTTCCTGTTTGCCGGCACCTTGCGCGATAACATCGCCTATGGCCGCCTTGACGCCAGCGAGGATGAAATCCTTGCGGCTGCCAAAAGTGCCCGCCTTGATGACCTGATCGCAAGCCTGCCAGCCGGTCTTGATACGGTGATTGGCGAACGTGGTGTGAAGCTGTCAGGCGGGCAAAAACAACGTGTTGCCATCGCGCGTATTTTCGTGAAAAACCCGCCAATCCTGATTTTGGACGAAGCCACATCAGCACTTGATACCGAAACCGAGCAGGCCATTCAGCAATCGCTCGATGATCTGGCCAAGGGCCGCACCACGCTTGTCATTGCACACCGCCTGGCGACCATTCGCAATGCTGATCGCATCGTCGTCATCACCCAGGATGGCATCGCCGAACAAGGCAGTCATGATGCCCTGCTCGCCCGCGATGGCGCATATCGCCGCCTGCATGAAGCACAGGTACTCAGAACCGGCTGATCGCCAATACCAGCGCAATTTTCAGGCGGGCTCAACATCCCGTAGCGGACGGATAACATGCACAATCGGTCGTCCGTCTCCATCGGACGAAACGCGGGTTTCGACCCGATACACACGTGCCAGATTGGCAGGCGTCAAAACCTCTGACGGGGTTCCCGCTGCAATGATCTTGCCCCGATGTAAAAGCACAATCCGGTCGCTATACCGGGCCGCCAGATCAAGGTCATGCAAAGCGGCAATCACAACCCCGCCCCGCTCTGCCAGACGCTCGCGTACGAGATCAAGCACCACCATGCGCCAGTGCAGATCAAGGGCCGATGTCGGCTCATCAAGCAACAACACGTCGGGATCGCGCATCAATGCCAGCGCCAAACCAACCAACTGGCGCTTACCCCCCGACAGGGTATGAAGCGGTGAAAGCGCAACTTCGGCCAACCCCAGCCGTTTGAAAATCTCCTCGATCTGATCGCCAAGTTCCTGATCGGAAAAATCAAGATCAAGCGCACGGGCCGTGCTCCACATCAGCTCGGTGGGCAAAAGGGCCGACGGGTTGGGCGGCGTTTGCGGCATGGAGGCCAACCGGTGATGCCAACCATCATGGCCCATATCCGCGCGCGTTTTCCCATCAATCGCAATCTGGCCCTCGGTTCCCTTTTCACCAGACAGGCAGCGCATCAATGTCGACTTGCCCGATGCATTTGGTCCCAAAAGCCCCAGAACCTGATTATCGCTGAGATCGGGCAAATCAACCCGGTCAAGCACATGGCTGCGCCCGTAAAATGCCGAAATGCCTTTTGCCGTAAACAGGGTCATGCCATGCGCCTCCGCCCCGAAAGCAACCCCAGAAAGACCGGCACGCCGACAACAGCGGTCAAAATACCAACCGGAATGATCACGCCGGGAATCAACGCCTTTGACAGGAACGATGCACAAGACAGGATCAGCGCCCCGCAAAGGGCCGATCCAGGCACCAGCATCCGATGATCTTCACCCAGCATCAGACGCGCAATATGCGGGCCCACCAATCCGATAAAGCCAATCGCGCCGACAAAGCACACCGCAAAGGCGGCCAGAAGCGACACCCGCAAAATCACCCAAAGCCGCAGTCGCGCGACATTGATCCCCATGCTGCGTGCATGTGCTTCCCCACCACGCAAAAGCGTCATGACCCAGACATGACGCAGCGAAAATGGCAACACACACAGAAAACAGGCACTGACCATCGCAACCTCTGGCCAGCCCGCGCGGGTCAAGTTGCCAATCGTCCAGAAGACAATCTGCTGCACCGCCTCGGCACTGGCGATATATTGCAGGCCCGCCGTCAGGGCATTGCACAAAAACACAAGCGCAATACCAAACAGCACCACGGTTTCACGCGCGCCGTTGCTCCATCGCACAATCGCCAGGATCAGCACCCCCGACCCCAACGCAAACAGCAACGCCATCACCGGCAATACGGCTGCCTCGGCAAAAAACGGCACCACCGGCACGACGACAATCGCAAGACTGGCCCCCAGAACTGCGGCCGATGACACGCCAAGCGTAAACGGACTGGCCAGCGGGTTATCAAGAATGGTCTGGGTTTCGATCCCGGCAAGACCAAGGGCCGCGCCAACCGCCAACGCAATCAGGGCATCGGGCAGACGCACGTCCCACAAAATGATACGATGGCGCAGATCAAGTTGCTGTGGGTCGATCAACCCCGAAATGATATCGGAAAACGCTAGTCCGGCGGGCCCGGCCCAAAGATCAAGACCCAGCATCACCACAACCCCGACCGCCAACAGCGACACCATCCCAAGACGCCGCTTGTGAATACTGCCAAACCGTTGATACAGTGTCACCCCGATCTCTGTCATTGGACGGCCCCGACGGTCGCGCTAAAGGTCCCGTTCAATTCAAACGGCAACCAGCGCTCATAAATCTCGGTCAGGGTGTCCATCGGATCGATGTCAGTGAAAAGCTCCGGATGGGTCCATTTGGCAAAGGCTTCAAGCGCGACGATGTTAAATGGCGAGTTATAGAAATTATGCCAGATGCTGTGCGCCCGCCCGTTTCGCACCGCATCAAGGGCTGCAAATTCCGGTGCGGACAAATAGCGCGTCAAACTTTGCGACGCGGCTTCGGGCGTCATACCGGCGCCAAGCGCGACCGGATCCGCGCCGTCGCTAAATTCCGCAAAGGTGCCCGACGCCGTCCCAATCCAGACATCGGGATTTTCGGTTAGCAGGAACTCTGCGGTGTGCTGTGCCGTCGGCCCCGGCGCCACCGCATCAGCGATGTTCGTGCCCCCGGCAATTTCGACAAACGGCCCCAACATGCCATCCGCCATGCCCCAGCAACATTCAAACCGGCCAGGATGGGCTTGCAGGAACACAGTCGGGCGCTCTTTGGTTTGGCTGACGCGCGGTACCGACCGACACATCAAGGCGCTTGGCGATCTCGGCATATTTGCAGCCACCGAAACGATGCATCTCAAGTGCGATGCGTGATTTCTCGGGCAATTGGGACAGGGCCTTTTCAAGTAACCGGACCTGTCCGCGCGCGATCGCCTTTTCTTCGGGATCGGGCCCCTCGGCGGCAACCATGTCCGCCGTGCCACTGGCATCGCCCTGAATAAAAGTATTCTCGCGCCCGATCCGGCGGCGTCCATCAATGGCTAGGTTGCGCACAATCCGAAAAATATAGCCAACCGGTTCATCAAGCTTGTCATCAAGTTTCACCTGCTGGGCGCGCTCAAGGCGGAAATAGGCATCCTGAACGACATCTTCGGCAAGCGCGGTATCGCCCACGATTGCACGCGCATAGCTCACAAGCTCTGCCCGATGAGCAATCAGCAAGGTCAACAGTTCCCTATCGCGCAAGGTCGCAACCATTCCCAAAACCTGTCCGCCTCGCAATCAAAAGCGACTGCGAATTGTTTGCATTTACTTGGAATTGACTGACCTGTCAAACAAAGGGACAACTTCTGAGACCTGTCTTAATCAGTGTTCTGATTGGGACGTTTCGTAAGTCACTACACTTTCCCACCCAAATATCCATTACAGTGCGACAACGCGTCCGTCACCCATCCAACCGTTTTCAACGCAAATCGCACCATCAGGTCAGATCCCGAACAGTGCGATTCCGTGTAAGACGATTGCGAATTTTATAATCGGATTAGATGGTTAGCTGGCCATTTGATTGATGTAGGCGCGCCAGCTTCCAAGCCCGGTGATTTCGGTTGCCCCGGCAAGGCCGGCACCTTCACACAGGAAACCTTTTTCGAAGGTCCCATCTTCAAGCTCTACCGAGCCCAGACACAGCGGTGATGGGATACCGGCAAGGAAACCGCCGACCTCGGATTTTGGCAAGGCCCAGACTTCGACATCAATCGCACCACCGCCATCAGGGGTCGCAACCATCCCCGGTCGTTTGGGCGGACCACCCGCCAAAGCATAAAAACGATATTTCGGTGCCGTTCTGGTTTTGCTCAGCAACCGCGCGCCGCGACTGGTCAATTCCGAATTAAGCGGCAAATCCGTCATGTGCGCACCACAGACCACCATGGCAATTTCATCTTCGCCAACAGTATCCGCGCGCGGTGCAACGGCATCCCGTTCCCATCCGGTTGCCCCAACGGCCCCGGCTTCGAGGGCCGCGGCAAGGGACGCTACCATGGCGTCCTCGCCCATACGTGCAAGGATGGTCAGGCTGCCCGGTCGACCGTCGCTGCGTGCGCCTGTCGGCACAGCAATACCGCACATATCAAGCAGATTAACAAAGTTGGTATAGGTCCCAAGCCTTGAATTCGGCCCGATAGGGTCGTTTGTGATATCATCAACAGAAACGAAATGCGGAATGGTCGGCACACAGATCGCATCAATATCCGCCAAGGCAAATCCGCACTCCCGCACCAAATCCTTAAGGCGATACATGCCTTTAAATGCATCTGCTGCGCTGAGTTTGAGACCCGGCTCCAGAATGGCACGCGTTGTTGGATGAAGGGTCTCGGGGGCATCAATAAGGCGATTTCCCACAGCCGCGACGCGTTCTGCAACCCAAGCACCTTCGTAAAGCATCTTTGCAACATTGTAGAACGGGGTGAAATCAATCTCTGTGATTTCGCAGCCAAGACGGGCTAATCTTGCCACATCCGCATGGAAATGCGCGCGCTGGATGTCATCGCCAAATGTTTCAAGCGTCTTGTTATTGGGTACAGCAACCCGGTTCGACAGAATTTTGCGCAAACCGCAAGATTTGGGAAGTTTCCGCGAATAGGCATCCGTTGGATCGTATTGGGCCGCGACCGAGAAAACATCCCAGGCATCGGAAACATTCAGTGCAAACACCGAAATGGTATCAAGCGTCCGACATGCAGGGACCACGCCACGTGCCGAAAAAGCACCAAGTGTGGGTTTCAGGCCAACGATACTGTTAAGCGCAGCGGGTACACGCCCGGAACCGGCTGTATCTGTTCCGAGTGAGAATGTCGCAATGCCATGCGCCACAGAAACCGCCGAACCAGATGATGAACCGCCCGGCACAACGGCCGGATCAATGGCATTTTTCGGAACCGGATAAGGGCTTCTGACACCAACCAATCCAGTAGCAAACTGATCAAGGTTGGCCTTGCCCAGACAAACTGCACCCGCCTCAAGAAGCTTTTCGATGACAAAGGCATCATCGTCCGGGTCATAGGCGAAGTCCGGGCAGGCGGCTGTTGTCGGCATGCCCTTAACGTCTATATTGTCCTTGGCGACGAAGGGAACACCCCACAGCGGACGCCCATCATATTCACCAAGGTCGGCTGCCGCCTCAAGGGCCGCTTCACGTGCAGGGTGAATAAATATGCCCGGATCATTGATCGCATCAAGGCGGCGAAACGCTTCTTCGATGACCTGCACCGGAGACAAACCGGATGCGTATGCCTGCCGGAGGGCAGCAAGTGTGAAAGGAAGATCAGCAATCATTTTTGGCCGTCCGTCTGTGGCATTGTTGAAATTTCTTGTGGCGGAGTTTGATCAGGCAGTTTCGGGCACCGGCGCCTGGGGCGCGGCTGAGAGCAATTCGCGTGTGTAGGGATGACTTGGGTTTTCCATTACGGTCACGACCGGACCGGATTCAACGATGGTGCCATTTTGCATGACGATCACGTGATCACAGAGCAAACGCACCACATTGAGATCGTGGCTGACAAATAGGTAACTAATGCCAAGGCTGACGCGCAGGTCTGCCAAAAGGTTCAGGACCAAGGCCTGGATCGAAACATCAAGCGCCGCGGTCGGTTCATCAAGGATCAGGAAATCCGGTTCTGTCGCAAGTGCACGGGCGATCCCGATACGAGCCTTTTGCCCGCCGGAAAGCTGATGGGGGAACCGGTCCAAAAGATGACTTGGGAAACCGGTCATATCAGCCAGTTCTTCGGTGCGTTTGTCAACAGCATCCCCGAGCATTCCCATCAGTCGCAATAACGGATCGGCAATCGCCTGACGGGCCGTAAAGCGCGGATTCAAGCTATCAGTTGCATCCTGAAAAACCATCTGGATTTTCGAACGCAAAGGATGTTTGGCAAAGTCCGCCGCCGGAAGGGCTGCGATATCCTCACCACGGTAAAAGATGCTGCCATGCGTGGAGTCAAGCAGACGCACGAGCATCGAGGACGTGGTCGATTTCCCACATCCAGACTCACCGACCAGGCCAACACTTTCGCCTTCATGGACCGTGAAACTGATTTTCTTGACCGCATGAACCGGGCCATTCTTGCCCTGATAGGTCTTTGAGAGATTAACAACATCGATCAGTGGTTTTTCACTAATGACGTGGGGTTCAAGAGCCGGCCGGTCGCCTTCGGGCAACAAAGACCGGATCGTTCCTGTCCGGCGCGGCGTTGCATGCACCAGTTTGCTGGTATAGGCATGTTGGGGGTCGGTAAAGAGCTTAACTGGATCGCCCGCCTCGACAATCAGGCCGTCCTTCATCACGACAATCCGATCGCAGTATTGCGATGCCAGTCCAAGATCATGCGTAATCAGGATGGACGACATCCCGCGCGCACGGACCAGACCATCAACCAGATCCATCACCGCCTTTTGGGTTGTGATATCAAGCCCAGTGGTCGGTTCATCGGCAATGATCAATTGGGGATCACAGGCCAATGCCAGTGCGATCACAACACGCTGGCACATGCCACCGGAAAGTTCAAAGGGATAGGCGTCATAGCGTGCGGCAGCATCGCGAATTTTGACCGCTTCGAGGGCCTCGATTGCCTTTGCCCTGGCATTTTGGCGGGTTGCACGGCTATGACGGCGCAGGACATCTTCGATCTGATGACCGACCTTGCGGGTCGGATTGAGGGCGGCACGCGGGTTTTGGAAAATCATGCTGATTTCGCGCCCGCGGATATCACGCATGTCGCGTTCGGATGCGTTGCGCAAATCAATACCGCTATAGATCGCATCACCGGCCTTGATCTGCCCACCAGCATCAAGGATACGCATCAGAGCAAAGGACGTAACCGACTTGCCCGATCCACTTTCTCCCACGATGCCAAGGCGTTCGCCCTTTGCCAGTTCGAAGTCGATCCCTTTGACCGCATTGACTTCGCCATTCCGCGTCCTGAAGGCGACGCTTAATCCCTTGATGGAAAGCATGATTATGTCCTCCGCCGAGGATCGACGATATCGCGCAGACCATCGCCCATCAGGTTAAACGTCAAAACCGCAATCATCAGTGAAAGCCCCGGGAACAGTGCCAACCACCATTCACCCGACACGATAAAGTTCGCCCCCTCGGCGACCATGATCCCCCATTCCGGGGTCGGCGGACGCACGCCCAAGCCAATGAAGCTGAGCCCGGCAGCATTCAGGATCGCCCAACCAAGGTTCAATGACACCTGCACCATCATCGGTGGCAGAGCATTGGGAAAGATATGAAATGCCAGAATGCGGGCATCGCTGTTGCCTGAAAGCTTGGCCGCCAGTGTAAAACCTGCATTGCGGCGAATATTGACCTCGGCGCGGACAAGACGGGCATAGAACGGGATATTGATGATCGCGGTTGCGTAGATGATGTTATCAACCGAGTTGCCAAGGGCAGCGACCACCCCCATTGCAAGCACAAACAGCGGGAATGCCATGATGGTATCAAGTACGCGGTTCAGCGTGATATCGGTCCATCCACCGCGATAGCCTGCAATCGCGCCCAGAAATGAGCCAATCACGAATGACAGTGCGACTGCAGCAACCGAGATCACCAAATCAAGCCGGGTGGCAACAACCACGCGGCTAAACACGTCGCGGCCAAGATTGTCTGTACCAAACCAATGCGCCAACGAAGGCGGCTGCAACACAGCAGCGGCATCGGTTGCCAACGGGTCATAAGGAACAATGGATGGCCCAAACACCGCAGCAAAGATCAACAAGCCAAACATGCCAAAGGCAAGACCGGTCACCGGATTTTCTCGAAGCACATAGAGAATATGACTAAAGGCGCTGGGCTTGGCTTTGGTTGCGCTGACTGCCAGTTGGTTAGTTGCAGCTTGCGCCGTGGAATCAGTTACTGGTGACGCCATTTTGTTCATTTCCCGGATGTCCCGAAACGCGGATCAATCAGGCCATAGGCCAGGTCAATCACCAGATTGAGGAAGACGAAAAGAAACGCCATCGCCAGAACAAAGCCTTGAACAGCGGCATAGTCCGATACGATCAGGGCTTCGACCGCGTAAGACCCTATACCGGGCCAGGCAAAGACCTTTTCGACTAGAACGTTCGCGCCCAGAACAAAGGAAAACACCATACCAAGTGTCGTCACCACGGGCAGAAGCGCATTGCGAAACGCATAGCCATATAGAATGCGCCCAGACCCAAGCCCGGCTGCACGGGCTGTGCGGATATAATCCGATGACAGCGCCGAAAGCATCGCTGCACGGGTCATGCGGGCAATTGGCGCCAAGGTAAACAGTGCCAACGTGACAGCAGGTAGGATCAGCTGTTTGAGTGCACCAAACCAGGTTTCCCAATCGCCAACCAATGCAGCATCAATTAGAAAGAAACCAGTCACATGTGGCGGATCCAGATAGATGAAATCAAGCCGTCCTAATGGCGAGGGTGAAATACCCAAAAGGTAATAGAAGACATAAATCAGCATCACGCCGGTGAAGAAGGTCGGAAGTGATACCCCCATGGTCACCAGCAAACGGCAAATCTGATCAACCCAACTTCCCGGTCTTGTTGCAGCCAAAACCCCCAATGGAATAGCAACAACACATGAAAGAATAAGCGCACTGAGCGTAAGCTCAAGAGATGCCGGAAGTCGACTGGTCAGTTCTGTCAGTACCGGGCGCCCGGTTGATACCGATTGCCCCAGATCGCCCTTGAGCAGTTGAACAAGATAGACCGCAAACTGTTCTGGCAATGGTTTATCAAGACCAAGCTTTGCGCGCGTTTCTTCGATGGTTTCGGGCGTTGCCATGATCCCAGCAAACTGGACAGCCGGGTCACCAGGCAAAGCACGTGTGAGGACAAAGCTGATGACAATGACCCCGAACAGGACCGGTATGGCCTGTGCGATACGTGTCAGAATACTGGTTCCCCGGACTGCCATAGGCTTAGCTTTCCACCGTGGTCAGGCCGCGGATATCAAGCTGACGGTGGAACCAGAACTCATATCCACCCGCACCGTTCAGCGCGACGTTAAGAGCCGGCTGCCACAGCGGAATACGCGGCAAGTCTTCGTGAACGATGTCAATCATACGCATGATCTTGGGGGCGTAGTCCGGATCATCCATGGCCATGTGCAGGGTTTCGTTCGTGAGCTGTTCGACTTCTGGGTTGGAATAGTTCGACGAGTTGAACAGATGCCCTTCCTGATAAGCCCAGAAGAAATAGTAATCCGGTGTATTGAGCCAGCCACCGAAGTTTTCCAGATGGAAATCAAGACGCTTCTCGACCAGTGCGGCTGTACGCCAGTTCGCACCCGGGATTTTTTCAATCTCGACCTTGATTCCCAGTTTACCAACCGCTTCCTGGATCAGAAGGGCTGCGGGTTCCATCCAGGATGACAGGTCGGTCGAGATGGAAAGCTTGGTCTCGAAACCATTGGCGTAGCCCGACTTCGCCATATGTTCAGCGGCTTTTTCAAGATTGGTGTCATAGGGCGACTTTCGTGGCCATGCGATGTCTGTTGCCTTGGCCTCGCCACCCCAAAGTGGTGCACCACGACCATAGGCAGCAGCATTAAAGATCGCTTCATATGGCACGACATAGGCAATCGCCTTACGTACGTCCGGGTCCTGGAACGGTTCGAACTTAGTATTCAGGCACAGCGCATGGACGCAGTTTTCAATCGGTGTTGAATGAACAGTTACCTTATCTGCCAGTTCCGCTGCATCCTTGTCAGGAATGTTGAACGCAACCTGAACGTCACCGCGTTCAATCAGTGCGCGGCTGGTTGCTGCTGATGGAACTTCACGCATGATCACACGACGCACAGGAGGGGTCGGACCACCAACCCAGTTCTCATTGCGTTCATATACGACCTGTTGACCGGCATCCCAACGCGTAACGGTGTAAGCACCGGAGCCAATGGTATTGAGGTGCAAATATTCCATTGCCCACGGATCATCCGTCGTGGCGTTTTCCACCGCGACTTTGGAATTGATAATAAACGGCACAGGTACGGCAAGATCGGGTAGCGAAAGCTTGGAAGGTTGATCAAGCTTAATGACAAAGGTTTCGTCATCAACGGCCTCAAACTGATCCGGGCGAGACAAACCACCTGCCTTCATCTGGACCGTTGGGAACCCACCGACACTTACGGCGCGGTCAAATGACCATTTGACGTCGGCAGCGGTAACCTTGTTCCCATCGGTGAAGACGGCATTGGATTTCAGTTTGAAGGTCATTGTCAGACCATCGTCCGAGAAGGTCCAGCTTTCCGCCAGTTCCGGAACTATTTCCGAATAGTCGTAAGACAGTCCACCGCCCTCTGCCGGTTTGGTACCAAATGATACCAGACGGTCATAGCAGTTGATAGCGATCTGATAGCTGGCACGGTTTGTTCCGGTCCGGTGCAGATCAAGGCTGTTGACCGTCTGGGCCGAAACAGCAACCAACGTGTCGCTGCCTGCAGCCATTGCAGAGAATGTTTTTGCGAATGGAATAGTACCAGCAACCAGTGCGCTACCCTTCAGGAAATTACGTCTCGTAAGCATCTTCGAAAACCCCCATGAACTGCTAGTTAAGAATCCGTTGGATTCAGTTTGCAGTTTTTTGCGTTCGCGAAAACTGCTATGAATTCACCAATGCGGTGCAAAAAATGCACCGCTCTGAAGATGGACTGTTCATGAAGTACTTGCAGACTTTCCGAATGATCGAAGCTGTCGCCCGTGCGGGTTCAATGCGGAAGGCGGCCGAAGACATGAACCTGACGGCATCGGCTTTGAACCGACGAATCAACGGGTTTGAGGAAGAGTTCGGGTCAGAACTTTTTGAACGCCTGCCAAGCGGGGTTCGATTAAACCCGGCCGGCGAGCTTTTGTTGCACCATTACCGGGCGATGGCATCCGATCTGGAACGTGTTCAGGGACAGGTCGCCGATTTGACCGGAGAACGCCGCGGGCATGTTTCCATTGCCTGTTCGCAGGCGCTTTTACCCTATTTCCTGCCAGAACAGATTGCGATTTACCGAGAGGCTCATCCCGGGGTGACCTTTAGCGTCAATGTCCGCGATCGCGCGCAGGCCGAACAGGAACTGGCAAGCTATTCTAGTGACATTGCGCTGGTGTTTGAACCGATCTACCTAGTCGATTTTGAAGTCATCCATGCCATTGCGCAAACGGTCGATGTCGTGATGCGATCCGATCATCCATTGGCTTCACGTGATGAAATCAGGTTGCGTGACTGCCTTGATATGCCCCATGTCGCGCCAACCCACCGATTTGGTGTCCGTCACCTGCTGGATTTTGCCGCCCGACGCAGCTCACGCCATGTCTCACCCGTGGTCGAGACCGAGAGCTTCGAGCTGATACGCCACTATGTCCTGCATGAAAATGCGGTTGGCTTTCAAATTCCTATCGGTCTGCGCGTACCCGAAGACGGGTCATTGGTCCATTGCCCGATTTCCGAGCGCGATATGCCTCCGGGAAATCTTATTTTGGGCCAGATGCGCGGGCGCACCTTACCAGTCGCCTCTGCGCGGTTTGCCATGCAACTTACCAATGCCCTTAAGGATTATCAGGTCAGTCAGTAAAGCACATTGCAAAACACCTTGCCTCGACTGCCCATCGCAGTTTTTATGGTCAGATAGCAGAATGCTTGCGATAGCCCGGTGCGAACAGAAGCCTTGCCGATGTAATACCGGTATTGTTTTCCCACGTGGTACGTTCCATCAGGAAAAGCGACGTGCCCGGATCGGTGCGCAGCACCTTGGCCTCGGTCTCGCTGGCATTGACCGCAGAAAAATAGATATCGCCGCGCGTATAGGGCGCATGCAAGACCAGCCATTCATTGGCGCTGATTTTATCAAGGTCAGCATCAAGGATTGTTGGTGTGGCCGCGATGGATACCCAGCGGTCTTCGAACATGAACGGTTTGCCGTCGGCGAGATGGAGCGAAGTGATATGCAACATATCACTTTCCGCTGTCACGCCCAAATTGGCGCAGATTTCCGGCGGCGGGGTGCGGCGTTCGCTAAACAGCAGGCCATAGGCATATTTCTGCCCGCGGCCTTCGATCTCAAGCCGAATAACCGGAATATCTAGTTTGGCGCGCCGCACCGGATGGGCGGCCACCCGCGTGCCGGCCTTGCGCCGGCGATCCAGGAAACCTTCGGATGCCAGTTCACGCAGCGCACGGTTCACCGTTGCGCGTGCACAGCCAAGTTGCTCGGCAAGTTCGACTTCCTTGGGGATCAGGTCGCCCGGTTTCCACTCACGGGTGTGAATGCGGCGCAGAACCTCGTCATGGACCGATTGCCAGCTTTGCTGTTCCAGGCTGTTCACACTGCTTCCTTGAGTTGTTCCATCACTTTGCGATACCGGCTGGTGATCGCGTCATGGGCGATGTGGCGGCCCTCGGTCACGACATGACGACCGGCCGACCAGACATCACGCACCATGCGATCATCTCCGGCGAAGATATATGTATCGAGGATCGTATCGCCTGTCCGGCCGATCAGGTCAACCGCCGAACCATCGAGCGCCATCAAATCGGCCAGTGCGCCGACCTCGATCCGGCCCGCGTCACGCCCTGCCGCCTGTGCACCGCCCTTGGCCGCCGCGTCATAAATCCGGCGCGCGGTTGATTTCTGTTCTGTGGCCAAAGCCGCGCGGGAATTATCCCGCAGGCGCTGACTGTATTCCAGCGTGCGGAGCTCTTCCGAGAGTGAAATACGGATATTGGAATCCGACCCCACGCCAATCGCACCGCCAGCATTCAGGTACCGCACACCATCAAAAATGCCATCGCCCAGGCTGCTTTCAGTGATCGGGCACAGGCCCGCAACGGCCCCGGTTTTGGCAAGCCCAAGCGTTTCATGTTCTTCCATCTGGGTGCAGTGGATCAGACACCAGTTTGCGTTCACATCGGCATTTTCAAGCAGCCATTCGGTTGGGCGCTTGCCCCAGCTGTCGCGGACTTCATCAACCTCGGCCAACTGTTCGGCCAGATGCATATGAACAGGTCCATCCTTGGACAGCAGGCTGGTGGCGATCAGATCTTCACGGGCCACCGCGCGCAGGGAATGGGGCGCGACCCCCATCACCGTATCGGCGGGCAGGTCTTTAACCGCGCGAACGGATTCCTCATACAATTTGGCGAACTGGTCGGGATCATTGCCAAAACGAATCTGGCCTGGGCCTAACGGGCGCTTGTCACAGCCACCATATTGATAATGTACGGGCAGCAGGGTCAGGCCGATGCCGGTGGTTTCGGTGGCGGCGGCAATGCGTTCGGCCATCTCGGCGATATTGTCATACAAATGCCCGCCGGGACGATGATGCAGGTAATGGAACTCGGTATTGTTGGCGTAACCGGCTTCCAGCATTTCCATCTGAACGAAGGCTGCAATCGCTTCGACATGATCAGGGGTGAGCTGATCAAGGAAGCGGAACATCAATTGCCGCCAGGTCCAGAAGGTATCGCGCGGATCGGGCCCGCGCCGTTCCGTCAGGCCGGCCATGGAGCGCTGAAACGCGTGGCTGTGCAGGTTTGAAATCGCCGGAAGAAGGATATCGGTTTTGCTGGTGGCATCGGATGGCGCCGCAGAATCGGCCTGAATCGCAGCAATTCTGCCACTCTCATCAATCTCGATCCGGACATTGTTTTGCCAGCCCGCTGTCGTAAGTGCCTGATTTGCCCAAAGAACCTTCATTGCCTCTACCCGTCTTGACAGAAATATTATGTACGTACATATTATCCTTAATAACAAACTTATCAAGGGGTGATGCTTCGCGATGCTGCTTCGAAACGCAAAAATCGTCACGTTTGAGGATCACGACAGCTATGGCCTGATCGAATGCGGCGCGATCGCTATTGGCAATGGTCTGATTAATTGGGTCGGTGCCGATGACGCCATCCCCGCCCAATATCTGGAAGACACCCCAAAGGATCAGATCCGCGACCTTGAAGGCCGCCTGATCACCCCAGCCCTGATTGATTGCCACACCCATGTCGTGCATGGCGGCGACCGTGCGGTTGAATTCGAAATGCGCCTGAAGGGGGCAAGCTACGAAGAAGTCGCCCGTGCCGGCGGCGGTATTGTTTCGACCGTGAAGGCCACCCGCGAAGCATCGATTGATGACCTTCTGACATCCGCCCTGCCGCGTGTGGACGCGCTGCTGGCTGAGGGCGTATCGGTGATCGAGGTCAAGTCGGGCTATGGCCTGAACGAAGAGACCGAACTCAACATGCTGCGCGCCGCACGCAAGATTGCCGATCATCGTAATGTGCGGATCAAAACCACCTTCCTTGGCGCCCACGCGGTGCCGGTGGAATATAAAGACAATCCGGACGGCTATATTGATGAGGTCTGCATTCCGACCCTGAAGGCTGCCCACGCCGAAGGACTGGTCGATGCGGTGGATGGCTTCTGCGAAGGCATTGCCTTTAACACCGATCAGATTAAACGTGTGTTTGACGTTGCCCGCGATCTTGGCATTCCGGTCAAACTCCATGCCGAGCAATTGTCCAACATTGGTGGCACCAAACTGGCCGCCGAATATGATGCGCATTCGGTCGATCACGTCGAATA
This sequence comes from Thalassospira sp. ABL2_045, assembly GCF_056161285.1. Lineage (NCBI taxonomy): Bacteria > Pseudomonadati > Pseudomonadota > Alphaproteobacteria > Rhodospirillales > Thalassospiraceae > Thalassospira > Thalassospira sp. ABL2_045. Next base: position 68,767 of record NZ_JBSWYV010000008.1, on the reverse strand, counting down.
TGCGACCGAGGAAGACGCAATCGCCATGGCCAAATCCGGGTCAGTCGCGGTTCTTCTGCCCGGTGCGTTTTACACCCTGCATGAAACCCAGTTGCCGCCGATCGAGGCGTTCCGCAAACATGGCGTGCCGATGGCGGTTGCGACGGACTGCAACCCCGGCACATCGCCGCTGGCATCAATGCTTCTGACCCTGAACATGTGCTGCACGCTGTTCCGCCTGACCCCGGAAGAGGCGCTTGTTGGCGCGACGGCCCATGCCGCGCGCGCCCTTGGCCTGTCCGATACCGGGCGGATCAAACTAGGACTGCGCGCCGATCTTGCCATCTGGAATGCCAAACACCCGGCCGAACTTTCATACCGCATCGGGTTCAATCCGCTGTTTGAACGCATTTTCGGCGGTGAAACCGTCCCCAAATAACCACCACCGCGCCCCCGCATTAACACGTGCCCCGAGGATCGATTATGACTGTCACACTTATCCCCGCTTCGGTCAAACTGGCAGAGCTTGAAAGCATCTGGCGTGATCAGGTTGCGGTCAAACTCGATCCATCCGCGCGCGAAGGTGTTGAAGCGGCCCACGCAATGGTGCGCAAGGCCGCTGATGGCAGCGAGGCGGTGTATGGTGTGAATACCGGCTTTGGCAAACTGGCCTCGGTCAAGATTGCGCCGGAAGATACCGAAACCCTGCAACGCAACCTGATCCTGAGCCACTGCTGCGGCGTCGGCGAGCCACTTGATGGCGCGACCACCCGTTTGATGATGGCGTTGAAATTGCTCTCACTCGGGCGCGGTGCATCGGGTGTGCGCTGGGAGCTGATCGAGTTGATCGAAGGTATGCTGGCCAAGGGCGTGACGCCGGTTGTTCCGTCGCAAGGATCGGTGGGCGCTTCGGGCGACCTGGCACCGCTGGCCCATATGGCGGCTGTCATGATTGGTGCGGGTGAAGCCACCTATAAAGGTGAAACCCTGCCCGGGAAGGATGCCCTTGCCAAGGCCGGGTTGAACCCGGTGGTGCTCGGCCCGAAAGAGGGTCTGGCGCTGATTAACGGCACCCAGTTTTCAACCGCCTGCGCGCTGGTTGGGTTGTTTTCGGCCTGGCGCAATGCGGCAAGTTCGATCGTCACCGCATCGCTTTCAACCGATGCCATCATGGGATCGACCGCACCGCTGGTCGATGAAATCCATACCCTGCGGGGCCATCCGGGCCAGATCAATGTCGCGCGTGCAATGCGTGACCTGATGGCCGGATCGGAAATCCGTGAAAGCCACCGCGAAGGCGACACCCGCGTTCAGGACCCCTATTGCATCCGCTGCCAGCCACAGGTCACCGGGGCGGCGATGGATTTGCTGCGCTTTGCCGGTCAGACGCTTGAGATCGAAGCCAATGCCGTCACCGACAACCCGCTGGTGCTTAAAGAAGACGGCCGCATTGTTTCGGGTGGGAACTTCCACGCCGAACCGGTCGCCTTTGCCGCCGATCAGATCGCGCTTGCGGTTGCCGAAATCGGCGCGATTGCCCAGCGCCGTGTGGCGCTGATGGTCGACCCGACCCTGTCGCATGATCTGCCGCCATTCCTGACCCCGGAGCCGGGCCTGAATTCCGGTCTGATGATTGCCGAGGTCACGACAGCCGCCCTGATGAGTGAAAACAAGCATCTGGCCAACCCGTGCTCGACCGACAGCACGCCGACCAGTGCCAATCAGGAAGACCATGTGTCGATGGCCGCCCACGGCGCACGCCGACTGGCACGGATGAATGCCAACCTTTCGAACATTCTTGGGGTTGAGCTGATCTGTGCGGCGCAGGGCGTTGAATTCCGTGCGCCGCTCAAGACCAGTGCAGGGCTTTTGAATGTTCTGAAATCCGTGCGCGCCGATATCCCGACCGTCAAGGAAGACCGTTACATGGCGCCGGACTTGGCGAAGGCAGCCGAGCTTGTCAGCCAAGGCGCGCTGGTGGCTGCCGCCAAACTGTCGGGCTTTGTCGTTGGGGAGGCTGCATAACCATGACCAACCCGGTTGAAATCAAACACGGCGAGAGTCCGATTGTCTTGGGGCTCCCCCATACCGGCACCTATGTCCCCGATGACATTGCCGCGAAGCTGAATGACCGTGGCCGTGAACTGGCCGATACCGACTGGCATATTCATACCCTGTATGACGGGGTGCTCGATGGTGCGACGACGGTGCGTGCGACGTTCCATCGTTATGTGATTGACGCCAACCGCGATCCCGAAGGGGTCAGCCTGTATCCCGGTCAGAACACCACGACGCTTGTGCCGCTGACCGATTTTGACGGCGAGAACATCTGGGACGTTGCCCCGACTGAAGACGACATTGCCTATCGCGCAGCGACCTTCCACACGCCCTATCATCAGGCACTGGCGGCCGAGCTTGAACGGGTGCGCGCCAAACACGGGGTCGCGATCCTTTATGATTGCCATTCGATCCGCTCAAACATTCCGTTCCTGTTTGACGGCACATTGCCGGACTTCAATGTCGGCACCAATCTGGGTACCACCTGCGACCCGATGATTGAGACGCTGACATCTGAAATCTGTTCGCAGGCGCAAGGATACAGTGCCGTTCTGAACGGGCGTTTCAAGGGGGGCTGGACCACGCGTCATTATGGCCGCCCGGAGATCAATCAGCACGCCATCCAGATGGAACTGGCGCAATCCACCTATCTGACGGCCGAGGAAGCCCCTTGGTCCTATGACGAAAGCCGTGCGGCAAAACTGCGCACGCATCTTACTGAAATCCTGAAGACACTGGCCGATTTGGCCCCAGCACTAAGAGGCAAGTCATGACCAACAATCCGCGTCACAATCAGCGTGATATCTATCCCGACACCGGGAGCGAAATTTCGGCGAAAAGCTGGCTGACCGAAGCGCCGATGCGCATGCTGATGAACAACCTGCATCCGGATGTGGCCGAAAACCCGCATGAGTTGGTTGTCTATGGCGGCATTGGCCGGGCGGCCCGCACCTGGAAGGACTTCGATCAGATCGTTGCCAGCCTCAAGGAACTTGAAGATGACCAGACGCTTCTGGTGCAGTCGGGCAAGCCGGTTGGCGTGTTCCGCACCCACAAGGATGCGCCGCGTGTTCTGATTGCTAACTCCAACCTTGTGCCACATTGGGCCAACTGGGACCATTTCAATGAGCTCGATAAAAAGGGTCTGGCGATGTATGGCCAGATGACCGCGGGGTCGTGGATTTATATCGGGTCGCAGGGCATCGTTCAGGGCACCTATGAAACCTTTGTCGAGGCTGGCCGCCAGCATTATGACGGCGACCTTAAGGGCAAATGGATCCTGACCGGTGGCCTTGGCGGCATGGGCGGTGCACAGCCGTTGGCGGCCGTCATGGCGGGGGCTTGCTGCCTTGCAGTCGAGTGCGATGAAACCCGTGCGGATTTCCGCCTGCGCACCCGCTATGTCGATGAGAAAACCCATTCACTGGACGAAGCGCTTGAAATGATCGAACGCTGGACCAAGGCGGGTGAAGCCAAGTCGGTTGCCCTGATCGGCAATGCGGCGGATGTCTTCCCGGAACTGGTCAAACGCGGCGTTCGCCCGGATATCGTCACCGACCAGACATCGGCACATGACCCGGTTCATGGTTACCTGCCGCAGGGCTGGACCGTTGCCGAATGGCGCGAAAAACAGGAATCCGATCCCAAGGCGGTTTCCAAGGCCGCGCGTGCATCGATGCGTGTTCAGGTCGAAGCGATGGTTGCCTTCCACGACAATGGTATTCCCACCGTCGATTACGGCAACAACATCCGTCAGATGGCCCTTGAAGAAGGGTTCGAGAACGCATTCGCCTTCCCGGGCTTCGTTCCGGCCTATATCCGCCCGCTATTCTGCAAGGGCATCGGTCCGTTCCGCTGGGCAGCCCTGTCGGGTGATCCGGAAGATATCTACAAGACCGACCAGAAGGTCAAGGAACTGATCCCTGATGATCCGCACCTGCATAACTGGCTGGACATGGCGCGCGAACGCATTTCCTTCCAGGGCCTGCCGGCCCGTATTTGCTGGGTCGGTCTGGGGCAGCGCCATCGCCTCGGCATGGCGTTCAACGAAATGGTCAAGAATGGTGAACTGAAAGCCCCGGTCGTGATCGGGCGTGATCATCTTGACAGCGGTTCGGTTGCAAGTCCGAACCGGGAGACCGAAGCTATGAAAGATGGCTCGGATGCGGTCAGTGACTGGCCGCTTTTGAATGCGCTGCTGAATACGGCGTCCGGGGCAACCTGGGTCTCGCTGCATCATGGCGGCGGTGTCGGAATGGGCTTCTCGCAGCATTCCGGCATGGTGATTTGTTGTGACGGCACAGAAGATGCCGCACGCAGGGTCGAACGCGTCCTTTGGAACGATCCGGCAACCGGTGTGATGCGTCATGCGGATGCGGGATATGACATCGCACTGGATTGCGCGCGGGAAAACGGGCTGAACCTGCCCGGTATTCTCGGCAAATAAGTCAAACTCACGCGTGGGGGCAATGACGATTGCCCTTACATCGCCCTATCAGGGTACACTCAAGGAGGCTTCTTAACATGAAAAGACGTGAATTTCTGACCGCTGGCGTTGCCGGCGCAGGCGCAGCGGCCGCTGCGACATTCGCAACCCCTGCCATCGCACAGGACAAGCGCCAGTGGAACATGGTTACCGCATGGCCGAAAAACCTGCCTGGGCCGGGTGTAGCTGCACAGAAACTGGCAGACCGTATTACGACCCTTTCGGGCGGTCGTCTTGAAGTCAAACTCCATGCCGCTGGCGAACTTGTTCCGGGCCGTGGTGTGTTTGATGCCGTTTCCGAAGGTACGGCCGAGATCTATCATGCGGTTCCGGCCTATTGGGGTTCGAAATCCAAAGGCATCCTTCTGTTCGGGTCGCAGCCGTTTGGCCTGCGTGCCGACGAACAGGTTGGCTGGCTGAACTACGGTGGCGGTCAGGAACTGTATGACGAGATCTATGGTCAGTTCGGCCTGAAGCCGTTCCTGTGCGGCAACTCCGGTCCGCAGTGGGCAGGTTGGTTCCGCAATGAAATCAATTCGGTCGATGACCTTAAGGGCCTTAAGTTCCGTACCACCGGTCTGGCATCGGAAATGTGCGCGAAACTCGGCATGGCGGTTCAGGCCATGGGCGGTCGCGACATGTTCCAGGCGCTGCAAAGCGGTGCGCTTGATGCCGGTGAGTTCATCGGTCCGTGGACCGATAGCGCACTTGGCTTCTATCAGGTTGCCAAGAACTATTACTGGCCGGGTGTTGGCGAGCCGTCCTCGGCCGAGGAATGTGCGGTGAATGCCAAGGCCTATGCAGACCTTCCGGAAGATCTGCAGGCAGTCGTCAAGTTCGCGGCAGACAGCCTTTATAACGAAGTCTGGACCGAGTACGAAACCAACCACGCCAAGGCATTGCAGAAACTGGTTGCCGAGCAGGACGTCAAAGTCCGCAAGCTCCCGGATGAAGTCGTTGCCGCGATGGGTGACGCTGCGACCGGGGTTTATGCAGATCTGCGTGAAAGCGACGATGCATTGACCCGTAAAGTCACCGAAAGCTTCCTTGCCTATCGTGACCTGATCGGCGGTTACATGACCTATGCCGATAACGGTCAGATGAATGCCCGCGCCAAAGTGCTCGGCTTCTGATAGAACTGAAAACCGGCGCAGGGATATCCTTGCGCCGGTTGTTTTTCTGCTTGGGGAAATTCATGGAACGCCTTGCTGATCGGCTTGATCTGGTCAATCAATGGACCGGCATGACAGTGCGCTGGTTTGCACTGATCATGGTTCTTTTGCAGTTTGCCGTGGTCTTGCTGCGCTATGTTTTCGGGTTCAGTTCAATCGCGCTTAATGAAAGCGTGCTTTATCTGCATTCCGCTTTGTTCATGTTGGGGGCGGGTTATACGCTGTTGGTTGATGGCCATGTCCGGGTGGACATTTTCTATGCCGCTGCCACCGACAAGACCAAGGCGCGGATCGATGCCTTTGGCTATCTCGTTCTGGCAATTCCATCAATGCTGGCCCTGCTTTATTGGACCTGGCCGTCGGTGATCAATTCGATCTCGATGATGGAAGGGGCGATTTCGGTTGGCGGCATTCCGGCCGTCTGGCTTTTGAAATCGCTGATCCCGGCCTTCTGCATTCTGTTGATTATTCAGTCTGTGGCCTGCCTGCTCAGGCAAGTGATTTTGCTGCGCGGGAATATTGAAGATCAAGGTGGTGCGAAGTGATGGAGTATCTTGATCTCTTGATGTTTGCCGCCCTGATGGGCTGCATCCTGCTGGGCTTTCCGGTGTCGTTTTCGATTGCCGGCACGGCGGTGATTTTCGGTTATCTCGGCTGGGTGACCGATACGATGAATATCGGTCTGATGGGGGCATTCGGGCAGCGCGTATTTGGCACGCTGACCAATGATGTTCTGATCGCCATTCCGCTGTTTGTCGTTATGGGTGTGATCCTGGAACGGTCGCGCATTGCCGAAGATCTGCTTCATACCATGGGGCGTCTGTTTGGCCAGTTGCGCGGTGGTTTGGGCATTTCGGTTGTTTTGGTCGGCGCGTTGCTTGCGGCCTCGACCGGGATTGTTGGGGCGACGGTGATTGCCATGGGCATGATTGCCCTGCCGACCATGTTGCGTACGGGCTACAACCCCAAAATGGCATCCGGCCTTGTCTGTACTGCAGGTACATTGGGGCAGATCATTCCGCCCTCAACACTTCTGATTATTCTCTCAGACGTGATGTCGTCGGCCTATCAGCAGGCGCAATATGAACAGGGAAAATTCACGATCGAAACCATTTCGGTCGGGCAGATTTTTGCCGGGGCCCTGATCCCGGGTCTGACGCTGGTGGCGATCTATATCATCTATATCCTGCTGCGCGGGGTGTTTCGCCCCGATGACATGCCACCGGTGCAAAGCGATGATGGCCGCCCCAGCCTGCGCGAAGTGGTTGGTGCGGTTCTGCCGCCCGTGCTTCTGATCATTGCCGTACTGGGTGCCATTCTGGGCGGGGTTGCCACCCCGACTGAGGCCGCATCAGTCGGGGCGATTGGTGCGATCCTGATGGCCGGTATCCGTCAGGGGGCGAACCGCAATCTGGTTTTGACCGGAACCGTCGCACTTTTGATCCTGGCTGTTATGGCCGGGGTTGCGCCGGTGCGTTTCCAGCGCAGTGATCTGACCGGTTCTGATTATGCCCTTGGTGTTGGCTACGTTATCTTGGCGATCATCGGGATCCTTGCGATCCTGGCCTGCCTGCGTCAGGCATGGAAAACCGACATTCTGAAATCTGCCCTGACCTCGACCATGACGGTGAGTTCAATGATCTTTGCCACCATCCTGACGGCCAGCATGTTCTCGCTGGTGTTTATCGGGCTGGGTGGTGAAGACCATGTGGCAGAGATTTTGGAATCAATGCCCGGCGGTCCGACGGGTGCGCTGATCTTCTGCATGGCGTTGATCTTTGTGCTCGGCTTCTTCCTTGATTTCGTGGAAATCACCGTGATCCTGCTGCCGCTGATTGCGCCGGGCCTGATCATGATGGGCCACGATCCGGTGTGGCTGGCGATCCTGATTGCGATCAACCTGCAGACATCATTCCTGACCCCGCCATTTGGTTTCTCGCTGTTTTACCTGCGCAGTGCCGCCCCGCCGGAAATCACCACTGGCCAGATTTATCAGGGCGTCATCCCGTTCATCGCGCTTCAGCTGTTTGGCATTTTCGTGATCTGGCTCTGGCCGTCACTCGCCAACTGGCTGCCCAGCGTGGTGTTCTGATCAAAGGCTCATCCAAAACAAAACGCCCCCGGAAATTCGGGGGCGTTTTGTTTTATGACACAATGCCAGTTGGGTGCCCCAAGCAGCCCTTATTCTGTCAGATGCCCAAGGAAGCTGTTGGCTGAGTATTCCTTGCGGAACAGGCCTTCTTCGGCGAGCTGTGGGATGAATTCCGTGAGCGCGCGTTGCATGCAGCCGACGGAGCCGCCCGGCACGGTGATAAAGCCGTCAATGGCGCCTGCTTCAAACCATTCTTTGACCGACTGCACCGCGTCCTCCACGGTGCCGACAACCTGCCAATGGGCAGAGGTCATGACTTCCGGGCGGGCCAGAAGCTGTTTGACCGTCATGCTTTCGCGCAACAAGGCGCGCCTTAGCAGATCGGAATGCGTGCGGCTGCGCACCTTGGCCGGGTTTTCCGGCAGATCATCGGCCGTGATCAGTTTGTCTTCCGGCCAGTCGGCCAGATCAAGGCCGATCATTTCACGGATGATCATGATCTTGCGCGCCATATCCGCCCCGGCATGGGTGGCTTCGTACAGGTCGCGGGCTTCGGCCCGGCTATCGGCGAGATACAGGTTCAAACCGGGCAGGACGCGGATATCGCTTTGCGCGCGGCCATGATTTTGGGCCAGCAACTGCAAGGATTTGCGCAGCTCGACGGCGGCATGCATGTCCGGCGTTGCGGCAAAGACCGCATCGGCAATCGAGGATGCAAAATTTTGTCCCACCGGCGATGCCCCGGCCTGCACAAGCGGAATGCGATCGCCCGGATAGGTGGGCACATTCAGCGGGCCTTTGACCTGAAAATGCTGCCCCTGATAGTCGATCGGTTGTACGCGATCTTTATCGCCATAAAGGCCGCTTTCGCGATCTTGCACCAGTGCATCAACCGGGAAACTGCCCCACAGCTGACGGACCGCATCGACGAACTCGGCAGCACGGTCATAACGTTCTTGCGAGCTTGGCATGTCCTGCAAACCGAAATTCTCATGCCCGCCCAGTGCCGTCACAACGTTCCAGCCGACCCTGCCCTTGCTGAGCCAGTTCAGCGATTGCAATTGGCGCGCAACGATATAGGGCTGACTAAAGGTGGTCGAGATCGTCGTCAAAAGACCGATATGCGATGTTTCATGGGCGATGGATGACAGCATGATCGTCGGATCAAGGGCCGAGAAACCGGCACCTTTGGCCAGGACATCGGTATCGATGTACAGCGTGTCGGGGAAGAAGACGAAATCGAGCTTGGCGGCCTCTGCCAGTTTGGCGACCTTGATGTAATAGTCGCGAGTATAAAGGTCTTCTATCCCGCTATCGTCGCGGCGCCATGCCTGCCCGTTCAACCAAGTCGGCGCCAAAGACATCCCGATCCGAAGCATTCGATTATCCTGCATTCCCGAAAAACCAATCATGTTCATTCAAGCACATTGTTAATAGTGCGACGCATTTCCACTTTGCTGTGAACCTTACCTTAGTTTAAGTTGCCTGCAACGAAAAAGGAGAGCCGTTCGTGATCCAGCTAGAGACAAAAAACGTCGTGGCAAGCTATGGGAAGAACATTGTTCTTAAAGGGATTTCTTCCAAATTTGCCAAAGGCCGTTTTACAGCACTGGTCGGGCCGAACGGTTGCGGCAAATCAACCCTGTTAAAAGCGATCATGGGTTTTTTACCGCTCGATAAAGGTGACATCACGCTTGGCGGTAATCCGGTCCATGCGATCAGCCGGCGTCATCTGGCACGCCAGATTTCCTATCTTCCGCAAGACAACCATTGCCCGGACCATATGACCCTTGGCGAACTGATCGAGCTTTCGGGTTATTCGCGCTATTCGTTTTTTGGCGGGCCGACGCAAAACGACCGTGAATTGTTCATCGATGCGCTTGAGACGGTTGGTCTTCTCGATATGGCAAATCGCCGGGTCAACACATTGTCGGGTGGGCAGAAACAGCGTGCGTTCATTGCCATGGTTCTGGCCCAGGATTCCGAAGTCATCCTGCTTGATGAGCCGGTCAATCATCTGGACATGAAATATCAATACACCGTTCTTGATATCGTTCAGAAATACGCATCGCTTAAGGGCAAAACGGTTATTGCCGTGCTGCATGATCTGAACATCACGGCGACCTTTGCCGATGATGTGGTGATGCTGCGCGATGGGCAGGTGGTTGCATCCGGCCCTGTGCGCGACACCATCACGCCGCAACATGTGCATGATGTTTTTGATCTCCCGACCAGCATCTTTGAACGTGATGGGCGGCTTGTCTGCCTGCCAGATCGCATGGCGGCAACCCCATCATGACGCCCAAAGACAAATCACGCCGATGGCCCATGATGATCCTCGTCATGCTTGTCTGCATGACCTTTGCCATGGACCTTGCCATCGGTTCTGCGCCGATTGCGCCGGGCGATATTCTTGCCGCACTGATCGCGTTCGATGGCGATGAGTTTGACCATTTTGTTGTGGTGTATCAACGTTTGCCCCATGCGCTGATCGCGGCATATGTAGGTGCTATCATGGCAATGGGCGGGACAGTTCTTCAGGGGATTACCCGTAACCCGCTCTCCTCGCCCGCATCGCTTGGCATCAATGCCGGGGCGACGATGTTTATCGTGATATCGGTCTTTGTGTTTGATCTGGGCATGTATGCCCAAGGCATTTTCGGGCTTGCCGGGGCGATCTTCGGGTTTGTCTGTTGTGTGCTTTTAACCCGATTGACCGGTGCCAAGGCGGTTGGCAGCGGGCTTAGCTTCATTATTTCCGGTGCGTTGATTTCGATGCTGTTTTTCGGGATATCAAACGCGCTTTTGCTGTCTGATCCGGCCAAGAGAAGCGATTACCTTGGCTGGATCAGTGGCAACATCAATCATGTCTATGCCGATCGATTGTATCTGATGGCGGTGATTGGCGGGGTTTCGACGCTGGTTCTGCTTTATATCTCGCGCGGGTTGACCCTGATTACGCTGGGCCCGGAAAAGGCCGCATCAATGGGCGTCAATGTGCCGCGTACATCCTGGATTGCGGTTGCTTGTGTTGTTCTTGGCTGTGGGTCGGCAACGGCCATTTGCGGGCCGGTCGGTTTCGCGGGCCTGATCGTACCCCATATCGTGCGGCCGATTTTTGGCGCCAATTTTTCGATCAACCTGCCGGCATCCGCCCTTTTGGGGGCGCTGGTGGTGTTGCTGGCCGATATTGTTGCGCGCACCGCCTTTAGCCCGTTTGTGCTGCATACCGGCATTATCATGGATCTGATCGGGGGCGCGATGTTCGTCTATATCGTGCGTCGCTATTACGTGCTCACCAAAGACAGGGGGGCGGCATGAAGCTTCACACCACACTGGGCGGACGCCGTGTCTTGCGTTTACCCACCGGTCAGGAAATACGCGCCGCCAATCTGGTATCTGTCGCGGGCTTGCTCACCCTCACATTGATCATTGCATTCCTGTCACTGCAGATCGGAACGACCGAGATTTCACTGGCATCGGTTTTTGATTTTCTCAGCGGGTCGGGGCGGCTTGAGGCGGATCAGGTTTTCGCCCTCGAAATTCGTATCCCGCGCATTATCCTTGGCTTTATGGCCGGGGCTTGTGTGGCCATGTCGGGTGCGCTTTTGCAGGCCCTGTCACGCAATCCATTGGCCGACCCGGGCCTGTTCGGGTTCGGGCAAGGGTCGATGGTGGTGATTATTCTGCTGCTGGTCTTTGTGCCGACAATCCCCAAATCGCTTGTCCCGATTGCCGCCCTTGCCGGCGGGATGCTTGTGGCCGGACTTTTGATCTGGCTATCGGGGGGCGGCCGGGCCAGTGGCCTTGCCATCCTTCTGATGGGGATTGCGATCGAAACCGTTTTGTCCTCGGTAACGGCAATCCTGATCCTTTATACGCCCGGCGAAATGTCGCTTGCGCTGGCCGACTGGCTGGCCGGATCGCTGTTTGATGCAAGCTGGCCGGTTATTCTTGCCTTTCTGCCCTGGTGCCTGTGTGGCTTGCTCGCCGCCATATTTCTCGGCAGGAGCGTTTCTGTCTATGAGTTGGGCGAGCATATGGCAATGGCCCTTGGCGAAACCGTCCAACGATCCCGCCCGATAATTCTGATATGTGCGGTTTTGTTGAATTCGGCTGCCGTGACCGTGGTTGGCCCGCTCGCATTTCTGGGTATGATCGCGCCCAATCTTTCGGGCTTTATCACCCAGGGCAATGATCGCTTCCGGCTGATCATTGCCGCGATGACGGGTGGGATTCTGGTGATGGCGGCAGATGGGTTGAGCCGGATGCTGTCAACCGAGATCGCCCTTCCGATCGGGCTTAGCCTGACACTGGTGGGCGTGCCGTTATTTATTGCCGCAATCCGGCTGCGCCATCTTCGCAACCGGGCTTAGGTCCGGCTCCGCCCCAACAAACCAAACCTTATTGCGCTGTGCACCACGCGGCATAGGCATCAAGGGTGTGGATCGCACTGGCAATTGATGGCGTTGCCACCATGGCGGAATCCAGAAACAGCAAACGGCCTTCGCGGGCGGGTTTCAAAAAACGATCCCAGCCGGGAATGATTTTATCAAGCTTGGCCCGAATGGCAGCTTCGCTACGCTCGCCATTGACATAACTGTTCATCACAATCAGCAAGTCCGGATCAAGGCGCCCGAACACTTCCGGACTGAGCGGCACGGAAAACGTCGCCCCCATGCCCTTGGTCACCCCGGTTGCCCCATCCAGATCCGCACGTTGGTAGCCGATATCCTCAATCGCCTGAATGGCACCGGACATATTGCCAACCAGGTTGAGCTGATCATGGATAATGACGGCGAGATATGTCGGGTCATCCCCACTCGGTGCAAACTCCGTCCGAACGGCCTCCAACCTTTGCTGATAAGTGCCAAGACGGTTCTGGTATTCACCCTGCAACCCCAGCAGTTCGGCCAAATCCTTTTCGACGCTAAAGCCATACGCTTCGCCGGCACTGACATGCTGCAGATAGACCGGCGCGACCTTGGAGAGTTGCGGCACCTGATCAACACTGTATTCCGTGCCAAGGATCAGATCCGGATCAAGTGCACGGAGCTTTTCGAGATCAATCTCGCCAAACGGCCCGATGCCGAGCGGCCTGGTTTCATGATCGCCCAGCACCGTTTCGATAAAATCGATTTTCGTCAGGCTATTGCCCGCATCATCGCGGCCATAAATACCGACAACCTGTGCCCCGACATCCATTGCCGGAATGCCCAGCAACGGTTCATGTAAAATCACAATCCGCTCGGCCGTTTCGGGAATGGCCACATCGCGGCCCGTATCATCGGTCACCATGTGACTGCGACTGAGACTGTCTGCGGCAAACGCCGGATTGATCACAAGCGCGGCAAAAAAGGCCAGAAGGAGATAACGCATGACACCCGTTTCCTTTGATAAGCACTTTACGTAAAGACAGAAAAGGCAAAACACCCTGCCCGCGCAAGCGGACAAGGTGTCATTTTCAAACATCTGTCAGATCAGAATGTGACCTTCATACCTGCGCCGAACATCCGCGGCTCTGTCATATACGCGCCGTAGCGGGCATGGAACTGGCTCGGTGTCCGTTCATCAAGAATGTTGTTCACATAGCCATACAGCGCAACATTATCCATGACATCATAGGTCAGGCGGGTGTTGATCAGACCAAAGCCCTTCACCCATAGTGACGATGTGTTGGCCGTATCCGAGTAATAGCCGTCGGTGTAACGCGCATCAACCGACCACAGCAGTTCCGGCATGATGTTGTAGTCAACGCCGGCACTGAAGTTATAGGCAGGCGCACGGTTGAAGTCGTTGCCTTCATAGGCCGAACGTTGGGAGAATTCTTCGACTTCGGTCTGCAACAGACCAAAGCCGGCCCGCATCCGCAGATTGTCGAGAACCTGATAGTCGGTGCTGACTTCAAGACCATAGGAATGGGCCTGTTCAGCATTCAGGACATAAACGTTTGTCGTCCCGCCGACTGTTTCCTGGAAATAACGCTGTGCATCGGAAATATCCATATAGAACAGGTTTGCATTCACATGCAGCTTGTCATCAAGCAGGCTGGCACGGGTGAACAGCTCGTAATCCCACAGGGTTTCTTCGTCAAACTTCAGATAGTCCTGACTTCCGGTGAAATCGAGACTGACACCACCCGGGTTATAGCCACGCTTGATCATGCCCCCAACCGTCACATTCGGGGTTACCTCATAGGCCAGTGACGCCTTTGGCAACAGCTGATTGAAGGTTTCATCATAATCAAGGTCCGAGCTTGCATAGTTCGAATACCCTTCACGTTCGATATGATCGCTTTCGAGGCGCAGCCCGCCGGTCAGCATCCAGCGATCGGCAAAGCGATAGTTGGCTTCGCCAAACAGTCCGATGTTGGTTTTGTTATCGTCATAGTAGGTATCACCGCTCAGGTTCAGTGTTTCTTCCGACGCGGTGTGAGACACATAATACCCCGCCAGCCCACTGACGGTGTCGGCAGCATGCCCGAAGGTCATGCGGGTTTCGGTGGAAACGTTATCCTGATCAAGCGTTGCTTCGCCGCGGTTGGCCGGAAACGTGTTTCGCTTGGTATCAAGGTTTGAATACTGGGTCTGGTTGAACAGGCTGACATCATTTGAAACATCGTAAGACACATCAAGAATATGGGTCGCTGTGCGCTGCTCGAAGTTCGGCATCGAAGTCGTGGTGTTGTCCAAGGCGTCATACGGGCGCACGGCAGCTTCAAGGCTTGGACGCGTGCTTTCGCTGAACGAGAAAGTGTATTTCGCTTCAAGGTCGGGCAACTGACTTGGCTGCCAGAGAAGCTTCATGCGGCCGGTCTGTGACTTGAAATCCAGATCAATATCACCGTTGTTAAACGACGAGTTGGTATAATCGATAAAGGTATCGCGACCGGCATGATCAAGGGCAATCCTGACAGCAAGGTCATTGCTGATCGGCCCGGAATACATCGCCGAGGCCCGGCGGGTGTTGTAATTGCCAATCTCTGCCTGGAACGCGCCCTCATGATAGAAAGTCGGATCCTTGGTCTTCATGACAATGGCACCCGCAATGCTGTTTGCGCCCTGGGATGAGGTCTGCGGTCCGCGGAAAACCTCGACCGTATCAAGGTCCCAGATGGACGCTGTGCCGAACACATATTCGTAATAGCCCTGATAATGGCCATCCAGATTGATGGTCGCACGCGGCACCGTGCCGCCGAAGAACGCAACGGCCCCGGTATTGGCCCCTTGGGTTGCCTGACCACGAATGACCGGAGCCCCGTCAACCGCACCGGTATAAAGCACGTTGGGAATATCAGCGATCAGGTCGGACACTTCGCTGTCATCTGGGTTCTTGGCAACGTCTTCTGCCGTGAACTGGGTGACCGAGGTTGCCGTGTCTTTGATGCTGCGATCAAATTTTTCACCAGTAATGATGATTGCTGGCAATTCCTGTTCACTCTGAACCGAGTCCTGAGTGGTTGATGCTTCCTGGGCTGTGGCCTGCGCCGCAATCATTGAGGTCAGCACAAGCAAACTTGCGCCGCGAAGCAATCTGGAAAATGAAGTCATCGGGGTGTTGTCCTTAGCGTTTTGGTGGCACCGCAGAGCGCAACGTCGAGCGGCCATTTTTCATCGCGCTCTTGGAGCCATGTCGCAAACTGCGTATGAGAATAAGTCTCAATATTGATTTGGTCCCACAATATGGAACGCATCCCGATTGTCAATCACCGATGACACATTTTTGCTGTTTTTGCTAAAATGGCATTGCGATCAGATACTTATTCGCGCACAAGGTGAGGATTAATGCCCTGACAAAGCAGATTGTCCCCCCGGCGCAATCAGCGCCGACTGGCCCTGATGCCGGTTTGGTGCAACAATCTGTGCTCGGGAAGACTGCTCACGCCTTTGAACAAAACGATAAAAGACAAACACCCAAGATGGATGATGATCGCAACAGTTCGGCAAAACGACCCGGTACAATTCAGTCGGTTTCGATCGCGGTGCGCTTTCTCAAGGTTCTTGCCGAGGCCAGCCGGCCGTTGGTGATGGGCGAAATCGCCCGCCGCGCAGACACAACCAGTTCAACCGCGCATCGCTATTTGCAGAGTCTCGTCGTTGAAGGCATGGCAACTCAGGACCCGGTCAGCGGCTTTTACAGCCTGGGTCCCCTGTCGCTTAATATCGGCATGGCAGCCCTCAGATTGGTCGACCCGCTTGAAGTCGCCGCCAAACACATGAAAGACCTTGCCGATACATCTGCGGCAAGTGCCGGGGTCGCCATCATGACCGATCGCGGCCCGGTTCTGGTTCACTGGTACCGGGGCGCCACATTTTCGATCAGCTCAGTCGGTATCGGCGATATCTTGCCACTTGATAACACGGCGTGTGGCTATGTCTTTCAGGCCTTCATGCCCGAAGGCCGCATTGAAGCCATTCGTCAGAACCAGCCCGACAGCTTTCGCGGAACACGCCCAGAGGATGCCGTTCTTGAAAAGGTGCGCGCTGAATGCTGGTCGAGCTTATCAAACCACCTTTTGCCCGACATTGTCGGCCAGGCCGTTCCGGTTTTTGACGCACAAGGTGAACTGGCCTGTGTCATGACCACGATCAATGACCTCAACCAGTCCAGCAAGGGTCTTGAAGCCAAAAGACTGATGGAAAAAGCAGAAATTGTCGCCCGGGAAACCGGCCGCGACAGCCTTCTCCGCGCCCCATCCGGCAGGAAGCAGCTTTAACCAAGCTGCTTCATTGCGATGCATTTAAAGCACCCACAAAAAAAACGAAACCCGACCGGAAACCGGACGGGTTTTCAAAGCGATGGTGCCCCCGGGGAGAATCGAACTCCCACTCACTAGGTGAAACAGATTTTGAGTCTGCCGCGTCTACCAATTCCGCCACAGGGGCAGGCAATACGGGTGCGTGTGCGCACCATCCATCGACGGGCGGGATAATAGCTGTAAATTTCGTCGGGTCAATGGGGCTTTGTGCAAAAATGCATCGCACGAAAGCCCGACAAACTGCGTCATTGCGATTGCTGGCAAAATGGGGTTTGATCTGGCCTGTTTTCAAGGCCAAGCGCCGCACACCAACCGCAAACTTTATCGATAAGGCGTCCTTGCCGTGATCCGCAGCCTCTATGACTGGACCATGACCCTTGCCGGCCACCGCCATGCTGGCTGGGCCTTGTTTTTCATCGCAGCCATCGAAAGCTCTGTCTTTCCGGTCCCGCCTGATATTCTGCTGATCCCGATGATTATTGCCGCCCCGACAAAGGCCTGGCGCTATGCGTTGATCTGCCTTGTCGGGTCGGTGCTGGGCGGTTTGGTCGGGTATGGTATCGGCTTCTTCCTGTTTGAAACGGTTGGCCGCCCGGTGCTGGAGCTTTATGGCTATGTCGGAAAGTTTGATCAGTTCCGCGATTATTATAATGAATGGGGTGCCTGGGCCGTCTTTATCGCTGGCGTGACGCCATTCCCTTATAAGGTGATCACCATTCTTTCGGGTGTGACCGCCCTTGATCCGATTGTCTTTACGGTCGCATCGATCCTAGCGCGCGGATTGCGGTTCTTTGTCATTGCTGCGCTCATCTGGAAATTCGGCCCGGTCATCCGCGACTTTATCGAAAAGCGACTGGGCCTCGTTTTCACCATATTTATCGTGGTTCTTGTCGGTGGGTTTGCCGCGCTTAAACTGATCCCGCATGGTTGACCCGATGCCTGATTCTTACGGAAGACGACAAACGGATTTGTTGATGTTCAAACTGCTGCGCCCCCGCTTCATCCCGGCCTTTCCGCCCCTTGCCCTGCTGCTGATTTCTGCAGGCAGTATCGGCTTTGCGTTTTATGCGCAATATGTCCAGAAGCTGCTGCCCTGTGTGCTCTGCCTGTATCAGCGTGTGCCGTTTTATGTCGTGGCCGGTCTTTCGGTGGTTGCGCTCCTGCTCATTCGGTTTCCGGCAGCGGCACGGGCCGTGGTTTACCTGTGTGCCGCGACGTTTGCAGTCGGCACGGTTATCGCGTTTTATCATGTCGGGGTTCAGGAACTGTGGTGGGAAGGGCCTGCCATGTGTGGTGGGGTGCAAAGCGGAGCCGGATCGATTGCCGATCTTAAGGCGCAGTTGATGGCCCAGCCGATCATTCGCTGTGACAAGATCGACTGGACCCTGTTTGGCGTTACCATGCCGACCGTGAATGTGTGTTTCTCTGCGGCACTGACTATTTTCTGCCTGATCGCGCCGTCGCGCTGGATGAAAAAGTAACAGCAAGCGACTTTGGTCCTGCTTACAAAACCCGTCTGACACGCCAGGCGGGTTTTGCTTTTGCGCGCCTCTCGCCGCGCGCGAACAACTGCTCAGAAATCCGACAATTCTTCGCATAGTAATGAGAATTATTATTGTTTGCATAAAAATCCCGGTTATATTGAGAGCCATTCGCACCACCAGACACCACCTGCATGAAGGACTCCGTTGTCATGACTTCCATGGCATTCCATCCACAAATGATCAGCAAGATCGAAGGGATTTCTCTTCTAGATGACTTGCGCTTTCGTCGCTGGAACGCAGCGATCACAGATTTGTGGCATGTCGAGTGCGCACAGGAAGCCGGGGGAACCTATATATCACGTGCACCTCTTCTGGTCGCGTTGCTTGATTGCGTTGGCGAAACACGGGTGAATGTCCGCACAGCAAGCGACATTGCGAAGACAGAGGACCGCAAGAATGGCTGCCTGTATTATGTGCCTGCCGGAATGGAAATATCATCCGAGATTTTCGGGAAGTGCCGTTTGCGTCATCTGGATGTTCATCTGGATGTCAACGCACTGGAAAGCAGCTTGGGGCATGAAATTAACCGTGATATTCTTGAGACGCCACGAATGGGTTTCTGCGATCAGCGCATTAACACATTGGCGCGGATGTTGGCGACTGATCTCGAAAATGGCGAGACAAGTCCCCAAATCTATGGCGAGAGTTTGGTAACAGCACTGACCGCCGCGCTGCTGAGCCCCACGCAATCCGACGAACCACAACGCAAACGCGGCAAACTTGCCCCCTACCATTTACGCAAGTCTGTCGACTATATCGAACAAAATTGCGGGCGCACCATTCGCCTCGATGAACTGGCACAACTGACCGGGCTGTCGCAATCCTATTTCTGTTCAGCCTTTCGTGAAAGTACCGGTATGCCACCGCAACAGTGGCAGATGAAAGCCCGGGTCGAACGAGCCAAGACCCTGCTTAAAGATGCCGACACGCCGCTTGCCTCGGTGGCCCTTCGGGTTGGCTTTGCCGATCAGGCACATCTGACGCGGGTCTTCCGCAAGATCGTTGGCACAACACCTGGCGCCTGGCGCAAAGAGCATTTTGCCTAACTTAAGCCAAATTCCGTTCAATACGGCGAAATCCGGTTCAATATCCCATCCCCTACTGCGTGATATCGAGTGTCCATCATCATAGATGGCCCGCCGGTTCCCGCCCGACAGGTCGTCGTCAAAGACAACCGATACAGGGAATCCCAAATGCGTTTTACAGGACAGAAACTGTCTTCGGCCCTATTACTGGGCACCGCAGTCGCACTTATCATTGCCTTGCCAAGTTACGCACTGGCGCAATCAGATACGAATACGAAAGCAACCGACAGCGAGACCACCGAAGGAACGGAAACGGCACCACTTGTGATCGAGGCAGACGCGGAGTTTGAAACCGCAACCTCACCGGTTGAGGGCTTCGTTGCAACCCAAAGTGCCACTGCGACCAAGACCGATACGCCAATTACCGAAACGCCACGATCAATGTCAGTTGTCGGCACCGATGAAATCAACACCCGGCAGGCCAGCACGGTGATGGAAGCGCTGAAATACTCAGCAGGGATTCAGCCTGACCAGTTCGGTTATGATACGCGTTATGACTGGTTCAAGGTACGTGGCTTCACACAGCAGGATATCGGTCTTTATCGAGATGGTCTCCAACTTCGCTCGTCAGGCTATGCATCCTTCCGTCAGGAGGCCTATGGTGCAGAGCGCATTGAACTGCTGCGCGGGCCGACCTCTGTGATGTACGGGCAAAATGCCCCTGGGGGACTTGTTAACGTCGTCACCAAACGTCCGCACGAAAACATGGTCAACGAAGTTGCGCTTGAAGCGGGTAGTTTCGATCATAAACAGGGTGCGTTTGATGTCGGCAGCAAGCTGATCGAGGATGGCAGTGTCCTGTATCGCCTAACCGGTCTTGTGCAAGATTCCGGAACCCAAACCAATATGGTCGATGATGACAGGATCTATATCGCACCGTCGTTAAAATGGGAAAATGACGATACATCCCTGACCATCCTTACCCATTACCAACACGACAAAACCGGCTCCGCCAATAACTGGCTACCGACCGTCGGGACAATCTACAGCGCACCCAACGGCGCAATTCCAGTTGATGTCTTCACCGGCGAACCGGGCTTTGAAGGATATGAACGTGTTCAGACATCCTTTGGCTATGAATTCAGCCATGATTTCAGCAATGATGTCACCTTCCGCCAGAATGCGCGTTATGCCTTTGTCGATGTCGATTATAAAACTGTTTACGGTAACGGTTGGTCGGATGTGAATGCAGGCACCCTGAAACGCAACGTCTTGCGGACGGATCAGAACGCGCACACAATCACCATTGATAATCAGCTTGAAACACGGTTTGAGACAGCCAATATCCACCATACACTGCTGACCGGGATGGATTATCAACATAACATTTATGACCGTTACGCCGCATATGGAAGCGCATCGGCATTAAATGTCTATAATCCGGTCTATGGCGGGACGATTAGTGCGCTATCGACTTGGTATGACGACGACATCACGCTTCGTCAGCTTGGGATCTATGCGCAAGACCAGATCGACTTTGACGAACACTGGACACTGACCCTTGGCGGTCGTCAGGACTGGTCGGATGAGGAAAAGCGGAACAACGCCAGCAATGGTGCAAAAAGTAGCACCAATGATCACGCTTTTTCCGGTCAAACCGGCCTTGTTTACAAAACCAACTTTGGTCTGGTTCCCTATTTCAGCTATTCGGAATCCTTCAATCCGGTTGCAAGCGAGGGTTCGCAGAACTTTGATCCAGAAACGGGTCAGCAGTTTGAAGTCGGAGCCAAGTACGAACCGCAAAGCTTCAATGGCCTGCTGACTGCTGCGCTATATGACCTGCGGCGCCAGAACGTCACCACAACCGATCCAAACAATAGCGCGCGCAAGGTTCAAACCGGTGAAGTTCGTTCACGTGGCCTCGAACTCGAAGGCACGATTGAGCCAATTGCAGGACTGGTTGCCAAAGCGGCCTATAGCTACAATGATGCCGAAGTCACCAAAAACAATGATGGAAATCAGGGCAAATCTCCCACCGGTGTGCCAGAACATACCGCATCTCTTTGGGCCGACTACACGTTGCAAAACGGGGCAATGAAGGGTTTTGGCTTTAATGGCGGGGTCCGATATCTTGGCAATCAGTATGGTGATGCATCAAACAGCTTCCAAATTCCGGCTACAACCTTGTTTGATGCCGGTATCCACTACGAAATTGATGGATATCTCCTGGCATTAAATGCAACCAACTTGGCTGACGAACGCTGGGTTGCGACCTGCTCAGGTTCAAATGCCTGTTATTACGGACAGGGCCGCACTATTCTGGCAACGGTCAAATATCGCTGGTAGGAGCAAGGCGGCTATACTGATCACGGAAAAAAGCACTGCAGTGAAAGGCAGTGCTTTTTTCTTTGCCGCAATAACGATAGCCAATGATCAGAAATCGTATTCCAGTTCGGTATCCCAGTATAAAAAATCCCGCCAACTTTCATGAAGATAGTTTGGCGGGAAACGGCGTCCTGTTGATTGCAGTTCGTGCATTGTGGGCTGTCCCGGCGTCCTGCGCAGTCGCAGGCCCGCTTCGCGCACCGATCGACTGCCCTTATAGAGGTTGCAGTCAGAACAGGCCGTGACGATGTTTTCCCAGTTGGTGCGCCCACCGCGTGCACGCGGAATGACATGGTCAAAGGTCAGCTCGTTGGTTGGCAGGCGATCGCCGCAATACTGACAGGAAAACTCATCACGCAGAAAGACGTTGAACCGGGTGAAGGCCGGGCTGCTTTTGAGCGGGACATATTCCTTGAGCGAGATGACGCTGGGCAGGCGCATTTTAAAGGAGGGAGAGCGTACTTCGCGGTCGTATTCGGACAGAACATCGACGCGTTCAAGAAAGACCGCCTTGAGCGTATCCTGCCAGGACCAAAGAGACAGAGGAAAGTAGCTCAACGGCCGAAAGTCGGCGTTAAGAACAAGTGCCGGACACGCATTGGGCGATAAATGCATATCATCCGCTCCACCGTGTTTACCGAGTCGCTTGCTTTGTTTAGCAGGTCCGGGAATCGCTGTTGATGAACATATCATGACGTTTCACCAAACCGGGCGACACGGCGACGTAAACCACTGATAGAGCAAAGTATAGAACAAATTTCCAAAAGCGCAAAGCCCGTGTTCCGCCGAGTCGCGTTTCTTCACGCAACATCGTTGCGCAACCCTTGGAACCCCTTGGCAAAGACGATCAAGCGCAGCACAAAAAAAGCCGCCAGACCCTGTCTGGCAGCATGCATTATGCGCCTCAACTAACGCAAACAATCACGGGACCGGAAAAACGAAAGGCCCGCTTATAAAGCGGGCCTTCGTAAATTCTGTCTGTAAAGCAGAAGCCTTGATTAGGCAGCTTTTGCTTCAACAGCTTTGGCGACCTGGCGTTTGATTTTCACCAAATCTGCCGGCAGCTTTGCATTTGCAGTGCTGAGCAGATATGCATCCAGACCACCACGTTTTTCGATGGTGCGGACAGCATTGGTGGTCAGACGCAGACGCACCGAACGACCGAGCGACTCACTAAGCAGCGAGGTCGGCTGCAGGTTCGGGAGGAAACGACGTTTGGTACGATTGTGGGCGTGGCTCACATTCATGCCGACCAAAACGCCTTTGCCGGATACCGGGCAGCGACGTGCCATGACCTGATCTCCTGGTCTATAAATTCGCAAAAGGACGCTTGGCCTGAACATGCAGGCCCGCGCTTGGAAGCGGGTTAATACTGCCTATGGCCTATGTCGTCAAGCCTTCATCAAGCGAAAACCGCGACAAAAACGCTTATCAGAGCGGTTTTGGCGATAATCCGTGGTTTGTGCCGATATTTGCCCAACTCAACCGCACGGAATCTGTGGCTTTTCAAACCGGGGCGACAATAACAAACAGCGCCTTGGCGGGCAATTGCGCCATTTCGGCCCATAGCTGCACACCGATTCTCCGTCCCTGTATTATATAATGTCAGGACGTGTTTCGTCGGCATACGGGCCTATGGTTTCAATCTGCATGCTTTATTGATACGGATCAAAACGCAGACGCGCACAGCATGGTAAATTCGACACCATGAGTTAAGAAATCCGTTTCGGGAGCATGACGGGACATGAAATCAGATAGCAAAGTTTCTCTGCCGCTTTTGGGCATTCTGCTGGTCGCTGTAATTGGCTTGGCACTTTATCTTGCCGGTTATGTTCTTGCCGCTCTGGGCATTCCTGTCGCTTCGTTCTGGATTTACGTTGCGCTGGCCCTTGTGCCGGTCAGCTTCCTTGTCCTGATTGATTTTAGCCGCTGATTCTGCCTCCCCCCGCAGAACAGTACTGAGACGGCCTGCCACATTTAGCGACAGGCCGTTTTTTTTATGCGCTTATGCCACCGGGAAAGGGCACCTCAGACAGGCTGATGGTGATCAGTTTGCCATCGGGTATCGCGACAGGGCATCTGACCGGGCCGGGCAAAGAAGTACCCCTGACAGGCATCAACCCCCATCGCCATCAGCTCATCATGCTGATGGGCGGTTTCGATCCCTTCGGCGATGACCTTAAGACCAAAGCGATGGGCAATCAGAATTGCTGCCTCGATCACGACGCGGGCATTTTCATCCATGGCCAGGACAAAGGACTTGTCGATCTTGACGGCATCGACCCGGATTTCGTGCAGGCGCGACAGGGACGAATAGCCGGTCCCGAAATCATCAATATAGATTTCAATGCCCATGTCATGGAGCTGACCGAGCACACTGGCGATCTGGGTGGTCTGACGTTTTTCAAAGATCGATTCCGTGACTTCGAGAACCAGTCGATTTGCAGCCAACCCGGTTTCGGCCAGAATTCGTGAGACCATACCGGCGAAATTCGGCATGACGATCTGGCGGATCGATACGTTGATCGCGATTTTTGTCGTCGCTGCAATTTCGCTGCTGTCTTGCAACGTCTGACAGGCCCGGCGCATACACCATTCGCCGATATCAACGATCAGGGCACTTTCCTCGGCAATTGGGATGAATTCGTCGGGCGGCACCACACCAAGCACCCCACTGTTCCAGCGTAAAAGCGCCTCATAGGCGATGATATCGCCGGTCACGGCATCAATGACCGGCTGGTATTCAATGTTGAACTCATCGGCACTCAGCGCACGCCGAAGGGCCTGTGTGACGCTGAGGCGGCGTTCCTGTTCGGTCAGCAGCATTTTGTCATAGTTATGCACACTGCCGCGTCCTGATCGTTTGACCTCGGCCGCGGCGAGGTCAGCCCAGTGGATCAATTCCGAAATTGACGGATTGCGGCCCGAGGAAAAGGCAACCCCGGTGCTAAAGCCGACATGCAGTGTATGCCCAACAATGTTGATCGGCTGGCTTACCGCATGCTGGGCCAGCTCGACCGTATATTCAACCAGCGGATGGAGTTCCTGATGCGGGGCGGCCAGAACGATCAGAAACTCGTCCCCGCCCCAGCGGCCCAGCGCATGATGTTCACCAACACATTCGCCCAGCCGCTCACTGACCGCGCGCAGGACTTCATCACCGATCGCATGACTGAGCCCGTCATTGATCTGCTTGAAGCGATCAAGATCGATAAACAGAACCGCGTAATCCAGTAACGCGTCCGATCGCTTTTTTTCCTCAAACCACGCAACGATCCCGTCGCGGTTATAGATGCCTGTCAGTGCATCATGCTCCACCAGATCGCGGAGCTCCTCGGTACGCTGTTCAACGCGGGCTTCAAGGGTCGCGTTCCAGTCCTCGGTAATCCGGTTTTTCTGTTTGAGATCTTCAATCAGCCGTTGGTTTTGATGTTTCAGCACAAAGGAGCGGAACAGAACGGCATGATTGTTGCGATGGGTGACCAGCATCACCAACAGGAACACCAGCGCCAAGACCGACAGGATATAGTTCGCATCCCCCATCACCGCCAGGATCACTGCCGGCGGCAACAGCAACGCACAAAGATAGAAGCGCCCAACGAGGAAGACCGGCGCCAGAATACCGGTCGCGCCCCCGGCCATGCCGGCAATAATGATCATGGTCAGGAACTGGCTTTCGCCCTGAACTGCGGGGATTTCAATCGCACCGACCAGTGACCATAACAGCCCGGTAACAATCACCCCGATTTGGTAACGAAAGCGCCATTTGCGAAGCTGATCAGAGGAGAGTTCGGTACTGTTTTCACGCGTCAGGTGGTAAAGGTATCCTCCCCAAAGCCGAATGCAGCAAATAACTGCGACGACCAGAAGCCAGATGACCGTTTCCGCGCGTAAATCACCTCGCAGCCAGAACATCGCAACCATGCTGGCACCAGCGGCCAGATTGACCAGAATGTTCGCCCAGTTATTGCGATAAGCCAGATCCAGCAGGTCGCGCTGAACCTTACCGGTCAAATCCTCGCCAGCATTAATTTCTATACCCGGGTCGAGAACGCGTTTACCGATCCTCCTGACCAAGCCAGCATTTTTTTCCATCTGGTCTTGCGCCTCTGACATCGTCGTATGATCAAATATATCCTATACGTAGGTACTAACCCACGACAATGGGAATATGATCTAACCGCGATATTGCTTTGGGATAATGCCGTAACGTCAAATTGATCAGGACAGGGTGGCCAGCTTGATGACGTCCTGGGACAAAAGCCCCTCTTCGCGCATGGATCTGAGCGTCTTGGATTTGTCGCGCTTGGCAAAGCGTTTCCCATCCGGGCCGGTCAGAAGCCCGTGATGGTGATATTCCGGCACGTCATAGCCCAGCAATTCCTGCAACAATCGATGCAGGTGGCAGGCAAAAAACAGGTCTTCCCCGCGCGTGACAAGGGTGATGCCCTGAAGGTTATCATCATGGGTGACCGAGACATGATAGCTGGTCGGTGTATCCTTGCGGGCGAGCACCACATCGCCAAAGATTTCAGGCGTCGCGATCTGCTTGCCAGCAGCCCGGTCAAACCAGGTCAGTTCGCGCCCCACCCGTTTGAGGGCCGCCCCCATATCAAGACGCAGCGCATAGCTTTCCCCCGCCGCAATACGATCCTGGCGCTCAGACACTGAACACTGCCGACAGGTGCCGGGATAAAGCGCGCCATCGGGTCCGTGCGGCGCATTGCCGATGCGCGCGATTTCCGCCTGAATGTCTTTACGGGTACAAAAACACGGATAGAGCAATTCCATATCTGACAGGCGATCAAGCACTGCCTGGTAGTCAGCAAAATGATCGGACTGCACCCGGACGGGCTGTTCCCATTGAAGGCCCAGCCAGGCGAGGTCTTCGTAGATCGCATCAAGATATTCCGGGCGACACCGGGTCTGGTCGATATCTTCGATCCGCAAAAGAAAACGGCCATCCGGCCCGGCCTGTTTTGCAGAAAACAGGGCCGAGGCCGCATGGCCAAGATGAAGATATCCGGTCGGGCTGGGTGCAAAGCGGGTGATGATATTCATCCTCGATACACCTTGGCCGTTACCAGCGGTCGCGGTCACCCGCGGCGTGATCACGGGCCTGCGCATTATCGGCCGGCACATGGCGCATCGGACGTTTTGGCTGACGCGCGCCTTCCTCGTCAAACAGATCGGAAAGTTCGCGCAGCATGGTGCCGCCAAGTTCTTCCGGATCGTTGATCGTCACTGCGCGGCGATAATAGCGCGTCACGTCATGACCAATACCAATCGCCAGCAATTCGACCGGCGATCTGGTTTCAATCCATTCGATCACTTCGCGCAAATGACGTTCCAGATAATTTCCGGAGTTGACCGACAGCGTTGAATCATCGACCGGTGCACCATCGGAAATCACCATCATGATCCGGCGTTGTTCGGTACGCGCCAGAAGACGTTCATGCGCCCAAAGCAGCGCTTCGCCGTCGATGTTTTCCTTAAGCAAACCTTCGCGCAGCATTAGACCAAGGTTCTTGCGCGCCCGACGCCACGGCGTATCGGCGGCCTTGTAGATGATGTGACGCAGATCGTTCAGACGACCGGGTTTAGGCGGCTTGCCAGCCTCGACCCAGTTTTCACGCGATTGACCACCTTTCCACTGACGGGTGGTGAAGCCGAGAATTTCGACCTTCACCCCGCAACGCTCCAGCGTGCGCGCCAGAATATCGGCCGACAGGGCCGCAATCGTGATCGGGCGGCCGCGCATGGAGCCGGAATTATCGATCAGAAGCGTCACCACCGTATCGCGGAAATCGGTATCCTGTTCCTGCTTGAAGGACAGCGAGGTCGACGGCGTTGCAACGATACGCGCAAGCTTCGCAGCATCGAGAATGCCTTCTTCAAGGTCGAAGTCCCAGCCACGGTTCTGCTGCGCCATCAGGCGGCGTTGCAGACGGTTGGCAAGGCGCGACACCACGTTTTGAAGGTTGGCGAGCTGCTTATCAAGCATCGCACGCAGGCGCGACAGTTCGAGGTTTTCACACAGGTCATCTGCGGTGACGACCTCGTCATATTCGCGGGTGAACGGCTCATACCCACGTTCGACCGGTTCGTTGCGGCCATCGAATTCAGGCTGCTCGCCAGGGCCGGCAGGCTTTTCTTCCTGCGACATGGCTTCAAGCTGCTGATCGTCGATATCGCCTTCGCCAGCCTCGGCTTCTTCGGAACCGGCATCAGATTGATCATCGCTGCCATCAGGTTCGGAATCGTCATTCTGGCCCTGCTGGCCACCCTGACTTTCCATGTCTTCCTGATCGGGGTCGTTTTCGCCTTCTTGCTGATCTTCGTCCTCGCCATCCTGTTCGGGCGGGGCATCGTCGAGGTCTTCTTCCAGCGACAGATGATCAAGCAATTTGCGCATACCGCGTGCAAAGGCTTCCTGATCATCCATGACATCACGCAGATCGGTCAGGTCAGCACCAGCATTTTCTTCGATGTGCGAACGCCATAGATCAATCAGCGGGCCTGCGGATTCAGGGGCCTTTTCACCGGTAAAGATTTCACGTGCCAGCATCCCGATCGCATCGGCAAACGGGGCATCATCACGCGATGTTACGCGGTGATAGTTTTTGGCGTGGCAATCCTGTTCGGCATGTTCACGCAGGTTTTTGCGTACACCGGGGAAATAGCGCGAACCAATCGCCTCAACACGCGCGGTTTCAAGCGCATCATAAACAGCCTGTGCCTCGGCCGTTTCGGGCATGCGTTTGGCGTGCAGGCCAGCATCGTGGTGGCGCATTTTAAGCGCCCAGCCATCGGCAACGCCGCGCAGATCGGCGACCTCATCCTTGGGCATGGCCTGTTTGGGCATCGGCAAACGCACATGTTCGCCGTAGCCCCCCGGGCGCCCGCCTTTGACAAAGCCGACTTCCAGATCATTGCGCCCGGCAAGCGCACGAAACGTCGCTGCCGTGCCGCGCAAGAAGCCGGAAAGAGCCTCATCATTCTTCATTGCACTACTCGCTTGTGGAACCAGTTCGCCAATCTGTTTGAGGGTCACGCCTTAGCGGACCATCACATTGATGGCTTCCTCGGGCAGTTCTTCGCCAAAGCAACGCTGGTAATATTCTGCCAGGATCGGACGTTCGACTTCATCGCAACGGTTCAGGAAGGTCACGCGGAAGGCATAGGAAACGTCGCCGAAAATCTTGGCGTTTTCAGCAAGCGTAATCACGGTACGCGGGCTCATGACGGTCGAAATATCACCAGCGACAAAGCCCTGACGGGTCAGGTTGGCAAGCGCCACCATGGCTTCGATCTTCTGGCGGCCTTCGGCGTTATCAAATGCCGGAACCTTGGCGGTGATGATGTTGGTTTCGTCTTCGACCGACAGATAGTTTAGCGTCGCAATGATCGACCAACGGTCCATCTGGGCCTGGTTGATCTGCTGGGTGCCGTGATAGAGGCCCGTGGTATCACCAAGACCAACCGTGTTTGACGTCGCAAACAGGCGGAAATGCGAATGCGGGTGGATGACCTTGTTCTGATCAAGCAGGGTCAGCTTGCCATCGACTTCCAAAACACGCTGGATGACGAACATCACGTCCGGGCGGCCGGCATCATATTCATCAAACACCATCGCGACCGGGCGTTTAAGCGCCCAGGGCAGAATGCCTTCGCGGAATTCGGTGATCTGTTTGCCATCGCGAAGCACAATCGCGTCCTTGCCGATCAGGTCGATACGGCTGATGTGGCTATCAAGGTTTACACGCACGCACGGCCAGTTCAGGCGCGATGCCACCTGTTCGATATGGGTCGATTTACCGGTGCCGTGATACCCCTGGATCATCACGCGGCGGTTATAGGCAAAGCCTGCCAGGATCGCCAGCGTGGTGTCGCGATCAAAACGATAGGTCGGGTCAACCGCCGGCACATGTTCGCTGCCCTGGCTAAAGGCCGGGACTTCCATATCAACATCGATCCCGAACGTTTCGCGCACGGAAATGGTGGTATCGGGTGTATCAAGCGGATGTTCTGCCGCTACACCGCTCGCTTCGTAACCTTGGCTCATAAGTACTCGCGCATTTGTCGGACCGGCGCTGGTGGCGCGGTCGTTTCGTTAAACTTGCTCATTAATAGCGGTTATGACGCATCACACAAAGGGAAGATGCGCAAAAAATCTCTATTATCGCAAAAGGTTTACTCGATAAGAGCTATCCGGTACGCAAACTGCGACCAAATAGACCGGTTTTCACCGAATTTCGCAGAAAATTAGCGGGAAACCTAAAGAGTCACCCGCGCTTCGAGATCGCGGATGTACTGGGTCAGCGATGTATAGGCCGCGCTGATGCGCTTGAAGCGTTCCTCGGCGGCCTTGTCGCCTCCATTGGCATCGGGGTGATACTTTTTCGAAAGCGCCTTGTATTTCGCCTTGAGCTCATCACGGGTGAACGGCCAGCCAAGATCAAGGGTTGCCATCGCCTGTTGCTGTTCGGTCGGCATGCCAAGTGCGCCTGCACGACGCTGGGCTTCTTCGCTTTTGCGTTTGCGTTCAGCCTTGGCCTTGTCTTCCGCACCGGGACCGTGATGGGTTTGATCGCCGTCTTCATTAAAGAAGCCGAACCCGTCCTTGAACTTGAAATTGAACGGCTTTTTCGAACCACGGATATGACCGAACTGCCAGGTCGGGCGTTGCCAATGGGTATCGCGGCGCATGTCGCTTTCGATATCCTCGGCCTTCATGCCGGCATAATAGTTCCACGACTTGTTGTATTCGCGGACATGTTCCAGACAGAACTTGTAATAGTCGCGCAACTTGCGATCCTTGGGCGCACGGAACTCCCCATGCCCGTCACAATCCGGCCAGTCACATTCCGGCAGAACGGGTTCGTCATGGTAGAGCGTCTTGCGCTTGTTGCGGTGTCCTCGGTTCATTTGCGTCTATATGTTCTGAAAGTTTGCGGCGCGCAATATCATAAGGGCGCTTTAAATGCGATAAAAGGCTTGAAAAGCGCCTAGCGCATGCCAGACCCTCTCAACCAGATTCGTTTTTGCAGCCATCTGCAAACATCACCAGAAAACAGAGGCCCTTATCATGCAGGTCGCCAACCAGATCCGTGACATCCTGACCGAACAGTTCGCCCCGGTCGAACTACAGATCAATGATGATTCATCCAAGCATGCCGGTCATGCCGGCGCAGACCCGCGGGGCGAGTCCCATTTTTCCGTCCTTGTCGTGTCCGAAAAGTTCGAAGGCGAGAACCGCGTGAACCGCCAGCGCCTTGTGTATGGGGCGCTTGATGAATTGCTCAAGGACCGGGTTCATGCGCTTGCACTGAAAACCATGACACCCGCGGAATACGAAACCGCCCTTGCCGCACGAAACAATTAATCACAATTCCATATCGTGAAATCAACCTATACGTTCATCCCGATTAGGCGCAATGCTTATGCACAAGCCGTGCGGAGTTCAAATCTGCGCGGCACGGATGCCGGTCAATGGCATCCGCTACAATCGGGAGGACTACGTAATGACGAAACGCCTTCTTATGGCGAGCATTGCGCTTGCCATGTCCGGAACCGCTTATGCGCAAGCACCTGCGCCGGACAATCTTGAAAAACTCTCAAGCTTCCAATCAACCGGGACGACAGAATTCACCGTCATCGAACAGGGCGGGGATTATGCCGAAGGGATCAAAAAGACCCTTGAACGCATCACGCTTCCAGACGGGTTCAAGATCGGCCTTTATGCCATCGTCCCCGATGCCCGCCATATTGCGGTCGGGCCGCAAGGGGTCGTGACCTTTGTCGGCACGCGCAAGGACAAGGTCTGGGCCGTCACCGACCGCAACAAGGACCGGGTCGCGGACGAGGTAAAGGACTTTGCCCCGTCGCTGCGCTTTGCCATTCCCAATGGTCCGTGCTTCTCGTCTGACGGGTTCTTGTATATCGCCGAACAGAACCGCGTTCTGGTATTCCCGGCCGCCGAGTTCTTCTATGAAAGCCCGGATGTCGCGGCCTTTAACGTCGTCAAGCAGGGCGATCTGATACCGCCCGCGGAGGAAAGCTATAACCACACCGCGCGTGTCTGCAAAATCGGCCCGGACGGGAAGCTTTATATCTCGCTCGGTCAGCCGTTTAACGTGGCGCCCGAAGACAAGCTTGATCTTTATCGCGAGTGGGGCATTGGCGGCATCATCCGCATCAATACCGATGGCACCGGCCGCGAAGTTTATACCTACGGGGTGCGTAATTCCGTCGGTCATGACTTCCACCCGGTCACCGGCGAACTGTGGTGGACGGATAACCAGGTTGATGGCATGGGTGATGATATCCCGCCCGGTGAAATCAACCATCAAACCGCCGCCGGCCAGCATTTCGGCCATCCGTGGTATGGCGGCGGTGATGTCCGCACCAATGAATATGCCGGACAGGAAGTGCCTTATGACGTTGTCATGCCCGCGGTAGAAACCGTGGCCCATGCCGCCGACCTTGGCATGAGCTTCTATACTGGCAAGATGTTCCCGGCCAAATACAAGAACGCGATCTTCTCGGCCCAGCACGGGTCGTGGAACCGCACAACGCCGGTGGGCGCGCGGGTGATGGTGACCTTCATTGATGACGAAGGCAATGCCAGCACCCAACCGTTTGCCGAAGGCTGGATTGACGAGAACGAGGAATATCTTGGTCGTCCGGTCGATGTTGCCCAATTGCGTGATGGGTCGATCATTGTTTCCGATGATCTGGCCGGTGCGCTGTATCGCATCTGGTATGAGGGCAATTGATGCGCACAGCTTTGATCGCACTCCTCGGCGGGCTTCTGTCCGCCGGGGTTCTTTCCATGCCGTCATCTGTGTCGGCCCAGGCCCCCTCCACGACTGATCCCGCCACGACTGATCCCGAAACGCTCAAGGATGGACGCAAGGTGGCGGGCATGTGCCGCACCTGTCACGGGCTTGATGGGCTGGCGCGCATTCCGATTGCCCCGCATATCGGCGGCGAGCCGGTTGATTACCTGATCGCACAGCTTCGGGCGTTCAAGACCGGCACGCGCGAACATGAAATGATGACGGTGGTCGCCGGCAGTCTGTCTGATGACCAGATCGAGGACGTCGCACACTGGTTTAATCATTTTACCGCCAGCGGCACCCTACCCGCCAACACGTCCGAGGATGACGCCCCGGAGCTTTGTATTGGCTGCCACAGCGCGAACGGGATTTCGACACTTGAAGATGCGCCCAATCTGGCGGGGGAAACCAATATCTATATCGAAACGCAGCTCAAGGCGTTTCGCACCGGCAAACGGGTGCATGACATCATGACACCGATTGCCAGGGAGCTGACGGATGCCGAAATGCAGGCCGCCGCAGACTGGTATAGCAATATCGAAATTGAAATCACCGAACCGTCCGGTAACTAGTCCGGACGGTTTCGGTTTTCACGGCCAATCTCAGCTATCGGGACGCAGTGCCGCAGAAACGTTAAGCCCGACGGTGAGTGCCGCAACTGTTCTGCCCGTATCCGGATCGACGACCGGCACGGTGATCTGCGACAGAAAAGCACGGGTTGAGGCGTCATAGCGGATATCCGTGATCAGGGCATGATCGCGGTTGATGCTTTCTGTCATCTGGAATTGCGCCTCGTCACTTTGGTCAAAATCCGATGTCAGGCGGCTCATGCCAATGATCTGGCCATGCAGGTCGAACACAAATGCCTCTGCGATCTGATCGCCAATGCCGGCCTGAAACGTGCGCAGATAATCCGACAAGTCATTGCCCAGAATTTCGGCCGCTGTCGCGCTGGATTGGCCGCGCCGAGACAAGGTTGTCCATTCCTCATCCGTCTGGCGTTTCTGATCTGCTGCCAGGCCTTTTCGTCCTTCGACCAGATCAAGAACATGGTCCTGAAGGGCCGGGGAATTGGCAAATTGCCGCACGATCGGCAACTGTTCGCGTTCAATGGCATCGCGTTCCCACGGCTCCAGACTCATCGGGCGGGTTTCGCAAAATTCCAGCACCCCGTTCAGCCGATCAAGCAGATCGGGAAAGGCGGCAACATAGCGCTTGGAAAAATAGACCACCAACGGTGCATAGCGTTCGAACTTAACAGCGAATTTGTCAGACCCGATTTCCAGCGACTTGCGCGCGATTTCAAAGCTGTGCTTGTCAACAAGCGCATACTCCACCCGGCCTGCTGCCACCTGCCCGACCAGCGATGCAATTGACGGGACGCGCATGATATCGCCATAGCCCTGCTCGCTTAGCCATTCGGCCTCGTTCGAGCCGAGTATCGCACCAACAGAGGCGAAATCGCCCGGTTTGGGCACACCGCTTACGCGGGGGTTATCGGACTGCTGCGTCGAGGAAACCCACACCCATTTTTCAAGCGCCAGCGGATTTGTCGCCACTGCATATTCATCCATGGTGTCGCTGATGCGCGCCAGAAAGAACCCGTCTGCCCGGCCATTTCGAACCATCTCCCGGTTACGCTGGCGCGGCGCAATGGCAAAGCCATACCCGACACCGATCCGCTCGAACACGCAGTTCAGGATGGCGACGGAATAGCCGCTTAGCATGCCGTTTTGCAGTTCCTGATATGGGGGATGCAGGTTGGTTTGCAGGATCAGAAAGCTGTCCTGGCCGTTAAAGTCGGCCTGTCCGGACTCAGCCGGGGATGACACAAGATCATGGGCCTGCGACGTCGATGTCGTCAGTCTCGCCGACCCCAGCAGAAATGAATAAAGCGCTGCTGTTGCCAAAGATCGCAAAACAGCATTCCGGCAGTTCTTGTTGTTTATTGTTTTATGGTTTCCATCCCAGCGCAACATGGCCACATACAACCTGACAAATACACGTTACGGACCATTTTGATATTGGACTGCGCGCATGTACTTGCAAGACGGCAAAAACGCGCAGAGCACCTATTCATCACCGGTGTAGAATTCAGGCGAGATGCGTTTCACAGCCGGCCCGTCACTGCGCCAGCCATGGCAGGTATTGATCAACGGATTGCGACGTGGCGGCTTGTCATCATTTTCATCGCGCATCTGCAGGGATTCCTTGGCCAGGATCGGAAAGACCGTCTGAAACGCGGTGGTCGCCACCGGCCCCATCAATTCATTGAGATGCGTACAGCCATGAACACCCCCCGTGCGGTCACGGATCTGCTTGCGCAGGCCCGGGCCAAGCTTCAAGCCAACCAGCTTTTCATAATTGGGCGCAATCGCGTCACAGGCGGCAAACGGGGCGTAGTCGGTGACGGCCTCGACCTCGCGGATAACAAGGTCATCGCCAATGGTCACCCGGATCCACATGCCGTGAACCGGCTCCCCCGCCGGGATTTCACCACGGTCGTGATTGGAAAAGCCGTATGTTTTGACATCCGTGATATGACCCTCGATATCCCACAGGCCGTCTTTGCGACGAAACCCCTGACAGGTCACGGTACGGGTATGGATATGTTCACGTTCGGCGGGGCGGGACAATGGCATGGGGCTCTCTCCTTTACGTAAACGTAAAAACGTTAACCTGCGCGCTGTCAAGTCGCAAAAGCGTTTGCTGCCATTCCGATCAGCCAGTCAGACAGCCCCGTAACATCGGAAATTTCACACAGGCCAAAGGCCCGAGGGAATTTTCCCTCAGGCCAATGACGCGTCTCACACCTGGAAGGCGTTGGTTCAGGCCACGCCGTAGTCAGAGCCGAAGATGAATTTTTCGCGCTCGCGGACATCTTCTTCGAGCTGGCGTTTGACCACGTTAAACAGGTCACGGATCGACACCATGCCGACAACCTTGACGCCATCCACCACCGGCAAGTGACGATATCGCCGCGCACTCATCAGATCGAGCGCACTCATGGCCGAGTCATCGGGACCAAGCGTATCGGGATCCGCTGTCATGACCTTGGATAACGGCACCGATGCCGCATCCAGACCCTTGGCGACCACGCGGTTGACAAGGTCACGCTCGGTAAAAATCCCGGCCAGTCTGGCCGTGTTGTCGACGATGATGACCGCGCCAATTTTGCGCTCACTCATCATGTTGACGGCGTCCATCACGGAATCGGCTGGGTTGAGTGTCGCGATGGATTGTTCCTGGACCACACCCGGTACAATTTTGGTATCCATGCATCTCTCTCTGCAGGTTGCTGTTGCCACATGCCCAAACCCGATCAGATCATCTGATCTCACACTGACAAACGTCAGATTGAATTGACGTTTCTGGATGACACAGTGTGACGGGCCCTTATTTGCAAGTGGCCCTGCAATCCTTTGGGTCAAGACCTTGATGCACAAGTTTAACCCATAAGTAGATAAAGCTGAAATTTTTTACGCGGGAATGGTTTTGACGCAACATACCGCAATGCGGGGATGCAGGCGTTTATTCCTGCTCTTCCCCGGCCGGATCGGTGACTGCGCGCAGACGCACACGGGTGATCTGGTTGCGGATACGGCGCAGCACTTCAAATTCAAACCCGTGGAAACGGAATTGCTGTCCGACATCGGGAATACGCCGGGTTTCATACAACAAAAGACCCGCCACGGTTGCGGCTTCCTCATCAGGCAGGCGCCAGCCAAAGCGACGGTTCAGGTCGCGAATGGTGACATCACCGCGCACAATGACCGAACCGTCAGCCTGGGGGTGAACACCGACCACTTCGACGTCGGTTTCATCTGAAATATCGCCAACGATTTCTTCAAGAATGTCTTCAAGCGACACCACACCTTCAAACGCGCCATATTCATCGACCACAATGGCGAAGTGTTCATGACGTTCCTTGAACGCCTTGAGCTGATCGGCAAGGGTGGTTGAGTCGGGAATAAACCAGGGTTCGGCACTCAGGTCACGGACATCCTCGGCGGTCGCCGGTTTGGCGCCGCGCACGATCGCCTTAAGGACTTCGCGCGCATGCAGAACACCGACGATGTTGTCCGGATCCTTTTCATAAATCGGAATACGGGTGTGCGGGCTTGCCAGCACCGTATCGAGGATTTCTTCCATAGGACGGGAAATATCGATCATCTGCACCTTGCGACGGTGCACCATGATTTCCCAGACACCCACGTCTTCAAGATCGAGCACCCCATGTAGCATGGTGCGTTCGGCATGGTGGTTGCCAACAACCACGTCGTCGGCATGCAGTTCAATCGCACCGCGCAATTCACGTTCGCTATCAAGCCCCGGGCCTTCGCCACTGCCAAACAGGCGCAAGGTGGCCTGCACGACAACCTGAATGGTCTGGGTGATCGGGGCAAATAGGACGACCAGCACGCCCATCGGGCGCGCAACGCGCAACGCCATGGTATCGGCATGCTGAAGCGCGTAGGTCTTTGGCAGAATTTCCGCAAAAATCAGAACAAGGGCGGTCATGACGGCGGTCGCATAGACCACGCCGTTTTCACCAAACAGTTCGATCATCACCGAGGTCGCGAGCGCAGAGGCCAGAATGTTGACCATGTTGTTGCCGAGCAAAATCGCGCCCAGCAACCGTTCCTGATACCGGCGCAGCCTGTTGACGATCCCGGCCCGCAGATCACCATCCTGTTCCTTGTGGTGCATGACCGGACGCGACGCCGCCGTCAGCGCGGTTTCCGAGCCAGAAAAGAATGCCGAAAGCATCAACAGGAAAAAAATCACGACAATCGTGACCGTCATTCAGGGCCGTCTCCAAGCGGTGAAATCGTTAGAACCAGTTTGTCCCGTGTTCATCTATAAGGTCAAATGGCGTTAAACAAGTTAACAACAACACATTGGCGCCGATCACAGCGCCAAATGTCGCAAAACCGTTACCCGCGGCAGGACCGCGTGATGGCCGCACGCATTTTTTCGACATCCATCGCCTTGGACGTAAAGGCCTTGCCGATGCCACGTGTCATGACAAAGGTAATCTCGCCGTCGCGGACCTTTTTATCGCGCGACATGTGACCAATCACCTTGTCGATATCCCAATGCATGCCGGTCACTTCGGATGCTGCCACCGGCAGACCAACCGACTTCAGATGGGCAGTAATCCGGTCTTTCTCGCCCGCCGGTGCCATACCCATGGCGCCGCACACGTCATGGGCAATGACCATACCCATGGCAACGGCTTCGCCGTGCAGAAGCTTTTCGCCATATCCGGTTTCGGCTTCGAGCGCGTGACCAAAAGTGTGACCCAGATTCAAAAGCGCGCGCTTGCCGCCTTCGCGTTCGTCCTCGGAAACAATGCGGGCCTTGGCAGCACAGCTTTTAATCACGGCCTGACGGCGTTCCGGACCATCTTGATCAAGAACCGCCTGCCCGTTTTCTTCAAGCCAGGTGAAGAATTCCGGATCATCGATCAGGCCGTATTTGGCAACCTCGGCATAGCCAGAGCGCAATTCACGTGCCGGCAGGGTATCAAGAACCGACGTATCGGCCAGAACCAGTCGCGGCTGATGAAACGCCCCGATCAGGTTTTTACCCGACTTGGAATTGATCCCGGTCTTGCCACCCACCGAACTGTCGACCTGTGAAAGCAACGTCGTCGGGATCTGAACGAAATCAAGCCCACGCAGAAGCGACGCGGCAACAAACCCGGCCAGATCACCAACCACGCCACCGCCCAATGCAATGATCAGGGTGGAGCGTTCGATGCCCATCGCCAAAATCTGTTCGACGACATCTTCGAACATGGCAAAGCTTTTGGACTTTTCACCCGACGGCACGACGACTTCGCGATGTGCGATCCCGGCCCCATCCAGCGAAGTCAGCACGGTCGGCAGGTGGTTGTCGGCCAGGGCCGCATCGCTGATCACGACGACACCGGCCTTCTTGACGAACGGGGCAATATATTTGGCGGTATCCGCCAAAAGGTTACTGCCAACAAGGATGTCATAGCTGCGCGCGCCAAGTTCAACGTGAAGGGTGTCGTGATTGCTCACTCTGTCAGGTTCCTGTCTTGATCAATTGACCGTCGTCATCAAAGGAATTGGCGAGCAGTTCAAGAACCGCATCACGGGTGGCTTCCTTTGAGGATTCATCACAGTCGAAGATAATGTCTGCCCCGGCATAGACCGGGTAACGTGTCTCGATCAGATCGGCCAGGATCTGCTTGGGATCACCGTTATTGAGCAACGGTCGATGGGTGCGCCCGCTGGTGCGGTGCATCAGCAGATCAAGGTCGGCACGAAGCCAGACCGATACGGATTTTTCGAGAATCAGTTCACGCGTACGTTCACGAATGAACGCACCACCACCTGTGGCCAACACGATCTGTTCGCCATCAAGCAAACGGGCAATTACACGTTCCTCGCCGTCGCGAAAAGCCTCTTCGCCATACAGCTTGAAGATATCGGCTATCGAGCAGCCAGCGGCTTCTTCGATCTCGCGGTCGGCATCGACAAAATCCAGATTGAGTTCCTTGGCGACCATGCGGCCGATGCAGCTTTTTCCTGCACCCATCAGTCCAATGAACACCAATGTGCGGCCCTTAAGGCCACTACGAATTCTGGCGATCACGTCTTCGTGCAAACCCGACTCGGCAATGTTGCTGTCCATGTTCGGTTTGCAGTCCTGTGGTTCAATCAAATGCGTTACAAATTACCCAATTCTTTAGGGCAGCTTGCCCCTGAACGCAAGCAAACCGCACAGCAAACACGACAAAAATGCAGCGTCAAATTACCGCTTTCGGTCACTTTGCGCATGCAAGGATGACATTTTGCCCAACCTTGTTGCGCGCAAACGTGGCGGAAGTTGCATTAACTCTCTGTGAGTAACAGGGACTTATACTGCCATGAAGTTGCCGAATTGGCGTGCGACCACCGCAATGCGATGAAAGGTTCAAGACAAGGAAACGAATGGCCAAAATGATTGGCGGTTCCGGTTCTTGCATCTTTGATTTTCGTCCGCATACTGGTATTCGCGTCCTTCGCTCAAACGCTTCGAAGTCTGGATTAAAATGAAGATCTTATCGCGCATCATCCTGTTGCTGGTTATCGCCGTGATTGCCGGCGGTGCAACCTTCCTGGTGACCTGGGACATCCCGGCCCCGACGGCCCAAATCGAAGAAACCATCCCGAATTCGAGGTTCAACTAAGATGACATTGCGTTCCCGTTTTTCAGAGCCTTTTGCACTTAATCTGGACCGTTTTGCCGGAGAAATCCGCCTGTCCAGCAAGGAAAAGGCCGCTGAGCGTAGCGGGGTTACGCGCAAGGTCTTTGACGCTGCGGGACAGGCAGATTTCCCGGCCCTTCGGGTTTGTGTTTGGCGGCGTTTTTCTTCGTTACACCGTTTGGCCGATGCTCCGCATCGCCCTGCACGCTGTGCCTTGCCAAACGGCTCGCCAAACACAAACAAAACCGGTGCAGATTAAATGCAAAAGGCTCTCGTACAGACCTGTTTACTGGCCATGATGACGGGAACGGGACTTGTGTCCGCCCCTGCACTTGCGCAAACGTCGGCCCCGGTGCCGCTGTTTTTAAAACAGGAAGCCGAACAGGACGCGGAGCGCCAGTCTGATCAGGGCCCGACCAATCCGGGAGCCTCATCGGCGCCGCTATCTGGTGGCTTTGGCAGCACAAATTCAAATACCAGCCAGACCGAGACATTCCCGTCTGATCCAAATGCGGTTCAGTCCTTAACACTTGGTGCGGTCGACGCCGAAGCAGTCGGGACCATTGATCGGTCGCGCGGCGGTCTTGGCATCGATATGTGGAACGGCACGACGCGACGGTCTGCAGCCAAGCTGATTTCCGAACTGCCGGCTACACCGGCCACCCATACTGCCCGCGATTTGCAGGAACGGATGTTGCTTTCGGCCGCCGCCCTGCCACAGGATTCTGCGGAGATCAGCCTGCTTGAAGCACGCGTTGCCAAGTTGATCGAAATGGGCGCACTTGATAACGCCATCGAACTTGTCCGCGCCGCCCCGCAAGGATCGCGCGGCTCCATGCTGGCACAGGCAGAAACCAACGCGCTTCTGATCGGTGCAGAGATCGATGCAGCTTGTGATGCCATTGAAAGTTACGGCACGAGTTACGACGAACTTTTCTGGCTGAAGGCCGCGGCTATGTGCGCGTTCTATGCCAATGATCCGACCTCGGCGGCCTTTTCGGTCGATCTGGTGCGTGAAATGGGCGGCGAAGGCGATGCGACCTTCTTTGGTCTGGTATCCGCAATCCGCAGCGGCAATGCCGCCGATCCTGAATTGCTGGACGAACTCCGCCCGCTTGATCTGGCGCTTTTGGCCATTGCCAAACAATCAATCCCGACCAGCCAACTTGAAACCGGCAATGCCGCGGCCATTATTGGCATCACCAATGCCGATGCCACGGCGACCGACGTCCGGCTTGAAGCCGCACGCAAGGCCGAAAAGCTTGGCCTGATCAGCCCGGCACAACTGGCAGACGTTTATCAGTCTGTGAATTTCGAAGCCGATGCGCTGGCGAACGTTCTGGATGATGCCAACGAGGGCATTCAGGCACGCCAATATGCCAAGCTTTATCAGGCCACTGCCCAAAGTGATGTTCCCGCAGCACGCGCCGAAATTCTTGCCGCCCTGTTTGAAGCGGCCGAGTTTGAAGGCGATTTCATGCAGGCCGCCCGCCTTTCGGCACCTTTGCTGGCCGATATTCCTGTTAATGGCGACTTTTCATGGTTCGCGGTCTCGGCCCTTAAGGCATCGATTGCCGCCAACAGTTTCGAGCGGGCAGAAAGCTGGCTTCAGGTTGCCCGTTCCTCGGCCAATGCATCAAATGACATTTCGTCGCGCCTAAGCCTGCTTTATCCGGTTCTGGCGATTTCGGGCCTTGAGGAAACCGGTGCGGTCAAACCGACCCAACCGGCTGTGAACGGGGAGAGCGGAAATGCGTCGCAGGGCTTCGGGACCGATACCCAATCAGCCCCGCAGCAGAACTTTGGCCTTGGCGGTGCGGTTGTGACCGATGCACCGACATCAAGTGGCGGCATGGCATCGGCAACCGTGATGCCCAATTCGGCATCCCCCGAAGATGTGCAAAGCGCATCAGAACGTGCCGCCGCCCTTGCCCGTCATCGTGCACGCATGATCGAATGGCAGGAAATGCAGGCCGCACGCGGTGATCAGGCGGCTGCAAGACGCTATAGCGAGCTGATCTTCAATCTGTTTGAAGGCTTTGGCATCGAAGTCCCTGATACCCTGTGGGACGGGCTTCTGACCGCTCCTTATGCGGAAGAACGCGTTACGACCAGCAGTGCGGTTTCCCATCATCTGGCTACTGCAGCGCGCGCCCAGCAAAAGGCAAAAACTGTCGCAATGGCTATTCAGGCCCAGCAGATCGCGGCATCTGAAAATGCCGATCCCAAAGTTCTGAGCGACACGGTCACGTCGCTTGAAGCGGTCAGACTGCACGGGGATGCGCGGCGTCTGGCGACAGAATTGCTGATGTCGTTCAACCACTAAGATGCTTGATAACCAAGTGTGTTAATCACTGGCGGAACCAGCCATGGCCAAAGCACTGACAAACTCGCTGATATCGGCCTTTCTGGAAATGATGGCGGCCGAACGCGGGGCCAGTGCGCATACGCTTGATGCCTATCGCCGCGATCTTGAGGATTATGCATCCTCGCTCGCGGCTGCGAAATCCGATCCGGTGGCGGCCCGTGATGTGGATGTCCGGCGTTATATGGCGGAACTGGGTGCCGCCGGGCTTGCCCCACGCACGCAGGCGCGGCGGTTGTCCGCCTTGCGGCAATTTCACAAGTTTCTGTATTCCGATGGCTATCGCAATGACGACCCGTCATCGAATATCGACAGCCCCCAGCAGGGCCAGACCCTGCCGAAATTCCTGTCGATTGAGGAAATCGACCGCCTGATCCTTGCGGCGACCAACCATCCGGGCATCAAGGGAAAACGCCTGCTTGCGATGGTGGAGCTGATGTATGCCACCGGCATGCGCGTATCCGAGCTGGTCGAGCTGCCCTTTGCCGCCGCCGCACGCGATCCGCAGATGCTGATTGTGCGCGGTAAGGGCAGCAAGGAACGGCTGGTGCCGCTTTCTGATCCGGCGCGCGATGCGCTGCGGGATTACCTAGATGTTCGCGATGCCTTCATTCCATCAGACAAATCAGATGGCCATGCCGACCGCCCCGGGCAATCCTCATACCTTTTTCCGTCGCGCGGGAAAACCGGGCATCTCACCCGTCAGATGTTTCTGAAAATGATCAAGGATCTGGCGATCGAGGCCGGCGTCCCGCCATCAAAGGTTTCGCCGCACGTCCTGCGCCATTCCTTTGCCAGTCATCTTCTGGCCAATGGGGCGGACTTGCGGTCCCTGCAAAAGATGCTGGGCCATTCGGATATCTCGACCACGCAGATTTATACCCATGTTCTCGAGTCACGGCTGCGCGGGCTGGTTCAGGAGCATCATCCGCTTGCCGGGCGGGCAATCGGACAGGTTTAAAGGGTATCGATTCCGTGAATTTGTCTAGCCCCTTTGTATAGGGTCGCGGCGGTTTTTTGACATAAAAGCGGATGTTTTCCGCGGATGTCACATATTCGTAATCCCACTGTCACGAACTTGTTGTCATATCTGAGATACCAGCAAACTCGGAACTTCTAATTCTTCTAATTTCCGGGAAATAAGACCATTTTGAAGATCGGGGTACTGCATTTGGATTCTGATGCAGATGAACAGTGGATATCCGACCGACCCATGACCCATCCGGTCATGCTGCGCAACTGGCAGCAGGTCGTCGAAAAAGTCGACTTCGCATTTCAACCCATTGTCAGCCCGCATACAGGCCATGTCTTTGGCTATGAGGCGCTGTTGCGCCGTTGGGAGGATGCCGGGTTCACGTCCATTCAGGCGCTGTTTGATACCGCCTGGGATACCGGCAACCTGCATAGTGTCGACATGATGCTGCGTGCCAAGGCGATCGAGAAATTCGCACGTTTCCCCGGCGCCAAGCGGCTCAAGCTGTTTTACAATTTCGACAATCGCGTTGTGAAAACCG
The DNA here is from genome assembly GCF_056161285.1 of Thalassospira sp. ABL2_045. Classification (NCBI taxonomy): domain Bacteria; kingdom Pseudomonadati; phylum Pseudomonadota; class Alphaproteobacteria; order Rhodospirillales; family Thalassospiraceae; genus Thalassospira; species Thalassospira sp. ABL2_045. Next base: position 25,324 of record NZ_JBSWYV010000008.1, on the reverse strand, counting down.
AGGATTACCAGCCCGGTCAAACTGCTGCCCTGCTGAGCTATGCCGGACTGGAGCGCGACACGATCTTTCTCGAGATTTCCGAGCGCCACGATATTAGCAATGCCGGATACCTTAAGGACATCCTGGTGCGCTATCGCAGTCAGGGCTTCAAGATTGCCATTGATGATTACGGCAGCGGTTTCGCCCAGTTGCGCGCACTGTATGAATGCGAACCTGATATCATCAAGATCGACCGGTTCTTCATTGATGGCATCGACCGCGACCGCCGCAAGGAACTGTTCGTCACACAGATCACCGCCTTTGCCCATATGATCGCCGCACAGGTGGTTGCCGAAGGCGTTGAAACCCGCGAGGAATTCCAGTGTTGTCGTCGTCTCGGCTGTGATCTGGTACAGGGCTTCTTTATCGCCCGCCCCGCCCTTGAGATCCCCGAACAGACCGACCTTGTGAAAACCGCTGCTGATATCGCCGCCGATTCACGGCGCCAGTCAGATCGTGACGACGACGTTGTCAGGTCCTATTTGCTGGAAACGGCCGCCCTGCCAAGTGACATCAACCCGGTCGATATCCTGAGCTATTTTCAGCAGAACCCAGATATTTCGCTGGTGCCGGTCGTCAATCCGGATGGCGAGCCGCTGGGCATTGTCCGGGATTCCGAATTCAAGGCGTTCATCTATACGCCGTTTGGCCGCGAGTTGCTGCAAAACCCGGCCAACCGGGCCAATATCAAACGGTTCCTGCGCCGGTGCCCGATTGCCGATATTCGCACCAGCCTATCAGAACTGCTTGAAACCTTTGTCGCGACCGAGGCGCTTGATGGTGTGATCCTGACCGAGAACGGTCAATACCTTGGCGTGCTCGATCAAAGTGCGCTTTTGCGCGCGGTGAATGAGCGCAATACCCTGAATGCCCGTGATGAAAACCCGCTGACCCGATTGCCCGGCAACAGTGCGATTTACCGCTATGCCGCGCGGGCATTGGCCGAACCGCGCCGGCGCCGGTTTGCCGTCTATTTCGATTTTGATAATTTCAAACCGTTCAATGACAGCTATGGCTTCCGCCAAGGTGACCGGGCGATCCTGTTGTTCAAGGATATCCTGGGTAAGGTTCTAAGCCAGAATGACTGGTTTGTCGGCCATATCGGCGGTGATGATTTCTTTGCCTATGTTCAGTCGATTGATTTTGAAGATGCGGTCGAGGCGGTGAAACGTGTGCAGGCCATGTTCGATGCCCAGATCAAAAGTTTCTATGACCCGGAAACCCGTGAAAACGGCTATCTGATCGGCAAGGGTCGCGATGGCAAACCCGCACGTTTTGATCTGATGAGTGTCAGTGCTGCTTTGATCCGTCTTCCGGCCGAACGCACTGACATTACGCTGGACCATATTTCGGTCGAAGCGGCGAAACTTAAAGCGCTTGCAAAGACCAGTCCGAGCCGATTCGCGACCGGAATCTATGATGTAAACAGCAACAATGCCAGCGAGCCAAAATTACTTTAATTTGGTTTTCAAAGACTTGTCATTTTTGTCGCCCTGAAGGGCAAATTAGGGCTTCAAATCCGAGTCACTCTGGGTAATATTCCGCGCGAATTAAAAACACCAATCGGTTCAAACGAGCAGTTCCGTCATGGTCACTATTGCGCCCTTTTCTGATCTTCAGCAGTCGGCCCCGATCCGGCAGGCAAGCCCCATTGCACAGCAACGCGGCGATGAGCAGCGCTTTGCCGAGCAGAACCGGATTATTGACGGGACCCGTGCGTCCGTCCTGACATCGGATCAGGAAATTGAACGCGCCGTTCAGTCCTATGAACGCGACCGCAATGAACAGAAACAGTTCCTGAAAGACGGCGAGCAAAAGACGCAGTCCGACCAGTATGTCGAACAAATTTCCTCGCCGACCTACAGCCCGTCCGGCAATGCACAGAGCGCACTGGCAGCAGCAGGAAGCCGAGGTCAGTATTTCGACATTCTGACCTGATCTGCGAAGGTGCCTAGCCTTCGGCAGGTGTCAGTCCGACAGCCTGTTGAACGGCACCCCATTCCCAGATCAACTCTGCCAACCGGTCATAGCCGTGCTTATCGGGGTGGTAACCATCGCCGCGCCGCAAGGCCCGTTGCCATGTGTCATCGCTAAGGGTCGTTGCAAGCAGATCAAGGTAAGGCACATCAAAACCGCGCGCGGTTTCGAGATAAATCTGGTTCAGACCTTCAAGGCGTTGATTGATTTCCTGACTGGATTTGCTGCCATCAATCACGGCCTGTGGCCCGACCCAAAGGGTGGGTGCCAGTTTGGACGCAGCCCCGATGATCTCGGCCGCATTCGCCGCAGACTTGGCAGGTGACACCCGCATGGTGGTTTCTTCGCCGCGATCTTCGGCGTGGTTGGCATCATTCACCCCGAAACTGAAGATCAGAACTGTCGGGAATTCTTCGACCATGCGCAATTTGGCCTCAAATTCCCAGCGGGCTTTCAGCCCCTCGGACGTTTCAGCACGGATACCAAGATTATAGATGGTGACTTCGCGCCCGACCTCGTCGAAAAGACGCCGTCCGAGACGCATGGGCCAGCCGCCCTTTTCAGCGTCGCGCACACCATTGACCAGACTGTCGCCAAAACAGCAAACCCGATGTCCAATTGCGCCTGTCGTCATTACTTCTCCTCGTCGCCGGCCGCATTCTGGCGGGCGACATATTCCATCAATTCATCCGGGCCGGGTTTAAAATCCTGATCGAGCCAGTATTCCTCAGCCTGTTTTAAAAGCGCGCCGACACGCGGACCTGCGGGTGCAAGACCGGCTTTCAGGATATCGCGCCCTTGTATCGGCAATTTGACCGGCTGCCAATTTGCCGCCGCTTCAAGCAGGGCTTTCCATTCGTCATTTTCGGCCCGGGTGCAGCGTGGCGGGACCGCACCGCGCGCACTCCATGCCAGAAGCACCGCATCCCGAAAGGCCGCCGCCCCCATGCGATAAAGATCACGGCGCACGGTTTCCGGCGGCAATTTCGGATCAATCAACGGCGCATGGGCGACCATTTCGGCAAACCGGTCGGTTTCTTCGTTCGACAGGCGTAAGTTCCGGGCAAAACGTTCGGCTGCGGCCAGATTGTCTTCCTGATCATCGCTTTTGCGTTTATCGCCTTCGGGCGCAAACAGGGCCGCCAGACGGCGCAGCGGATCCGGCCGGACGGTGGGGTCAGCAAGGGCGGTGCTATCAAGCCACTGCATGATGCGCAGGCAATCGGTGTGGGTCAGTTCCGGCAGGATCGCGGGCAGGATGCCAAAACCGATCATGTCATTGATCGTGCCCGCCGGACTGGTTGCGCGCAGCAGTTTGAACATTTCATCGCGGATACGTTCGACCGAAATATCGTGAAGACCAATTACCGCCTTGCGGCAGGCTTCTGCGCCGATCGGATCAATTGGCGGGCGGCCAAACCATGCCTGAAAGCGGAAGAACCGCAAAATGCGCAGGAAATCTTCGGCAATGCGGTTTTCGGCCACCCCGATAAAGCGCACCCGCCCGTCGCGCAGATCGGTTTCGCCATCAAACGGGTCATAGATCGTGCCATTCAGATCGCAATAAATGGCGTTAAACGTAAAATCGCGGCGCTTGGCATCTTCAAGCCAGCTGTCGGTAAAGGCGACTTCGGCATGGCGGCCATCGGTCAGAACATCCACCCGAAGCGTGGTGATTTCATAGGCCCCGGCTTCGGTAATCGCGGTAACCGTGCCGTGTTTAAGCCCCGTCGGGATCACCCGAATGCCGGCCTTTTCAAGTGCTACTTGGGTTACCTCGGGCGCAAGGTCGCAAGCGATATCGACATCCACCAGGTCGCGTTTGAGCAACGCATCACGCACCACACCACCGACAAAGCGCGCGCAACCGCCTTGCTGCGCAATGGCATCAAAAACGCGGGCGGTATCATCGGCGACCATGATCCCGTATGGCCGCAATCTGCCGGTTACTTCGAGTGCTGTCATCGCTGCTTTGGTGCCACCTGTCATTCGAGCATTCCGACGGTGACTGGGCTGTGGCTATTCCTTGGGTTCGAAATAGCCCGGCTCGACCACGCCGTCACGCAATACCGGCGCATGATAAATGGAATCGGGCGGCGCACCAGTCCCAAGTGCGGTGAAAATCAGGATTGCCGCCGTCAGTGCCACGCCCAGACCAAATAACAACAGCCAGGGCCCCTTGCTCCAGGGTGGGACAATGTCGTGACCTTCGCGGATGGCCTTGGCGCGCGCCCACTTTAACCACAGCCCATACATCACAAAGGGCAGGATCAGGGGAAGGCCGATCTGGATGATTTGTCGCAACATAAGGCAGGTCCCAGTATTCGGATTAAGTAAACATGTTAGGCTTGCAGTGACGGCGCGTTGGCCCGGATGACTTCCGAGAAATTGACCAGCATCCCGGCCGTTGCCCCCCAGATGTAATATTCGCGGTACGGAATCGCAAAATAACGCCGGCGGGTGCCCTCGAACGTCACGGTTTGCAGTTTCTGGTTCCGTGGATCAAGGATGAAACTCAGCGGAACTTCAAAGACTTCGGCAACTTCATGATCATCGGGTTTCAGATCAAAGGGCGGGGTCACCAGACCAATCACCGGCGTCACCTGATAGCCAGTCACGGTGTAATAATCGTCAATCCGCCCGACCAGGTCGATATGACGGCGCGCAAGACCGATTTCCTCCTCGGTCTCGCGAAGGGCGGTTTCTTCAAGTGTGGCATCAACTTCTTCCTGTCGGCCCCCGGGGAAGCTGATCTGACCTGCATGGTCGCTTAGATGATCGGTGCGCCGGGTCAGGATGACATGCAGACCGGCATCGCGTTTGACCAGCGGCACCAGAACGGCCGCCGGGCGCGAGACCAGTTCGCCATCGGCAAAAGCCCGTGCGCGGGATTTGGAGCCCGGAAAATCGACAGCATGATCACCACGGCGCTGCAAAACATCGCCTGTCGGCGCGCGCAAGGCTGCAATGATGTCATCGGGTGTCATTCGGTGGCCTCCATACGACCGATCTCAAAGAATTGGCCATGACTATACACACCGATACGGATCATACCGTTATCAGGGTCACTTATTTCCTCGGCCAGTTCGACCAGCTGATAAAATACCGCCCGGTTCAGACGCGCTTCAAGACCGCGCTCCAACCCGACATAGGGAGATGGTTCATCGGTTTCTGGGTCATGTTCGACCCGAAGCGGATGGTCCTGATCAAGTTCCACCCACTGGTCGATATTGGTCCGAAAGCGGATCTTCTGATCCTTTCCTTCGCCTTCGTTTTGCATCTCGACTGCGATGAAGGCGACGTCTTCGACATCGATCCGGGCCATCTCGGCCGGGGTCACAAGCCAATGACCGCCTTCCTCGTCACGCTGCAGTACGGAAGAAAAAAGCTTCACCAGTTCGATTCGGCCAATCGGGCCACCTTGATAGAACCAGGTGCCATCCCGACCTATAGACATAGGGATATCGCCGCAGATTTGCGGATGCCGCCCGGTATCAGGCTTCTGCCCGCGCAAGCGCGTCCACAATTTTTCGGCGAGATCGACGGTTTTTTGGTTATCATTCATGCTGTAGAGTTGATCCTGAACCAGACGTTTTCCCGTTTCGCTTAACCGATTTCATCTGCGTTCTTTGGCCTGCCAGCGCCTGCACTGCAACATAGGAAGCACAGTCAACCGCCATGACAAACGCGCCACAATTCCCCGAAGAAATGGGTTTCTCCCAGGAAAGCAGTCTGGAACGCGATGCAGCTCGTCTGGACGAGTGTGTCGCACGGCTGGCCGAAGCCCGCAAAATGATTTCCTCTATTATATTTGGGCAGAATGATGCCGTAGAGCAAACACTTATCGGCATTTTATCGGGTGGACACGTGCTGATGGTCGGTGCGCCGGGCCTTGGCAAGTCCTTGCTGGCCCACACACTGGGCAAGGTTCTTGGCCTGCTTGATAAGCGTGTTCAGTTCACCCCCGATCTGATGCCAGCTGACATTCTGGGCTCCGAAGTGCTCGAAGAAGGGGCGGACGGCAAACGGGCCTTTCGCTTTATCAAGGGGCCGGTATTTTGCCAGCTTCTTCTGGCCGACGAGATCAACCGTGCCAGCCCGCGGACCCAGTCGGCCCTGTTACAGGCCATGCAGGAACGCGAAGTTTCGGTGGCCGGTTACAGCCACAAGCTGCCCGAACCGTTCCATGTTCTGGCCACCCAGAACCCACTGGAGCAGGAAGGTACCTATCCCCTGCCCGAAGCACAGCTTGACCGGTTCCTGCTTGAAGTGCGCCTGAGTTACCCGGATGCCGAGGAAGAACGCAAAATCGTGACCGAGACCACCGGGCGCTATCCTACACGTCCGCGTCAGGTTCTTCAGACCGATGATCTGGTTGAGGCACAGGACTTTGTTCGGCGTCTGCCGATGCCCGACCGGGTGCTTGATACCATCATCGCACTTTGCCGCGAATGCCGCCCGGAAAGCACATCGCTTGCCGATATCCGCGAAAACGTTGCCTGGGGTCCGGGTACACGTGCGGCACAGGCGCTGTCACTGGCGTGCCGGGCACGTGCGATGCTGTTTGGCCGCTTTGCGCCATCCATCGAGGATATCGAAGAACTTGCCGTTCCGGTCCTGCGCCATCGTTTTGGTCTGACCTATGGCGCACGCGCCGAAGGGTTTACCGCCAAGGGCCTGATTACCGATGCGCTGGCCCATTTGCAGGAGAACAGCTAATTGGCGAGCACTGCCGTGCATGATCATGTCGCCGCCGCCCGCGCCCTTGCGGCCCGACTGCCCCAGCTGATTGATGAGTCGCGCCGAACGGCCATCAGTCTGCGCAGTGGCCTGCATGGCAATCGCAAGGTCGGACCGGGCAGTGATTTCTGGCAGTTCCGACCGTATGTGCCGGGCGATCCGACCAACCAGATTGACTGGCGCCGGTCGGCACGCAGTGAACATACCTTCATCCGTCAGACCGAATGGCAGGCCAGTCACAATTACTGGATCTGGCCAGTTCTTTCACCTTCGACATACTGGTCATCAAAAGACAGCCTGCCATCCAAGGCCGAACGCACCCTGATCATTTCCATCGCGCTGGCCGATCTTTTGATCCGGAATGGCGAAACCGTCGGGACCTTTGATGGTGAACGCACACGCATCACATCGGCCGAACATCTTGAAAAACTGGCCCATGCGATGCTGGCCACCCCGCAAAGCATTTCCGATCAGGGGGCCAACATTCACCCGGGACGCAAACATTCGGTCCTGATCCTGGGCGACTTCCTTGAATTTGCCGATCAAACGGAAAAATCAACGCGCACCGTTCGCCGTCTCGGTCAGTATCAGAATGACGGTGCGCTGGTGCAGATCCTTGACCCTGCGGAAATCACCCCGCCCTATCAGGGGCGCGTAGATCTGTTTGATACCGGCGATCAGATGATTTTTCGCAGCGAAAAATTCGAAGACCTTGCCGATGGCTATCAAAAGCGCGCCCAGAAATGGCGGGCACTTGTCCGCGATGCCGCGCGCCAGAATGACTGGCTTTATGATCGCCATGTCACATCCGAAAGTGCCAGCCCGACATTACTCGCGCTTTATCAGCATCTGAGCGAACGGCAAAATCAAAGCGGGTCGAACGGCCGGGGACGGCCCAGCATGCACCGCCATAACACGCAGGAGATGTCATGAGCCTGTCGGCCATCACATTTCTGTATCCTGCGATGCTGGCCGGGCTGATGGTGTTGCCGATTGTCTGGCTTTTGATCCGATCAGCCCCCCGATCACCAAAGACCGTTACCTTCCCGGCCGCCCGCATCCTGCGCGGCCTTAAGAGCAAGCGCCGCGATATTCAGCGCGCCCCGATCTGGCAGACCATTCTGCGCTGCCTGATCCTGACCCTTCTGATCATTGCCGCGGCCCGCCCGGTAATGAACCGCAATGACTTTGCCGCCAATGATGGCGCGATTCTGATCATTGCCGATAATGGCTGGGACAGTGCTGCCAACTGGCGGCAATACCGCACGGCACTGGAACAGATCGCCAATCAGGCCCGGTTTGATCTGCAAACCATCTATGTTGCGCAAACAGCACCTGAGGCCGCCGGGGCGACCACATGGAAACTGCCCGACATTGTCGGGCCGGTATCGCCCAATGATACCAAAAGCCTGTTTGACCGCCTGCAACCGCGTCCCTGGCCGTCAGATTATGCCGCGCTATCCGATCTCATTTCCGAACGTCCGGACATGAGCCAGTCAATTGGCAGCATCCTGTGGCTGACCGGTGAGATGGACAATCCCGGCAAGGCCGAGATTGCCTCAGAGCTGCAAGATATAGCACCGATCACAACGATTTCGCCGACCATCACGGATCGCATCGCCATCCGATCGCTGAACCGGTCCGGTACGGGCATGGTGGCAACACTTACCCATAATCGCGTTGAACTGCCCCGCGAGGTCAACCTTCTGGCCCGTGGCGAACGCGGCAATGTCATTTTGCGTCATAGTGTTGAAATCGCCGCCGACACCGATAAAAGCGATATTGCGATCCTGCTGCCAAACGACATTTCAAATGCCATTCAGTCCGTCGGGGTCGAAGGGATCGAAAGTGCCGCGTCGGTCTTTCAGACCGGGGCGCGCTGGCAGCAACGCCGGGTTGGCGTAATCGTCAGTTCCGGCGATGGTCCGGGGGTATTGTCTGATCAGTATTTCTTCCTGGATCGTGCGCTGTCGCCCTACGCCGATGTGACCTTTGCGCCGCTGGGAACCTTATTGGAAAACGGGGTCGATGTTCTGGTTTCCGCCGGGCCGATATCGGGGCTTGGCAGCCAGTTTGATGCGCTGGAACGCTGGGTCAATGAAGGCGGCATGCTGGTCCGCTTTGCCGGGGACAGTTCGTCGCAGATCGGAAAGGACTTTTTGCCCGTCACGCTGCGCCTTGGTAACCGCGACTTTGGCGGATCAATGTCCTGGGAGAAGCCCAAAAGGTTGCTCGATTTTCCCGAAAACAGTCCGTTTCAGGGCATTGAAGTCCCGGGCGACATCACGGTTACCCGTCAACTCCTGGCCGAGCCGGACCCCGACATTGTCAGCAAGACCTGGGCACGTCTGACCGATGGCACGCCGCTAATTACCAGCACATCGCGCAATGCCGGGCGGATTGTACTGTTCCATGTAACACCATGGGCGGACTGGTCGAACCTGCCGATGTCGGGCCTGTTTGTCGAGCTGTGGCAAAAGCTGCTGCCGCTTGCCAGCCCAAGCAATCGCAGCGACGCCGAACTGCAAAGCAGCCTGCCCGCCCAGACCGTGCTTGACGGGTTTGGCCGCCCACATCAGCCCGATGCCCTTATCCTGCCGGTCCAGACACCGCTTCCGGTACCCAGCCCACGCCACCCGCCGGGCATTTATGGGGAAAACGGTCAGGCCGTTGCGTTGAACCTGGGCCCGTCACTCACGAACATCGGGCGTGATGTGATCTGGCCATCAGGGATCCGCACGCGCGAAATCACCGATCAAAGCCAGATTGATCTGGCTGCCCTTTGCCTGTTGGCGGCCCTTATGCTGGTTCTGCTTGATGCGCTGATCTTGCTTGCGCTTAACAATCTGTCCCTGCGGCGCAGCCGACGCAGCAATGCGCTGACATCAATCCTGTTGGCACTCGTTCTTGGCAGTGGGGTACTGTCAGCAGTCGCGTTGCCCTCAGTCGGCCATGCCGCGTCTCTGCCCGATGCCGCCTTGCAGCCCCGCCTGGCCTATCTTGAAACCGGTAATGCGCCGGTTGACCGGCTGAGCCGGGCGGGCATGACCGGACTGACCGAGATTTTGCGTCGGCGCAGTGCTGCGGAGCTCAACACGGTTGATGGTATCAATCCTGAAACCGACGAACTCAGTTTCTATCCACTGATCTATTGGCCGCTGGTCGATGGGCAGGAACCGTTTTCCGAACGCGCGCAGGATCGGTTGAACCGCTATCTCAATAACGGCGGGATGATCCTGATCGACAGTCGTGACCGCGAAGTCCAGCCGGCCCGTTTGCGCCGGCTTCTGGCCGGGTTGGAAGTGCCGCTTCTGGATCGTGCGCCCAGTGATCACATCCTGTTTCGCAGTTTCTATCTGCTTGATCATGCCTTTGGCCGGTTTTCCGAACCACTGTGGCTTGATGCCCGCCCGAGTCAGCGTCTGGACGGGGTGGCCTCGGTGCTGTTTGGTGGCAATGACTGGGCATCGGCATGGATCATCCCCGAAGGCCGTGATGATCTGCGCAGCGAAGACATATCGCCGCGCCAACGTGAAATGGCCTTCCGGTTTGGGGTTAATCTGGTGATGTATGCCCTGACCGGGAGTTACAAGGGCGATCAGGTGCATATCCCCGCCATCCTTGAAAGGTTGGGCCGATGAACCAGGGATGGCAAAACCTTCAGATCGCACCGCTTCTCGATATCACCATCCTGCAAGCACTCGCCGTTCTGTGCCTTGGCGCGGTGATTGTCTTTACCATATTCCGGCTGCGCGGCACGGTCTGGCGCGCTGTCGTCATGGTGCTGGTTCTTCTCGCACTTCTGGCACCGCAATTCACCGACCGCGAAAGTGAAAAACTAAGCGACATCGTCCTTGTTCTGGTCGACCGATCCGCAAGCCAGAATGTCGGCGACCGAACCGCACAGACCGATGCGGCAATTGCCGAATTGCAGGATCGCTTTGCTAATGATCCAACGGTCGAGCTTCGCTTTGAAGATGTTCCGGGCCAAACCGATACCCGCATGTTTGCCGTGCTTGACCGGTTGCTGGGCGGATTGCCACGCGAACGGCTGGGCGGGGTCATGATGATCACAGACGGACAGGTCCATGACGTGCCGGGGCGTCTTGACCTGAATGCACCATTGCATGTTCTGATCAGTGGCGGGCGCGATGAACGCGACCGTCGATTGGTCATTCGCCAAAGTGCGGATTACGGCATTGTCGGTAAGGATGCCGAATTCATGATCGAGGCGATCGATCCGCAATTGCCCGCCGGAACGGCCATTCCCGTTCGCATGTTGCTTGAAGACGGTACGGAACGCGAAATTGCCCTGCCCGCCAATGAACAACGCCGGGTCAGCATCCCCGTCCCTCATGCCGGGTCGGTGTTGGCCGAACTGCGCATGGATACCCTTGAAGAAGAAACCGACAAATCCAACAACCGCCTGATCCTTGAAACCACTGGTGTACGGGACCGGTTGCGCGTGTTGTTGTTATCGGGCGAACCCCATCCGGGCGAGCGCGCCTGGCGGAATTTGTTGCGGGCGGATCCGGGTGTGGATCTTGTGCATTTCACGATTTTGCGCCCGCCGGAAAAGGGCGATGACACGCCGATCAACGAACTGGCCCTGATCCCGTTTCCGATCCGTGATCTGTTTGAAGTGCGCTTGCGCCAGTTTGATCTGATCATTTTTGACCGCTATCAGATGCGCGGGGTTTTGCCGCCGCACTATCTGGAGAAGGTCGTTGATTTCGTGCGCTGGGGCGGCGCGGCACTAGTCGTCGCCGGGCCGGAATATGTCGGGCCGGACGGGCTTGCCAGCACGGCCTTGAATGATCTGATGCCAGCTACGCCAACCGGACGCATTGTCGAGCAGGCCTTTATCCCGCGCGTTAATCAGGCGGGCCGCCTGCACCCGGTTACAACCGCCATTGCCGGATCCCCCAACACACCGCCGAAATGGGGGCAATGGTATCGTCAGATTGAAACGCGGGTGTCGGACCCGGATGCCATGACGCTTCTGACCGGTGTTGATGACCTGCCGCTTCTGACCATGCAGCGGGTCGAGGAAGGCCGGGTCGCGATGCTGAGTTCCGATCAGATGTGGCTGTGGCAGCGCGGTCATGATGGCGGCGGCCCGGTGGCGGAATTGCTCAGGCGTCTTTCGCACTGGCTGATGAAGGAACCGGCATTGGATGAAAACACGGTGCGCACCGAACGCAGCCCGGATGGCGACAGCCTGATCCTTAACTGGCGCAAAATCGGTGCTGCCCCCGAGGCCGCCAGCGTGATCAACCCGGAAACCGGCGCGCAAATCAACGCCCCGTTCGAACAGCTGCCTGATCAGTCATGGCAGGCGACAGTACCGATCGAAACACGCGGTTTGATCCGCGTGCAGGTCCGTGATCAGGACAAGCGCAGCCAGACCAGCCTGCATGTTGATCGTGATGTCCTGACAGCCGAAACCCAGAATACCAATTCAACCCCCGACCTTCTGGCCGGGCTGGTGGCGGAAAATGATGGCTATATCGGTCGAATTGAGGATGGCCTACCCGATTTCCGCCATGTGCCCGATGATCGCATCTGGCATGGTAGCAACTGGGCCGGGTTTGTTCAGACTGACAGTTTCAAGACGGTGATTGGTGGCATTACCAATCTGCTGCCCATCCCGTTGGTGGCGCTTTTGATCGGGGCGATCTGTTTGCTGGGCTGGCGGGTGGAAAGCAAGTAATCCAAGTCACCCAAGTTATCAGGGTGTGGGGCGCTGGCGCCCACGGCCTTCGTGATATTCCACGCAGGCATCCTTGTGGAAGTTGCACAGACCACCTTTGAATTTCTCAACCAGGAAATCGATAAAGACGCGCACCTTGCTGGGCAGATGGCGACGTTCCGGATAGACCGCGTAAATGCCGCCACTGCTTAGCGGGTCGTAATCATGCAGGATGCGAACAAGGCGTCCTTCGCTGAGCGCCTCGGCAACGATGAATTCCGGTTCGCGTGCGATGCCTAGACCACGAATGGCGGCGACGGAGGTGAATTCACCGTTATTGCATGACATCACCGGATCGACGCGCACCGAGACCTGGCCTTCAGGCCCTTCGAAATCCCAGATATTGGGGCTTGGCACATTGGTGTAGGAAATCGTTTTATGGTCTGCCAGTTCCTGCGGGGTTTTGGGTTCCCCGTGTTCAGCAAGATAGCCTGGGGACGCCACGACGTGGCCGGTGAAATCGGCCAGCTTGCGCGCAATCAGACTTGAATCCTTAAGGCGCGTGATGCGGACCGCCATATCGATCCCCTCGGCCACCAGATCCACCATGTGATCGTCCAGATGGATATCGACATGCAGGCCCGGATACTTTTCCATGAATTCGGTGACCAGTTGCGGCAGATACATCTGCCCGAAGGTCAGCGGGGCAGAAATGCGCAAGGTGCCGCGCGGTGTGCCGCGCAAGTCGGTCAGGGCATGTTCAGCGGTTTCGATTTCTTCGACCACGCGCGCGCAATGCTGATAAAACGTCGATCCCGCATCGGTCAGGCTCAGCCGCCGTGTGGTGCGGTTCAAAAGCCGGATACCAAGGTTATCTTCAAGCTTGGTCACATGTTTGCTGACGGCCGATTTTGACATGCCAAGCTTGCGCGCCGCACCGGAAAAACTGCGTTCTTCAACAACACGGGCAAAGACGGTCATACCGTCAAGGTTTCCGATCAGCATTATGCGGCTCCTGGCTACATTTCTTGGGATACTGTTGCGCGATTGGAAACAAATTAATGTCACATCAGCGGATTGTCTTCAACGCGCAAATCAGGAGAATGAAGCCTAACCGAGGCAGGATGACTGCCCACACCGACGAACAGAATTTGGGAAACGGACATGGGATTACTTGTCGACGGAAAATGGCAAGACAAATGGTATGACACCAAAAGCACTGGCGGAAAATTCAAACGCCAGGATTCTGCTTTTCGCAACTGGGTGTCTGCCGATCAGAATGCCGAATTCCCGGCCGAAAAAGGCCGGTATCACCTGTATGTTTCCTATGCCTGCCCGTGGGCGCACCGCACCCTGATCTTCCGCGCGCTCAAGGGCCTGGAAGACATGATCAGTGTGTCTGTCGTGCATTGGCATATGGGCGAGAATGGCTGGGAATTTGACCGCGAAGCCGGCCTTCCCGATCATCTGGAAGATCGCGATTTCATGCATCAGGTCTATACCGATGCGATGGCTGATTATACCGGGCGCGTCACCGTGCCGGTGATCTGGGACAAGAAGACCAACAAACTTGTCAGCAATGAATCTGCTGAGATCATCCGCATGTTTAACAGTGCCTTTGATGATCTTGGCGCAACCGATGTCGATTTCTATCCCGAAGCGTTAAGGGCTGAGATCGACGCGGTCAACGAGCGCGTTTATCACGATGTGAATAACGGCGTGTACAAGTCGGGCTTTGCCACGACGCAGTCGGCCTATGAAGAAGCCGTCACGACCCTGTTTGACACGCTTGATTGGCTTGAAGAACGTCTGTCAAAGCAGCGCTATCTGGTGGGCAATCAGATTACCGAGGCCGACTGGCGCCTGTTTCCGACCCTTGTGCGCTTTGACTCAGTCTATCACGGGCATTTCAAATGCAATCTGCGCAAGCTCAATGAATATCCCAATCTCTGGGCCTATACGCGCGATCTGTATCAACAGCCCGGGATCAAGGAGACGGTGTGTATGGACCATATCAAGGGCCACTATTACGAAAGCCACCCGACGATCAACCCGTCCGGTGTGGTGCCGCTTGGCCCGGTCATGGACCTTGAAGCGCCGCATGGCCGCGAGAAACTGTCCTGATCACATCATTGATCCTCGGCATCAGATAACAAAAAACCCCGCAGCAATGCTGCGGGGTTTTTAATTTCCGAAAACCGGAAAAATCAGTTCAGACGACCTTTGATTTCCGCGATCGCGCTATCAACCAGCTCGTCTGCCTTTGCACCGGAGACCTTGTCAGAAACTAGGGCCGTGGTGGCCGCGGCTGCGATTTCGGCGACATGCGCACGAACTTCGGCGATAGCCTGGCTTTCGAGGTTGGAGATACGATCCAGGGCCTGCTGTTCACGGCGTTTAAGGGCCGCTTTGAGCTCTGCCTGGGCGCTCTCGAGCATGCGGTCGGCTTCTGCCTTGGCATGCGCGCGGATTTCGTCAGCTTCCTTGAGCGCTTCACGCTGTTTGGCCTGATAATTGGCCAGAAGCTCTTGGGCTTCTTCGCGAAGACGCTGTGCTTCATCCAGTTCGTCGGAGATCTTCTTGGCACGTTTATCAAGTGCGCCCGAGATACCCTTGACGGCTTTGAAACCGCCAAAACCGACGACCAGCACGAAAGAAAGCGTGGTCCAGGTGTATGGATCGGTAAGGAAAGTAACCTCTTGGGTTGCCATTGTCTTACTCTCCTACGATTGCCGAAACAGCCTTGTCGGCAGTTTTGGCCTGAACCTTGACACCGATAAGTTTGTCGGTTGCTTCACGGGCAATTTCCGATGCTGCTTCTGCAACACCAGTCATTGCATCCGCTTTCGCGTCCGCAATTGCCTTTTCGGCATCAGATGTCTTTTTAGACAGCTTCTTGACCATGGCATCGGTTTTCTTGGCTTGCTCTGCAGCAGCCTTTTCCGATGCTTCGCGAATGTCAGCCTGAGCAGCCTCACGAGCTTCTGCCAAAGCAGCCTCGTATTTCGCGATGGCGGCATCGGTTTCGTCTTTCAACGCCCGAGCCTTGCCAAGGTTGTCTTCGATGGTTTTTTGACGGCGTTCAAGAACTTCACCGACCTTCGGCAGCGCGATTTTCGACATCAGGAAATACAAGATGGCAAAAATAACGAACAGCCAGAAAATCTGTTCTGAGAACGTCGCAATATCAAACTGCGGCATAGCCTACTCCCGAATTCAACGAGACCGGCGAGGGGGTGCCTCGCCGGGCCGTGTATTCGCGCAAAAGGCGCCGATTAGCCGAACAGAACGATCAGCGCAACGACGAGTGCGAACAGTGCAATAGCTTCGGTAACAGCAAAGCCGATCCAGCCATACAGTTCAACGTCGCCTTTTGCAGCCGGGTTGCGGCCAACAGTCGCAATCAGGCTCGACCAGATGTTACCAACACCGATACCGGCACCAATCATGCCAATAGCAGCCAGGCCAGCACCGATCATCTTAGCAGCATCGAGTTCCATAACTTCACCCTTTCGAATTTCTTAAAGGCAATCAGAAGAGATCACACCAAACCACACACATCAGTGCATGTGGATTGCATCATGGAGATAGATGCAGGTGAGAATTGTGTAGACATAAGCCTGAAGCGCAGCAATGCCGAACTCCAGAACAGTAATCCCCGTCAGCAAAGCAAACGGAAGCACGCCGAGAATGCCAATCAGGCCAACGAACCCACCGATAACTTTCAGCATGATGTGGCCGACGGTCATGTTCGCAAACAGTCGGATCGCCAGGCTGAACGGACGAGAGAAATAGGAGATGATTTCGATCGGGATCAGAATGATCGCAGTCGCAATCGGCGCACCTTCAGGGAAGAACATCCGAAGGTAATGCGTACCATGACGCATGAAGCCGATGACCGTCACACCGAGGAAGATCACCAGAGCCATCGCAAAGGTTACAGCGATGTGGCTCGTAAAGGTAAAGCTGTGCGGGATCATGCCAAGCAGGTTCCCGAACAGAACAAACATAAACAGCGTAAAGACGAACGGGAAATATTTGCGACCTGCGCTTCCCACGTTGTCCTTGAGCATATTGGCGACGAATTCATACATCACCTCGGCAGCGCCCTGCCAGCGGCCCGGAACCAGCGCGCCGCGACGCATCGAAAGCGTCATGAAGCCCGTTACGAGAACGGCTGCGATCACCATCCAAAGTGCGGAGTTGGTGAAGGAAACATCAATGCCGGCAACCGAAAGTTCGGCCAAGGGCTTGATTTCAAACTGCTCTAGCGGTCCAGCCACCGTAATCCTCGCTCAATATTATCAGGGTTCGGATTGGTCCCCGTTCCCCTGCTTGCGCTCCCCCATCGCACGACCAAGTCCGACAGCACTGTCAAAACCCTTGGCAACGCGATAAGCGTTCAAACCTCCGGCACCTGCCCCGAGAAAAACAAACAGAACAAGCAGCCAAGGCGTCGTATCAAGCACCCGATCCAGCGCCCAGCCGATCAGCAAGCCAACAAGGACAGCAGCGATCATTTCCGCCGAAATCCTCATGCCAAGCGCCATCCCTTGGGATGGTTTGCCGGTCGCCCGGTTCGGGCTGTGCAGCTCTTCGCGTTTGCCTGTTACAGCTGCCAGTTTGCTTTCAAGCTCTGCTAATGAAGCGCGATCTTTATCATCGCTCATTGTCGTGAACCCCGCTGTGGCAGCCCTGCAGACGTCGCAAGGAAATGCGCGGGCAACATACTTAGCACCCCATGGGCTGTCAAGCTGTAAAACCCCGTCTTGCGCAGCCGACAAAAACCGGAATAATTCCAATTATTTCAGACATTTAACCCATGAAATGTGAAGGAAAACACTTTTAGAGTTAGGCAATAGTCGCAGTCACTAAAAATAACAGTGACTTGGCCCACTTGGCTGCAACCGGCGGTTTTCCTTGGTTCTTGCCGCTTTGAAGCACCTCAACAGCCCAAATGACAAAGTCGGGGATTTTCACGCTGACCGGACAATTTGCCAAAATCTGGACCGAATTTAGCCAGAACCATGAAATATCGATGGATTAAAGACGGTCAGTTGGCCCGATTCACCGATGCCGGGCAAAGCCAGCCCGCCAACCGTCTGAAACTCAAAAGCGGATTAAACCTTGCGCACGCGAAGGGTGCGTTCGCCATCCGTTTTCTGCCAGCCGTCCGGTTTGGCGGCCAGCATCCAGTCGAACTTGTGAAACAGCGCCCAAACAGCCCCCAGCGTATTGATCGCAATCGAATTCATATCAATCGGCTGGGTATCAAGGATCTCGTCGCGCAGGATGGCGACGATTTGGGCCACGGTGTTCTTGCCATCAAACACCGCCAACAGGCGCGCCAGATCCGGCCCACCGGTCAGATCAACCGCATTGCCACTGCCATCTTCTATCAGAACGGGCTGACCGGCGAGGGCAACCAGATCATCAAAGAAGGTCTTGTTGGGCGGTACAAAGAAATAGGGTGCCAGTTCGGCATCCGGCAACACCTCGGCCGTTTGGCCTTTATCCTCGCGCGTCAGATAAAAGGCATGCAGCGGCATCGCGCCACTGAACCGTTCACAGAAGGCCTGCTGATCGCGCAGTGGCTTGGCCGCCAATTCGCGTAGCAATCCCGGATCACGGACCAGATTTTCGATGTTGTAATGCGCCTTGCCGGTACCGCCAAAACCGAAGAAACCGGTAAAGGCCGCCACATGCAAAGCAGCAGACGCAGCAAAACGATACACCCCGTGCACATCATAGGCGCATTCGACGGGATGAAGCAGCAAATCGACGATTTCCGGATCGTTTTCAAGCAGACCTTTGATAAAGCCCGGACCACCGCCCATCTTGAGCAGCATATTGTCTTCTGGCAGGGCCGAAAGCAGCGTGCGCGTCATGGCAAGCTGTTGCTGCAGGTCTTTGCCTTCGAGCAAAGGCTCGATCATTTTGCGCCATTCGGTCACCGCCAGACGCCCATGTTCACCATACACCATAATGCCCATCGCACCATCGACCTTGAGCACGCTCGTCAGGTCACGCAGGCCTTCTTCGGGGTCTTCAAGGTGGTGCAAGACACCCGCGCAATTGATGTAATCAAAAGCTTCTGGCGCGGATTTGGCGAATTCCGAAATCGTCTGATTAACAAAGGTCACGTTGGTCAGGCCGCGGGCCTCGGTCCGGGCGCGGGCGATCTTGGTGCTTGCTTCAGACGGCTCAAGATACGTCACCGTCCCACCGACATCACGCAGCTGTTCGGCGAGCCATACCAGGGAATCACCGGTGCCGCCGCCCGCGACAAGGGCGCGAAAGGTGTCATCAAAGACCTTGGTCCCGCCAAAACAGTAATGATTAACCCGCGAGAGGGTATCAAGTGGCGGCATTAACAGACGGTCTTTTTCCTGCTGCGGATCGCGCAAAGGATAGGGAAACTGTTCATAGAGCTCGCGCACTTTTTGGGACATTCGGCCATCACCATCATTGAGTTTCAATGATGTGTAACATCGCCCGCCCTATCAGTTTATTAATGAGATGCTTATTAAGCAGCACGGATCAGTTGGTGAAGTCGAGCTCGGTCTGTTCTTTCTTGGAATAGACTTCTGCCTGATGCAGATCGACCGATACCAACGAGGAAACACCGCGTTCGGCCATGGTCACACCAAACAGACGGTTCATCCGGGCCATGGTCATACGGTGGTGGGTGATGACCAGGAAGCGCGTATTGGCATGACGGCCAATGGCCTCCAACAGCTTGCAGAAACGGTCAACGTTGGCGTCATCAAGCGGGGCGTCGACCTCATCAAGCACGCAGATCGGGGCCGGGTTGGTCAGGAAGACCGCAAACAGCAAGGCGACAGCGGTCAGGGCCTGTTCACCGCCCGAGAGCAGCGACAGATGCTGGAGCTTTTTGCCCGGCGGGGATGCCATGATCTCAAGCCCGGCTTCAAGCGGATCATCCGCCTCGGTCAGCATCAAATGCGCACCACCGCCCCCAAACAGGCGGACAAAAAGTTGCTGGAAGTGTTTGTCGACCTCGTCAAAGGCGGCTTTGAGGCGCGCACGGGCTTCGCGATTGAGCTGATTGATGCCATTGCGCAGCTTTTCAATGGCAGCAATCAAATCATCGCGTTCCGACACCATGGTGTCTTTCTGTTCCTGCATCTCGGCCAACTCGACCTCGGCGCGCAGGTTGACCGCACCCAGATTTTCACGTTCGCGGGTCTGGCGTTGCAGGCGGGCTTCGATATCTCCTTCGCTCGGCAATTCCTTGGTCAGATCAATCTGGCCCAGTTCAACCAGCTGATCGGGGGTGGCATTGACGCGTTCGCGGATACGTTCGATCAGATCGCGGCGATGTTGTTCGGCCTGCTCAAGCAGGGCTTCACAGCGCACGCGGCCTTCGCGGGCCTCGGCCAGTTTTTGTTCGGCTTCACGCAGATTCATGTCCGCTTCGCGTTGGGCATTTTCCGCGCGCTGCAACTCATCGGCGGTTTCTTTGCGGGTCGCGTCGGAAAACTCGATCCGGTCTGACAGGATGGCGCGGCGCTCTTCGATCTCTTCGGGCTTGAGTTCAAGCTCCTCGATCTCCATGCGGGCTTCTTCCTGACGTTCGCGCAGTTCGGCAACCCGTTCACCGGCCCCGGATGCCCGTTCGTTCCAGGTGGCGATTTCATTTTCAACAAATTCAAGGCGTTTGCGCCGGCCCGACATGGTGCTTTGCATGCGTTCAAGCTGGCTTCGGGCTTCCATCTGATCGGCGCGTGCATCAGCCAGATTGGCGCGTTTCTCGATCAGTTCGGCCTTGATTTCCATCAGGCCTTCGCTGCTTTCCTCTGGCAGGGCAGCAAGCTCTTCCTGTTCGGCGATCAGTTCATCAAGGTCCTGCTTGGCGCGTTTTTCGGCTTCTTCGGCGTTCTGAAGGCGGCTTTCGATGGCGCTAGCATCGCGTTTGATATTGGCGATTTCCTCACGCGCGGAGGACGCGGCATTTTCCGCATCGCGCACCGCGCGATGGGATTCCTGCTCCGCCGTTCGGGCCGCCTCGATTTCTTCGTCCAGGCGTTCGACATTTTCACTGGCGATCTCGGCACGCTCAGTTGCGGCTTCGACCACCGCATCGGCTTCTTCCAGTTCACCGCGGAGTTCTTCAAGGCGGTTACGCTGACGCAGGCGCACAGCAGCAGGCAATTCAGCCCCGGCAAGAATGCGATAGCCATCCCAACGCCAAAGTGCGCCTTCGCGCGAGACAAGGCGCTGACCAACCTTCAGGTTTTTGGCAAGGAAGTTCCCGGTCGCCTCGTCATCGACAATGCCAATCTGCCACAGACGACGGTTCAGAAGTGCGGGTGCCTCGACATATTTGGCAAGTGCCGTCACACCATCGGGCAAGGCCGGATCATCAGTCGCCGGATCAATGGTCGCCCAATGCATCGCCGCATCAATCGCATCCGGGGCATCAAGGTCCTCGCCAAGGGCGGCGGCCATGGCCAGTTCAAAACCGCCCTGCACCGTAATGTTTTCGATTACGCCCGGATATTTGTCGTCGTCACCGCCGCGAAGGAGACTTTCAAGTGCCTCAATCTCGGCGGTCAGGCGGGCCTTGCGGCTTTCGGCATCGCGCAGGGCATCGCGGGCATCGCTTTCAGCGGTTTTCAGACCGTCTTCGCGGTCACGCATTTCAGCCAGGCGCATTTCGGCCTCTTCGACCGCCATCTTGCGCTGCTCGACCAGTTCCTCGCACTCTTCAAGATGCATGCTGGCTTCTTCAAGTGCCTCGGAGAAGTCGGCTTCAATGCGGATATCATCAAGCTTGGCGACGGCTTCGTCATGGCGTTCGGTCAGGCGTGACCGGCGGGCATTAAGTTCGCTTAAACGCTGCTGAACCGATTTAAGGCGCGCCTCTTCCTCGGCAACCTTGTTGGTCATGGCATCGACATCGGTTTCAAGCTCTTCAACCCGAAGGGCCTTTTCGGATGCAACTTCGCGGGCTTCATCAAGCGCGTCGTCTTCGCCGCCTTGGGCTTCGCTCAGTTCTTCACGCTCGTCCTGAAGTTTTTTAAGAGCGCCTTCGGCGTCACTTGCCAGTTCCGCCTCACGCGCAAGGTCGGCATCAATCTGTTGAATGCGCCCGCGCAGCTGGCCCATCTGGGTTTCGATCTGCGCCTTGTCCTTATCCAAGCCTTCGCGTTCGATCAAAAGGCGCTGCAGGGCGGCGGCAGCCTCGGACTCTTTTTTGCGAAGATCAGGCAGGCTTGCGGCAACATGGGCCTGAACCGTTGTGGCCTCGGTCACTGATGAGGTCAGGTCACGCACGGCACTTTCGCCAGCGACCAGCAATTCCCGGGCGTCTTCCTGACGTTTCTGGGCGTCGGTCCAGCGGATATGGAACAGCAAGGCCTCGGTCTGGCGGACACTTTCCGAAAGCTTGCGATACCGTTCGGCCTGTCTTGCCTGTTTTTGCAGGGACGCGATCTGACCATCAAGCTGCAACAGAACGTCTTCAAGACGTTCCATATTCTGCTCAGCGTTCTTCAGACGCAGCTCTGCTTCGTGACGGCGTGAATGCAGGCCGGTGATGCCGGCGGCTTCTTCAAGGATCAGGCGACGCTGGATCGGTTTGGCGCCAATCAGGGCGCCAATTTTGCCCTGGGACACCATGGCGTTTGAGCGCGCACCGGTCGCGGCATCGGCAAACAGCAATTGCACATCACGGGCGCGGACGTCCTTGCCATTGACTCGATAGTTCGACCCGCCGCCGCGTTCAATACGGCGCGTGACTTCGAGCATATCGAAATCATTGAACATCGCGGGCGCCTTGCGCTCGCTATTATCAAGGGTAACGGATACTTCGGCGACGTTACGCGCAGGGCGGCTTGATGTGCCGCCAAAAATAACGTCGGACATGTCAGAACCACGCATCTGCTTGGCCGATGTTTCGCCCATCACCCAGCGCAGTGCTTCGACAAGATTGGATTTGCCACAGCCGTTCGGGCCGACAACACCGGTCAGCCCGTCTTCAACGAGTAGATCTGTTGAATCGACGAAGGACTTGAACCCCGTCAGCTTTAGCGATTTAAACTGGACCAATCATGTCCCCCGGTCCGACCCTGTCCCCTGTTGCCGAACACCGCAGGTGCGGTGTTCGGCAGAATTGTTTTGGTTAGTCGATAAGGTCTTCGACTTTTTCAATAAAGAATTCCGCATCGCGCGAACCGGCAATGGTGTCACCGTCCAGCACAAAGCTCGGCGTGGAATTGACGTTGAATTCCTGTTCACCGGTCATGCGCGAGCCAACGATACCGTCAATCAGTTCCTGATCGGCAATGCAGGCATCCACCGCGTCACCGGTCATGCCGGCAAAGCGTACCACTTCCTTGATGCTGCCAATCGGGTCCTGCGAACGTGCCCAGGTCAGCTGGGATTTGAACAGCATGCCCAGAACACCGAAATAGCGATCTTCGCCCGCGCACTGCGCGATGGCGGCGGCCCGCAGGGCAACACCATCAAGCGGATAGTCGCGGAAGATCAGCTTCAGCTTGCCGGTATCAATCAGCTTTTCCTTGATCTCAGGCAGAACCTCGGTGTGGAAGGACGCACAATGCGGGCAGGTCAAAGATGCATATTCAATCATCGTGACCGGCGCATTTGCATCTCCCATCACATGTTCTTTCCATTCAACTGCTTGTGCCTGTTGGGTGCTTGCCACACCAACCATCATCAAAAAAGCACCAGCAAGAAACTTAACTGCCTTTAGCAAGGAAACCTCCGTTAAAACAAAGTTTTGTGATTACAAGCCTGTTGCAGCGCGGGAGTCAACACACCCCCGAAAACGGCTATGCCACCAACGAGTCGCCAAGTTGGCGCGCAATTGCGGCAACTCCGTGATCGTTCATTTCAATAAACTGATTCGATTATCCCCGACGCACAAGACAACAGGCCGTGATCACGCAGCACGCGGTTAACAGCCCCGGCCAACCGTGGTGAATGCCTTATTTCTTGCCGGTTTTGGGGCGCAGCCCACCGCTTGCACCGGCGATATGACGGCCAAGTCGGGTCAAAACTTCGCGCAGGTGGGGATCTTCGATCTTTTCGAGGTCGGCCTGACTGGTGGGGCTGATGTCAGCTTCGGGTACTTCGGCCGGGCGTTTGACGGTGCGTTCCGGGCGTGAAATATCCCCCTGAAGCATTGTAATCTTGTTGATCGCGCGATAGCCGAAATAGCTGTTCACCCGCTCGATGATTTGCGGCATGCGATGTTGGAGCTCAAGCGCGACCGGGCCAACCACGCGGATCAGCAAGGTACCGCCAGCAATGCTTTCCTTGGGCGGCGGGCTATATTTCAGCGGCATGGTATATTGTTCAAGATCACGCCCGACGATCTCGGCCCAATGCAGGATAATCTCGGTCTGGAAAAAGCCGCGTTTGCGCACGAGTGGCCGGGTCAGATTACCCACAAGCGGGGCAACATTGCGAAGTCCCATGCGGCGTTCCGAACTGCCCAGCGGGGAAAATCCCTGCTTCTTTTTTGGTGCGACAGACTTCGATGCCTGATCCAGCATCGAGCCACTTTTCGTACCAGAACTATCTTTTTTCTTGCTCACGCCCGCTTCTTTCGTAGGGTCTGCATAACTTCGGACCAGATCCGTAAAACAACATAACACGGGATCGACGTGCATTTCACCCATCAGGACACCCAACGCCTCGCAGTAACCATGCTGGAATGGTATGACCGCCATCACCGCACCCTGCCCTGGCGATCAGAACCCGGCGAGACGCCCGATCCGTATCACGTCTGGCTCAGCGAAATCATGCTGCAACAAACCACCGTGCAAACGGTGGGACCCTATTTTGCGGCCTTTCTGAACCGCTGGCCAACGGTGACCGATCTTGCCAATGCCGAACTTGATGATGTTCTGCATGCCTGGCAGGGGCTTGGATACTATGCCCGTGCGCGCAACCTGCATAAATGCGCCAAGGTGGTGGCCACCGAGTATGACGGTGTTTTTCCCGATACCGAGGAAGGCTTGCTGAAACTGCCGGGCATTGGTCCCTATACCGCCTGCGCGGTTGCCGCCATTGCCTTTAACCGCCATGCCAGCCCGGTGGATGGCAATATCGAACGGGTGATTTCGCGTTTGTTTGCGCTGGAAACGCCGTTGCCCGACGTCAAACCGGAAATCAAGGAAAAGTCAGCCGCCCTGACGCCATCCGATCGCCCCGGCGATTACGCCCAGGCATTGATGGATTTGGGTGCGACGGTCTGCACCCCGCGCAATCCGGCATGTGGCATTTGTCCGTGGCAGGCCGATTGCGAAGGGCGTAAATCCGGCATCGCGCCCGACCTTCCCAAGAAACGCAAGAAAGAACCGAAACCGACCCGCGTCGGCTATGCCTTCTGGATCCGGCGCGAAGACGATGGCCGCATTCTGGTCCGTCGTCGTCCTGAAAAGGGATTGCTGGGCGGCCTTTACGAAGTGCCCGGCAGTGACTGGCGCGCGATCGAGGCACCTGATGATGTCATGCTCTCCGAGGCGCCGGTATCAGCGAAATGGTCGGAACTTGATGGTACGGTTGGCCATACCTTCACGCATTTTCATCTCAATGTCAGCGTACTGGCGACAAGCCTGCCCGCGCAGGAGGCCGATCAACTTGATGGCAGTTGGACAACCATTGACGGGCTTTCGGACTTTGCCCTGCCAACCGTGATGAAAAAGATCGTGCACCATGCCCTGAAATACGGGCCGGATTGATCGCAATTCTTTTGCGGCATAAAACCCGCGCAATTAACCAATGCAATTAAAAAGCAGCGGTGTTAAGTGTCAAGGACCGCTGCATGATATATGCGCATCCTTGCGTTTGCCCTTACAATGATTTTGCGCATGACGGCGA
>NZ_JBSWYV010000007.1:0-217495 GCF_056161285.1 Thalassospira sp. ABL2_045 | reverse complement strand
CACGACATTGTTCTGGTTCATCTGCCCCAGTTCCGTGCCATCGACTTCCATGATGATCCATTCGATCGATACCCGATCAAGCGGGGTGGTGTTTTCTTCGGTAACCGGGCTAACATCAATCGTGGCGGACAGGATGACACTGTTGTCATCGATCTCGCGGTTATCGACCGTGATGCCGCGTGCCTGCAACAAGGCACCCGCTGATCTGGCAAGGGCGGTGTTGCCATCCCCCGGCGCACCGGCAAAATCAATCAGCGCCACCTTCATCACCGGGGCCGCCCGCAAGGCCGACCGATCGCCGGTAATCATAAAGGCGATATCGTCTGCGGGCTCGGCCACCAACCCTTCATAGGTTTTTGCCAACGGATCATCCGCCTTGCCTTCAAGCTCGCGGACTTTCTCAACCAGTTCCTTGGGAATGGCGAGGTTGTTTTCCTCAGGCCCGGTGGGTTGATCGGCAAACCATTGATCAGCGGCCAGCTCCCCGGCTGAATGGGTGGTATCAATCGCAAGCCCGTCCGGGCGCATCAGAACCCACGTAATATCAAGCGCGGCACCGTTATCGGTCAGACTGGCCTGCACATTGGGGCGCAGGATGTAATCCCCACCGGTATCGGTTTCGCTATAGGCCGGAATATCACGCATGCGCAGCGCCCGTGCCATGGCGCGCGCCAGATGGGCCGATGCCCCTTCGGGCAAATCTTCGGTCGTCTCGACCCGGACTGTCCCGGTATCGCGCAGTTCCAGCAAGCCCGGATCACCGGCGCGACCAGCGCCCTCAAACGGGCGCGGCAAATCGCCACAAGCCGCAAGCAACCCGCTCACGGCAAAAAGCAAAACAACAGAACGCAGGAAAGACTTCATCGGGGCAAATTTCGTCGTCACATCATCACACAACCAACCATGGTCGCGATGATCATAAAGAAGAACAGCATGATCAAATGCGGCATGATGTTACGCCTCTGTCAACATGATCGCCGAAAGCTGCCGCCCGTAATCAGGCTCCTTGCGCAGCGTCGTTCGACGATAACTGTAAAAAAGCTCTTCGTCGGCCAGCGTATCGCGCGCCACCAACTCGACCGATGCAATCCCGGTCGCAATCGTCCGGCGGCGGACATATTCCGGCAAATCAAACATGAAATGCCCATCGCGCACCGACGCATCAAACAGATCTTCTGCACCTTCCGGTCCGGCAAGAATGGTGTCGCGGAATGTCCCGTCGACCTCATAGGATTTGCGCGCAATGCAGGGACCAACAGCAGCGTGAATGTTGTCGCGCGTGGCGCCAAGCATTTCCATCGCATCGACCGTGCTTTGCGAAATACCGCCATGCGATCCGCGCCAGCCGGAATGGCAGGCCCCGATCACCCCGGCCATCGGGTCATGAAACAGAACCGGTGTACAATCGGCGGTCAAAATGCCCAGCATGATGTTCGGACGGTCTGTCACCATCGCATCAGCCTTGGGCGCCTTATCACGCGAAAGCGGCTTATCGAGCACTGCCACATCAGTGCCGTGCACCTGATAAACCGTGCTCAGGCGATCAGCCTTGGTCTCAAACGCGGATGCGGCGCGTGCGCGGTTCTCGGCGACGCGCTCCTTGTCATCATCCGATCCGAAACCGACATTCAGCCCGTCATGAATGCCGTCACTGACCCCGCCCTTGCGGCTGAGGAACCCATGGCGCAATCCATCCTTGTCCGACAGGTTCCCGGCTTCAAACCAGGTCAGCCCGTTGGCGCTGCGTTCAATCCCGTTGGTTACCGGGGTGATCGGATCTGTCATGCTGGCCTGCTCCGTTCCCAAAACCGTTCCGGTCGCGATCAATTCAGGGCCTGTTGATCATCAGGATGCCGTCGTGGCGGGATCGTATTTTCCCACCTGCAAGAAGTGGATGGCGCAGCGTGGCAGGTCCCACGAAAGCCAGCCGCGACGCCGCAGGTGGGAAAATACGCCCCGTCCCAGAGGGATTGCTGCCTAAGGGCGCGAAACCGTGTCCTGCGTCCTTGAATATGCCTAGCATGTCCTGCGTCCTCACTCCTAATTTCGCGCCCTTAGGCGGCAACCACGGCGATATCCTGATGATCAACAGGCCCTAACCCGCCACGCCACTGACGCAAGGCGGCGGGGTCGTATCACGACCATAGCCGATCAGAACTTTAAAAAGCGTTCCCATCTGATCTGCATCGACCAACCGCGACAGCGCCTGATCAATTGCGGTTTGCTGATCATCATCGGCATTGGTTTTCAAAAGCTCAGCCCGTTGATCAATGCCAAGCATGCGCAAAAACGTCCCTTGCGTCAGAACCGCACCGGTGCGCGCCCCGGCTTCGTTCATCGCCCGTCCAATGGCGGCAAAATCGACATGCGCGGTCAGATCGGCATTGCCCGGATCGCTCAGAACCGGGTGATAGTCATGGCCCTTCACAGCCTGGAACGTATCGCCAAATGCACTACCGGGATGACCATAATCAATAAACAGTGCCCCGCCGCCCGTTTCGTTCAGGCGCCTTGCGATCTGATCGGCAATGGCAATGGCGGGTGCGCAACTTTCAAAAATATCACCTTTTTTCGCCGCCCCCCGCATGGTCGCCGGGATCAGCGCATCGGTAATCGGTGTTTCCGCCCCACGAACAAACCCAAGCTCGCCGGTTTTGGCATCGACGCCCACCAGCCGTTCGGCCCAGCCTTTTTCGCCGCGTTCAAACTGGCGGATCGGCAGGGCGTCAAAGAACTCATTGCCAATGACGATTGCCGGAACATTGGCGCGCGTCGGAATGTCATCAAATGCTTCATGCCAGGTTGCGGGAATGCCATAGGCCATGATGGCCGTTTGCTGATGGGTGCGCAAAACCGGACTGGTTTCAACAAACCGCACAGTCAGCGCATCGCCAAAGCCCGGCACATTGCGCACAGCCCGCAGCGCATCAGACATCAATGTCCCGCGCCCCGGTCCCAATTCGATCAGATCGATTTTCGGCGGGCATCCCATCTGTTGCCAGGTCACTGCGGCCCAAAGCCCGATCAGTTCGCCAAACATCTGGCTGACTTCCGGTGCCGTGATGAAATCACCCGCACGCCCAAACGGGTCCTGCTTGCGGTAATAACCATGCTCTGGATGGGCCAGTGCCTCGGTCATGAAATCGGCAATGGTGATCGGGCCGGATACATTGATCCTGCGCTTGATATGGGCCAAAAGCGGGCTGTCGGTCTCGGAACTCATATTTACTTTACGCGTTTTCGGCTTCTTTGGGATGGACCCGTGTTTCAATCGGCTTGGATTTCAGCGCATAGACAATGCAACCAACGCCCACCAGCACCATCGGGATCGACAGGATCTGACCCATGGTGATGCCACCCGCAAGATAACCCAGCTGGGCATCGGGCTGGCGGAAGAGTTCGACAATGATGCGTGAAATGCCATAGCCCGCAACGAACGTGCCGCCAAGAATGCCCGGACGGTGGCGGACAAACGCATTGCGCGACAGGATGAACAGCACAACAAACAGGATCAGACCTTCAAGCAGCGCTTCATAAAGCTGGCTTGGATGACGTGGTTCCGGCCCGCCATTGGGGAACACCATGCCCCACGCGACGTCTGTGGTGCGGCCATACAGCTCACCATTGATGAAATTGGCAATCCGGCCAAAGAACAAACCGATCGGGGTTGCGACCGCGGCGGCATCGAGAACGGCAAGGATGGAAATCCCGCGCTTTCTGGCAAACAGAATGATCGCCAGGATCACGCCCATGAACCCGCCATGGAACGCCATGCCGCCCTGCCAGACCTTCAGGATATTGGCCGGGTTATCGAGGTAATAATCCAGATTGTAAAACAGGATATAGCCCAACCGCCCGCCAAGGATCACACCCAGTGTCGCCCAGAACAGCAAGTCATCAACATCGCGTTTGCTCATGATGTTGGGCGTTTTGGTGCAGTAATAGACCACATATTTCCAGCCCAGAAGCAGACCGGCAATATAGGCCAGCGCATACCAGCGAATGGCAATCGGGCCGATGGAAATCGCAATCGGGTCTATCGCCGGAAAGGCAAGGCTCAGCATCTGGAAAACTCCGGATCAGCAAATGGGTGTTGAAGTCATCAGTCAGGACGTGGGCCGTGCTGAAGTCGCAAAGGAGTTGGGCAGCATCATGGCAAGCCGCCCGATCCTGTGCGGATCGCACTCAGCGGAACGCATCCTCGCTTGCAAGATAATCCTGCACATAGGACCGCACCCCTTCTTCAAGCGATGTCATTTCCTTGCCGTACCCCGCCTTGCGCAGCTTGGTCATATTGGCTTCGGTGAAATACTGGTACTTGTCGCGGATCGCTTCCGGGGTCGGCACGAATTTGATATCGGGCTCCTTGCCCATGGCGGCAAACACCGCCAATGCC
Source organism: Thalassospira sp. ABL2_045 (assembly GCF_056161285.1). Lineage (NCBI taxonomy): Bacteria > Pseudomonadati > Pseudomonadota > Alphaproteobacteria > Rhodospirillales > Thalassospiraceae > Thalassospira > Thalassospira sp. ABL2_045. The sequence continues at coordinate 213,099 of NZ_JBSWYV010000007.1, read as the reverse complement.
AGATCCTTGAAGCTGCGCGCCTTACCGGTCCCGATATTGAACAGGTCACTGACATCGGGATTGTCATAAAGCCACATGATGATATCGACGACATCGCCAACCCAGACAAAATCGCGCAGCTGACCGCCATCTTCGTAATCGGGATGGTGTGACTTGAACAGTGTCGCGGTCTCACCTGCTGAAAGCTTGTCAAACAGCTGGGAGACCACCGACCGCATACCGCCCTTGTGATATTCGTTCGGGCCATAGACGTTAAAGAACTTCAGTCCGGCGAACTGTTTGGGACGGAACCCGTTCTGATCCAGGATGCGGCGGAACCGGCGGTCGGTCGCATGCTTTGACCAGCCATAGGCATTGAGCGGTGCCAGCTTTGCCAGATCAGCCTCATCAAAGCTGTCATCAAAGCCCTGCGTACCATCACCGTATGTCGCGGCCGAGGATGCATAAATCAGGCGGGCCGAATGGTGCGAACACCAGTCCCACAGCCAGGTCGTCAGTTTCAGGTTGTTGGTGACGATCTTGTCGGCATCGGTTTCTGTGGTCGCGGAAATCGCGCCCATATGGAAAATCGCCTCGACATCGCCGGCATGCTTTTCAAGGAAAGCTGGCAGTTCATCAGGATGGACAATATCTCGCAGGTTCCGTTTGGCGATGTTTTTCCATTTGATGCCATCCCGCAAACGATCGACGACAACGATGTCGGTCTCGCCACGCTCTTCAAGGGCGGCAACAATATTGGAACCGATAAACCCGGCACCACCGGTGACGATAAGCATTGCTTTCTCCTGCCGAGGCCGTCCAGCCCGCATTCAGCAAAGACGACAGATCATGTTTGACGACACTTTATAAGACCGCCCCTGATCTGGAGCAAGAAAAGCCATGCAAAATAACGCTATCGTCACGTCCGCTTCATGACGTGCGGCTTGCCCTGACGCGATGATGCGCCATATTATGCCCAACAACAGATTCAAAAAGCCGGAGACCACCATGCAGATCAACAACCGCATTCTCGATGACCTGACCCGTGTTACCAATTCCGCATTGGGCACCATGACCGGTGTCAAAGGCGAAGTCGATGCCATGGTCCGCCAGCAGTTTGAAAAGATCCTGCTCAACATGGATCTGGTCACCCGCGAAGAATATGACGTCGTCCATGATGTCGCGATCCGTGCGGCCGAACGCATCGATGCGCTCGAAGCCAAGATCGCCGATCTCGAAAAGCGCCTTGATGCAACCGAGCCTGCCAAAAAGCCGGCTGCCAAACGCAGCACTGCCAAGGCCGCCCCGAAAACTGCGGCCAAAACGGCGACAAAAAAAGACGCCTGATCGGGCAAATCATCCCCACATATGAAATAAGGCCGTGGGTGGAAAACGCACCTCGGCCCTTATTTGCCGTCACAAGCTGGCGCGCCAAACGGTCAATTTGAATTGGCCCCGGGCCGTGATCAGAATATTCATTGCAGTCCTGCGCGCAGCAGCGGTTGAAACAAAGCGTTCACCGGCATATAGTGCGCGCCCTTTCGCATATGCTTGAACAGGCTGGGTATAGATGAACGACCAAATGGAAGATATCGGCGACATCGGCGACGAAAATCCGTTGCTGCTGGTCGAGGATATTGCCCGCACCAACCAGTGGCATCTCGAACGCCGCAGCTCGGACGAGATCGTGGTCGAAATCCCCGCACACTGGTGCACCTATCTGGTCTATTTCACCTGGCGTGACGATGCCGAGGCGCTGCATATCGCCTGTTGCTTTGATCTGTTCGTGCCCGAACCGCTGCGCCCACGTATTTATGAGCTGGTTGCCAAATGCAATGAACAGCTCTGGATCGGGCATTTCGGCCTGTGGCTTGAAGAAAACATGCCGCTGTTTCGCCATACCCTGCTGTTTGGTGGTGACGTGCCACCGATGGTCGAACAGTTCGAAGAGCTGATTGAAATCGCGCTTTCGGAATGCGAGCGCTTCTTCCCGGCATTTAACTTCGTGCTGGGTCAGGGCAAATCCCCGGACGAAGCCCTGGTGCACGCCATGCTCGAACCTGCCGGGCAGGCCTGATCCCAAACCCGGTCTATTTGCGTTACAAGGACGGCATATCGCCGTCCTTTGTCGTTTCCGGCGTCATTTCTGGCGTTTTTTTTCGCCGCGGGGCGCGCTTTTGTAAAAACAAAACAATCGCCGCAAACCGGCTTTTGCGCGCGGCCTTCACAACAGAAAATCCCGAAGCACCCGCATATCCCAGCCAAAGCATCCAGATCACAGGGGGCGCGCGCCAAACCGCTGTTTGAGACACACGCCTCTTGCCCTTCGCCCTGACTTGACCCACCTTGAGAAGATCGCTACGGCATTGCTTCACATGTGTTGATCGCCCCACGATTAACCAAACGATCAACCAAACCCGATGGATAAAGCGGAGCTGAATTTATGAATACGCGTCTTTTGCTGGTTGGCTGTGGCAAAATGGGCAGCGCCATGCTCGAAGGTTGGCTGGCCCGCGGGCTGGTGGCTTCCAACGTCTATATTGTTGAACAGACCGAGGCCGCCGAAAAGCTTGAAGCAAGCTATGGCATCAATGGCGTCACCGATGTTGCCGATGTGCCGTCCGACTTCGTCCCGCAGGTCGTGCTGTTTGCCGTCAAGCCACAGGTCCTGCCCGATGTGATTGACGCCTACAAACCGATGGTCCGTGCCGAAACCGTATTCCTGTCGGTTGCCGCGGGCAAAACCATCGATTTCTTCACCAGCCATCTTGGCGACACCGCACGCGTCGTGCGTTCGATGCCCAATACGCCAGCAGCCGTATCGCGCGGCATGACGGTGATGTGCCCGACCGAAAATGTCAGCATCGCCCAGCGCGAAATGTGCCAGACCCTGCTTGAGGCTGTCGGCATGGTATCCTGGGTTGAAGATGAAGGCCTGATGGATGCCGTCACCGGGCTTTCGGGCAGTGGGCCTGCCTATATCTTCCATCTGGTCGAGGCCATGGCACAGGCAGGCGAAGCCGCTGGCCTTCCTGCCGATCAGGCGATGACATTGGCCCGCCAGACCGTGGTGGGAGCCGGCTTCCTGCTTGATGCCAGCGAAGAAACCGCCGCCACCCTGCGCAAGAATGTCACAAGCCCCGGCGGCACCACCGCCGCCGCCCTTGATGTTCTGATGGATCAAAAAACCGGCCTGCCCGAACTGATGACCCGTGCGGTCGGTGCTGCACGTGACCGGTCCAAAGAACTCGCGGGCTAAGCACCCACCAACATCAAAACCAAGGAGGACGTCATGCCATCCAAAAAGGATATCCCCAATCTTCTGATTGATGCGGCCCTGAAGCTCGCCGCAGAACGCGATTGGCATGACGTCACCCTGATCGATATCGCAAGCGAAGCCGATATCTCGGTTGCCGAGTGCTACGATCATTGCAGCAGCAAGGGCGATATCCTGCGCCGCTTTGTCAAGCGGGTTGACCGCGAAGTCCTTGCAGATCTCGATTCCGACGATTTCAATGAACCCGGCCATGACCGCCTGATTGCGGTGATCATGGCACGGTTTGACATCCTCTCGGACTATCGCCCTGCTCTGCGTTCGATCATTACATCGGGCGGTGACCTTGGCCCGACTGACGGCCTGCGCGCGATCAAAACCCATTTCGGTGCCATGCGCTGGATGCTTGAGGCCGCCGGATTTCAGACCGCAGGCCTGCATGGCAGCATGCGTGTGGCCGGGCTGACGGCGGTTTATGCCAAGACCTTCAAACAGTGGCTTGATGATGACAGCACCGATTTCGGCCCGACCATGGCCTATCTCGATCGGGAACTGTCCAAGGCCGCCGGATGGGACCGCAGGGTTGAAAAGGGTCTTGGTAAGGCATCATCGATTTGTGATAAAATCGGCAAACGCGCCCGGGGTTTTTCGTTCAAAAAATCTGCAAGCCCGACTGAGGCTGGCGATCAAAACACCCCGACCGATGAGGGTGCCCATAAGGGGGCACCATCAGGGGGCACATCAGGCGCCAACAGCTAATTCCCTGATTTGAAACCCGAAAATCAGATGCACACCCAAGGTTATATTTCAGACACAAAACATTAACCCAAAAGTTATTGTGCAGTGCAAAAAATTCCTTGACGACAGGCAATCATTCCGGCATATTGCAGTTGAATTTGTGCGGCGCACAATAGCGCCTCATTCCATATCTGTTGCAAATTAATGGAGTGCAAACCATGACCGCCGCAAAAAAGGCAACCAATCCGTTCTTTGACCTCGACTTCACCAAATACACTGCGGACTTCAAAATTCCGGGTGTTGATGTGAACGAAATGATGGCGTTCCAGCGTAAAAACGTGGAAGCCCTCACCAAAGCTAACAAGGTGGCCTTCGACGGTTTCCAGGCTGTCGCTCAGCGCCAGAGTGAAATCTTCAAAACGCTGCTGGATAAAGTTCAGACCCAGGGCAAAGATTTCACTGCTACTTCTGCTGACGACCCGATGGCTTCGGCTGCAAAACAGACCGAAGCAGCAAAAGCTGCTTACGAAGAAGCTCTTGCAAACGCCAAGGAACTGTCTGGTCTGGTAACCAAGTCCCAGGAAGAGGCTCTGACCCTTCTGCAGACTCGCTTTACCGAATCCCTTGACGAATTCAAAGCTGCTATCGAAAAGACCGCAGCTTCGAAGTAACAGCTTTGGCTGTTAAATTCCCGTAATCTACTTGATGGCAGGGCCTTATGGTCCTGCCATTTTTCTTTTGCCCGCCTGTATCATCCCCCTGTCCCATCCCCGCCCTTTTTGCTCAAACTCCGAAATTCACCCGGCATTGCTGGTTTGGGCTTATCACCGTGATCTGATCTTACTAAGCTGCGCTCATAAACAAGGAGACAGTCATGAGTGACGAAATCAGTTTTGATGATTTTCTGAAAGTCGATATCCGTGTCGGGACCGTCATTGACGCCCAGGAATTTCCCGAAGCCCGCCGCCCTGCGCTCAAGCTCTGGGTGGATTTCGGCGACGAGATCGGCACCAAGAAAACATCCGCCCAGATCACCAAGCATTACACGCCTGAAAAACTGATCGGCCGTCAGGTGGCCGGCGTGGTCAATTTCCCCAAAAAACAGGTCGGCCCCTTCATGTCGGAATTCCTCTGCCTTGGTTTCCCCGATGCAGATGACGACAAGGGCATTGTCCTGATCCGCCCGGATCAGGATGTCCCGAACGGATCACGCCTGTTCTGATTGCGACCTGACCAAAAAGGAAAAGGCGGATATCGTCGTTGCGACATCCGCCCCATCCCCGCTCGTGTCACGCTCCCGGCAGGGTTAGCGTGCCAAAACAACCGACGCTTCGCGCGCCTGACCAACGACCATCGCCACCTCTTCGGAGACATTGACCATCTCTGAAAATGATCCGTGCGATGCTTCCAGCGCGGCCTGAACGCCATGCATCTCGCTTCTGACCTGACTGGTGACGTCGCCCTGTTCACCAATGGCCAGCGACACCACGGCAACGCGGCTCAGCATCGCCTTGAGGTCGGAACGAAGCGCGGTTGAAATACGTGCCGTCTCGCTGATGCATTTTTCCAAAACATTGATCTGCTCGATGATGGCGGGATCGTCGCGTGCGCAGTCGCGCAATACATCAACCGCGTCTTCCAGCGACACAATCGCGCCATCGCCCTCAATTGCATGGTCATAGGCACGATCGGCTACTGTACGAAGTTCGCTCAGGCGCTGTGCGGTCTCATCAACACTGCTGACAAGCCGGCCGGCAACCATCGCACTCACTTCCAGATGCGCCTGCGCCTGACGGAATGACTGGGATACATCACCATAGCTATGATCAAACTTGCCAAGGATCTGATCTGCCTCATCAAAGCCGGTCTCAAGGGTTGATTTCAGATCAACCAGCGAGGCAACTTGATCGGTAATATCAGTGGCAAATTTGACAATCTTGCACACACTGCCCTCGGCCCCGTAAATCGGGCTATAGCTGGCCTCAAACCAGACCTCGCGACCATTCTTGCCAATACGCTTGAACTGGCGCGCAGTGGTTTTACCCTTGGCAAGCGACCGCCAGAATGCCCGGTAGTCGATGCTTTGCGCATAGTCGGGCTCAACAAACATGCTGTGATGTTTGCCGACTACCTCTGAGCGGTTATAGCCCATCGCGACAAGGAAATTGTAATTGGCGGACAGGATGTTGCCCGCAACATCGAACTCGACCACGGCATGGCTGTGCTCAATCGCATCAACCTTCCCCTGCAGATCGGCGAAACTGTCATGACGCTCCGTGACATCGACACCAATCCGAATAATCCGGACCACAGTCCCCTTGGCATCCCGGATCGGTCCAACCGTCTCTTCAACCCATTTGCGTTCGCCCGATTTGGTCACCCAGGGCAGGACAACCCGTTTGTTTTTCCCGGCACGCAGATCCGCCCAGCACAGGCCATATTCCGGTGCCTCGGCGATATCGTTTGAGATGAACGTCGCGTGATACTGCCCAAGAACTTCGTCTTCGTCATAGCCGGTCAGTGCGAGGAAGTTGTCATTGACCCGGATGATCTTTCCATCAAGATCGAATTCTGCGACTGCAAAGGACGCATCAACAACATCAAACATGTCCGAAAACATGTCGGCAGTTTCAACACGAATGGCCATCATTGAATTCATGGGTAACTCCGGAACTTCGGGATCAGACGACAGAAGACAGGGCTTGTTTGTTTCGCCGAGTATCTTCACTCCGCCGCCAACCGGACATCCCCATTTGGGGAGTATTATACACATTGGTATAGTTTTTATATACACATTTTGTATAAAAAGGGGCGCGACAATCGAATGCCGCGCCCCTTTTTTACTGTCCGCATGACTACGGACTTATTTCTCGACGAACGCCTTTTCGATCACAAAGTGACCCGGTTCGTTCATATTGCCTTCCTTGCCGCCCCAGTCGAGGAGCATCTGGCGGGTATCGGCAATCATCTCCGGGTTGCCGCACAGCATGAAACGATCATTTTCAAGCGTCGGTTTTTCCAGACCAAGATCTTCGTAAAGCTTGCCCGATTTCATCAGCTCGGTAATACGGCCCTGATGCTTGAACTCTTCGCGGGTGACGGTCGGGTAATACAGCAGCTTGTTCTGCACTTCCTCGCCAAAGAATTCGTTATGGGGCAGTTCGCTGTGAATGAATTCCTGATAGGCCAGTTCACGCACTTCACGGCAACCATGAACAAGGATCACCTTGTCATAACGCTCATAGGTCTCGTAATCGCGGATCACGCTCATGAATGGCGCAAGGCCGGTACCGGTCGACAGCAGCCACAGGTTCTTGCCCGGCAGAAGGTTGTCATGGATCAGGGTCCCGGTCGGCTTGCGCCCGACCAGGATCTTGTCACCCACCTTGATATGCTGCAAACGCGAGGTCAGCGGACCGTTCGGCACCTTGATCGAGAAGAATTCAAGTTCTTCGTCATAGTTTGCACTGACCATCGAATAGGCGCGCAGAAGCGGCTTGCCTTCAACTTCGAGACCGATCATCGCAAACTGACCATTGATGAATCGGAAGCCCGGATCACGGGTGGTTTTGAACGTGAAGAGGGTGTCGGTCCAATGATGGACATAAGTGACGGTTTCTTCGTTTAAATTGCTGGCCATAACGCTACATCAATCCGTTTCGTCTGTCTGTGTGTGGAACCGTGGCGGGAAACACGGAGTATATATCCCGGCACGCATTCCATGCCAAGTTGTCGCGATTTAACATCAATCAAGCGTATATCGCAAGGAAACAATCAAAATTTATTGTCATTTGGTGTGAATTACATAATTTTATGCATATTTAGTGTAAAATAAGCCCAAAGGCAGGAAACCGGGCAGCAGCGGCATCACAGCACCATCCAGCGCCCCGCCTGCCGGTTTGATAAGCCCACAGACCGGTTGGTGCAATGATACATCGCAATGAATATGTGCGGATTGCAGCCCCGGGTACCGGCACCTTAGACATCCTTATTCCCGCACGGATTTCACCTTGCCGCTCAGATTCGCCCCCCATAAGATGGCCGACCAATCATAAAACAAGAACCATCAGGAAGCGCCATGTCGTCCCCCAAATCCCTGACCACCGATTTCGTCCCCGTTCCCCTACCCGATTACCAGGAATATGACCTCGCCCAGATGCGCGCGCAGGCGCAAGGCTTCTATGACGACATCAAAACCCGCCATACCGTCCGCGATTTTTCGGACCGCCCCGTCCCGCGCGATATTATCGAAACCTGCATTCGCGCGGCGGGCACCGCCCCCAATGGCGCCAATCACCAACCCTGGCATTTCTCAGTGATTGGTGACCCGGCGATGAAACGCAAAATCCGCCTCGCGGCAGAGGAAGAAGAACGCGCCTTCTATGAAGGTCGCGCGGGCGAGGAATGGCTGGATGCCCTCAAACCGCTTGGCACCGATGACAGCAAACCGTTTCTCGAAACAGCACCTTGGCTGATCTGTATTTTCGGCGAACGCAAAAGCCGATCTGCCGACGGCAAGCTGCGCAAGAACTACTACGTACCGGAATCGGTTTCCATCGCCACGGGCTTCCTGATCGCTGCCCTGCATCATGCAGGCCTCGCCACCCTGACGCACACGCCTAACCCCATGAGCTTCCTCACCGACATTTGCGGCCGCCCCGATCACAACAAGCCCTATATCCTGCTGGTCACCGGCTACCCGGCCTCGGATGCCACCATCCCGGCCCACGCGACCGAGAAAAAGGACCTGTCAGAAATCGCGACATTTTTCTAGAGCACCTATTCGCGCACAACTTGCAGGCAGGTTATCGACGCCAGAAGCGTAGTCTATAAATACACCGCGCAAAAACTTGCCACTCCACAACTAGAAGCATTTGCAATACAATATACTGTCCTTCTGCTGGGCTCATCCCCGAAAGAGACTGAATCATGAATTTTTCGGCACAAAGAAGCGCCATGTCTTTGCACGGCCATGCAAACACATTCAGCAACATGCTGCAAGACAACCAGCGCATGCAGGCCTATCGCGCCGCACTTGAAAAACTTGTCACCCCCGAGACCATTGTCGCCGATGTCGGAACCGGAATGGGAGTACTCGCGCTTTTTGCCGCGCGTGCCGGAGCAAAGAAAGTCTATGCCGTTGAACGTGTTCCCGAAGCAGCAGAGTTGGCGCGACAAAACATTGCTGCCAATGGGTACAGAGATACAATCGAAGTTGTGCTCGGTGATGCCGAAACTATTCGCCTGCCGGAAAAAGTGGATATTCTCGTAACGGAGACAATGGGAACAACCGGTGTTGACGAGCAGATCCAGAATTTGGCAGGAGCTTTTGCACGCAACAATCTGAAGCTTGATGGCATCACCATCCCGCATACTGTGCGTGCGATGATTGCCCCGTCTGATTTCAGTCACTTGACACACGCCCTAAACTCCAGCGCAAGCATCGCTGACTTCGACTGGTCGGTTCTGGAAAACCTTCCGGGTGACAACAATATGGCCTTCCGAATGCCGGAAACTGATTTTGTTCCGCTGGGTTCCCCCGCAATATTGGACGAAGTCGCAGTTGGCATGACGGAAGTCCCGGCCGCAGATCCGCTCAAGATCAATCTGGTTATTGACCGCCCCGGAACACTGAGATCTTTTGTCCTGTGGTTTGAGGCCGATATGGTACCTTCGGTGGATCCTGATCTAAAAATTATCAACTACCCCGGACAAAGCAGGCCATCATGGTCTTGCGGTATCTTTACTCTAGGGGATCCAACGCCAGTTGAGACCAAAGATAGTCTGACTGTCTCAGTTGACACCGGCCGTCGTCAACACAGTCTGAACTGGTCACTTCGCTGGATGAAGAATCAACCGTGACATATTGCTCAAAATGACACTTTAACCTTTATATAGGAGGTATTTCATCATGGGGCCCGATAGCTATACCGCGATGATGAGCTGCACTGCAGCAAATTTTGCACCCGTTGATACAGCATTTTGTTTCGGCCAAATTGTCCCCATTGTTGATTATCAGACTCTCTATTCCCTTATTGGCAACAGATTCGGTGGCGATGGTCGTAGCTCCTTCGGATTACCGGACATGCGGGGCAGAACGGCAGTGGGCACAGGTCAGGGACCAGGTTTGACAAATGTCATACTTGGAGGATTGCGTGGCGCGGAAACTTCCACCGTGCCTTTACCAAATCATTATCACGAGGCTGAATTCACTCCATCAGGCTCAACAGGAACATACCCGGTCACAGGAACTATAACCAGCAAAACAGGCAAGGTCACGAGCGATGCAAACCTCAATATTGCAACCAGCACCGTGTCCGGTACCGCATCAATTAACGGCACGGCTCCCGTAACAGGAATAACTCCCGTGACCCTGAATGGAAACTCTTATGTCAATAATAATAACGGCGCGTTAGCTTCCCCCCAGAACAATGGAGCTCTGGCACAACCAAATATTGCAGGAAATCCGGTAAACATGTTTGATACCGCACCGTCATCTGGTGAAGTCGCAGCAGGTCATGTCTCGGTTTCCGGCAACGTTCCTTCTACGGGTAAAACAGTGGATGGCAGCGCATTTAATGTCGACACAAGTGGCTTGTCAGTATCGCTCACCGGATATGCAGTAACATCCGGTATCAACGTCGCTGTTCCCGACCCGGATTTTAACCTCAATGTCGATATATCTTCTGCGGCAGGAGGTACCGTTTCAGTTTCTTATGCTGGAACCTCAGACGCGACCATAAACAAATTGCCGCCCCAACTCGGTCTCAATTGGATAATCATGACCGATGGTCTTTATCCACCACGGCCTTAGAGCAATTTCCGTTTAGATTGAAACGTTTTGCCGGAGGCATTCTTCTGTCCTGCAAGGAAAGGATCACCGAGCGTAGCGCTGCTACGGTCAAGATACTTGACGCTGCGGGGCAGAGGTTATCCCGGCCAATAGGGTTTGCTTTTGACGGCGTTTCGCAGCGTTACACCGTTTGGCCCGCCCCGTCACATCATTCTGCACGCTGTTGTTCCTTGCAAAACGACACACCAAAAGCACACAGAATACAGCAGATTAAACGCAAAACGCTCTAGAATTCCAATCTGGCATGCAGCGACAGGACCGAATATTTGACATCGCTCTCACTGGCCAAGCTACGCTTTAGATCAATAGAAAACGTTGCACCTGCATCGACATAATCAATGCCGGTTGCGATGGTCTGATTTTCCTCAACATAATTACTTCGAACATACGGAGACAGCGAAGCTTCTCCGTTGCCGAAAATACTGTTGATACTAATGCCATAGGAAATCAAGCCACCAACAGAATACTCGCTGTAATCGTCGCGTCCCAATTGTGTTTGCCCCTCAAGACTGCCTGCAAACCCACTGTTCGCATTCCCGAACCGAACACCACCACCAACGTCAAAGGCGTTGCTATCGTCGTTTGTTTTATCACGAAGATCATAGACAAAATCGACGCGGGTGAAAGGCTGTATCACTGTCCCGTTTTGGTCGAACAAGTAACTCGCTTCAAAGCCCGGCTTGACCTGAAGACCTGTGCTAGTTGATCTGGCTACAAACGTACCGTCACTTTCCGTATAAGCATTCGTCGTCTTCCGGGAACCAAGAAAGCTTGTATTCGCATTAAGATCCAACGGAATCTCCTCATTGGGGCGGAACCGATAGCTGGCCGTTGTCGCCGCATACCACATATTCGTATCGGTACTTGAGGTCACATTGGCATCTCGCTCGCGATCCTGGTTCCCGAAACTATACCCGCCAAGAACCGATATTTTGAGGTTCTGGCTAACATTGAAAACAGCATACGGCGTCGCTGAAAAGTTCTTTTCGTCATAGGTGCCGGAATTAAACGTTGTGGTCAGATCGGTTTCGGAATAGCCAAATGAGACCCCCATATAGGCGTTCGGCATAACGGCGTAATCAAAACCAAGATTGTACCCCCAAACGTCACCATCATAGCGCAAATCACCGGCATCGTTGTTGCGGTCATTCTCGACAGACGTAAAGGACCCGTATCCCCATACGGTAAGCGGCCGCTCCGCTGGCAGGTCACTTCTGGTTCGAAGAACATCAGACGCATCCGGGCCATTTTCATCACCCGCTATCCCATAAGACATGCCAGAGGTATCAAAGGATGCCCGCATCAAAAGGTCACGGATCGACGCAGCCCTCTGCGCGTTAGCCCCCGTACTGTCTCCAAGACCGGCAAAATTCGAGAAGTTGCTTGGTTGATCATTGACAGGATTGCCTCCTCCGCCCGGGATACTGCGACCAGCCCCCGAAGGAGAATTTCGGCTGATCCCGGCCGGGCTCCCGATGTTCGCAATGCGCACGCCAATATTTGTGGAAACAACATCCAGTTGCGCCTGCCCCACATCTTTGTCAACAGCCTGCTGCGCATTTGTCGTGCTCGAAGATGATGAATCATCTGAACTCCCGGTGCAGCTAAAGGTATAGGACGGGTTCCAATTGAGCGGATCGGGACGGCTCGCAGAATTGATCGTATTCAGGACGATGTTCGTTGAACCCGTGTTATTTATTGTAAAGACAAGAGACCCGGAATTGTTGTTTAGAATACTCTTGGTTTGTCCATCGACGGTGACTTCAACATCCAGAGTGATTGATGCCGACATGGCCACCGTAAGCTGCTCACCAGCCTCAAAATTGAACGGTCCAATCGTGTCAGTATTCGTCCCGATATTACTGGTAAAGTTGCTGGCAGCGATATTGCCACAGCCTGCCGACAGGGCATGAGCGGGCAGAACATACATACATCCCGCAATCACAGGAACGCACAGAACGCTTTTTATAAAGTAAGTTTGTTCTTTACTAATCACCTGACCGCCTCCCCAGCAGAACATAATCACCCCTAGATTGCACTCTCTGCCATAACACTACCTAAGAGAAATTAACATATGCAATTTCTCTAAAGAGCAAAAAAATACAACGATAACAATCTACTGGCATTCTCAGCGCATCAAGGGCCCACATTTGACCTTCCCCCCTTTTCTGCTTATGTCGTGGAGTTAAGACACCGGGAAGGCTGACTATTCAACTTCTTCGTCAGAACGAAAACGACAAAAGCTCTGCCAGTCGCAGAGCTTTTGTCGTTTGATGTTCGGATCTTAATGACCGATGGGCAGCACCAGACGCACCCGCAGACCACCACCCGGCGCATCTTCAAGATGGACCTCGCCACCATGACCACGTGCGGAATCCCGGGCAATCGTCATGCCAAGGCCAACGCCGCCGGTCGCCTGATTGCGGGACTCTTCTAGACGGTAAAACGGCTTGAAGACCTCTTCGCGTTTGTCAGCTGGTATGCCTGGACCATCATCATCAAAGACAATCTCGTAATCCTGTCTGCGGCGTCCGGCACGCACCGACAGATTGTTGGCATAGCGCCCGGCATTGGACATGATGTTGGCCACGCAGCGTTTCATCGATTGCGGGCGGAGCTCCATCTCAAGGCTGTCTTCAATATGAAGGTCAATCTGCTGACCATCGCGCAAGGCTTCACCGACCTGATCGGTCAGAAGCTTGCCAATATCCGTCAGAACCGCCTTTTCACCCTCTTCCCCGCGCGCAAATGCCAGATAGGCATCCACCATGCGCTCCATATCGATGACATCCTGTTTCAGGGCATCAACACCGGGCGAGCTTTGCTGCATGGCCAATTCAAGCTTCATGCGGGTCAGCGGTGTCCGCAAGTCATGCGACACCCCGGCAAGCAGGGCGGTGCGCTGTGACAGATGGCGCCCGATACGATCGCGCATCGACATGAAGGATGACGCCGCCATACGGACTTCGGCCGCTCCTTCGGGTTTGAAGTCATCTACGTCGACCCCGCGCCCGAACTGATCGGCGGCCTTGGCCAGACGCCGGATCGGGCGGACCTGGTTGCGCATGAAGATCACCGCGACCCCGTACAGGATCAGAGCAGAACCGGCGATCCACATGAAGAAGATATAGGTCGTCGAGTTGTACAGACGTTTGCGCGGGGCAATGATGGACAAGACCCCTTCTTTCGTCTGGACACGAATCTCCAGCTGACGGTCATCAAGATCCAGGTCGAAGAAGAATGGCCGCTGCAGGCGTTCATCAAGCGCATGAAACAACTCTTCAGACACAAGACCGATTGGCGGCTTGCTAATCTGGCGTTGCAGAATCGCTTCGGGCTCATACACGATATCAAGCTGCATGCGCGCGCGGGCCGAATTCTGGATCCACTCGTAATGTTCCGGATCCGGATATTGCCCCAGATAGTCGATCACGAAAACAACATCCCCGGCCAGTCCACGGCTCAGCTGTCGGGCCACCGTATCCCAGTGGCGTTCAAAGAAGATCAGGACGGTGACGATCTGCAACAGCAGCATCGGCGTCATCAGGATCAGAAGCGACCGGCCCAAAAGCCCCGTCGGCATCAGTGATTTGATCCGTCCGTTCTGTTCGCTACCCACGCTGCTTATCCCTGTCCGTTTTCATGGTCGCTTTTCTGGCGCTCTTAAGTCTGTATACAGGACATAGCCCTGACCACGCACTGTCTGCAAGTATCTTGGCTGTTTGGGATCTTCTTCGAATTTGCGACGCAGGCGCGTGACCTGGACATCGATGCTGCGCGAGGCGCTCGGATCAATGGCATTGCCACTGATCATCCCGTGAAGCTGCTCGCGCGATGTTGTCTGCCCGCGCCGCTCGACCAGCGCGCTCAGCAACGCCTGCTCGGCCGTGGTAAGATAGATATGCTCTTCCCCACGTTGCAGTATCATGCGTGTCAGATCAAAGCGAAACGCCCCAAAGGACGCGACGCTATCAGCCTCCTGCGCCAATCCTGTATCTTCGACCGCCGGCGACTCACCATAGCGGCGCAAGATCGCCTCGATCCTGAGTACGAGTTCGCGCGGCTCGAACGGCTTGGCCAGGTAATCATCAACCCCGGCTTCAAGCCCTGCGATGCGATCTTCGGTTTCGGACAGTGCGGTCAGCAACAGGATCGGGACCTTTGATCCGCTTTCGCGCATGCTGCGCGCGAGATCGACACCCTTTTCCCCGGGCATCAGAACATCCAGCACGATCAGATCAAACTGCAAGCCCGCCAGGCTGGCGCGTGCTTCGCTGGCATCACGTGCCGCAGACGCGCTAAAGCCGTTCTCGCCCAAATAGCGGGTAAGAAGGTCACGCAAACGGTCATCATCATCGACCACAAGAACATGTGGCTGATCAGCACCGGTCATGGGGTTTTCCTGAACACCGAAATCAATCTGAAGCAATACCGAACAACTTGGCGCGAAAGTCTTTCAAAAGCGTAAGCATGACCACGTCAAAATTGTGGCCGCCATCCTCATCTTCGCGCTTATCCCGCACGGCGGCGCAGGCCACCGGGGCCGTCATCCTCAAACCGTTTGCGGTCCTTTTCTTCCATCATGCCCATCATGACCTTGCGGAACCCTTCGACCGATTCTGCCCCTGCCTCGCGATAGGCTGCGGCAATCAGAGCGCGCTGCTGTTCGGT
The DNA here is from genome assembly GCF_056161285.1 of Thalassospira sp. ABL2_045. Taxonomy (NCBI): domain Bacteria; kingdom Pseudomonadati; phylum Pseudomonadota; class Alphaproteobacteria; order Rhodospirillales; family Thalassospiraceae; genus Thalassospira; species Thalassospira sp. ABL2_045. The sequence goes on along the minus strand of NZ_JBSWYV010000007.1, from coordinate 197,584 downwards.
CAGCTCGCGTTCAAGCGCCTCGCCCTTTTCGGTCAGGGTCAGCAAACGCTGGCGGCGGTCCTGCAAACCGGTCTTTTGTTCGATGAAACCTTCGCGCACCAATTGGCCGAGCACGCGTGACAGCGACTGCTTGGTGATTTTGAGAATCGCCAACAGGTCACTCACCGTAATACCGGGGTTACGACTGACGAAATAAATGACCCGATGGTGGGCGCGACCGAAATTATATTGCGCAAGCATCTGGTCCGCGACTTCGGTGAAATCACGGTAGGCATAGAACAGCAATTCAATGCCTTGTCTAAGTTCTTCTTCCCGCAGAAAAAGCGGGTTGACCTTGCGTGTAGAGATATCTGCCATGCTTATCCGTTATGTCAGTTTTATTGACACATTAATCTATGAATGTTACCTCGACCAGACAAATAAGGACATAAAGTTACGTCCAGGAACGTTCTTGAAATGGAATTTGGCAAATGACGACTCCGACCTTTGATAACCGCGATGGTTATATCTGGTATAATGGCGAACTTAAACCATGGCGTGAAAGCACTTTGCATGTGCTCAGCCATGCTGTCCATTACGGGAGCGCGGTATTTGAAGGTGAACGGTCTTATAACGGCAAGGTTTTCAAGCTGGCCGAACATGGCGAACGCCTGATCGAATCCGGCGAAATCCTGGACATGGAAATCCCCTATAGCGCCGCGGAACTCGATGACGCCGTCATCGAAACGCTGGCTGCCAACAACATCACCGAGGGCTATATTCGCCGCATTGCCTGGCGCGGCAGTGAGATGATGGGCGTTTCCGCCCAGACCACGCGCATCAATGTGGCGATTGCCTGCTGGGAATGGCCAAGCTATTTCGCACCGGAAGAACGCCTTAAGGGCATCCGTCTTGACCTGTCGAAATGGGCCCGCCCGGCACCGAACACCGCACCGACCAATGCCAAGGCATCAGGTCTTTACATGATCTGCACGCTTTCCAAGCACGAAGCAGAACGCAAAGGCTACGCCGATGCCCTGATGCTCGATTACCGCGGTCAGGTGGCCGAAGCCACCGGTGCCAACGTCTTCTTCATCAAGGATGGTCAGATCCATACCCCGACACCGGATTGCTTCCTGGATGGCATCACGCGCCGTACCGTGATCGCATTGGCCAAAGCACGCGGGTACGAGGTGATTGAACGTGCGATCATGCCTGAAGAAATGGCAGATTTCGAAGAATGCTTCCTGACCGGGACCGCGGCCGAAGTCACCCCGGTGGCGGAAATCGGCCCGTACAGCTTCACCCCGGGTCAGGTCTGCAAGACCATGATGGAAGATTACATGGCGCTGGTGCGCGGCGAAAATACCGCCGTTGCCGCTGAGTGATTTTTTTGAATAATCGGATCGATTATTCACATTTTTTGAAAACACCCCGAGCCATGCGCACAGGGGTGTTTTTCATTGATCGAATCCCAGCTTGCAAAAATTTTATCTCGCCCTGGATGAAATCCAAGAACTGCGATCACATGTAGGCAAAAGCATCCCGAAAACAACCATCACCGGATCCCACAATGCGCCCCCACACCGGCTCAGCACACCTACAGGCCAGGGCACCCATCCTTTTTGCCGTTACCATCGTGCTTTTTCTGCTGGCAATGCTGGCCAGCGGACCGCTTCGTGCAGCCGAACCACTCGAAATCAGGCTGCCCGTGCGCGAGAGCGAGTTTGAAGATGTGCAGGCCTGTCAGCTTAATCCGGATCCGGAATGCCGGTCCTGCCTTGCCGATCACCCGAGCAGCGCGTCGCTTGTCATCTATTCCATCCTGCAGGAAGCCCTGACATCCGGCGGGCTTGAGGCCCGTGTCAAACCCGTGCTGTCGCCCAATTCCGAACGTGGCCGCAAGATGGTCAGCAATGGCCTGGCCGATGTCAAATCGGACTGGGAATTCAATATCGACGCCGACCCGGATTTACTGAAGTCAGCCCCAATCCTGCGCAAGGGCAAGTTTGAGAAAGGCGTTTATGTCAGCGCTGACGCATATGCGCTAAGCAGTGACACGCCCATTTCCGATGTGCATGACATGCGGGCTGTGTCCATTCGCACCTGGCGGCTGGATTGGGAGGCGCTTGAAAACCTCGCGCCCCAAAGCCTCGCCAATGCCCCGACGACCTTGCAAATCTATAGTCTGATTAATGCCGGGCGGGCTGACTTCACCTTGCTGGAATTCTCATTCAAGCCCGATCTGGCGCGCCGATATGAGGACATCACCCTGTATCCAATGCCTGGCGTTAAAGTGATCCTGCCGGGCAGCCAGCATTTCATGGTCTCAAGCCGCCTGCCTGGTGCCCGGAACCTGATTAAGGCCCTGGATCACGGATTGAATGCCCTGCACAAAAGCGGTTTTGTTCGCCAATGTCTGGTCAATAGCGGCATCATCAATGAAAAGGTGGCCGACTGGAAAGTCCTTAATCCGCTGGACACCCACAGCGGTGAAACTTCGGCAGCGCAATCGCAGTGACGGCCCTCTGCCCGGCACTTTTGATCGGTCACGGGGGACAGCTCCGACAAATAGTATGAGGATTACTTTCGCCATTGAGTACGTGGTAAAACACCATTTCCACGACGCTTTCGAGGATATCCCGACCAAACGGGGCATCGGCAATATTGCAGTTGTCCGCGCGTTGATGAAAACCGGCGCGGCAATCATCACACAAATCATGTGCGGCGTTTTCCATAAAAAACGGACCGCCCGTGATACCGGACGGTCCGCATCGCATTCTGGTGAGAATGCTCAAGCCATTGCGGGGCTATTTTGCCTCGCCCGGTGCTTCGACTGTCGGACCAGGATGAACAGCACCCCAAGGGTAAATTCACGCACCGTGCGACCGCGAGAAATGCGGGAAAAAAGATGCCGACAAACGGTGACCATAACACCCACCAGGCCCAATAGAAGATCGTCCAGCCAGCCTGCCAGTTGCTGTCGTTGTAGGCTTCGCTCCAGAAGCTGATCACGACCAGATTGCTGATATAGTTGCCGACATTCTCAACAAAGCTGTCGAGCACGAAAAGCGTCGGGCCGGACTGCGAGGCGGTGTTGATTAGGCACTTTTGTCGTCTCGTAATCTGGTGACGTGGTGTCGCAATGGTTTCGTAATTGAGTTGAGGCAGCGCCGGCCAGCCGTCCCACATGGCTGGCCGACGCTGCTTCTTACTCCCCTCGCGGGAAGCGCTGTTTGTCTTCGACCTCATTCAGATCCATGTGATTGCGCATATAGCGTTCGGACGCCTTTTGCAGCGGTTGGTAATCCCACGGGAAGTAGGAACCGTTGCGCAGCGCCTCGTAAACGATCCAGCGGCGCGCCTGACTTTCGCGAATTGCCGAATCAAAGGCGTCCATGTCCCAACGCGCTGCACGCTGCTTGCGGAATGCTTTAAGCTGATCGGCATGGGCCGGATCGGTTGCAAGGTTGGTCAGTTCCTTGGGATCGGCTTCCAGATCGAAAAGCTGTTCGGGATCAAGCGTGCAATAGGTGTATTTCCATTTGCCTTCACGGATACAGACCAGCGGGGCATAGGACCCCTCGGCGGCATATTCCATCAGAACCGGTTCCGTACGTGGCTTGCCTTCAAGCATTCCACAAAGCGACATGCCATCGGTCCAGGGCTGCACTTCATCCATGGAAATCCCGGCAAGATCGGCCACCGTCGGGGTGACATCCAGGCTTGAAACCGGATCGGTATAAAGGCCCGGTGCAATGCCCGGTCCTGCCATCATCAGCGGCACACGGGCCGAGCCTTCAAAGAAGCTCATTTTGAACCACAAACCACGTTCGCCCAGCATGTCGCCATGATCAGAGACAAAGACGATGATGGTGTTATCAAGCTGGCGGGTGTTTTCGAGCACCTCCATGATCTGACCGACCTTGTCGTCGATATAGGAGATGTTGGCGAAATAGGCCTGACGCGAACGACGTACGTCTTCCTTTTGAATATCAAAGGCGGTGTAGTCGCTGGCATGCATCAGACGCTGAGAATGCGGGTCCTGATCGTCGAACTCAAACGGGGCCACATCCGGTTCAAGTTCCGGGCAATCTTCGTACAGATCCCAGAATTTCTTGCGCGCGACATAGGGGTCATGCGGGTGCGTGAAGCTAACCGTCAGGCACCATGGGCGTTCATCATGACCGCGCGACAGATCATAAAGCTTATGCGTCGCGTTGTAGGCGACCTCGTCATCATATTCCATCTGGTTGGAAATTTCGGCGACACCGGCACCGGTGACAGAGCCAAGGTTATGATACCACCAGTCAATGCGTTCGCCCGGCTTGCGATAATCCGGGGTCCAGCCAAAGTCCGCCGGATAGATATCGGTGGTCAGGCGTTCTTCAAACCCGTGAAGCTGATCGGGGCCGACGAAATGCATCTTGCCCGACAGGCAGGTGTAATATCCCGCGCGGCGCAAGTGGTGTGCATAGGTCGGAATGTCGGAAGAAAATTCGGCCGCGTTGTCATAGACCCGGGTGCGGTTGGGCAGCTGACCGGCCATGAAGGACGCCCGTCCCGGCGCACAGAGCGGCGAGCCCGTATAGCAGTTGCGGAAACGCGCGGAACGCTCCGCGAGCTTGCGCAAATGCGGCGTATGCAGGAAATCCGCAGGACCATCCGGGAACAGGGTTCCGTTCAACTGGTCGGCCATCAGGATCAGAATATTCGGGGACGTCATTAGTCATGCACTCCTTATCGGGGTGCCGTAATCCAACCATCATCGAGATGACAGTATTGACGAGAAAAGCACCCCTTGGTCGTTTGATACGGGCTAACGCAAGCTGGAAACCCTGCCCCTTTTCGGGTGCGTTTTATTGGGTCTTTTTGTTATTCCGCTTGACGTCGACCGTCTGGCCCACATTAAATCCATAAATCGATACTCAAAGAAACCCGCTGTTTTTTAATCACTTCCATAAAGAATTTTTATAATGCAAAGACCGCTCGACATTGGATGGCTGAGGATTTTCGAAGCAGTTGGACGGCTGGGCAGTCTGACGCGCGCAGCCAGTGAACTGGGTCTAAGCCAGCCTGCCGTGACCTATCAGATCAAGCGGGTCGAGGATCAGTTGGGCGTCTCGCTGCTGCACCGATCGCAAGGCGGCAGTCGATTGACCGATGCCGGTGAAATCCTGTTTGAAGCCGTGCAAAGCAGTGTCGAGCATATCGACAAGGCAGTGCGTGATACCCGACGGTCGTCGCAGGACCATGCGGTGCGGATCTTTACCGATTTCGGGTTTGCGGCATTCTGGTTGATGCCGCGCGTAACCGATTTCCGCCGCCTGCATCCCGAGGCCGAAGTCCATATCATTGCATCGCAAGGCCTTGATGATGAACTTGGCCGCGAAACCGATGCCGCCATGTTGTTCGGGGCGGCAGAAGACTTCCCCGAAACGGCAAAGCTTTTAATCCCGGAAAGGGTGGTTCCGGTCTGCACGCCGGGATTTCTTGAGCGATACGGCCCGTTTGATGATCCGGCCCAGTTTGCCAGAGCACCCCTTTTGCATCTGGAAGTCAGTGGCAAATCACGCTGGCTGACCTGGGCAAGCTGGCTTGCCGATCACGGGATTGACCGCAAACCGGCGCAAGGGGATCTGGGGCTTAATACCTATGGCTTTGTCATTCAGGCCGCCCTCGCCGAACAGGGCGTCGCACTGGGGTGGCGGGGATTGATTGAGCATCACATCGAGCAAGGGTCGCTTGTCACGGTTGGCGCGGAAGTCAGCCGCCCGGATCGCGGATACTGGGTGGTGCCCAGCCGGTCGGTCAGCGATACGACAACCACGTTGCTCGACTGGTTGACCAACGAGACCTGATCGCTCGCAAATTCCTGCATTCTTTGCTGTAACAGCAGCACCCAGTCCCCTAGAGTGAGGCTTCGCGCACACCACATTCGACAGGGGATTTTTCATGACAGAGCATGGCTATAACAGCGGGCGTTTGAACCTGCCATTCGTTGGCATTTCGACCTTTTCCAAAAGCCCCTATGTCGAGAACTGGGATGCGATTGATGCCGATGTCGCCATCCTTGGTGCGCCGTTTGATTTCGGCACCCAGTGGCGATCCGGTGCGCGGTTTGGCCCGCGCGGCATTCGCGAGGCATCGACCCTTTTTGCCTTTGGCCATGCCGGTGCCTATGACCATGAAGATGACGTGACCTATCTTGAAGGGGTCCGGATGGTCGATATTGGCGATGCCGATATCATCCATACTGACACCATCAACAGCCACGCCAATATCGAGTTTGGTGTGCGCAAGATTTTGGCCGCCGGTGCCCTGCCCGTTGTTCTGGGCGGGGATCATTCGATCAACATCCCCTGCATCAATGCCTTTTCCGAACAGGAACCGGTGCATGTCGTGCAGTTTGATGCCCATCTGGATTTCGTCGATGAACGCCACGGCGTGCGCAATGGTCATGGCAACCCGATGCGCCGTGCGATTGAAAAGCCGTGGGTATCAGGCATGACCCAGCTTGGCATTCGCAATGTGTCCTCCACCGCCAAGGAGGGCTACGACTATGCCCGTGAACAGGGATCAGACATCCTGTCTGTCCGCCAAGTGCGCAAGCTTGGTGTCGAAGGTGTTCTGGAACGTATTCCGGCCGGTAAGCGATATTACCTGACGATTGATATTGATGGGTTTGATCCGTCCATCGCGCCGGGTACAGGCACGCCCAGCCATGGCGGCTTCCTGTATTATGACGTGCTGGAAATCATCGCTGGCCTTGCCAAGCGGGGCGATATCGTTGGCATTGATCTGGTCGAAGTTGCCCCCGATTACGATCACACCGGAACGACTGCCATTCTGGCAGCCCAGATTTTGCTGAATACCATCGGGCGGATTTTCGCTGCGCGGGGCAAATAACGGCCGGCATCGCTGGAAAAACATCCGTTTGATGAAACAGACCACGCAATAGCAACAAACCCACATATGTGTTAATGTGGGTTTGCACATTTGTTGGGAGATTGCCCTATGAGCCGCTTGACGATCGACATCACCGACCAGCAGCATCAAAGCCTGAAGGCGACGGCGGCCTTGCAGGGCAAGACCATCAAGCAATACGCGCTTGAACGCTTGTTCCCGGACGATGCCAATGCGGACAAGGCATGGATGGAGCTGAAAACCCTACTCGAAAATCGTATCCAGAATGGGGTTGCGGGGAACGTTTCGTCCAAAAATATCGCTGAAATCCTTGAGGAAGAACTGAGCGAGAAGCCCGCGTGACGGGTTATATCCTTAGCGCAGAGGCAGAAGCCGATCTGCGCGGGATCATTCGCTATACCAACAAGGAGTGGGGCCCAGCCCAAGTGCGGCGCTATGTCGACAGGGTCTGAACCCAATTGAATGTTTAAAATGGCATCAGAAGAATCAAGAAATGCTAGGAAATCGATGTAGCGCGGGGTGCTTCCCGCGCAAGGGGATTGACGAAGCAGATCGCAGATTCTTCTGATGTCCTTTGGATCGGAGGCATTCGCACGGGCTATTGCGTCGTTTCACCTTGAAAGGCAGCAAGCCTTTCTGCGGCAAAGCTCCTGATATCCGCACGAATGCCTCGCGACCATTTCAAGCATTCAATTGGGTTCAGACCCTAGGCTGGAGAAGGGCATTGATGATCTTGTCGCCGGGCGTGGTTCATTCCATGACATGAGCGAACTTTTTCCAAATCTTCGGATGGTGCGCTGCGCGCAACATTACGTCTTCTGTCTGCCACGCGACAATGCGCCCGCATTGATCGTCGCGATTTTCCATGAGCGTATGGACCTTATGACGCGATTGGCTGACAGAATTCGATAGCGCAGATCGGGCAAGCGGTGCGAGGTTCCCACCTGCGCGGGAATGACGGAAGTTCCCCTCGCCCGTTTTCGTCGCGTCATGCCCGCGAAGGCGGGCATCCATTCAGAACCATAAGGCCCTAAGGCCAGTTCGCCTCGGGCGGGAGCGACATCAGGATGGCTTCGGTGTTGCCGCCGGTCATCAGGCCAAAGCGCGTGCCGCGATCATGGAGCAGGTTGAACTCGACATAGCGCCCGCGCTTGATGAGCTGGGCGCGGCGTTCTTCATCGGTCCAGGGCTTGTTGTAGTGGCGTTTGACCAGTTCCGGATAGATATCGCGAAACGCACGCCCGACATCCTGGGTAAAGGCGAAATCCGCATCCCAATCGGCGTCGAGATAATCATAGAAAATCCCGCCAACGCCGCGCGGTTCATTGCGGTGCGGCAGCCAGAAATATTCATCGCACCATTTTTTAAAGCGGTCGTAATAGTCATCGCCATGGGCATCGCAGGCGGACTTAAGCGCCGCGTGGAAATCAGCGGTATCTTGATCCTTGGGGAAGACCGGGGTCAGATCGGCGCCACCGCCAAACCATGCCTTGGTGGTCACGATGTGGCGGGTGTTCATGTGAACGGCCGGCACATGGGGCGAGCAGGGATGAGCGACCAGTGAAATGCCCGCAGCCCAGAAGTTCGGGTTTTCATCGGCACCGGGGATTTCCTTGCGGAATTTTTCGGAAAACGCGCCATGCACGACCGAGATATTGACCCCGACCTTTTCAAACACCCGGCCCTTCATGACCGACATTTCGCCGCCGCCTTCGTTTTCGCCGCGCTCCCAGACGGTGCGTTCAAAACGCCCCGGTGCGCGGTCGGAAAGCGGGCCTTGATAACTGTCTTCAAGCGCTTCGTAACTGGCGCAAATGTCATCACGCAACTGGCGGAACCAGTCCTGGGCGATTTGTTTGCGTTTGGCAATCACGGCATCCTCGACCTTGTGGTCGGTGCTCGTTTTCATTGCCTGTTTTGCAGCACTCTTTGCGTCCGTCATTGCGTCACTCGTTTGGTTTATTCAACAGGTCCTGCGCCGGGCTGGCTTGCAGGAAAGCCATTCGTCTGTCTGAGCGCTTCGCCCAGTGTCATTGCGGTTGCCATGGCGACATTCAGCGATCGCATCTGTGGCTGCATCGGAATGACGACGCGGGCATCAACATAGTCATGCACCTGATCTGGCACCCCTTTGCTTTCCGAGCCCAGCATCAGGATATCATCGGCGCGAAATTCAAAATCGCAATAGGGTTCGGCCCCCTTGGTCGTCAGCAACACCAGACGCCCCGGCAGAGTTCCGTCTTCGCGGGCCTCGACAAAGGCGCGCCAATCAGCATGGCGTATATAGCTGGCCTTGGTCAGATAATCCATCCCTGCACGTTTGAGCGCGCCCGAGGTCAGAAGAAACCCGCAGGGCTCAATAATATCGACCGGCAGGCCAAAGCAGGCGGCCATGCGCAGGATCGTACCGGTATTTTGCGGAATGTCGGGTTCGAATAAGCAGATTCTCATGCGCTCTTTGTAGAATCGTTTTCGATATTTTGTCTAACGGCTTTGTCCAAGATGGATAAATCTAATTACCCGTTAGCGTCGCTATTAGACTTTTTTGGAATATGAAAAACTAAAGCCGCAAGTCATTGGTCGGCAAAAGGGCCCGATACCCGCATTTACGCTATGTTTTACCGATTTGTGCAGCGCAAAACCTTCTGATCCAGTTGAATGCAAACAATTTGCAACTCCAAGTTCTCCTTAACAAACCGGTTTTTTGTTAGTATACGACCTCAAACAGGTCTAAAGGCTTCTGGGAACGGAATTGTTTGATTTTCATCAATGGAAAATCCGGCATGATGTCCTAAGTCTTGGTTTTGGCATTCCGCATTACCAAATTGGTCGTATGCCTGTTTTAGGCCGCATGCCTGTTTTGGGGGCAGAAAGAGGGATTAATTATGTCGCAAACGGTGCATTCCTCCGGCGAGCAGCCGGACGAGAACCGCAGGGATTTCCTGACCTTGGCGACCACAGCAGTCGGCGCCGTCGGCGTCGGGTGTGCGTTGTTGCCGTTCGTGGACAGCATGAACCCGTCCAAGGACGTTCTCGCACTTGCCTCGGTTGAGGTAAATTTGGCCAACATCCCGGTTGGCCAGGCAATTAAGGTGATGTGGCGAGGCAAACCTGTCTTCATCCGCCATCGTACCGAACGCGAAATCAATGAGGCCAACGAGGTCGCGTTGAATGAACTCGTCGATCCGCAGAGCGACGATGCACGCGTCGAAAAGAAAGAGTGGCTGATCGTCGTCGGCGTCTGCACCCATCTGGGTTGCATTCCGATGGGCACGGCCACAGGCGAAACCCGTGGTGATTACGATGGCTGGTACTGCCCATGCCATGGCTCGCACTATGATACGTCGGGCCGTATCCGCCGCGGCCCCGCACCGTTGAACCTTGTCGTTCCGGAATACGAATTCCTGACCGACACGTCGGTCCGGATCGGGTAAGGAGCAGGTTTATGAGCGCACCTCAGTGGAACAACAAAGTGGTCAAATGGGTTGACGACCGTCTTCCGGTCATCTCCATGCTGCACCACTCTGCATACGAATATCCGACACCGAAAAACCTGTCCTATATGTGGAACTTCGGTTCCCTGGCCGGTTTCGTTCTGGTGACGATGATTCTCTCCGGGATTTTCCTGGTGATGAACTACACCCCGCATACCAGCATGGCGTTCGAGTCTGTCGAACGCATCATGCGTGATGTGAACTATGGGTGGTTGATCCGTTATATCCATATGAACGGCGCATCGATGTTCTTCATCGTTGTGTTCATTCATATTTTCCGTGGCCTGTATTACGGGTCATACAAAGCACCGCGTGAAATGCTGTGGTGGATCGGTATCCTGATCCTTCTGGCGATGATGGCAACCGCGTTCATGGGCTATGTCCTGCCGTGGGGCCAGATGTCCTTCTGGGGTGCAACGGTTATTACCAACCTGTTTTCTGCCTTCCCGATCATTGGCGATCCGCTGGTGACCTGGCTGTGGGGTGGTTTCTCGGTTGATAACCCGACGCTGAACCGGTTCTTCTCGCTGCACTATCTGATGCCGTTCGTCATTCTGGGCCTTGTTGTCCTGCATGTCTGGGCGCTGCACAGCGTGCGCTCGAACAACCCGACGGGCGTTGAAATCAAAACACCGCAAGACAGCATTCCGTTCCATCCGTACTACACGATCAAGGATTTGTATGGTCTGGGCGTATTCCTGATCTTCTTCTCGGCGTTTGTGTTCTTTGCACCGGATTATCTTGGTCACCCGGATAACTACATTCCGGCGAACCCGCTGGTCACCCCGCCGCACATCGTGCCGGAATGGTACTTCCTGCCGTTCTACGCGATCCTGCGGTCGATCGACTTCACCATCTTTGGCATCCCGGCAAAACTGCTTGGCGTGCTGGCGATGTTTGCCTCGATCGTGATCCTGTTCGTTATTCCGTGGCTGGATACGTCGAAAGTTCGCAGCTCGAAATTCCGTCCGGTTTACAAATGGTTCTTCTGGCTGTTTGTGATCGACACCTTCATCCTCGGCTATTGCGGGGCGAAGGCACCGGATGACTACTTCCTGGGTATTCCGGGTCTGAAAGTCATCGTGATGGGTCAGCTTTCGACGCTGTACTATTTCGCACACTTCCTTGTGGTGATGCCATTGGTTGGAAAACTTGAACGCACCAAACCGCTTCCTGCAAGCATCAGCGAATCTGTTTTGAAGGAGGGTGCAAATGCGTAAGTTCGCACTGACCGCAATTGCTGCCGCCTTCGCGGTTACCGCATTCACTGGTGGTGCAGCCAAGGCTGCTGGCGGCGATCAGCCGGCACCTGCGGCACAGGATTGGAGCTGGCAGGGTCTGTTTGGCACCTATGACCGTGCCCAGCTGCAGCGTGGCTTCCAGGTCTACAAGAACGTTTGTGCCGGCTGTCACAGCCTGCGCTTCATTGCCTTCCGTAACCTTGAGGGCATTGGATTCAACGAAGACCAGATCAAGGCGATTGCTGCGGAGTATGACATCGAGGATGGCCCGAATGACGACGGCGACATGTTCGACCGTCCGGGCATCCCGGCGGATTACTTCCCGTCTCCGTTCCCGAACGAAAAGGCGGCTGCGGCATCGAATGGCGGCGCCATTCCGCCGGATCTTTCGTTGATGAACAAGGCACGTGTGGGTGGCCCGGACTATGTGTTCGGCCTTCTGACCGGCTATGAGGACGAAGCACCTGAGGGCTTCGACCTTGCTGACGGGAAGTATTACAACCACTACTTCCCGGGCCATCAGATCGCCATGGCTCCGCCGCTTTATGATGAAGCGGTCGAGTACACGGACGGTACCCCGATGACCCTTGAACAGCACGCACGTGACATTTCGGCGTTCCTGAACTGGACGGCACAGCCGGAACTTGAAGCCCGCAAGGCGCTGGGCATGAAAGTGATCCTGTTCCTGATCGTTCTGACCGCAATGCTCTATGCGGTGAAACGTAAAATCTGGCGCGACGTCGAACATTAAGTTCGGGTATCTTCGCGGTATATTTGAAACAACAGGCCACCGAAATTCGGTGGCCTGTTTGCTTTTGCCGATGTGTCGCGCATTTTCGCCAATTGACAGGATACTTGACTTGGACTTGTATGGCTGATCCATCGCCCCATGAACCACTTGAAGTGCGCCACCATGACACTTGATGAATTCGCCCTGTATTTCCTTGCTGTTCTGATCGCGACCTTGACACCGGGCCCGGCCATCATGCTGGGTATTACCAACACCATCCGCTTTGATATGCGTGCGTCCCTTCTTGGGGCACTGGGCTGTGTGACTGGCACCGGTCTGATGGGTCTACTATCCGCATTGGGGCTTGGCGCCCTGATCATGACATCAGGTCTTTTGTTCACGATCATCCATTATGTGGGTGCGGCCTATTTGATCTGGCTGGGCATCAAATTCTGGCGCGAAAGTCGCGTGGCTGGCACAACTCATACTGATCCAATAGCTGTTCCTTCCGGTCGACCAAGTGCACTTCGCCTTTACGCACAAGGTTTGATCGTATCGGCCAGCAACCCGAAGGCCATTGCCTTCTTCACAGCACTCTTCCCGCTTTTCATCGATCACACAAAACCGCTGGCAATGCAGTTTGCGATCATGGACGCCACCTTTGTCATCATGTCGTTTTCATCGATCATGGGATATGCGCTGTTTGCGGCGCGGTCGCGCCGGTTCCTGATCGGCAATGGCAAGAAATGGTTCCAGCGCATTTCAGGCACGATTTTTGTCAGTTTCGGGATTGGCCTTGCCGCATCTGCACGCTGAGCAATCGACGATTACCTATGACTTCGCCATTTTTCTCACAGCTTTCGGATTGGCTGTTCTGGGGATCATTGGCTTGATTGTCTCGTTTGTCCCGTTTATGGGTAACAAGGTGCTGATGATTGCCATCGGCCGGGCGGAGTGGCGGCACGGTTACGGGAATATGCACCAGACGACGTTTGCGCTGTGGCGTGCCGGAGCTGGCATAAAGCTGCTTGCCGGCCTCGACGATCGAAACCCCGGCAAAGGCCTTGAACAGGCGCGATCCGATATTTTCAAACATCTGCGACCAGCGCAGCAAAAGCCGGATATTGGTCGGCGGCATGAAAAGGGCGCGGCTGTGCTGGACCGGCAGGAACATGTTTTCGCGCATCAGGTTCTGAAGCTGCGAAACGCTATAGGGATGGCCATAGCCAAACGGCGTCTTTTCCGACCACGACCAGAGCGAGCTTCGGTTGGGCGTCACCACGACAATCCGGCCATTGGGTGTGAGCACCCGCCAGCATTCACGCATCAGGCGGCGCATGGAATCGGAATGTTCAACCAGATGGACCAGAAGAATGCGGTCCACCGAACTATCAGGCAGCGGCAACATGGTTTCTTCGGTCAATGCCACGCGGTTCTGTTCGTCCGCCGGCCAATGCACGCAGCCCTGGCGCGCGGGCATGAAGGCCATGACGCGCTCTGCCTCGCCAATGAAGGGACGCAGATAGGGCGTGGCATAACCAAAGCCTAGCACACGCATGCCCCGGACATCCGACCACATGACGCGCAAACGCCTGCGGATCAGACGACGGGCGGCCTGCCCGATGCTGCTGGCATAAAAACGGTGAAGATCAACGACATCCTGACGCATGAGATCAGCCTATCATTCCCGATCCGGCACGGGAATGTTTTTGCAATCCGCTTGGGGTGGTTTTGCGTGATTGTTTCAAGACACAACATCCTGATAGTCTTGGACCAAAGCTAATTCAGGTTCAGAGGTACGTTATGGCCGCCGGTGAAGTGATCGTCATTCCCTGTCTTTCAGACAATTACACCTATCTTGTGCGCTGCCACCGCAGTGAAGTCACCGCCATCATCGATCCGGGCGAAGCCGCCCCGGTGATTGCCGCCCTTGAGGAGCGTGACTGGAAACTGGATCTGGTGATCAACACCCATCACCACCATGACCATATCGGCGGCAATGCAGAATTGATCGAGGAATATGGTGCCAAATTGCTGGGCCCGACCGCCGAAACCGCGCGCATTCCCAACATGGATGAAACCTGTGCCGAGGGGGATCAGGTCCTGATTGGTGATCTGGAAGGGCGGGTGTTTGATGTGCCGGGCCACACGAGCGGCCATATCGCCTTTTACTTCCCGGCGATTACGGCGCTGTTCTCGGGTGACAGCCTGTTTGCGTTGGGTTGCGGGCGGTTGTTTGAAGGCACGCCGGAGCAAATGTGGACCTCGCTTTGCAAATTCCGCAACCTGCCCGCCAGCACGCAAGTCTATTGCGGCCATGAATATACCCAGGCCAATGCCCGCTTTGCCCAAACGATTGAGCCGAACAATCCGATTCTGACCGCACGGTGCCAGGATATTGACGGGCTTCGGGCGCGCAACCTGCCGACCATTCCATCACGTTTGGATGTCGAGCTTGCTACCAACCCGTTCCTGCGCGCGGATGATCCATCCGTTGCCGAGGCGCTTGGCATGACGGGCGAAAGCCCGGTTGCGATCTTTACCGAGATCCGCAAGCGCAAAGATAATTTCTAGGGAAAACTTGGCTTAGGCCATCTGTTTGAACAGCACATTCTGATCAAGCAAATAGCGCGAGAACAGTGGCAGGCTGGCCGCCCCGATGGCGCGGGCGGCACTGCCCACCCGTCCCTGTTCGATATGGGGACGGTCAATCCCCTGCAGGTCGAGTTCTGAAATGGCGGCACGCGTGGCGGCAACCACCCGGTCACAAACATCGGCCGGGAAGCCGCCATCGACAATCACTGCTTCGAAATCAATCACCGAACAGACCGAGGTGATTGCAATTGCCAGACTGCGCGCGGTATGGACAATCCAGATATCAAGCGTTTCGCCCAAGCCATGCCAGTAATCCGGATCACGCCACAGCATCGCGGGATCGCGCCCCTCGCGGGTCAGCATTTCTTCGAGCACGAAGATGGAGGCCTGATCAATCAGCTGGCTGGGATGGCCGCTGCGCGACGACACCGGCATGGAACCAAAGGCACCTGCATTACCGGTGCGCCCGGCATAGAGCGCCTGATTAAGCACCACGCCACCGCCGATAAACGATCCAATAAAGAAATAGGCGAAGTCGGAATAGTTCGGCCCCAAGCCAAAGACCAGCTCCGCCCCACAGGCCGCGGTCGCATCGTTTTGCTGAAAGACCGGGAAGGGTACGATGGCGCCGATGGTGTCGACGAGATCAACTTCGCGCCAGGCATTCATGTCTTCGACGGGTGCGCCGACCTCATCAACCCAGTTCCAAAGTTCAAACGGGGCGGCAATCCCGATCCCGGCAATGCGATCAAGCTGGTCGGCCGTGAGACCGGTTGTGATGTCATCAACCGATTCCCGAACGAAGCGTCGAATGCCATCAGGCGTCGGGTATTTATAGGCTTCGCGCTTGGTCGCGCGCACAGAGCCAACGAAATCCAGCAGGATCAATTCGGCACTGCGCCGACCGATCTTAAGGCCAAAGGAATAAACCCCGTCGGGGTTAAGCGCCATCGGGACTTTGGGCTTGCCGACTTTGCCGCGCACAGGTGTGCCGCGCATCAAAAGGCCATCCTTTTCAAGCGCACGCATGATGACAGAAACGGTTTGGGCAGACAGGCCGGAAAGCCTTGCGATTTCGGCCTTGGACAGACCGGCATTACGACGGACAAGCGACAGCACCAGCCGTTCATTGTAGGCGCGCACGCGAAGTTGGTTTGCGCCGCCGCCCGGATGCAGCGGACGTGTTGTGCGATCATCCGCCCCGGTATCATCCGGGTTGGCAGAGATGCTGTCTGACATTTGGTCCTCCCACTCGGGATCTTTAATGCCCGATTGGGGACAAGAGTGACAGGAATAATTAATAAATCAATCGGATTTATTAATTGACAGGTTCGCGCATTTGGTGTGTCGTATGCGCCATACAGGTTGAAGGCCCGTCACAAAAAGTGCGTCACGACCTGTTGGAAAACAACCAAATCAGGCCCAAATGGCCACATATTCAGGTTCAGTCCTGGGAGGAAACAAATGAAGAAAGCACTTCTTGGCGCCGCCCTTGGTGCGCTTGCACTGGGTATTGCTGCGGCTCCGAACGCGGCAAAAGCCGACGAAATCGGCGCCTGCCTGATCACCAAAACCGACATCAACCCGTTCTTTGTGAAAATGAAGGAAGGGGCATCGGCCAAGGCCGAAGAACTTGGCATCGATCTTTCGACCTATGCCGGCAAGATTGATGGCGACCATGAAACGCAGGTCCAAGCCATCGAATCGTGCATTGCATCGGGTGCCAAGGGCATCCTTCTGACAGCATCGGACACCAAGGCGATTGTTCCGGTCGTCAAAAAGGCGCGCGATGCCGGTTTGATCGTCATTGCACTTGATACGCCGCTTGAGCCGATTGATGCGGCCGATGCGACCTTTGCCACCGATAACTTCAAGGCCGGCGAGCTGATTGGTCAGTGGGCGGCAGCCAAGCTTGGCACAGATGCTGCCAACGCCAAAATCGCCCTGCTTGACCTTGCGCCGAGTGCACCGTCGGTCGACGTTCTGCGCGATCAGGGCTTCATGAAAGGATTTGGCATCGACATCAAGGACCCCAACAAGATCGGGGACGAGGATGACGACCGGATCGTTGGCCATGACGTGACGAACGGCAACGAAGAAGGCGGCCGTACCGCGATGGAAAACCTGATGCAGCGCGATCCGGACAT
The DNA here is from genome assembly GCF_056161285.1 of Thalassospira sp. ABL2_045. Classification (NCBI taxonomy): domain Bacteria; kingdom Pseudomonadati; phylum Pseudomonadota; class Alphaproteobacteria; order Rhodospirillales; family Thalassospiraceae; genus Thalassospira; species Thalassospira sp. ABL2_045. The sequence continues at coordinate 180,471 of NZ_JBSWYV010000007.1, read as the reverse complement.
CAATGTGGTTTACACCATCAACGAGCCGGCTGCGGCGGGTGCCTATGAGGCATTGAAATCGTTCGGCATGGAGGAAGGCGTTCTGATCGTGTCTGTTGATGGTGGTTGCCCGGGTGTGGCCAACGTCAAGGACGGCGTGATTGGTGCGACCTCGCAGCAATATCCGTTGCTGATGGCATCCAAGGGTATTGAGGCGATCAAGGCATGGGCTGATAGCGGTGAAAAGCCGCAAAACAGCGAAGGCCTTAACTTCTATAACACCGGTGTGAACCTTGTAACCGATCAGCCGGCCGATGGTGTACCGTCAATCGATGTTGCCGAGGGCATGGATCGTTGCTGGGGCTAATGCCGGCCTGATCCCGACCTGCTTCGAAGGAGGGCAGTTTTATCGCCTGCCCTCCTTGTCCCACTTTGCTTTACACTTGGTATGACACCCGCATGCAACCAACCGGCCATCAGAGCCGGACGGGTGTTGGTAGACGGATCAAAAAACCTGATCCTGTTTGCAACCAGGTCCGGAGGAAACGATGAGCGAGACCAAAACGTCGCGCCAGAAACAGGAATTCGAGCACGCGCTTGAGTCCAGCGACAGCAGCGTCGCGCAATTCGAACATAAACACCGCAGTCTTTTTGACAGCGTGCAGCACTTCCTGCACGGCAACCCGACCATGGTGCCGGTGATTGTTCTGATATTTTCCATCATCATTTTCGGCTTTGTCGCCGGCAGTAAATTCTTTTCCCCCTTTAACCTGTCGCTGATCATGCAGCAGGTGTCGATTATCGGCATTCTGGCTGCCGCCCAAAGCCTTGTGATCCTGACGGCGGGCATTGACCTTTCGGTCGGGGCAATCATGGTGCTGATGTCGGTCATTATGGGGCAGCTTGCCGTAACCATCGGCATTCCGGCCCCCATTGCAATCGTGATTGGCTGCATCGGCGGTATCTGTGCCGGGGCATTGAACGGGTTTCTTGTGACCCGGATCAAGCTACCGCCCTTTATCGTGACCCTTGGTACATGGAATATCTTCTTTGCGCTCAACCTGTGGCTTTCAGGTGCGCAATCGATCCGAAGCCAGACGTTGGATGAGATCGCCCCGCTTTTGAAATTCTTTGGTGAAAGCATCGCACTGGGTGGCGCCCGGATCACCTATGGCTCGATCCTGATGTTGGTGATCTTCGGGGTGCTTTGGTACATCCTCAATCACACCAGCTGGGGGCGGCATGTTTATGCCATTGGCGATGACAAGGAAGCCGCCGAACTTTCGGGCATTCGCACCAACCGCACGCTCATCATGGTTTATTGTCTGGCGGGTCTTGTGTGCGCGATCGGGGCGTGGGCATCGATCGGGCGTGTGGGATCTGTGTCGCCGCAAAGTTTTCAGGAAGCCAACCTGCAATCGATTACTGCCGTTGTCATCGGGGGCATCTCGCTGTTTGGCGGGCGCGGATCGATCATTGGTCCATTGATCGGGGCGTTGATTGTTGGCGTGTTTAACTCCGGTCTTCGTCTGGCGGGTGTGGATGTTCTCTGGCAGGTCTTTGCGATTGGTTGGCTGACCATTATCGCTGTCGCCATTGACCAATGGATCAGAAAGGTGTCGTCATGAGCAACGAAATCAAACCTGTTCTTAAGGCACGCGGCATCGTCAAACGCTATGGCCGTGTCACCGCGCTAAATTACGCCGATTTTGATCTTTATCCCGGCGAGGTTCTTGCCGTCATTGGCGATAACGGGGCCGGGAAATCATCGCTGATCAAGGCGCTTTCGGGGGCTGTCACGATTGATGAGGGCAGCATCGAGCTTGATGGCAAGCCGATCCATTTCACATCCCCGATGCATGCGCGTGAGGCCGGAATTGAAACGGTTTATCAGAACCTTGCCCTTTCCCCCGCCCTTTCGATTGCCGACAACATGTTCATGGGCCGCGAGCTTCGCAAAAAGGGCCTTCTGGGCAGGTATTTCGGCGCACTTGATCATAAGGAAATGCAGCGCCTGGCGCGTGAAAAACTTTCCGATCTTGGCCTGATGACCATTCAGAACATCAATCAGGCGGTTGAAACCCTTTCGGGCGGGCAGCGCCAGGGGGTGGCAGTTGCGCGTGCGGCGGCATTCGGATCACGCGTTGTCATCATGGACGAGCCGACCGCGGCCCTGGGTGTGAAGGAAAGCCGACGGGTGCTCGATCTGATTGCCGATGTGAAGGCGCGCGGCATGCCGATTGTCCTGATTTCGCACAATATGCCGCATGTGTTCGAGGTCGCGGACCGCATTCATGTTCATCGTCTGGGCAAACGTCTTTGCACGATCAAACCCGATGATTATAGCATGTCTGACGCGGTTGCCTTCATGACGGGCGCAAAGGAACCGCCGGCAGAAAGTGCTGCTTAACGCTTTGAGACGACACGCCCCGGATATGAGAACCACAGCTTCATGACACCTGATCTTGATCATCTGGCGGAAGCCATTCGCGCCACACACGCCGACGATGGCCGCATCCTCGTTGCCATTGTCGGTGCACCAGCCTCGGGCAAGTCAACCTTGTCCGACCGGCTTTATCACCATCTGGGGGGTGATAAAGCCGGGGCTGCTGTGGTGCCGATGGATGGTTTTCACTTCGATAACGGCATCCTCGAAGACCGTGGACTGCTGGCCCGTAAGGGCGCGCCGGAGACATTCGATGTCGGCGGCCTAAAACGCACGCTTCTTGCGCTTCGCGACATGCCGAACGAAGACGTCTATGTCCCGCTTTTCGACCGCAGCCTCGAAATCTCACGCGGCTCGGCGCGCGCCATCACCCCGCGCCACAAAATCATCCTCGTCGAGGGCAACTACCTGCTGCTTGATCAGGCGCCGTGGAACCAGCTTCATAAGCTGTTTGATCTGTCGATCTATCTCGAAGTCCCCGAAGATACCCTTCGCGAACGCCTGATCGACCGCTGGCGCAGCCATGGCTTTGACGAAGACCGGGCGCGGAACAAGGCAGAAACAAACGATCTGCCCAATGCCATAACCGTCGCACGACTCAGTAAACTTGCCGATATCTCGGTTACAGGCGGCTGATAAATTCCCCATCAAGAAGAATATCCGCGAGCCAATCCGCAACAGCACGGACCGGCGGCAAGTGGCGTTTGTCCTGATGGGTCAAAAGCCAGACTTCGCGCCCGGTCGGGTGATACCCGTCAAGCTGGGTAAGTGTATCAATCCGCGCCCCCACACAGAGCGGCAGCAGCGCACAACAGGCATGCCCCTCCATCATCGACACCATGATCGATCCACGATTGGCATAACCGATCGTCTTGCGTTCCGGGAAATAATCCGACAGCCATTTCTGTTCGGGCTTGTCAGCAAAGAATTCATCAAGATCAATCCACGGCATTTTGGCGGGGTCCAAAGCATCCAAAGGCAGTCCATCCGGATTACAAAAGACGCCATATTCCAAAAGACCTAACCTCCGAATATGAAACGCGCCGGTTTCAGGACGGGCAAGGCGGATGGCAATATCGGTTTCACGCTGTGGCAAACTAAGATTGCGGTTGGCCCCGATCAGCTCCAACACGATCCCCGGATAGCGCTGATGCAAGGACGCCATATGCGGGGCAACACAGTCCTGCAAGATGGCATCAACCCCGGTCAGGCGGACGATGCCGCTGATTTGCTGTGTATCGTTTTTCGCCTGCGGGCTCTGCACCAATAGGCCGGATAGGGTTTCCTGCATGTGCAATGCGGTCTGCAACAAGGCCTGTGCGCGGGTGGTCGGGGTCACAGCACGGCCATCGCGATGAAGCACGCTATAGCCTACCCAGTCTTCAAGCCGGGCAATGCGGCGCGCCACGGTGGTATGATTGACACCAAGCTCACGCGCAGCCGCACTCATATTCCCCGCCTGACAGACCAGGGCAAAGGTCCGCAATCCTTCCCAATCAAGGGGCATGTCGCACTCCAATTCTCTGCGTAATTGCAGATAATAGTCGAAATAACGCCGATGGATAATGCAAATTCGCAGATCAATAATGGGGCATCAAAACGACAACCAGAGGATCCCGATATGACTGCACAAACCATCTTTGATATTGCTGGTGCTGTTCTTCCGACCGGAACGCCCAAGGACGCGGCGCTGATTGTGATTGATGCGCAGGAAGAATACCGCGATGGGAAATTGAAACTGTCCGAGCTTGCGGAAGCACTTGCCAATACACAGACGTTGCTTGCCCACTGGCGCGATCAGGGTGGTACCGCGATCCATGTTCAGCATCATGCGGAGGGTCTGTTTGATCCAAGCGGCCCCTATGCTGCGATCATGCCCGAAGTTGCCCCGCGTGATGGTGAGGCGGTTCTGACCAAATCCGTACCGAGCTCTTTTGGTGGCACTGAACTTGACGAGTTACTGAAAAAAGGCGGCTTTGGTCATGTCGTGTTAGTGGGCTTCATGACCCACCTTTGCGTATCGACCACTGCGCGTGTCGCTAATGAAAAAGGCTATCAGGTCTGCGTCGTATCAGACGCTACCGCAACGCGCGATTTGCCCAACACCCTGACTGGCGAAACCATCCTTGCAGCAGACCTGCATAATCATGAACTGGCAATGCTCGCCGATGCCTTCGCCAAGATCGTCACGACGAAAGGCGTCATTGCCGCCTAAGCACCACTTCCCGGACAGCGAAGGCCCAAAGTAAAACACCCCGCAAATTCTGCGGGGTGTTTTGGGTAACGCCAACAAGCGGCATCAGAACATATGCTGGCCGCCATTGATGGACAGGCAGGAGCCGGTGATGAAACCGGAATTCGGGCCGCAGAGATAGAGGATCGCCTGTGCGATTTCGTCTGCTTCGCCCAGACGGCCGACCGGGATTTTGGAAATAATGCCTTCAAGGACCTTTTCCGGGACAGCGGCCACCATGTCGGTATTGATGTAACCAGGTGCGATGGTGTTGACCGTAATCCCCTTGCGCGCGACTTCCTGGGCAAGAGCCTTCGTGAAGCCATGTACCCCCGCCTTGGCGGCGGAATAGTTGGTCTGGCCGAACTGGCCGGCCTGGCCGTTGATCGAGGAGATATTCACAACCCGGCCAAAGCCGCGCGCACGCATGCCTTCAAGGACCGGTTTGGTCATGTAAAACAGCGAGCTCAGATTGGTGTCGATCACCGCATTCCATTGCTCGGTCTCCATTTTGTGCATGAAGCCGTCGCGGGTGATGCCGGCATTGTTGATCAGAATATCGACCGGGCCGACTTCGGCTTCGACCTTGGCGATGCCTTCGGCGCACGCATCAGCATCCGCGACACTCCATTTATAGGTCGCGATGCCGGTCTCATCGGTGAAGGCCTTGGCGGCCTCGTCATTGCCGGCATAGTTCGCCACCACGGTGTAACCCGCATCCTTAAGCGACAGGCTGATTGCCTTGCCAATACCGCGTGTTCCACCGGTTACCAGTGCTGTTTTTGTCATGGTCGCCTCCCTAAACTCCGTTCATCAAACGTGTCGTTAAACATGTCATCGTCACGATTTCCGTAGTTTGCCCTTCTACGACTTGCGTAACTTTAATCCATAAAAAGCGTTATATATGTAATTTTATTACTCCTCCATCATCGATGTCTGTAAAACGGTTTAGTCTTTCGTCGCACCGCAGCAAATGCTGCATCAATGCAAACGGGGCATCCCCGTCAAGAGGACGCCCCGCGCTATTCAATTGTCGGCATAAGCCCGCTTAGCGTTCAACGCAAAGCGCAACCCCCATGCCGCCACCGATGCAGAGCGTCGCCAGACCTTTTTTCGCATCGCGTTTTTGCATTTCATGGAGCAACGTGGTGAAGACACGTGCGCCCGAAGCGCCAATCGGATGGCCGAGCGCAATCGCACCGCCATTGACGTTGACCTTGTCCGTATCCCAGCCCATGTCGCGGTTCACCGCAATGGCCTGGGCGGCAAACGCTTCGTTGGCCTCGATCAGATCAAGATCGGCCGCCGACCAGCCGGCCTTTTCAAGGGCCTTTTTCGAGGCCGGGATCGGGCCGGAGCCCATGATCGCCGGATCAACACCGGCAGTGGCCCAGCTTTTGATCGTCGCAAGCGGAGTCAGGCCACGTTTGGCGGCCTCGTCTGCTGACATCACAACAAGGGCGGCGGCGCCGTCATTTATGCCGGATGCATTGCCCGCGGTCACCGTGCCTTCCTTGTCAAAGGCCGGGCGCAGTTTGGCCATGCCTTCGACCGTCGCGCCGTGACGCGGATATTCATCAGCATCAAAGACGATGTCGCCTTTACGATGCGGAATGGTCACGGCCGCGATTTCATCATTGAAACGACCGGCCTTCTGGGCAGCTTCGGCCTTGTTCTGAGAGGCTGCAGCAAATGCGTCCTGCTCTTCGCGCGAAATGCCCCACTTGTTGGCAATGTTTTCTGCGGTGTTGCCCATGTGATAGCCGTTAAAGGCACACCACAGGCCATCCTTGATCATGCTGTCGATGAATTTGACATCGCCCATCTTGTGCCCGTTGCGCAGATGCGCGACATGGGTTGAAAGCGACATGTTTTCCTGACCACCAGCAACAACGATGTTGGCATCACCGGTCATGATCTGCTGGGCGGCGAGTGCGACCGTGCGCAGGCCCGAACCACAAACCTGGTTGATCAGAAACGCGGTGGCGCGGTCCGAAATGCCCGCACCAATGGCGGCCTGACGCGCCGGGTTCTGACCCTGCCCACCTGTCAGGACCTGACCAAGGATCACTTCATCTACGGCGTCGCCTTCGACGCCTGCGCGTTCGAGGGCAGCCTTGATGGCAACAGCACCCAGATCATGCGCCGGGGTATTGGCCAGCGTGCCACTGAATGCGCCGATTGGTGTCCGTGCGGCACCCACAATTACGACGTCGGTCATGAGATCCTCCGATTAATCCTGATTACGTTTCCAAAGATCGGGCAAAGGTCGTTACGGGCCTTGCTCAGATCCAGACTTGATCTTATCGCACCGCAGCAAATTTCCAAGCGCTGATGCTTACCACTTTCGGGTCAGTCAAAGACGCACAACCGATGGGCGAAACGCCACACCACGCAAGTGGACAAATGATACATAGAGTGTGTGCCTATGGCGGCAGAATCGCAAGCCCAAGTCGCAACTTTAAGGACTATGTCACGAATATTTTCGATTTATCAGCCATATGCACCCAAGGAGATGCCGCCACCTAAAAGGCCGGTCCCATTTCATCCTTGAGCGTTTCGGTGATGATATAGGTGCGATACCAGACGATATTGTCATCGGCATCAAACAGCGTTTCGCAAAGCGCGGTATATTCGGCCATGTCGCGCATCTGCAGGATCATGACACCGGTGACCTCGCCGGTGACGACATGGCATTGGCGCACGGCATCAAGGTCGCGGACCTTGCGAATGAAATCCTGACGGAACTGATTGCCGTGACGATGGAATTCAAGATTGATCACAGCGCCAAGCGGGCGACCGACGCTTGCGGGATCAATCACCGCGACGGTTTTGCGGATGATGCCCGATTGGCGAAGCTTCGCCACCCGACGCAAACAGGCTGAAGGCGAAAGCCCGATCCGGTCGGCCAGCTCGGCATTGGGGATATCGGCGTTTTCCTGTAATTGGCGCAGGATTTTGGTATCGATCCGATCCAGCTCGGGCATTTTGCGCAACTCCACAGCGTCATCTGGCAATATAACGCCGCCATATTGCACGAAGATGCACAAATACGCTGCACGAAAATCGAGAACCCGTGGCATGATCGCGCTCCTCGACAGACTTGGGCGGCCACGCTAGACGTTGCGACCAAGAGCTGCTTGGCCCCGGCGCCCCACGCCGTGTTGCCGATGAGAACCGACGATTTTAAAGACGCCAAAGACGGATTGCCGCCCCATGCTTCGCTATGCCTTTGATCTGATCAACCGCAGCCAGAAGCTTTTCATCACCCTGATCAAGGTGATGTTGCCGGTGATGGTGATCGCGCGGATTGCCGAGGAATTCGGGGCGGTTGATCTGGTGTCCGCTTGGCTGACCCCGGTGATGGCGCTGATCGGTTTGCCGCCCGAGGCCGGGCTGATCTGGGCGACCTGTATGCTAGTCAGCATGTACGGCGCGGTTGGCGCCTTTGTCGGGTTGGCAGCCCATCTTGATATGACGGCGGCACAGCTAAGCGCGCTGTGCGCAATGATGTTGTTTGCCCATGGACTTCCGGTCGAGCAGGCGATTGTCAAACGCGCCGGGGCGAGTTTCTGGGCAACCACCGCCCTTCGCGTGGGTGCGGCGATTGCCTATGGCGCGCTGGTGACCTGGATCAGTGACATGACCGGCTGGCTGTCCGAGCCGGTTGATTTTTCCTGGATGGTTGCTGGGGAACCCACCAGTGCCGCCAGCGGTCTGGCAGGATGGATCGACTGGTCGATGCAGATGGTCAAATCGCTGTTGGTGACGTTTGGCGTGATTGTCGGGTTGCTGGTCCTGCTGGATATCCTTGAGAAAACCGGGATCACCGCCCGCATCACACAGGCGATGATGCCGATGCTGCGCATTTCCGGGATCTCGCGCGATGTGGCACCGGTAACCACGATTGGGGTGTTACTCGGCATTACCTATGGCGGGGCGCTGATCATTGATGAGGCGCGCAAGAACAATTATCCGCCACGGACACTTTTCCTGTCGCTCAGCTGGTTGTCGCTATCGCATTCCCTGATCGAGGATACGGCGATAATGCTCGCCCTCGGGGCAGATATCTGGGTGGTGCTGGTGGGACGGGTGATCCTGACCCTGATCATCATCGCGCTGCTTGCCCGCCTGACGCTGCGCTGGGCGCCAGAGCGGGCGCAACTTGCCACAGAAAGTGCGGAGTAGGCAGCAGCCGTGGTTCCATTTTAGAAGCAGGCTTGTCGCGGTTCTTTGCATGTGTAGAGTATTCAAAGCTTTATCCATCAGGGTCGCATCACACAGCCATGCCGCATGACAGCTATATCCGCGCCATCCTGCCGGTCCAGACCGGCCACGCGCAGGGCATTATTCAGATGGCGGTGCCGGGCTTTGATATTGGGCCAAGCGGCGCGCTTGGGATGGATTTTGCGCGCTGTAAGGCCGCGATCCGCGACCTTCGCCATCATCAGGCGACTCACTATGTCTGCCTGATGACCGATGATGAGGTCGGGGCGGATGCAATTGTGGATATCGCCGAACTGGCCCGGCAATCAGACATCGCCTTTCATCATCTTGCCGTTGATGATTATGCCGAACCCGATGCCAATTTCCTGCGCGGTTGGGAAAAGATTTCGCCACAACTTCATGCCAGCCTTGACCAGGGCAACAGCATTGTTTTGCAATGTCTGGCTGGCTATGGGCGTAGTGGGACGATCGCAGCGCTCCTTCTGATCGAGCGTGGCATGGCAGCGGAGATCGCCATTGAGACCGTTCAGGCGATCAATAGTGAGTCCATTGAAAGTGATGAACAGAAACGTTTTTTGCTGGCGCGCGTTGAAAGCTAAGACGCCCTGCCCGACATCGACCTAGTGCCCGTCTTTGAGGTCCAACAGATCACAGAAGGTCAGAAGCGTTTCGGACTGCACCCGGAAGAATTCCTTGAAGTCGCCCTTTTCAATCGGATCGACCAGACGATCAAATTCTGTCCGGATCAGGCTGGTGGCGAGCTCCGGGAATTGTGCGGCCTGGCGGACCAGTCCGGGCACAGTGCGATAAAACAGCATGTCATCGGTGCGCTTAAGGACATCATCGGCGATCAGGCTTGCGGTCAGGTGATGGACATCGCGCAGGATGCTCCAGAATTTTTCCCGTCCTGCCCCGGCTGACAAGCGTGACACCCGGTAATAAAGCGGTGCGACGGAGGCCTCGATATCCGCGGGCGTTTCGGTGATGGCAAGATCATCGACAATACGATAAATGCCCGCGCGGATTTTAAGACCCTGCACTTGGGCTGCAAGCGGTTGGTCCTGCACCGTGGTGCCAACCCCCACCTTGACCACGGCGAGCTTTTCATAAGCGAGACGTTGAAGCACCTGACGGATCGGCGTGCGGCTGACCTCGAACTCCTTGCCCAGTTCCCCTTCATAGAGAACATCGCCACTGGCATAGACGCCAAGGCAAATGCGTTCACGGATGGCTTCGTAAATAATATCAACGCCGGATTTCTGTGAGGTGCTCATAGGTTCTGTTCTTGTTTTGGAAACCGGCAGAAACCGGAGTCGATGACCCAAAGTGCCGTAAATTTGGCACCCGTTCGGACGCAGACCGCCCGAAGGAGGTGTACATGTATGCATCCATAAAGGCAATGACAAGAGTTTTTATTTCCCGCCAGAACCGCTGATAACTGCGATTTTCCGTCCCACAACATCCCGCCACAGGTCCCTATCCCTGCGGAATGTCATAGAAAAGTCATTTACTGTATAGCTGTATACAAGCATACTGGTTGCAATGCACAAAACAATTGCATCAGGGAATGGATACACGCATGCGTGTTCTGAGATCACAGTTTTTCTGGCAGGCCGTCGTCGTCGGCACCCTCGTCTGGCTGGGCTATGTTCTTGCCAGCAATATCGAGGCGAACCTGGCGAAATCGAATATCAAACTGTCGTTTGATTTCCTGTCGGGTCAGGCCGGATTTGATATCAGCGAAAGCCTGCTGTCGGTGTCATCGGAAAGCAGCTATGCCAGCGTGATCCTTGCCGGGGTGATCAATACCGTAACGCTTGCGATCTGCTGCATTATCGGTGCGACAGTGATCGGGGTGCTGATGGGGATCCTGCGATCAAGCGGCCATTATCTTGGCGAGCGGGTCGCGGCCTTTTACATCGAGATCACGCGCAACCTGCCCAAACTTCTGATCCTGCTCGCCCTTTATCTGGCGATGGTGACGGCCCTGCCGGTAGTGCGCGAAAGCTGGTCGCTATTTGAGATTATCCATATTTCAAACCGGGCGATTTACTTTCCGATTATCACCCAAGGCGTCGGCCTTTACTGGTTGCTTCTGGTGATTGCTGCCTGGCCGATTGCCATTGTTCTGCTGGGTCAGGTGGCAACACGGGTGCAGGACAAAACCGGCAAACGTTTTCCCGTTTTCTGGCCAGTGACGTTGGGCGCAGTGCTTTTGATTGGCACCCCCGCCCTGCTGGGCACCACGAGCTATCCGCTGTCATGGCCAGAGCTTAAGGGATTTGACTTTGCCGGTGGTGGGCGGATTTCGGTGCAGTTCTGTGTATTGGTCCTGGCCCTTTCGATCTATCACGGTGGTCAGGTTGCCGACATCGTCCGCGGCGCGATCCAGTCGGTCCCGGTCGGGCAATTTGAAGCCGCCAAGGCATCGGGGCTCAGCTTTGCGCAGATGACGCGGCTGGTGATTTTGCCGCAAGCCATCCGGGCGGCGGTGCCATCCATGGGCAACCAGTATCTCAACATCACCAAGAACACATCGATCGCATTGGCTGTCGGTTATTCCGATCTGGTGTCGGTGATGACGACATCGATCAATCAGACCTTCCGCCCGATCGAACTGATGACGGTTTCGATGTGTGTGTATCTGGGCATCTGCCTGATCGTGTCGTGGCTGGTCAATGTCTATAACGCCCGCGTCATGGCAGTGAGGGCGTGAGCATGGAACAGACCGTCCTGACCCCGCAAAAATCACCGCCGAAAATCAGCCGGGTAAACAAGCTGCGCAATCGCCTGTTTGGCTCGGTCCGGGACAGTTTGCTGTCGGTGATTCTTCTGATCCTTATCGCCACGCTTGGCTGGATCGCGATTGACTGGTTGCTGCTAAGCGCCGTCGGACCATGGGGGAATCGCGATGCCTGCAATGCGGCAACCGGGGCCTGCTGGCCGTTTCTGGTCGAGAAACATCGTCTGATCCTGTTTGGCACCTATCCGTGGGACGAACAGTGGCGGCCGCTTGTTGCCAGCATGTTGTTGCTGGGCGGGGTTGGGGCATCGATGGTGCCGCGTTGGCAGGACACACGTCTAGTCTGGCTTTGGGTGGGGCTTTCGATTGCGTTTACGCTTTTGATGCGCGGCGGGGTGCCGGGGCTTGAATATGTGCAGCCGGAACGCTGGAACGGGCTGCCGGTCTTGCTGATGTTGTCGATCTTCGGGTTGGTCTTTGCCTTTCCGCTGGGCATCGTGCTTGCGCTTGCACGCCATCAGGATCAACTGCCGGCGGTGCGCGCGATTGCCGTTTTGTGGATCGAACTGGTGCGCGGTGTGCCGATGATCATGGTGCTGTTTCTGGGGTTGTTTGTTGTGCCCCTGACACTGCCCGATGACATCACGCTGAACCCGCTGATCACCACCATGATCGCGCTGGTGATTTTCCATTCTGCCTATTTTGCCGAGTCCATTCGTGGCGGTCTCCAGACCGTACCCACGGGACAATATGAGGCGGCGGACAGTCAGGGGCTTAACTGGCTGCAAAAGACGCGGCTGATCATTTTGCCGCCGGCGATCAAGGTCGCCATGCCCGAGATCCTGAACACGGTTCTTGGCGCATACAAGGACACCTCACTCGTCGTCATCATCGGCATTCACGACATCATGGCCACTGCGAAAATGTCATTCAGCGACCCTGTCTGGCAGCGCTACGGCCTGGAAGCACATCTGTTTGTAGGGGCTTGGTTCCTGGCGACCTGCTGGTGCCTGTCTGCCTATAGCAGATGGTTGGAGAGAAGAACTTCGTAGGGCATTTTAACAGGGAGCCTAACAATGAAAGTGCGTTTCGTCTTGCCGGCTGCGTTTGCAGTTCTCGCGGGTCTTGTGACCCAGGTTCATGCTGGTCCGGTCATGGACCAGATCAAAACCGATGACAGTCTTATCTGTCTGGTCAACACCAACTCGCCGGGCTTTTCGGTTCCGGACAGCCAGGGTGTCTATCAGGGCTTTAACACCGACTTCTGCCGCATGGCGGCGGCGGCCATTCTTGGTGACGCCGAAAAAGCCGACATTCGCGGCATCGGTTTTTCCGACAGCATGAAAACCATTGTGGCCGAAGGCGCGCATATCGCATCGCGCAGCATCACGCGCACCGGCACACGTGATGCCAACCCGGGCATGCGGTTTGTTGCCACGACCTTCTATGACGGTCAGGGCTTCATGATCCCAAAGAAACTTGGTGTCACGAGTGCGGCCGAGCTTAATGGTGCAACCGTTTGTGCCGAGGAAGGCTCGACCACGCTTTTGAACATTGCCGACTGGTTTGGTGATCGCGGCATCGAATACCGCGTTGAAAACATCGCCGACAAATCGGCCCGACTGCAGGCCTTCTTCTCGGGCAAGTGCGATGTGATGGCAAGCGACCGCACGGCACTAAGTTCCGACCGACTGCTTTCGGAAAATCCGGGTGATTACACCATCCTTCCGGAAGTAATTTCCAATGAGCCGCTGACCATCCTGTCGCGTCCGGACGCATCGCTTGAGACGGCAATTTATTGGGCCTTCCAGGTGATGCTCAATGCCGAGGCAATGGGCATTACCTCGGAAAATGTCGATGCCATCATGGCCGATCTTGAAAACCAGCCGAAGGGTGTTGTCCGCCTTCTCTCAGCTGAATCAGCTGCCGGTGAAATGGCTCAGCAGATCGGCCTTCCGGCGGATTGGAGCTATCAGGTGATCAAGCAGGTCGGCAACTATGCCGAGGTCTATGAGCGCCATCTGGGTACGGAAACCACCTTTGGCATGGATCGCAGCGGCACGGTGAATGCGCTGAGCAAGGATGGCGGTCTGCTGTACCCCGATCCGATCCGCTAAGCGCCTGTGGAACCGGCACGACGACAGTTGCCTCCCCGAAACTGTGTGCTGTGTGCGTGTCGGTTCCACATCACTCCCCAAAAAGATTAAAAGCCCGCCTGCCTTGGGCAAGCGCCAACAGGGATGAAAACGACTGTGAATGCGATAGCACACCCAAAAACAACCACCCATTCAGACATGATCGCCATCCGCGACATGAGCAAATGGTTTGGCGAGTTTCAGGTTCTTAAAGACATCTCGCTTTCGATCCCAGAAGGCGAACGTCTGGTGATTTGCGGCCCGTCGGGATCGGGAAAATCGACCTTGATACGTTGCATTAACGGGCTTGAACGCCATCAGGCAGGACATATCGAAATCGCTGGCACCCCGATCCGCGAGGATGGCAAGGGATTGGCTAAAATCCGCAAATCGACCGGCATGGTGTTTCAGCAATTCAATCTTTATCCGCATCTCAGCATTCTGGAGAACTGCGTTCTCGCACCGATGTGGGTGCACAAGATTGCGCGCAAACAGGCCGAGACCACCGCCCTGGAATATCTCGAGCGGGTCAATATCGCAGCCCAGGCCAACAAATATCCCCACCAGTTATCAGGCGGCCAGCAGCAGCGTGCAGCCATCGCCCGCACGCTCTGTATCGGCCCCAAGATCATGCTGTTTGATGAACCGACATCCGCCCTTGATCCGGAAATGATCAAGGAGGTGCTTGATGTCATGGTCGATCTCGCGGCCGAGCAGATCACCATGATCTGTGTCACCCATGAGATGGGCTTTGCCCGCCGGGTGGCTGATCGAGTGGTGTTCATGGATCGCGGCGAGATCGTCGAGGCGGCCGCCCCCGATGCCTTTTTCGATGATCCGCAATCCCCGCGCAGCAAGGCCTTTCTGGCCAAAGTGTTCAGTCACTAGAAAGGCCGATTGATGTTTACCGTTCTTTTTGCCTGTACGGGCAACACATGCCGATCCCCAATTGCCGCAGCTGTGGCGCGCCATTATGTGCGCCTGCATGGCCTGCCGGTACGTGTTTTGTCAGCGGGTATTCATGCCCGCGAAGGGGATGCGATCACCCCGGAAGCCGAAGTGGCGCTGGCGCAAATCGGCATTACCGACAGTCACGCCAGCCAAGGGGTCACGCGCGAGCTTCTGGAAAGCTGTAATCTGGTGTTTGTCATGGAAACCTGGCAGGGCGAAGCGATTGCCGAAAAGATCCTGCACTGGGCGCTTGAGACCCCGCCCGAGGTCATGATGCTTGATCCCGACGGCAACATTGCCGACCCGCTGGGTCATGGGCAGCAGGCTTATAACGAGCTGACTCACAAGATGCTGGGTCTGATCCCAAACCGCCTTGGCACAATCAGCGCGCCGTTTGCACCAGAAGCACAGTCGCGCGGTTAATCCTTTTTCGCCAGCCAGTCGGCGACCGGCTTCCAGGTGGATTTTTCCGCGCGCGATCCGACCATCATGCCGATATGCCCCGCGGACGGATGGAGTTCCTCGCGCACGTCTTCGGGGCAGGCATCAAACAGGGCCTGCGCACTTTCGGGCGGGACGATGCGATCATTTTCCGGGATCACGGTCAGCACCGGGCAGGACAAATCGGCCGGATTGATGTCTATGCCATCGATCTGCCACTGCCCCTTGGCTGGGCGGTTTTCGACATACCAGCCGATCAGACAGTCGACCGCAACCCGGCGCGGCAAGGGCACGCCATCATTGAGCCAGTCTTCAAGGGCGACGAAATCATGGGCCTTGGCGGAATCCATCGCCATGGCCTGAAACCGGCGGAACTTTTCGCCAATCATGAAGGGATCAAGGCTGGCAAACAGGCTTTGCAACACATCCACAGGCAGCGTGTCATGGATCGCCAGCATTTGCGGCAATGAAGGCGCGAAGGCGGCCGCAATACGCGACTGGGTCGGGCCGGCCGCCATGAAGTCCCATGGGGTTGCCAGCAGGACAAGCTTTGAAACCTGTGCGGGATCGAGAAGCGTTGCGGCAAGGGCCAAGACCCCGCCCATGCAATAGCCAACCACCGGCACCGGCCCGCCATTGATATCCGCCACGTCCTGAAGGATCGTCACCAGTCGACCGGCAACATAATCATCCAGACCAAAATTGGCCTCATCCATGCCGGGATAGCCCCACTCGACCAGAAGCGGGCGATAGCCAGATTTCGCGAGATAGCGCGCAAAGCTGCGTTTCTCATTGAGATCAAGGATGTAGCCGCGATTAACCAGCGACGGCACCAAAAGCACGACCTTGCCATCCTCATCAGCCTTGTCCCCGGCAGTCGGGCCATAATCATAAACCCGTGTTGAGCCCTCTTCCCATATGATCGGCAGGTCTTCGCGATCCTGATCGCGCGGGCGGCGATAGGGATGGCGTTGATACGACCGCACGCCGTCATGGAACCCGGCATGGCGATCAAAGGCGACACGGTCCAGCGCCTGGGCGACATCGTCTGGATGATAGGCTTCAAGTTCCGTCAGAAGACGTTCCGCCTGATCCTTCAGTTCCGGCTTCCAGGGCAGCAATTGTTTCAGAAAGATCGGCAATGCGGCGCGCGAGCTGAGCCAGCTCGTCATCTCGACTGCCATGTGCATCGGAAGCGGCCTTGGCCCCGCCCGCCTCTGATTTTCGCGTTTTGGCGGAAGCGGCTTTTGTTTTGGCGGACTGATCATTCTTCCCCTGCCCCTTTGCAGCATTTTTTGCAGCACGTTTGGTTTTGGAAGTCTTCTTTGGCTTGTCGGCCGTGGATGTTTCCGCGCCGTCTTTATCGGATGCGTCTGCGGCCGCCGCATCAGAACCCCCGGCCGCAGGCGCCTGTTTGGCTTTGGTGGCACCCGGCTTTGGCGCCATCCCGCTCATGCCGGCCATCGCCGACATATCGGGCGCGAACGGCATGCCGGCAAAGGGGGACGCCGGCAATTCACGCGCGGCCTTTGCCATCTGATCCATCATGGCTTGCAGCGGGTTGGCAGCGGCCATGGCATCACCCATCGGGTTGGTGACTGGATTTCCGGGGCTGGCAGCCGGGTGCTGGCCCATCGCCATCTGACCGATCAGCTTGCCCCAGGCTTCAAACCCCTCGCCCATGCGGGTGGTGTCCGCCCCGAGCGATGCATAAAGACGCCCGATGGCGCTGGCCGCGGTTGCGCCGTCGGCGGTCGCGGCGACCTGTTCACGCCAAAGCTCCAAGAACTGGCGGGCAAGCTGGTCGAGCCGTTCGTCATCGGCCTCTGATGACGCAGCACTTTCGTTTTCGGATAGGTCCGGGCCGTCTGTTCCGCCGTTCTTCCTTTGGGCCATCGGCGACACCTTTATTGTTCCCTGATGCAAAGCATTTGTCTTGCAGACCACTATAGAATGTTGGCGGGCCAGGGAAAACGAATTCCCGTGCTGTATTGCAGCAAACGACATCCGGAGTTGTTTTTCGCACTGCACTTCGCGTTGAATACTGGACACATTGGAAAAATCACGGCACTCTCTTGGTCTTCTGAGCGAATGCAAAATCGAAAATGCTGCGCAACATCGTAAATTCGATCACGTGATTTATCGGGGCGCAAAGCAGGTGGAAAGACACCACCGAATGTTCGCCAGACAAACGTCCGGGAAACAGGGAAGCAGGAAAGACGCCATGACCACCAAGAAATCAGATGATCAGGACCGCATCGTTATCAAGAAATATGCGAACCGCCGCCTGTATAACACGGCGACCAGTTCCTATGTGACGCTTGATCACCTTTCGCAGATGGTCAAAGACAATACCGACTTTGTTGTCTATGACGCGAAATCGGGCGAAGACATCACCCGTCCGGTCCTTACCCAGATTATCGTCGAGGAAGAAAACAAGGGGCAGAACCTTCTGCCTATCAGCTTCCTGCGGCAATTGATCGGCTTTTATGGCGACAGCCTTCAGGGGTTGGTGCCAAGCTATCTTGAACAGGCGATGCGCGCCTTTGGCCATAACCAGGAACAGATGCGCGAATATATGCAGGGTACCATGCAGGGCATGTTCCCGTTCGGCCAGTTCGAGGAAATGAACAAACAGAATATCGCGCTGTTTGAGCAGACGATGAAAATGTTCTCGCCCTTCATGCAGGATGAAAACGGCGAACCCACCGGCGAAGGCCCGCAAAAGCCGACTGCGCCAACAGGTGCGAAATCGGATGCCTCGCTCGATGAGCTTAAAAACCAGCTTGAAGCCATGCAGGCGCAGCTTAACAATCTTGCTGGCGGCGGCAAATCCGACAAAAAATAAGACAGCCCCGATCCACATCCCGGGGACAGGATCAAAAAGGCGAAGCGTAAAAATGCGCTTCGCCTTTTTTCATGCCTGCCTGCACCGCACAGACATTCGGGCAAATGATGCCCCAACGCCGCGGCACCAATCCTGCATAAACTTTTCGTTAACTCTTTTAGAACGCCCGGCACCGCCGAAAGGCGGCAATTTTTGCCGGGTTACTGCCATGACCAATGACCGAAACGCACGGAGTCCCGAAATACACAGGCAACAATGACCCAATAGACCGAAAAACACATGACCGCGATCACACCGATTTCCATGCTCCCGGCCCGCAGGACCGAGACTGCGAGCAGTGGAACCGATGGTCCTGCCGGGATCGGGATCGATCAACTTGCACAAATTTCGCCTGTGGAAAAAATTGTGCAGGATGGTGGCGCGTGGCTGCAACCCCATGATCTTGGGGGCAGTGCAGCATTTTGGACCCAGCTTCTGGGCCAACTCTTACCTCAGGAAAACCTTTTGCAACCACCGGTCATTCAGACAGTGCATGCCAGCTATGCACAACATCACAAACCATACAGCGTAGAAACGAACGTCTTTTTTTCGCCTTCTGCACTAGACAAAGACAGCTCGATTGACCTATATAGCTAGCTTCTGGCGGAAAGCTGCAATGATTATCTGACCAATGTTCAGGTACAAGCCATTAACTTGCGACGCTTGAAAGGTGTCGTGATCGATGGTTCATCGGGCAAAAACAACAAGCTCGACAGCATCCGAAGTGGGGAATAATAACTGGCGGTTGATAACGGATTATAACATGACTGAGAACACACAAACCGAAGAACCGAAGCGCGCAAACCGCGCGACAGACACTGACCGTTATGTTGGTCAGCGTATCCGTGAACGTCGCATCATGCTGGGCCTTTCCCAGCAGCAGATGGCAGACCTGATTGGCGTTACCTATCAGCAGGCTCACAAATATGAGCGCGGCATTAACCGCATCTCTGCTGGTCGCCTTTACGAGATCTCCCAGGTGCTGGGCGTTCCGGTAAGCTATTTCTATGAAGGCCTGGAAGGCAATCAGGAAACCGAGCTTAATGCGCGTCAGCGTATGTGCCTTGAACTTGCCCGTAACTTCGCAAGCATCAAGCATGAGAAGCATCAGGAAGCACTGAGCCAGATGGCCCGTGCCCTTGCCGATCAGGCTGCTTAAGTCCGCCTCACGGACCATAGTGCCACTTATAAAAGGCTGCTCTTCAATCCGAAGGGCGGCCTTTTTTAATGGCCGATCGTAACACGCATATCGCAGATGCGAAAAAGGGGACGCGAACGTCCCCTCAGAAATTCCATCCAATACAGGCCTGAGTGCGCTTAGCCTTCGGTCATCACCAGATCATCAGAATGAATGATGGCGTTGCCGCGCGTAAAGCCAAGGGTGGCTTCGATATCGCCCGAGGCATGGCCCATCAGAAGACGGGTTTCTTCCGCGCCATAGGCGGTGATGCCACGTGCGAGCTGCGCCCCGTCTGGACCAAGTACTCGCACGGCATCCCCATGTTTGAAACGGCCATCAACGCCGGTTATACCGGCCGCCAGAAGGTTCTTGCCTGCCGCCATGGCCTTGGCCGCCCCGGCATCGACCACAATCGCTCCTGACGCCTTGAGCGAGGTCGCAATCCAGTGACGACGTGCGGCAAGCGGGCTTTCACTTGGCAGGAAGACGGTATTGGGTGCGCCTTCGAGCTGGGCCTTGAGCGGATGATAGATGGTGCCGCGCGCAATGATCATGCGACAGCCAGCCTTCATGGCGATTTCGGCGGCCTGCAATTTGGTCACCATGCCGCCGGAGCTGTACATGGTCGGCGCGACACCGGCCATATCAAAGATGTCAGCGGTCAGCTCGCGCACTTCCGGAACCAGATCGGCATCCGGGTTCTTGCGCGGATCGGCGGTATAAAGACCATCGATGTCAGAGAGCAGCACCAGCGTGTCAGCCGAAATCATGTGCGCGACTTTGGCGCCCAAGCGGTCATTGTCGCCAAACCGGATTTCCTCGGTCGCGACCGTATCGTTTTCATTGATCAGCGGAATGGCGCCGCGGGCGAGAAGCGCATTCAATGTCCCGCGGGCATTCAGATACCGCCTGCGGCCTTCCATGTCCTCAAGGGTAACCAACACCTGCGCCATGGTCAGGCCATTGCGCCCAAGGGCCTCCTGCCAGACCTGTGACAGGCTGATCTGTCCGGTGGCGGCGGCGGCCTGTTTATCGGCCAGACTGATCGTGCGGTGATCAAGCCCCAGCAAACGGCGCCCAAGGGCGATGGCGCCACTTGAAACCACAATCACCTCGACCCCGCGTTCACGCAGAAGGGCGATGTCATCGGCCAGTGCTTCCAGCCAGGCACGACGCAGCTTGCCGGTATTTTCATCAACCAGCAGGGCCGAGCCCACCTTGATGATCAGGCGCTTTGCATCCGCCAGGGCGTGGTTTGTCACGGCTGGAAGCCCTCTTCTTCGCGGCCTTCCATGGCGCGGCGTTCACGTTCGCCCTCGATATGGGCACGGATCTCACGATGGATTTCCTTAAGCCCTTCGTGGGTGGCACCTGATACGACATAGACCTTTTTGCCGATACCCTTTTCAAGGATCTCACGCTGTTCCTCGACCATTTCCGGCAGGAGCTGATCGGCCTTGGACAGGGCGACGATTTCGGGCTTTTCGACAAGTTCCTCGGCATAGCCTTCGAGTTCTTCGCGCACCGTCTTATAGGTCGCGACAGGATCCTCTTCGGCGCAATCGATCAGATGGATCAGAACTTCGCAGCGCTCAATATGGCCAAGGAAACGGGTCCCGATGCCCTTGCCCTCGGATGCACCTTCGATCAGGCCGGGAATATCGGCCAGAACGAATTCGTGATCATCGACATTCACCACACCAAGCTGCGGATGCAGGGTGGTGAAGGGATAATCGGCAATTTTCGGACGCGCATGCGACGAAGCCGCCAGGAAGGTCGACTTGCCGGCATTCGGCAGGCCGACAAGACCGGCATCAGCGATCAGCTTCAGACGCAGCCAGACCCACATTTCTTCCGCCGGCCAGCCTTCTTCGGCACGACGCGGCGCCTGGTTGGTGGAGGATTTGAAATGCGTGTTGCCGCGTCCGCCATCGCCGCCGCGACAAATTATATAGGTCTGGCCCGGTTCGATCATATCGACAATCAGGGTTTCGCGGTCTTCGGCGAGCACTTGCGTTCCGACCGGGACCTTGATCGTGATGGATTTGCCCGAACGGCCGGTGCGCTGCCGACCCATGCCGTGCATGCCGACTTCGGCCTTGAAATGCTGCTGATAGCGGAAATCGATCAGGGTGTTGAGGTTTTCGACCGCCTCAAGAATGATGTCGCCACCCCGGCCGCCATCGCCACCGTCCGGTCCGCCATACTCGATATATTTTTCACGGCGGAAGCTGACCGAACCGGCACCGCCGCGGCCACTGCGCACATAAATCTTGGCTTCATCGAGAAACTTCATAACCGGTCCTTCGGGCGCACCCGTTTATCATTTTGTCTTGGTCCCCGGCGCGCGATCACCGCGCATCAACGAGGTCCGAAATTCTATATCACATAAAACAAGGGAGGAATGATTGCTCATTCCTCCCTTGCAGAATTCGGTACGTACAATCGTACCCGACGGGAGGCTTACGCCTCGGCCGGAACGACGGTTACGTAGGTACGACCCTTGAAGCCCGACTTGAACTGGACAGAACCGTTCACAGTCGCAAACAGGGTGTGGTCTTTGGCGAGGCCAACATTGTCACCGGCATGGAACTTGGTGCCACGCTGACGAACGAGGATGTTGCCTGCAACAACTGCCTGACCACCGAATTTTTTAACGCCGAGACGGCGACCTTCGGAGTCACGACCGTTACGCGAACTACCACCAGCTTTCTTATGAGCCATGAAACTCTCCTAAAACTGCATCTTGACCTGATAAATCAGGCTTTGATGTCCTTGATGCGCAGAACAGTCAGGTTCTGGCGATGACCATTTTTGCGACGGTAGTTATGCCGGCGCTTTTTCTTGAAAACGATCACCTTGTCGCCCTTGGCCTGCTCGAGAACTTCTGCGGTAACAGAAGCACCTTTGACCAACGGAGCACCAACCTTCGGCGCACCGTCGCCAGCAACCATGAGAACTTCTTCAAGTTTCACGGTTTCACCAGCCTGGGCAGCGATCTTTTCGACTTTGATAACGTCGTTGGCGGCAACTTTATACTGTTTGCCACCAGTTTTGATGATTGCGTACATCTAAAAGTTCCTGAAAAACATTCTGGAAACACAAACGCGCGCTTCGGTGCCGCTGCTAACAGATACCGAACCGCTGCGAAGAACGGGTGAATTACCGCTTTTGGCCCGCAGAGTCAACTACAGAGTGACCTTTTGCACCACCCGGACCCACATGCCAACACCGCCGTTTTGCCACCGCACACGCCCGTTTCAAAACCGGCCAATCCCCGCCCCGGGAAAGCGCACACAAAAACACAGACAAAAGAGTCCAATAAATTTGAGATTTCCCTCTTGCAATCTCGCGCTCATCCCGGTAAACACCGCCTCGAACGCCAAGACCACACATGCGGAGAGGTGCCGGAGTGGTCGAACGGGGCGGTCTCGAAAACCGTTGTACTAGCAATAGTACCGTGGGTTCGAATCCCACCCTCTCCGCCATTTTCCTAAGCAAATATTTTATCCACAAACCAAGTGTGTGACGCTTGGTCGAACTCGGCTACCCCGCCGAGCTCTCCTTCCAACGAACGACCTCGCCAGTAATCCTGTCGACTTCGTCAGAAGTTAGATACGGGTGTATCGGAAAACTAAGCACCTCATTGCTCGCCCGCAAGGAATGTTCAACCCCACTGGACACGACCGGATAATGGCAGAATCCAGTCTGAAGATTAAGTGGTTTGGGATAATACACCGCCGTCGGAATACCTGCCGAACGCATATGCTGCTGCAGAGAAGAACGCCTTTCAACATTCTCGAGACGAACTGTGTATTGCGCCCAACTTGATTGATTTTCCGGTCGAATTTTCGGTGTCTCGACTATCTCAGCCAACTGACGATCATAAGCTTGTGCGATCTGCTGGCGCACATCCAGTTCTTCCGCAAATATTTCAAGCTTGCACAACAGAACTGCCGCTTGAACGGTGTCAAGTCGGCTGTTCATACCAATCCGAATGTTATCGTATTTTTCCGAGCCTTTACCATGTTGAGCGATTGATTTAGCCAAGTCTGCTTGAGCCCCTGTACGACATAAAATTGCCCCACCGTCCCCATAGCACCCCAAAGGTTTTGCGGGAAAGAAACTTGTTGTAACCCAATCCGCAAAACCAAGCCTTGAACGTCTTCCAGCTTGGACCGCGCCAAAGGCCTGTGCAGCATCCGAAACGAGAACAAGATCATGCTTGTCGGCTATGGCACGCAGCTCTTGATATCGTGCCGGTTGACCAAACAAGTCAACAGCAACGATCATCGCAGGCTGCAAGCCTTGTTTAACAGCATCCTCTACCGCGACTTCCAAGCTCTTGGGGCATATATTAAAGTCGATTGGGTCTATATCGACGAAAAAGGGTGTTGCTCCAAGCAACGCCAAGGCACCGGCAGAAGCAACAAAAGTGAATGCCGGCACAAACACCGCTTTACCGGGGCCAACCCCCTCTGCCATACCAACAATAGTCAGGGCATCAGTGCCATTCGCGCACGCGACCGAAAACCCGCCCTCGTTGAATTCGGAGAGCGCACTCTCAACCTTTGCGACCTCTGCTCCCCCGATAAACTGCGCCTCGCCTAAAATTTCAAAGATGGCTTGAGCCACACGATCACCGAGCCGGACCCTTTGTCTTTCAAGATC
This sequence comes from Thalassospira sp. ABL2_045, assembly GCF_056161285.1. Lineage (NCBI taxonomy): Bacteria > Pseudomonadati > Pseudomonadota > Alphaproteobacteria > Rhodospirillales > Thalassospiraceae > Thalassospira > Thalassospira sp. ABL2_045. The sequence goes on along the minus strand of NZ_JBSWYV010000007.1, from coordinate 156,578 downwards.
AACAAATTCCATTCCTGATGCCCAAAATTTTGCTTACCACAGTTTTTCCGAGTTGGTTACTGGTAGCAAACCGGTTGACTGATAGACCTACTCGCCTTTCCCGCAAGCTTGCCCTCACACAAATATTCAGCAGCTATATCATTGTTATGCCTGCACATCGATTACTGGCGCTACATAGTAATACTCGTAGATTTCTGTAGTCGATCCTCTGGTCACCATCGCATTCAAGGGATCCGGTGTTCGGTTCATAAGTTTCCAGTCTGCAGGAACTGGATACTCAGTATTGATCAGAGAACTCTCTCCATTCTCGAACCGATACTTGTAAGCTTCGTGGTTCATATGCCAAAATGACTTTGCCCGTTTGCAGCATTCTTGTACAAAATACCGGGCTGTGTCTGGAGCCATTTCACCCAAACTATTCTTATTTATGAAAACATCAGCAAAGTTGATTGGTATTTTTTTCAACTCCCAACCAGGTATCAGTATTATGTCAGCTTCAGGCAAGAACTCGGTATCGGAGGCGTATTCACCGTACAGAAGCAAGCTGCGTTCTGGGAAACACTTCGCCAAGTAGTAAGCGCAGCAACAAAGAACCTCAGGCAAATCAATATCAATATAACGTTTAAACTGCTCACCTAATGCCCTGCTGATGAAGTAGAAAAGCTTTCCATAACCACCACCAACTTCTAGGATTTTCGGCTGATCAGAGTTTAAGTTGTTCGCGATGGTCCGGGCAAAATAGTCATTTCCCATCGACCCAAGCCCAAGAAAACAACCATCCACTCTCATTCCCGACTGGTTTCCAAAGCGAGGATAAGAAATGTCGGCGAAAGAGCGGTCATTCCTTTCGCACTTATCCCACCAATCTAGGTGCAACCCGAAATTATGCATTAATTGATGACGCGTGGAGGGGAACCTAGCAGCTCTCCGCAGCAAACTCCCGCTCTCAATTCCGATGTATTCAGGCCACCCGCCGAAATTGGTGAGAAAATATGAAAAGTCGGTTACATCATCTGCTTGCAATGAAGCTTGCAATGGGGCAAAGGATTTGTCCAACTGACGCTGCCACTCAGAAGAAGGCAAGAATATAGGATCCGCAGTCAGCTGATCTTTCTTCATCTTCTTAAATGAATTAAATATCCTCTCGAATAATTCCTTATCATCTGGGACTGGTTGCTGTTCTGGGGGAACATCTATTTTTATATCTATTTCTTGAGGCTCCAGTTTTTCTTCGAACAAACTGCGTACGACAGCATTATGAAAGCGACGTCCCCCAAGTAATAACGTCCCCGCAAAAGTTCTAGCAACAAAGTGGCAAATTCTGTCCTTAGCACCTACAGGTAACACGACCAACTAATCTCCAAACATCGTAATTTTTTCAGTCACCACTGTGAACGTAACAAAGTCTATATGCCAAACAGCAAACTTGCATCCACTAAATCTCGCTATCCGTTTTCAGGTTAGTGGTTTGCAACTTCTCATCCAACAGAAACTAATAAAAGATATCCTCCCAACTACGATAGCAGAGCACGCATCAGCAAGGCCTCTTGACGATCGCAAATAATTAAATGCGATAGCGACGTAAGGTCAGCAACAGTCGCCCCTTAGTCAAAAGTGCAATCTGCACATAATCTACGCCACATTTTCATTCTGAGGAGTTATGATTGATTTGATACTTTCCAACCTGCACAAACGAACTCACTCACTAGAAAATAGATTTCAAGTGTATGCATTGAACTAAAAACTGGGCCTTCACCAGCTTGCTTTTGACAACTTGCTTGACGACGGGGTTCCCACAACCGCGAATAGTCGGCCGCAAGGCCATCAAATGATCAAGCTAACTATTGTTATCGACACTTTTCCAGCCACGACCCTTCTCCTTCAACCGATTAGAGAGGAGAATCTATAGACGTCTACTGATCAGACCCCGTAGAAAAAGACTGCTAACATCAGGTAATTAGCTTGTTGGACCGATCGATAAGCTAACGAGAATTGTGTAACACATGCCCAACAATCCAACTGTCGCCTGTAAAAGCATAAAACATCTCGATAACTGCCCCTCAAAACAAGCCATAAGCTTTGCATAAGCAGCTTGGTTAGTCGTTTAGGATCTTGGAGCTTAGGCTTTCGCCTGAGTCTTAAGAGTCAGAAGACGGTCCTCGCACCCATATCTGATTGCGGGTGTCTGCTCTTGACCATGCAAGCTTAAAGTCCGCTTCGAGGAGCAACTTCTCACACAGCCTCTCGGTTTCTTTTTTGGGCGGCATTTCGATCACAATACTACGCAGCGCTTCGTTACCAAGCGTTTTAGCTCCACCAGAAAGTATCTTTCCTTCGTTTCCGTCAGTATCAATTTTGATGGCGTTTGGTACGACACCTAAACGTTCAACGATTGTATCAAGAGTTGAAGCAGCAACACCTTCTCGCCAAATAACTTCGTAACCCTCGTCAGTAAGATCAATATCAGCTTCGTTCTCCGAGTGGACAGCGGATCCCGGCGTCGTATCCTGGATATGCAACATGCTTAGTGCGTCAATATCACTGACCGCTACTGAATAGATACTCGCTTGGCCCATGAGTCCATTCGCAAGAATATTCTCTTTCAAGTAATGCAGGTTCGAATATTCTGGCTCAAAGCAGAACACCTTGAGATCACGGTGTTTTTTGCAGGCATATACTGAAAACACGCCAATATTTGCACCAATGTCAAAAAACACATCTCCGTCATTTACGTAGTTGTCAATGTACTCCCTTACCTCTACTTCCTTACTACGGAACAGATACCAACGGAAATGGGTGATCCAATTGTCGCAGGGAAGAGTAAAACTGATATTGCCAGAACGCACCTTCCTGCGACGTGTCAGTGTTCTTGCAATCCACCAAAAAACGGGCAGATAAATGTATCGCCAGTCACCACTGGAGCTTTTCCAGTAACGATAAAACGATGATGCAAAAAACTTTTTAGCGTAGGGTTTCAGGAACCCCTTTAAGGCGCTTTGATGGTCCAACACAGGCATCAGAAACTCTTCTTTATTTCATCGGGATCAGCAGGAGCGAAGAGGGTTTTTGCATATTCCCGCAACTTCGGCAATATTTGCGTGATTTGCTGAACCGGATCTTTTGAAAATTTATCAAGTAAACTCCTTAGATCTTCTGGACCTTCACATATAGGAATAGGCCCGAACAGATCGAAGCATGGGTTCATCAAAAATAGATCGTTCAAATCCGCGTAGGCCGCTGGACAACCCATTTGAATTGCCTCAATACCAGCGCTGGTTCCGCAGAATAAAGCAAGGTCACTTCTTTCAACGTCATCTGCAAGACTAGAGTTCGATACAATCAAGTCCCGTTTCAAGCTCCGAAGAAGCCTCATTTCAAGATCAAAAAATTCTTCTTCGACCGCTCTGTAAGGACGCACCAACAAAGTCCATCCATCTAGGCAACTTGGATCCAGTTGCAGCCAAGAACGAAATATCTTCAGCTCTTCAGGATGACTTAACAATAACAGCAAACTCAATTGCTGCCCTGCATTGTTTAAATACTTGTCGCGCCGGTCCACTGAAGCAAATCCGCCTTTCGCAGTTCCCCAAACTGAAATATTCACACTGCCCTTGCCGCATTCGTTTCGAAAGAACGGTATATAGGCAGGGCCACATACAGCATATTCGTTAGGTTTTGGGCAAGTGGACGACGCCAAATCGGTCAGACAAATTGCAAGTGAGTGCTGCGGGTGAGGAGTATAGCCTATAAGATTTAATTCGTGGTTTGCGGCCTCCATCGAGATAGCTCTCTCGATCCCTTTTTCTTCATAAGGAACCAAAACAGACCAGACGTCACAGTTCTTGGCCAACGATTTGATCGCTTTACGACAAATGTACGCGTACAAAACAAAGTTTCTGCCAATCCCGCTTTGGCGGAAATTTCGCCAAAAGCTCGGACAGGCTACGTGATCAACTTGTAAAGCTGGTACCGGGATCAAACGACACATCCAATCGAGCCACAAAGAGCGCAAGGCAAACCACACCTTCCATCCGCTACCGCAGAAGTCAATCGCAGCAACACCAGACACCGATCCGCCAGGCAAACGATCACCCAAATTTCGCGCACCACCTGGCACCCGACCATTTGCCAGAAAGAGTAAATTCGCGTCCTCTAAGCCATCAAACAACGTGGTAAAATAGTATCTGTAGCCATCCGTCAATCTGTCGCCATGCAACAAGTCATAGCAAATTACATGAACTGGCCTTGTTCTGCGTTCTGAACTCAGCACTGTTGAGTTATGAGAAATCCGTTTTCTAGGCTGGCTGTCCTTAACAGCATGAAACAACTGACGTGCTATCTCTGGAACACTCTTTACACAGCTGACAATCAAAGGCCATTTTCGAAACTTCTGGTCATCCCGCTTCCGAAAAGAGCATTCCAAACCTTCTGCACTGCTTATTTCACGTATGTAAGTAAAGAATTCTGGTGGACAGCCAACACAGTACACCTGATGACAATCAGGGTTTTGTTGTATCCATCTCCGAAAACCCAATGCAATCATTAGGGGCTTGATTACTTGAGCCTGAGCCCAAGGACGTGCGTCCAGTCGACTTAAAGGATGAAACCAGACAGAACGGTCAATTAAGTGCAGTCGGTTTATCCATTGAGCATGAGACACTGCCAAATCATTAAGCCATTGTACCTCATGCTGACGGCAAATCTCGCGGATGGGGATAACGTCATTTCGCGCAGCCCTGACCGCGCTATAATCATAGAATAGCCAACTGGAGGAACTATCTTCATTCTCGGGAAGTTCCGATGCATCGCATTCAATTAGGCGCATTTTAAATGTAGTCCAACTGAAAATATCGCCAGACCTCAGGCGAAAAGGACTGAGACAACTTCTCTATGGCTGCAGTCGAACCGTCAACACAAGCTATTCGCCCTTCATAAATTCCTACGTGAAGGTTCAACCTACACCACAACAATCTCATGAAATCCTGATCCGACAACTCTATCGAAAGGCTCAAAGCATCTTCCTTGTTGCCAACAGTCCACAATCCCAAACTTGGGGTCGCAATGCTGAGACTTAACTTTGACCTTTTGAGGCAGCGTTTAATCAACTGCTTAGGAGACAACGCGCTGGCCATGATGTTTGTTCGGCGTTGCCTACTCGTAAAACCAAGCTTAACAAACAAATCTTTTAGTGGGTCGTTCCCAGAAAACTGCACACGTAATTCTCCAAGCCCTCTCTTCTGAGCCGAAACTTCAACCGCTTCCAATAGCCTTTTAGCTGTTGAGTTGTCCGGCGCCGAGAACTCAAATAACTCATAGCGATCAATACCATCACGCATTGAAGTTTTCGCCAAAAACGCAAAAGCTAATATCGGCTCCTCTGGGCTGATGGCCCCTTCAGCATGAATAGCAAGAAGAATGTATTTGTCTATATCGTCGCGATAATAATGAAAACATGTGCTTCTCTGCCAAAAATGGTTATCTCTGGCGGGAAACCCGCCAACCAGTGCATGGCACCTTGCAAAACATTCTTGCAACCTGACGCCCATCGACCCTATTTGCTCAGAGTTCGAAGTCTCTATCCATTTATCAGTCGTTTGAAGCTGGTCAGATGAAATATCCTTTTTATATGCCAAAATCGGCATAAGGGGTACGTAGCCTTGGCGCGCATACCACCGATATGCTGGGCTTGTCTCGTCCTCCCGATAAACCATAAAGCCGTCGAGGTTACCAGCAAAAGCCTCGCGTGCCTTTGCGTCCAAACGTGAGCCTAGCCCCTTAGAACGATAGGCTTCGTCGACATGGGCTGCAGATATCCAACCCACCTTCCTTGTCTCTCCCGGTTTCACAAGGAAGTCACGGACTTCCATAGGTAACGCCCCTACGAGCTTCCCATTATCCCGGGCGAGAACCGCAGTCATCGGATTCCCCTGCCAGGTTTCCCCAGTTCTATTTGTCGAGATCGACCTTTCTATCAGTCGCAGCACATCTTCTTGATCAGAGGGAGTGAATATGCTGAACTCAACCATGGATCATACCGGACGTCCCGAAACAGTCCAGTCTTCAAGCGCGGCGAAAAACCGCGCCATCAGCCTAGAAGGTCCGATACTTATGCGAACGCAAGCATCCCAAGGCTCCTCGAAAGAACCACGGATATAGATTTTTCGATCTCTCATCCATTTTACGAGCGCCTTGGACTCATCTGCACTTTCAAGAAAGATGACCATACCATTGGTGTAATCACCACCATGGAACTCGTATCCGAGGGAGGCCAATTTTTGCTTGATCCAAGTTACCCCCTCTTTAACCTCTGCAACATGATCATCATGCAGATGTCGCGTCTGGATAGCGTATCGCGCGATCTCCATTGACATTGCATTGGTTTCAACAAGTGACCTAGTCTTTGAGAGGTACTCGATATTCTCAGCTTGGCTGATCATATAACCAAGTCGTATCGCAGGTAATCCCCATGCCTTAGAAAAAGTTCTCATCACGACAAGGTTTGAGTATTCCTCAACAAGGGGAAGGGCCGACCAAGAGCCGAAACCGTGATATGCCTCATCGACAACTAGGACGATATCTTTTTGCTGACAATAATCAGCAAGTTGACGAACGGCCTCCTCATCAAAGGCACTTTCGATTGGCAAGTTTGGGTTAGCTATGACAACCATCGACGTATTATCGTCGACATTACGATAAAGGCTCTGCCAATCAGGCAAGCGATTTCTACCGTATGTGAAGCGCCGATATTCCAACTGGAACATTTCCGCATATATCATATACATCGGATATGTCGGATCCAGAACAACAACATTTTGTCCCGGTAGAGTAAGCGTTTCGTATAAAAAACGGGAACACTCTGTTATACCCTGAGCGATGTAGAGTTGTTTTCGATCAATACCGTGATACTCAGCGATGTCTTCGTATAGTGGGCCAATATCCGGAGTGACATGCAAGATGTGCGGTGGCATTCGTTGCCACAACATATCTAAAAATGACTGCTCAGCATCCGCAACACGCTCATTTCTGTCAAGACGCAACCCAGCCTCAATATCTCGACCGGTTGATGTCTGATAACGCCGCATTTTTGAAATGTGGTCTTTGAAATGTGATTTCATCTAAAATTTACCGGAAGCTTGAATTGAGAATCAAATATCTGCCGCCTCGGGAGGAAGGTTCGCGTCAAATTCTTTTCCTTCTGGCCTGCGAGGTGGGCGCACTGGCAACTCAAGGTATTCATTGATCAGCCCCGCATAACTACAATTTGTGTTATTAATACAATTGTAGCAAATCGTATTCTCTGTATTGCCATCGAGATGCATCTGGCGGAAGTTTTGATAAACTTGGTTGTTCCACGCATCTTTCATGCTGGTTGTATTTAGATCAGCAACCACAAGTGCCTTGTGATAATCTAGCACACAAGCTGACATAAGACCTTCTGGCGTAACCGTAAAACTTGTAAAAGGCTGGAAACAAACATCGCTGTGATCGCGCCCTCGAATATTGTTTGCTTCAATTTCACCAATCTCATTGTTTTCGGGCATCGTCCCACAGGAATTGTTCAACAAATGTGGGTCCCATTCGTCGATATAGGGTTTGACCAAGTCATGCAGCATCTCGACCTCATTCACGGTCTCATCAGTCTGCACCATGGTCACATAAAGCTTGAACTTCTTCCCAGATTCAGCACGATAACCTGAAATCCATTTCAAGTTATCCATCACACGATGAAAATCATCTTTGCCATGCACGCGGAGATAGCTTTCCGATGTTGCGGCATGAACGGAAAACTTAATGCTGTCAATTCCGGCATCAATAACCGCTTTTGCCCGCTTGGGAACCGCGCCTGCACCGTTCGTCGTTATATATACATAGCGGTAACCGATGCGTTTGGCTTCGGCGACAAATTCGGGCAATTTTTTAGCGACGAATGGCTCGCCGGTCGCATAAAGGCCGACCTCTCTAGCACCGGCATCGAACCCCTCCTGTAGCAACCGAAACACCAATTCCGGTGGCATAATTGTCTTCGTAGCCATGCGAGTGTTGGAGCAAAATGTGCACGCATGATTGCAGTGAGAGGAAATATCCAGAAGGATTTCGTTCGGGAATGCTGGAGTGAGGGAATATTCCGCTTGTTTGGCTTCTTCTTTCCGCTCTTTGATTGATTTATCCATAATACCTTCCTGAACAAGGTTAGCCAATGCCAACCGGTACAAATTTGCTTACGCCTCGTATGCCAAATTTTATCGCTGAATACAACACGTGCCTTTATTCGCAATCGAGATGATTATCGCATCCAGTGAAAGCACACGCCATACCGCCCCAACACTTGAATGTTGTCTGAGAATACAGCACACAGGAACGGAGACCCTGATTAAGAATTTGAACGTGATTGTCGGTTGCAAACTTAGCATTAAGGTATTTGGACCACCAACTGCCAGCAGGACCAATAGGAGCAGCATACAACTTTGGGCGCTTTGGATGTATATGTTTTTTGCACGTTAAAGACCAACCTCCGCACACAACTTAACTAGAATGAATCCGATTAGAGTCCTGCGAGCTGATCATATACTTTTTATTTTCACCGAGCGGCATAATCTCTAAAAGGTTCTATTTAGTCACATAACTAAACCAAACAGCCTAACCTCGCTGGATTTTAGAAATCAAATTGCTCACTGAGTTACTCATTGTCAGATCAATTAAGCATGGGAATTATTGATGCCAACTCCATACGCAGCGGCGCTAAAGCAAACTTTGCAAAGAAAACAGCCAACGATCGGCTCTTGGCTGTCCCTTGGAGACTGCGATGTTTGTGAGATGATGTGCAAAGCTGGTTTCGACTGGCTGGTAATTGACCAAGAACATTCCGCAATTGGTCTCCGCGAAATGCGGAACTTGATACAGATTATTGATTTGGCAGGCTTACCGGCCTTAGTCCGAGTTGCCAATAACGATGCAACAATGATTAAGCAGGCTCTTGACTGTGGCGCATCCGGCATCATCATACCTATGATCAAGACAGTTCCCGAAGCGATGGCAGCTGTCTCTGCGGCTCTCTACCCGCCTGCAGGGAATCGTGGAGTTGGCTTATATCGAGCCCAGAGCTTTGGTCGCAGCTTTCCGAGTTACAGGAAGTCTGCAGAACAAAACACGGTTATTATTGTGCAAATCGAACACCATGAAGGTGTTAAAAACCTTAACGAGATTCTTGCTGTCCCCGGAGTAGACGGGTTTATTGCGGGCCCATATGATCTATCAGGATCTTATGGAAAACCGGGAGATTTTGAATCAGAAGAATTCACCTCTGCGATTTCTCAACTCGAAACCGTTGCGAAATCAGACACACATGTAGCAGGACTTCATGTTGTACATGGCAAGGATGATGCGTTGGCAAACGCAATGAACAAAGGCTATACCTTCATCGCCTATGGAAGTGACATGCTTTTCCTAAACGAAAAGCTTGAGCAAGAGAGCGAATTGGTCACTTTGATTAGAGAACAACAATCTGTTCCGAAAGCCTGAGATGAAAAAAATCTGTGTAATCCCTGCCCGTATGGCATCTAGCCGCTTTCCGGGGAAACCGATGAAGCCGGCCCTTGGAATGCCGATGATTGAACATATTTGGCGTCGCTGCAGTATCAACAATCTGTTTGACGAGGTTATTGTGGCGACCTGCGATGAGGAAATAAGAGACCACATTTCGACATGTGGCGGCACTGCAGTAATGACCGCCGACACACACGAACGTTGTACAGACAGAGTTTCCGAGGCAATCAATTTAAGTGAGCCCAACCTTTCGGATGACGACCTCGTTCTTATGGTCCAAGGCGACGAAATCCTCGTTAATCCTAGCCTACTTGCTGAAATGATCACAGTTTATGAGACGACCCGAGCTCCTGCGGTAAATCTAATCAGCCCAATAACGCAAGAATCAGATCACAATGATGCTAATGTCGTGAAAGCCGTAACAGCATTGGATGGTCGCATCATCTTTTTGTCCCGTGCCCCAATACCATCCTCTGGGAGAGGCCGCCATGATATGATGTTCCAACAAACCGGCGTTATCGCTTATTCAGCAAGTTTCTTGCGAGAATACAGTGAAATGGCGCAGACCCCGATGGAAATCATCGAGTCAGTCGACATGTTGCGCCTCATTGAGCACGGTTTACCGCTTTATTCTGTAAAATCAGGTAAAGAAACTATTGGTGTCGATACACTAGAAGAACTGAGTAAAGCAGAAACAATGCTTATTACAGATCCCGTGACATCTCTTTACATGTCAGTGGATCAAACCAAATGAAACAACAAAATCCGGCCTACAAAGTAGGCATCGCAGGATATGGAATGGTCGGCAAGCGTCGTCACGCCTTTATTGATCTGATTGATGGCTTTAAAGTTGTTGCAGTAAGCGACCGAAACCTCTCCTCTACCACCTTGGCTGAGGATGTCGCATTTCATGAGGACTACAAGGACCTGATATCATCTGAAGATCTTGATATCTTGTTCGTATGCTTACCCAATAACTACGCCCCAGACGCGACAATTCGCGGATTAAACAATAACCTTCACGTATTCTGTGAAAAGCCTCCTGGCCGAAATGTCGAAGACATTCAGTCGGTACTTGATTGTCACGCACTTAAGCCCGCCTTAAAGCTAAAGTACGGGTTTAATCATCGATATCACGAGAGCGTTCAGGAAGCACTCGTGCTCGTCCAGGCAGGCACAATGGGTCGCTTGGTGAACATGCGAGGCATTTATGGAAAATCCGTTTTGACGCCTGGCTTCACTGGTATGGAAGATACAAACGCGCCGTTATTGTGGAGAGCTAACCGTGAATTGGCAGGTGGCGGCATCCTACTTGATCAGGGCATTCACATGGTAGACTTGATGAGATGCTATGCTGGTGAGTTTGATGACATATCCTCAATTATCCAGAATGATTTCTGGAAACAAGATGTGGAAGACAACGCCTATGCTCTGATGCGAAGCAGGTCTGGAGTTGTTGCCATGCTACACTCGAGCGCAACGCAATGGCGACATAAGTTTTCATTGGAAATGAGCTTTGAAAAAGGAGGACTAATCCTTAGCGGGATCCTATCTAGCACCAAATCTTATGGGCAAGAAAGTCTGTCGATCGTATGGCGAGATGATCAATCTGGAGGCAACCCAAAAGAGACCACCACCACTTACATTTATGACAACTCATGGAAGCTGGAAATCGAAGACTTCGCTCGTTGCATCAAGGAGGATGTTCCCGTGGAGGTTGGCACTGGGCAGGACGCCTTGGAAACGATGAAACTTGTCTACAAAATTTATGGTGCAGACAAAGAGTGGCGGAATCAGTATAACCTGCCGGAGATTCACTGAGCAAAGAAACCTAGGAATACGATAATGAATGCTGTTGATAAGCTCTTCAAAGAGGCGAATGGCGACGTAGCCGTCTACACTAAGCTCTATGGCGAGTATCTCTCAAGCCTTCTGGAGGCTCTTGATACGGAAGCCGTAGCAAAGTTTGTCGCTATGATTATCGAAGCAAGAGATCATGGCAGCAAAATCATCTTCCTTGGCAATGGTGGAAGTGCGGCGACGGCGTCGCACTTTGCCAACGACATCGGTATTGGAACACGGCTATATAAGAAACCTTTTAAGGCGATAAGCCTCACCGACAACAACGCCGTAATGACTGCAATCGGTAACGATGATGGCTATGAAAACCTGTTTGTCCGCCAGATGCATGTTAACTTTGAACCGGGTGACCTCGTTGTCGGTATTTCCGCCTCAGGTAATTCAGAGAACGTCTTACGCGCATTGGACTACGCCAATGAGAATGGTGGAAAAACGGTAGCTATCCTAGGGTTTGATGGAGGCAAATGCCTTGATCGAGTGAACCACACAATTTTGATCAAAACCTCCAAAGGCGAGTTTGGGCCAGTTGAGGATATGCATATGATCCTTGATCACATGATTGGAAACTATCTTATGCGAGCAATTTCTGAGTAAATAACGAAGTTTCTTACCTATTTATTTTCTATATCTTTGCCAGCTCGGCGGGGGAGAGAGGCAAAAATCCCCGCCGCCCTTGAATGGCCTCTATCCGCCACATCTGTGAGCGCAACCGCCCTATTAGTTCTCAACACTTTACTCAAAATATCAGTAAAGAAATAATCTAGTTTTTCCAGTGGCAAACCAAAGACGTTCTTCAAGGTTAAAACAGCTTTTCCGTCAATTGAACACGGTTGCGGTTTAAAAATAATTAGCCAATCAGCAGCCTTCAGGCTTTCAACAGTCGCTGCCACAAACGGAAGCAACTTTGAACCATGCCTTCTCTCTTACCCCGAGATAGACCTGAACGAAAATTAACTGGTTCGATGGCTCCGTCGAGACCAGGGAGATGCTCGATTGAAAACGACGTATTGTCGATGACATACATTTCCTTCACTTCGCGATGCTGACTGAACCACTCTACAATCGCCCTAGCCATAAAATATGGACAAAAAAGAATCTCATTTGCCGTAGACTTCAGATCTAATCGCGTCGGCCAGCCGAACCACCAATGGCTGAACCCTTTAGCTAAGAGTGAAGACAATTCCTACTTCTTCCAATAGGCGTGGAAAGAACGTTTCGTCCCCCGAATACCGTCAAACAATCCGCGTAAATTCCCCCGGAGACGCTCACGAGCATTTTGATTTTGGGGACGTAATGCGGACAGACTTGTTTGCAAAATAAGTCCAGCGATGCTCCATCCAAACAAAATAGCAGAAAAGTCTCTCATAACCCGAAACATATAGAACCTGTTGTACACTTGCTGTCGTCCAAGCGCGTACATCTTCGCAGGGTCCATCTCTCCAGTATGATGCAATGTTCGAGCATTCACACAAACAAAAAGTCGGTACTTACGACCAACTCGGTAGGAATATTCGTAATCCTCCCCTAATCCATGCCCGGAGAACCACTCATCATAAGAATACTCTTCAATGACAGCACGTTTCCAGATTGTTGCACCGCCATAAAGCCATCGTGTTTCTATTGTTTCTGTTACTGTTGGAATGGGACATTGAAAGCCAGAAGCAGTAACCGACCCCGGCCTTCCTCCTGTCATTAAAAAGAACTTTTGCAAAAAGGAATGACGAACTTCAGGTTGATTGGTGATATTCATTGACACGCCACCAGTATCTTCCGTGGCACTTTCCCAAAACTTTACAATGCCACCTGTGGCATCTGGGTCAAGTTCCAGGTCATCATCCAAATACCCTGCATGCGTAATCTTATCATGAAGGGCAGCCATACCTGCGTTACGCTGTCTCGCTAGCGATGGCGGATAAACTCTGACATATGTTAGCTTGAGGTCTTGATAAGCACTACAAATATCTTCAATGCCTGGATCGCTACCATCAACGACAACAATTTGAGCAGGTTGAACAGTCTGAAGCCTGAGACTGTCAAAAAGCAACCTAAGATCATCAGGCCTATCTTTGGTTGGCACCACGTACGCAAGCTTGATCTCACTACTTGTGCCTGACGCCGGCTGAATACTCATTAACTACTCAATTCGAAAACATTTCCGGTTTAGAAGCTCTCACAAGACCTAGGTAAATTAGGCATCTCAGGCTTATAGACAGCTGAAGATCTAGTCAATCATCTCACGAAGCTGATCAGCATCACACCATTGATCATTGTTATCACTAGCATAAGAGAAGTCTTCAGCAACAGCATTTCCAAACTCTCCGCTATATGTATTCAATACTTTCGACGAGAAATCGTGAGATGGTCCCTGAATAATAAAGTAAGAACCGTATTCGCGGGTATTCCTTGCCTCATCAGAGGGAATCATGATTTCGTGTAATTTTTCACCTGGCCGGATTCCAATGATTTCCTGTTCGCACTCAGGCGCTATTGCTTTTGCTAATTCGGTGATTTTCATTGACGGAATCTTGGGGATGAAGACCTCGCCACCGCGCATGATATGAGCACTGCGCTCAACGAATTCCACGCCCTGAGAAAGAGTCAGCCAAAACCTCGTCATTCTCTCGTCAGTAATTGGCAGAACGCCTGTTTTCGATCGTTCCCGGAAAAATGGAATCACGCTGCCACGTGATCCTACGACGTTTCCGTAACGGACCACAGAAAAAATCGTCCCCTCCATAGGACTAAGGTTATTCGCGGCTACGAAAAGTTTGTCAGAGCACAGCTTCGTTGCCCCGTAGAGGTTCATGGGGTTAACTGCTTTGTCTGTCGAGAGCGCAACAACCCTCTTTACGCCGCTATCGATCGCAGCATTAATGACGTTTTCAGCACCGATAATATTGGTTTTGATACACTCAATTGGATTGTATTCAGCAGCAGGAACTTGCTTGAGTGCCGCTGCGTGAACGACAATATCTATATCCTGAAACGCGCGAACCAATCGTTGCTCGTCTCTCACATCGCCGAGAAAGTAACGAAGGTTTGGATGAGAAATTTTCTGCGCCATCTCAAATTGTTTCAACTCATCTCGAGAGAAAACGACCAGTCGACGCGGATTATATTTTTCAAGGATTTTTTGAACGAACGCCTGCCCGAAAGATCCTGTTCCCCCAGTTACCAGAATGGAACCATTTTGAAAAATATGGTCGTTGGAATTCACTTGTTCACCTTTCTGTAATGGCTCACCTTGTTTATCTTAAAGGGACCACATTCTAGATTTGACGCCCACCCTACATTGGAAAAGTGGGATGACAAAAAACATGCTTCGGCTATACCGAATAATCAGCGTGTGCGGCACGTATATTGCAGATGCCTATTACTTGTCATGCAGTTGGGATATTCATAAACGGACTTTCGCTCAAAGCCAACAAACAATGCACCCATTTTTGAGGAAAAGGCTCGGGCTCAAACGCATTAGTTATCTGGCTAACAGTCTATATAATGAATGCAAATCGCAAACAGTATGTTATCAAGCAACGTCAGACGCCCACGTCAAGCAACGGCACAAATAGTGGCTCTGAACCCCAGAAAACTCAGCGACAGGAATTCCGCATCATTTTGATAAATTCTATGCCAAGTTAGCGGTACATGGTTGACAACTCCAAGAGCACTCAAAAGATACTCTGCCGCCAGACATCCACCACATTTAATGCTCGCCCCCTCAAATTTGAATATTACACAAAAGTACTTCATCCTAAATCAACCGAGAAAATTGAAGATCTGTTAACAGCATGAAACAACGCCCGATCTATTCCGTCATTACAGAAGCATTCTCTTATCTAGATAGGGAAACGAAGATAAAATCAGCGTTTAGCGCTCTAATTTCGTTAGTAAATGCCATCTTGGAATTCGTCGCAACGTTAATGGCCTACCCGCTTGTTCTCTCAATCTCGAACGGCCATAGCCCTCAATTGGATAAATTTACTGACCAACTCCCTTACGAATTCAAACAATTTATCGACCAAGACCAAACAATATTCTGGGCTATATGCATCGTATTAACGCTTATAGTCAAAAACTCTTTTTTCCTATTTCAGAACTGGTGGAACTTTGGATTTACGAGAAAATCTGCTGCACGACTTTCAGAAGAACTCTTAACGGAATACATGAGAGCACCATATAGCTGGCATCTAAAAAAGAACCCGGCAGAGCTACATCGCAACACGAATTTGTCCGTCGACAGCATATTTGTAAATATAATAACTCCGACACTTAATATAAGTAATGAAGTTCTATTGATATTAATAATGTCTATTTTTGTAATTTCTGTTGAACCCACTATGTTCATTTACACTATATTATTCCTCGCCGTTTCGGGCGCAGGGTACACAATTTTCCTCGGGAACCTTGCCGCTCGCTATGGGGATAGGCAACAAGAAGCGGTTATGAAACTGACTAAGAGCCTGTTTCACGCACTTGGCGGCATTAAAGAAGCTCGTGTCTTGGGAAGACAGAATTTTCTTGTGAACGATTATGCAATCCTTAGATACAAACACGCACATATTGCTAGAGTTGTATCAATGATTGCTGTGATGCCGCGCGCTTTTCTTGAGATTTTACTGGCACTTGCCATGTTGGCTGGCATTCTATGGATTACGAGCAACAACAGCAGCGATCAAAGTATGGCTATTCTTGGCACTTTTGGAATTGCCTCTATACGCCTGATGCCTGCGATAGGGAGGATTCTCGGCTTTTTCCATATGGTTCGAATTGGAGAAGCGAGCCTATACAACATTGCTCCGCATTTAAAGTTGCTGCGATCAAGAACTACTTCGGCAGACAGAAATTCAGAAATTAAGCATTCCAAACGACCGGATTTTTCCGAAGATCTCAAACTCGATAACGTAACATTCTCCTATAGCGAAGAGAGCAACACCCCAAGCCTCAGGGATATCAATATTTCCATACGCAAAGGGCAATATATCGGCTTAGTTGGAGAGTCAGGAGCGGGAAAGTCGACCATCGTTGACATTATTTTGGGAGCGTTATCCCCTGACAACGGTGAAGTTTACCTTGATAGAAAGAAAATTTCTGGGAACCCTGACGTCTGGCAAGGCATGCTGGGTTATGTACCTCAATCTATTTATTTACTTGATGACACTATCGAGAAGAACATTGCTTTTGGATTACAACCTGACGAAGTAGATAAAGAACTCCTTCAAAATGCTCTTAAGAGCGCGCAATTGGAGGATTTTGTAGCCAGTCTTGAACTCGGCCTAAACACACTAGTCGGGGATCGGGGGGTTCGCCTTTCAGGTGGACAGATTCAACGTATAGGAATCGCAAGGGCACTTTACTGTAACCCAGATATCCTGATCATGGACGAAGGTACATCAGCGCTTGATGGTGCAACTGAAGCAAAACTTACAGCTGCCATTGACCAGCTGCGCGGAACCAAAACAATTATCCTTATCGCGCACCGGCTTAGTACGATCAGAAACTGCGATAGCATCGCGGTAATGGATAAAGGCAGGATTGTTGATATCGGCAGTTACGAAACATTGATGAAGCGCTGCGAACTTTTCATCAATATGGTAAGGCATGCAAACCTTGACTAATACAAGCGAGAAGGAGCTTACTTGCACCATGCGAATAGGCATTGGTACCGCTCAGTTTGGTTTGGACTATGGCGTAACAAATACCACCGGGCGGCCTGAAGAATCCAGTATTTTTCAGATCCTCAGACGAGCACATTCAGCCGGCATCACACTGCTAGATACAGCGCAAAAATACGGGAACAGCGAAGAAATTATTGGTCGGATGAAACCCAACGGAACTCATTTCGACGTTGTTTCAAAGCTGTCCCCGACTATTGCCAAGGACGAAAAATGGACTAAATCCACCGCAAAACTGATCTATCGCAGTATCATCCAATCTCTCGAAAGGTTGGGTACGGATCAGCTTTATGGTGTCCTTTTACATAATACGAACGCCCTATCATATCCAAACTCGCAGTACTTACTCGAGGGACTTGCCAAGGCAAAGCAGGATCAACTTGTTGGCCGCATCGGTTTCTCCGCCTATAACGCCGCTGAAATCGACCATTCGCTGGAAGTTCTGACCCCTGACCTAATTCAAGTGCCCGTCAGCATCTTTGATCAACGGCTACTCCATTCCGGCCACCTGATCAGACTCAAACAGCTAGGAACGGAAGTTCACTTGAGGAGCCTCTTTCTTCAAGGGTTAATCCTAATGAACCAGAACAGATTACCTAATTGGGCGGCGCCACTAACTCCAGCCTTTAAAGCTCTCGACAAGTTCTGTCTGGAGCAAGGGCATGGTATCAGCAGAAAACAGGCATGCGTAGCGTTTGGACTTAACCTTAAAACAGCTGACAAATGCATTGTTGGGATAAACAGCGTCGCAGAACTCGTCGAGTTACTGGGATGCGTCGAACTCAGCAACAAACTGGATCTCGATTTTTCTGATTTGGCTTGGCCCAGTGACGAGTTACTTGATCCGTCAAAATGGCCTAATTAATGCTAGAGGTCGAAGCCCCACAAACCGGGCTCTGAGCGCGACTGAACAAAACCACAACGAGAAAAAATACGCTGTGAGGCCACATTTTCAGATCCGATGACCGCATGCACCCTCTTAAGAAGCAGCTTGGTTCGAGCCAAGTTACAAACGGCATTTAGGGCATTGAAACCAACACCCTTACCCCAAAATTTTTTATTAAAGAGCGCTATACCAACGTAAGCCTCCCGGCTTACAGGACTCACGTCGTGTAAACGAACAGTACCGATAAGGTGCTGGCAAAAGAACACCCCAAACAACACTGAATATTTATCAGCGAAGTTTTCTGAAACATAAGAAGTTACACTCTCAATAGTTTGCGTCGTACGCTTGGACTGCCCTAAATATCTGCGCACCTCAGGATCATTTAGTCCATCAACATAAGACTGGCTTACATCTTCGGAAGAAATAGCTCTTAAGCAACAGTCTGCGCTAACGAAAATGCACTGCTGACCTGACTTGAACTCGCCGAGCTTCTGCTCGACACTTTGGTCACACATATTTTCGGAACACCGGTTGGATACTATCACCCGTTAACAACCCAGCCACCGAACGCTTGCTAATTGCATCCGCATATATTTCGCAACTGCGTTCAAATGCGTAGAGGGATTGGTCAAGAACATCCTGAACATGAGAAGGAGTAAAGAAAAACAATCCTTGGAATAGAACACCATGACGGAACATCTCCTGCATAAAGAGAGTCCTATAAGCATTATCAGCCTTACCATCACAATCGGAAAAATCCATCGACAAATAGCAAGGATATCCCTTTATTTGAATATACTTATTCAACCCTTTGTCATTTATAATTTTCTGTAGTTTTAACTTGAACTCCCTACCGACCGACCAGTTCTTCTCAACAACATTATCCCTTCGAAATACTTCCAGTGTTTTCTGCATTGCTGAAAGACCAACGGTTTCGGCACCGTGCGTACTAGAAAGGAGAAACATCTTCCTCTCTCCAGTTCGGTCAATACCGCCAAGCTCCATAATCTCGCGACGCCCGGTAAGAGCGGCAATACCAAAACCGTTACCTATACCCTTACCCCAGGTAGTCAAGTCACCCTTTACGCCAAAATAGCTGCTCGCACCCGGCATCCCCATTTTCAAACCGGACTGCATTTCGTCGAAGATCAATATGATATCTTCACGATTACAAAGCTCCCTCACGCCCTCCAAGAAGCCCGGTACCGGTTCATCAAATTTAACAGGCTCCATTATAATGCAGGCAACTTCACCGTGGTGCTGATCAACGAGTTCCTCAAGCCCAACCAAGTCGTTATAATGAAACTTGCGCGTGAGTGTCTTAAATTGATCCGGGATCCCGAAATCGGAGGGCGTCGCACCGATGAACCAATCATCAAATGAAAAGAATGGATGTTCTGCCGGCAGTAAAACAAGAGGGCGCCCCGTGAATGCCCGAGCGAGCTTAACTGCACCGGTCGTGACACACGACCCGTGACGTGCGAACTTCACCATCTCGTCGCCAGTCATATCAACCCATAACTGAGCTGTATCGAGCTCGATCTGCGATGGCCGACTGAAAGAAACACCATCTTTGATCGCGCTTGAAACAGCCTCTACCACTTCGGGATGACCATGGCCAAGAGAAACAGACATTAAAGCCATGCCCCAATCGATCAATCGATTCCCATCAGCATCCCAGACCCATGCCCCCTCACCTCGAACAATCCCCGAACCGCTCTCTTCTGGAAATTGATCTCGACCCTTAGAATAAGTGTGAGCTCCGCCAGGAATCAATGTTTCAATACGACGAGTAAATTGCTTTGATTTTTCAAACATACCGTAAACTCAGGTAAAATTACTTAGCAGATCGCTGGGGTTGGCCATCCCAAACGGGTTTATTGTCGACAAACTTTGCGACCAACTCTTTCAAATCGGGCCTTGTGTCCAAGAAAGCAATGATTCGTTCAAGCGGAATCAGCGGCGCCAAATCTGAAAACTCACGATAAACAGCCCTGCACAGAATCAAGTCTTCCGGGTAGTCAACGGTCAAGCGCAAATCCAATCTTTCTCTTCCAGGTGACGGCTTCAAAATGTCAACTTTGAACAAATACTGATTAAAACGCCCATAGTTTGAACAGAACTCACTACGATCTCCCGCTGTTCCTTCCCTATGTGATCTCTCCAGCATATCTAGTGTATAAATCTCGAACCCTGCACCTTCTGGCACATGGTCCAAGACTGTGACATCATTGTTAAGACTGCAATGACGCTGCCAAGCTTCTTCGAATTTGGAAAATTCGATAAAGGGACACTCTGTAGTAACTCGGAATATATCGGTTGCTCCAGCTATCCGTCCACCGAGAACCAACCGGGACAGTACGTCTTTTGCATCTCCCAGAACGTACTGGCAGTCGAGACGCTTAGCGATGTCTATAAACATCCTATTCTCGGGTTCTTCAGAAATCGCCAATACAATTCCTTCTATGAAGGAGAACTCTCTAACGGTTCGAACAATCTGTTCGAGGATTGTTACATCACCTTCCAGTCGTTGGACTGGTTTTCCATACAAACGAGTGCCATTCGCCCTGCACGCGAGCACCGCGACCAACTTGCGCGTCATACCGTATATTTCCAATTCCGAACTAGAATTCCAGCGTTTGTTCTGGCACTAATGCACAAATGGTTCAATGAGTAAAACAACGTTGGCATACGCCTTGCCATGATTCAGCGAGTTGGCAACTCTTTAAAAATGATGAGAACCGAACCGACACCGCGGCTGCTGAGTAGAAGATTATTCCGGCACGCATTAACTTTATGAGCTTCTAATTCTCTTCATTTACATGTCCAAATTTTGTCTGTCCCCAAGGTTAACGAAATGACTAAGAGAGCAATAATTGTTGAAGCCTCCAAAGAGATTGACAGGCGTGTGGATCCAAGAGATAGCGCCCCGATGTCAACGCGCCCAATAGACAATGGTGAGCATTCTTCTCTTTGGTGGATTTTGGACTCTCTATCAAAACACGGCATCGACGACGTAACTTATGTCGGCAGCTACCACATCGAAAAAATACTACACAGCTTCAAATACTTAACTTGTATATACTGCAGCCCTCATGAACAACGTGACGAAATAGATAAAATCTCCAACTCGTTTTCTCCCGAAGATGAGCTACTACTGATTGACGCCACTACGGTTATTGTTGCGCGCGCTGGAATGAACCTGAATCAGCGAGGGGTTGGCGTTTGCAACCTCTTCGGCAAAATTTCCCCCGTTGGTATCGTTTCTTTAAGAGCGGAAGAGTTCCGCGCATACAACGTTGAACTTGAGGCTTGGGACAGCATTAAATCGCTGGGCCACAGACTCGTGGAACGCGGGTTACCGCCAATTAATATGAATGACGTGGCTGCACCGGTATCCGACCGCCAAGCAGTTATAGGGCTCGTCTTCAAAGGAAAAGCACAAACACTGGAGAACCTATCGACCATCTGCAAAAACGCAGTTGTGCTAGAAAGTGTCAGGATCTCGGCAGTCGGTTGGCTTGAAAATCCGCTACCTTTGCTTGAAAAAATCAAAAAACACTTCCCAGACGCAGAGATCATAATTCGCAGCAGTGCGTCTTCCGAGGACGGAATACAAACTTCGGGTGCAGGCCAGTTCCTAACGATCGCCGGTATCAACACGAAAGAAAGTGATTCAGTCAAGAACGCCGTCGACGAGGTAATACAAAGCTATAGGAAAGATGGTCGATCTGTCTGCTCAAGCGATGAGGTACTGGTACAACTCCATATTTCCAACCTGAAGGCCTGCGGCGTACTGCTGACAAGGGATATCCGTAACGGCGCCCCATATTTTGTCCTCAATGTCGACTCTAAGAGCGGTAAAAGTGATGTCGTCACATCTGGCAGCGAGGGGCAACTAGAAACATATTACATTAGTTGGAATAGCGCAGCGAAATCGGAAGCAGAAAATCAATACTATAAGATACTGGACGCCGCGCGGGAAGTGATGGCGCTAACACGCCTTGACGCATTGGATATTGAATTTGGCTTCGATAATTCTGGCGAGTGCTACCTGTTTCAAGCTCGTCCAATGGCGGTTTCAGCACCATTAGAGAACCTGAACGACCAAGACGTCTTGTCAGCGGTAGAGCAAGGTAGTGAGTTTGTTTCAGCTTTAGCTCCTGTTGCTCTTAACACGGTCGGGCACAAGACACTGTACAGCAACATGGCGGACTGGAACCCGGCTGAAATGCTGGGTAGCCAGCCAAGAGTTCTGGATATCTCGTTGTATCAAAACTTGATTGGAAACAAAGTTTGGGCGACGGCCCGCGCGAAGATCAACTACAAAAATATGTCTGCAAGCCCCCTGATCTTAAACATCTGCGGGCGTCCCTATGTTGATGTACGGGCAAGTCTTAACTCGTTTCTGCCAAATGGCTTGGATAATGTAATAGCAGAAAAGTGGATTGATCACTGCCTTGACAAACTAGCGAACGATCCCCCACTTCACGACAAAGTTGAATTCGATGTTACGGCGACTTGCTGGCTCCCCGAATACCATTTCTCTCTTGCTCCATTTACAGAGGCTGGGTTAAGCGAAACTGAAGCAAAAGCGTTTGTTTCGGAACTGGCTTCGTTAACAGGCAACATGATTTCTGGACGAGAACTGTCAGCCCAAAACCTTTTGCAGATGCCAGCGGAACTTGTGACACATATCCCGAGCTCTCTAAACAGCGCGTCAGCCACCACGTTGGCTCGCTTCACTGCGAATATCATTGAGCGGTGTAAAACATTCGGGACCGAACCATTTTCGATAATGGCAAGATACGCATTTGTTTCTATGGCGATTCTTAAATCTTTGTTGAAAACCGGCATATTGAACAACGCGGATTACGACTCAATCTTGCATTCAATTCCCACCGTCTCCGGCGAGTTTTCAAAGGACGTGAAGGCTTGGGTGAATGGTGACCACGAAAGAAGTTATCTTGTTGAGAAATATGGTCACCTTCGTCCGCAGTCATACAACATATTGTCTCCCAACTATCGGGATGCGCCGGAATATTTTGAAGCCGCTCATTCAACAAAAAATGTAACCACGGAGCACTCCGCTGCCTCATTCGAGGAGCTCCTCAAATCAAAGTCCGAAGCTTTGCAGCCTCTATGCGATAGCCTTAACGTTAATATCGATCAATTGGTTCAGTTCATTCGATTTTCTATCTCCGGAAGAGAGCAATTGAAATTCGAATTCATGAAATCAGTCAGTGTAATCTTCGATCTAGTAGGAATGATCGGCAACCGTTTCGGCATGACAAAAGAACAAATGTCCCATATCCCTATTGGTGAAATCCTTCGCCTCACAACCGAGAGCACTTATGGAGAATTTGCGAGTCATTTGCGTAGAACCAGTGGGCAAAATGCAAAGCTGTGGAAGCTCTCCGGGCTTGTAAAACTTCCTGATCTAATAACTTCACCTTCTGACCTTTTCTCACAACGAAAAGAGGACTGGCGCCCGAACTTCATTACTAGAAAAACTGTTTGTGCCGAGACAGCTGTTGTAACCGAAATCACCAAACCACAAGACCTTAACGGAAAGATTGTTTTGATCGAGGCAGCAGATCCGGGCTTTGACTGGATTTTCGGCTGCGATATTGCCGGTTTAGCCACAAGATATGGTGGGGTCGCCTCACATATGTCAATCCGTGCAGCAGAATTCGACCTTCCGGCTGCTATTGGCTGCGGAGAAGACTTGTTTGAACAAATGTGCGCAGCGAACACGGTAGAACTTAGCTGCAGTCAGGAGAAAGTCCGATGCAGTTGATCCGTGCCGCCACATCTATGCGTAGTGCCCATAGCGCTTCATATGTGGAGGAAAGAGACGGCATAAGCCACGATTGGACACTCTATCTAGAACAAAAAGGTGTTTTACCTGTGCTAGTCCCGAACGTTTCGAGGGACCCAAAACTTTATGCAGAACTAACCGGCTGCACTGCGTTGCTTTTGACCGGGGGAGATGACCTAGATGAACCTTCTCGCTTGAAAACTGAGAAGGAGCTTATTGAATGGGCTATTTCGAATGACTTTCCGATTTTTGGGGTTTGTAGAGGCCTTCAAGTTATAAATCATTACTTTGGTGGAAGGATCCGACACTGTTCCGAGACAATCCATGTCGGAAATTTTCATAAAGTCTCGATTCTGCCACCGATAGATAACCAGACCGGTATCTCAGAAAGCCGCGTAAACAGCTTCCACAACCACTGCGTGCATCAAGATGATCTGGCCAAGGGTATTGTACCATTTGCCGTCACAGATCAGGGCATTGTAGAAGGCATCTACGTTCCATCAAAAAAAATTGCCGCAATCCAGTGGCATCCGGAACGAGAAGATATTGAAACTCCCATAAGTAAATGGATGATAGAACAATGGCTCAAGACAAGAATTTGGTAGTACTTGTTGCCGGAATGGGCACGAGATTGCGCCCAATAACGGATAATCTCCCCAAATGCCTTGTCCCCGTTGCTGGCAAGCCAATCCTTGAATGGACTTTGGAAGCCGCAAAAAGAGCCGGATTTGAAAAGATCATTTTGGTCGGTGGATACAAGCATGAGTTACTTGAGAAGTACGAATGCACCTTGGTTATCAACGAGCAGTTCGATAAAACGAACATGGTCGAGTCACTTTTTATGGCTTCATCTCATTTCGGAAATGGCTTCACCCTTTGCTACGGTGACATCATTTGTGAGGATACAGTTTTCCGAAAACTGATCGAAGCCAAAGGCGAGATCAAGGTTGTCACCGACTTGGACTGGCTTAGCTACTGGAACAAACGGTTTACAGATCCGCTTGACGATGCTGAGAGCTTCCGTTTTGGGCCAGGGGGAATCGTCTCGGAAATCGGGCAAAAAGCAAGAAGCATCTCGGAAATTGAAGGGCAATATATAGGTTTGCTTTCATTTGATGAGGTTGGCGTTGAAACTCTTGTCCGCACCTATGAGCAACAGAGGGACAAAGCCCTTAAGGATGGGCTTCAAGAGAAGTTCAATTCAATTTATATGACTGATTTGCTTCAGATGATAATCAAACAAGGTAAAATGGTGAAGGCAGTGCCGGTTCATGGGGGCTGGGTAGAAATCGACTCAATATCTGACCTGAACTTGGCAGAAGACTTGATCAAGCGGGGACGCTTGACTAAACATTCACGGAATCGAAATGAAAAAAGTATATCGCTTTGAAAACAATGCCGAATACTGGGATCGAAGATGGTCGGAATCTGGAACCGATGAAAAAACATTTACCAATCAAGAAATTTACTCTAGTCGCCGCTCCGAAGGCTATCAATTAAATGCGTTCGGCGTTTAATGTATAAATTGTGGTATAAGCTTTTCCCCTATCATTTTGCCAACGTAATGGTATTCATCGGTAGAAGCCAAAACAGGGACTACTAGGAAAAAGAAAATGATTATTTGGCTCGTAGGAATGGCAGGATCCGGTAAAACCACCATTGGAAAGGCATTGTATAAAATCCGTAAGATACAGAACCCAGCAACTGTATTTCTGGATGGCGACATGGTCAGAGATGTTCTCAGCAACGACCTTGGTCATGATATTGAAAGTCGAAGAACGAATGGTCAGCGCATCGTGAACCTTTGTAAATACTTAGACCGGCAAGGTATTGATGTCATAGCATGTGTTTTATCTATTTTCCCAGAGCACTTAAAATGGAATAGGCAAAACTATTCCGCATACTTCGAGATTTTTGTCGACGTTAACATGGACCTTCTAATGAAACGCGACCAAAAGGGACTCTATTCTGGAGCAGCTGCGGGTAAAATCCCAAATGTTGTCGGCTTTGATATTCCGTTCCCTCGGCCCAGTAATCCAGATTTGAAAATTGATAACAATAAACCTATTACTGATTGGAATTCTTTTGCCAACAACGTTAACAAGTTGATTATGGAATCCCAAAATGCAATATGATTATACTCGCACCGATTTATACGAAGGGGATCCTGAGCATTATCACTATTCAAAAATCCAGAATTTGGAATTTTTAGAAAGATATCTGCTTTCCCGAAAGATTTCTTTTAAGAAGCTAAACTTCCTAAATGCACAGTATAGCCCGAAAGAAGTAAAATATGCTCCCGCAAAAATCACCACATCCGATGATGGAAGTTACTCTATTGATACATTAAAATTTCTAGAAAAAAATTGCATTGAACATCTGAATACAAAAATTATTTCACCACAAACCCAAAAAAAACTGCAAATACTTCAGAAGAAATTTGAAGTCTCGAAACGGTTGCGCACCTCATACGGAAAGCAATGGCAATTACTCCATAGAGACAATGCCAAAATTGAGGCTTATGCTTATTTCTCGTACTTGTTAAGTGCAATGACCTCGGGGCCGCGATACCTAAAGGAACTGAACACTGTCATTAAGCTCAACGATTTAATAGTATCCACAACATACTTAGAGATGAAACCATTGGCTCGGCACTGCCTCGCCAAAAGTATCGAAACTGAAATTCGGTTAGTTGAAGAGCTATCCCGCTCTAAGGGATTGCAATTGGAACACGATGAAAATTCTTAAAGACATAGCGTTTTTCGGCGTAGATTCACTGCGCTCCAGAGCTTATCTTAGCTTACTAGTCGATAGCGAATTTCTCCCGTCTGCATTCTTTTTTTTGGACCTTGCAGGACCTCATAGCTCTCCCAAAAGTGAATGGTTTGACGCCGCAACGCCTGCGCGCTCATATGCTACCAAACATGGACTGCCTGTTATCGACATAGCTTCTTCGGAGCTAAACAGTGCTGAGACTGCAGCCGCGATTCGGAAAGCAAATCAATCGACCTTTATCTTCTCCGGCCCTCCGGGAGGGATACTCAAGAGCCCTATTTTCGAAACGGGGAAACGTTTCTTGCACATCCACCCAGGTCTACTACCCACACATCGGGGTAGCACGACCATATACTACTCACTCCTAGAGCAAGGTTTTGTGGGAGCATCTGCCCTTCTTCTGGATGCCAATATTGATGAAGGCCCGGTAATTGGATCGCAAACATTTGTAGCACCTAAAGCCGGGAGTGTTGATCTCGACCGTATATATGATCCTTGGGTTCGCGCAACACTACTGCGCAACGTTATCCAAACTTACGTCGACAAGAACGAATTTGAAACCACTACTCAAAGTGACAAGGATGCCCAGACGTTTTTTGTTATTCATCCTGTATTAAAAACTATCGCTATCCACTCGCTGGATAAAAGTTGAGACAAGGATCATGAGGCACTTTGTATCAAAATTTGCTGAAAACTGGCTATTACCTCCCTATGTAACCAAATTGCTGCGCAGAGAAAAAAAACTACCAAAGCTACAAAAATTCTGGATGGGGGAGCCGGTTAATCCGTCTTCGGATGATGGCCAATATTTTACTTCAGTTGGCCTTTCAAGCATGACGATAACGCGGCGAGATGACACTCGCACTGCAGCTAGAATATATGGAGAATACAACTTTCCTGTGGCCATTACGTCTGGCGGTTCTGCAATCGACTTTTCAATCGTATGCGATACTACTAATAATGCCGCAAGACTTATCGTTAAAACAGATATCGAGGAAATAGAAGTCACGGGGCTGAGGAAGCCTAGTTGGGGATACGCCCCCGGTCGCTGGATTGATGTCCGTGTTAAATGCAGCCAAGACTGTCGTAATATAGCGATAAATAGCAGCGATTCTGTTTTCATAACAAGGCCTCGGAGCACTGTTATAAGTACAGTTTCGGCAAATTGGTGCGATAACGCGCCTGCTCCCCACCACATAGTATGTCTGACTTTGGATGGACTGCCCTCGTGGGTCTTCGATAAGAACTTGTGCCTTGAGGATGGATCAGAAATTACTCCAAATATCTCTCAATACTTCAAAAAAGGCCTTCATAGCTACAACGGTTACTCTTCAGCAGAATGGACCCTCCCAACTATAGCCAGTATGTTCTCGGGGCTAAAGGCGTCAGAGCACAAAATGTTCCATCCAAGAGACAACATATACCATCGCGATGATGTGAAGTTACTTGCTGAAACGATGAAATCCGCCGATTACAAGACGATATGCATGTCGGCGGCGAGTAGAATAAACCCAGCTTTCGGATGTCATCGCGGCTTTGATCGTTTCATTTATCATTGGGCAGAGGAAGGCCGGTCAGAACTAGACTACTCGCCTTCAGAATGGATCAATGAACTAGTGGGCTTTATTTCTGCAAATAGACACCACAAAACCTTTAGTTATCTCCAGTTTCAGGACCCTCATCCGGCGTGGGACTACGGACCGCTACCCCAATCTCTGCAGTTAATGAGGCGCGGAAATAGATTAGCTTGGAATCTT
This sequence comes from Thalassospira sp. ABL2_045, assembly GCF_056161285.1. Lineage (NCBI taxonomy): Bacteria > Pseudomonadati > Pseudomonadota > Alphaproteobacteria > Rhodospirillales > Thalassospiraceae > Thalassospira > Thalassospira sp. ABL2_045. The sequence goes on along the minus strand of NZ_JBSWYV010000007.1, from coordinate 128,264 downwards.
TCAGCGATGAAGGGACAACAAGGAGCCTGCGAACAAGGTAGACAACTTCTACTGCTAAGACTGCACGAGCTTGATCGTATGCTCGGTTACCTATTCCACTTCCTTGAACAAACCTGTAAGAACACAGCAACTGTGATTCTAACATCCGATCATGGAACGCCTTGGAAGGACTTCCGCTCAAATAGGGCTGTCGACGAACCTACTTTGGTCGAAGATAGAACCAGAGTTCCATTTCTGGCGACAGGAGTGGGGATTCCGGAAAAAGAACTAAGTGGTTTAATTTCTCCGAATATTGATCTCTATCCAACAATTATGGCCGCCGCGAAAATAGACCCGCCAGCGCACTTAGCAGGCAAAGATCTTACGAAACAAGACTGTGTTTCGGATTACGTTGTCAGTGAATCTGCGTTTGCGGGAATTTACGAAATCGCACTTAACTTTGACTCCGGTGTTTGGATTGAGAAATTTCCTTACGATGATCGGTCTTGCAAAATCACCGGAGATGCTTTCTACAGCAACTGGTTCGAGAAACCGCAGTTAGATTACAACATTAAACATCAAGCACCTATTCCAAACATTTGTGAGTTAACAGCACAACATATCACTCGGGCAGGGCTGAGATAACGAAACAATATACGGTTACGTTAGTGTACCAGGTTCCACGAGAAACTGGTTAGCTACTTCCAATGTGTCTCCAATTGGAATGGAACCATTAAGAGGGTTAGAAAATGGTCGAGATCATAGCAGAGGCTGCACAGGGCTATTACAGGGACAACCTTAACATCGCCTTGACGTTGACCGACATGGCATCAGCAGCAGGCGCGGATGCTATTAAATTCCAGTTGGTATATGCCGACGAACTTTGCACACAGGACTACAAACATTTTGAGATATTCGACAGTCTCTACATGAGCAATGCGGAATGGCAAAAAATTGCAGACCGCTGCACTGAAAAAGGGATTAGCCTTTATCTTGATGTTTTCGGACTAAAGAGCCTTGAACTTGCCTTGAAATTAGGTGTTAAAGGCATAAAACTGCATAGTACAGACCTATTGAACCTGCCTCTGATCAAGGCATTGGCGAAAAGCAATGCAGAACGAGTTTTACTTGGAACCGGCGGCACACACGCGTCAGAAATAAGCCAAGCTATGAAGCTATTGGATGGAAAGGACATTGTGCTACTCCACGGTTTCCAAGGTTACCCAACAGCAAATAAAGATAATCAGATTTCCAGGCTTGCCCTTTTGGGTGATCTCTTCCCAGGCGCTACCATTGGGTTTGCCGACCATGTGCCGGAGGACGATCCTGCAAGACTGTGGTTATCTGCAGCCGCCATTGGAGCAGGTGCATCTGTTATTGAGAAACATATTACACGCAGCTTGGTCTTGCGAGACGAAGACTGCGAGGCAGCATTAAACCCCGATGACTTCAGTGCTTTTGTGGAGAACATGAGATTGACAGAAAAAGCTGTCGGACTTTCTCTAGAAACTGAAGATTTTGGGATGTCTAAGAGTGAGGATGTATACAGAAAAGCGATGAAAAAACAAGTTGTCGCGAAACAAGATCTAGAAGGTGGCCGCACCATTGACACAAAGGACATCACCATGATCCGTACGTCAGATCACGGTGACCTAATCTATGACTTGGATAGAGTACTCGGAAGAACCTTAACCTCATCAAAAACTGCTGGATCCGCATTTAAAGAAACAGATTTTTCATAGAATGAACAAAATACACACTTAAATAAAATTAGATAGAAAGATCATCCTCGAGGTCAACTTGGCTGCGACGAGTTTGTTCCTACTTTGCAATTTGCACATTTATCATCGACTGTGGTCTTGACCCACTCCTTCAGGAATTCAAAGCTATTAATATGCTCTATTCGGTCATATTGATTTCCCTCCTGTTCCAGATCACCGGTGGGATCATAGAATGCCGTAGGCTTTCTGAGATACCTAGCTATGAGTGACGTGCTTGTGAACGGCATTGAAATCGTTGCATCGCAGTGCTCCGCAACGCTCCTTGCAGACGTTCCATTCGGGAGAAGGATAACATTATCCTTACCCTCTAAAGACATCAGATAATTATAGTACAACGTAGCCGTCTTCCCATTACCCAACCTTTTCGGCTTCAAATAAAGAACCACATCTAATTCTGACACAGATCGAATGATATCTTCGTAGAATTTAATCACGTTTTTATCGGTGTAAAACCTCGAATAAGCGCCTATTTCGATTAGGGCATCATTTCCGACAGGTTTCACATCGAAGACCGCAATCTTGAAATTCTTTCTTTCATCTAAAGGAGTATTTCTTTCCTTTATAAAAGGTACATATGGGACCTTCGTAAAGCTACTTGCCTTATTCAACGGATTGAGGCGACTAATTACGTTACGTTGGTTATCGGACCAAACAAAAAAATGCTTCCAGTGCATCATTTCGGCTCCAAACCATGGATCCCTGACTCCATTTAATATAATTGGAAGAGAGTTCGACGAGTAATAAAGTAAACTTACTTTGCACCCTTTCCTCTCAACATAGAAAGTCCACAGCGGCTTATGTAACCAGTCAGCATTGTTAAATAAATATTCGGAAGAAAACGCGCTTGAAGGCAATGACTTCAGGTATGATATAAAAATAAGATCCTGACTTAATATTGCCGACCCCGAACGGCCACAAATAATACCAACAAACGCACTAAATATAACGAAAGAAGACCTAAACAGAAACATTAATAAGTTACGCATCCCTATCAACCTAGGAAACGGGTACTTCATTGATATGTAATTATATCGATTTTCTGGTAGATCCACTCCTGAAAAAACTAATTTCTCATCACTTTCAAGAAATTTGTCACAGTACCAAGTCGAGAAGCAGTCAAGAGAGACTTTTTCATCAATCTCAGCAATGGAACTCAGCGGAAAATTGCACGCAACGTGACAATTTTCCATATCAGACCAGTCAGCACATGAACTTCTTTTTTTGTTTTCAAGCGAGTACAGCATCAATCCCAAAAACTGACGACAGCCGCTTATAAGCATAGAACAGACGTCACGGGAAAAAGTCAACTTAGAGAATAAACCTTCCTTAAATCCCTGTTTCCCCACTAGATTTTTACGCCAAGCGCTCGGCAATCCAAGAACTGGCGAGGATTTTTTATAATTTCTGTGCAAAAAATGAGGGTAAAATTTCTTTAAGTATTTTCTTTTTACTGTATTTTCCACGATGATTTGCCGCATTCGGAAACGCGCCTCCTCCTCCCCCACCCATTTTTTGGCAATTCGAGGGCATGCAGCAAATTCGGTAAAAACAACATCAGAGAATAGCGGCTGAATACTATTGAGGCGATTTTCAAAGCTATCAGATTTTTCACAGGCTGAAATATCAGCACATTTTTTATCAACTACCATTCCGGTTCCATAATATTCTGGCTGACGAATTCAAAATACAAAATTGAAACTATTTACCCGATTGGCACTTAAACCGGCTCTCAGCATATGCCATGAAGCAAATGATATTCCCTTGTTAAATTTTGGGCACAAGGAGAAAATATGCGGCTCATTCTTCAAAATTTAGGCGAACGGGTATTTTTTCAGGGGAACCTTTTGCTGAAGATTCCAAACCAGAACACTTTGATACCACCAAGAAGAATTTTTCCGCTTCCCCTCAAGTTTCGAGAGAAGACAGACTTTCCAAAACTTCTCCGACGCAGTTTAACGGGCAACTGAACAACATCGTCGGGGAAAATACCAATGGCTCGTGCCGCCAGATACATGTTCAACGCGCGCCCGGCATCTCTAAAATACTCTCGGATAAAATCGGCCCTGAAGCACTTCAAACCGCAAAGGGGATCCTTCAAACCTGTTACGCTTCCAGCGATGCAACGAACAATGGATTCCGAAAGTCGAGGTATCCATGATCGAATTCCGACCACGGCGACGGCATCTCTTTCAATAGCGGCGCTAGCAACTGCCACCACGTCCTCAATCGCGAATTGACCATCGGCGTCAACGGTTATGCACCATCGACATCCTTCAAGTTCCGTTGCAGCACTAAGTCCGGTGCGGATTGCGTGCTCGTACCCAATATTCCGCTCATGCGAGCACAATTTATCAGCACCAGCAGCAAGCGCAATTTCCTTGGTTTTATCCAAAGAGCCGTCATCAACGACCAGAACAAGAAATCCCGCACGCTTTAATTCGTGAATAACCGCAGTGATACTCTCTTCTTCATTGTAAGCTGGAAGAACAGCCCAGATACCTCTTTCAACCTGCAACATCTGACTTTCTCAGATATTCCCCCGCAGGCAAATCCCTCTTTAGAGATAATCCGACCACAGACTCGATCTCATATGGCAGAACAGCGTCTTTCGGAGCAGGTCGCAACGCCGTCAGATCCTCCTCTTTCAGCACGTGACCGGCCTTCATGTCTTTGACGACACGCAGGCATCGGCGTTGCAAGATCGCAGTTTCAGACTCATTCTCAGCTACAAATTTTTCCTCGCTACCGAGAGCAGCCTCCAACTCTCTAGTACGATCGACCATGTCACGCCAAGTCACAGGATCCATGCTGAAGACGTGGTCTGGGCCTTCTCTACCCGTATTGTCAGTAAAATGTTTCTCCACAGCCCTCGCACCTAAAGCAACTGCACCAAGAACAGTAGCATGTCCTGGCGTATGATCAGAGAGTCCTAGTACGGTTCCTGGATACCTTGTAGCATAGGATTTCAGCACATTGAGATGGATGTGCCGCATATTCTCGAGGCTGCCAGTATAATTTGTATTGCACTGCATCAAGCAAATCGGCACATCAAAAGCACTCAGAACCTGCATAACCCTATCTACGTCTGAAAGATCAGACGCTCCTGTGGCCACGAATTGCGGTTTCCCGGTTCCAGCCATTACTTCGATTATCTCTGGCCAAGTGATATCGCCAGAGCCCATTTTATAGGCGGGCACGTTGTATCTTTCGAGTATTTGAACCGCCTCGATGTCGTAGGGTGTCGAGAAGAAATGAACACCTGCATCTTTCGCCGCCTCTACCAGCTCCCCCGTCCAATCTCGGTTCAATGATGCATCCTGATAGACCTCAAAGACGCTTTTCGTCCAGCCCGCTTGATGCGACTGCTGATTTCCCAAATTGCGGAAGCCATAATCACTGACAATCTTATCTGCTTTGAAATGCTGAAACTTTACCGCATCGGCACCTGCTTCAGCAGCCAAATAGACCAGCTCCTTCGCGCGCTTAAGGTCTCCATCGTGGTTTGCAGCAATATCAGCAATAAAATAAGTTGGATGATATAGCCCGATCTTGCGACCCAGCACTTCAAATTCCAAAGTCAAACTTTAATCCCCTGTAACAAACAGTCGGTATGATGCAACTAACTCGAGCCACACAAGACATATGTTTACACATCTTGAAGACACAGCGCCGACCTACAATAACTCAACACTTTCGGCCAAACTTGGCGCTTTCCAGCCAACAAGCCTCTCGATTTTCGACGTGTCAAGTGACATATCCAGCGGTCGCAAGACGTGCTGGTTATCAGCAATCAACTGCCCTTCCTGTATGCACCCATTTTCAATTCTCAGATGCTTCGCAATTGTACGCACAACAGCAAGCTTGGAAACTACTTCACCGCCAGCCACATGGAATATGCCTTCAGTGTTTGCTTGAAGAAGGGCAACCAAACCAGTGTAAAGGTAGTCAACGTGCAATGGCGTATGAATCACATTGCCATAGCCTGTAATTGTTTCACCTCTTTCCAAGCTTGAGATTACCCAGTCAGCGAAAGATTTTTGCCACGCCTCGCCTCTTGCCAGAAAATTCGTGCGCACAACCAAAGCTGATTGATAAGCTTCCAGCACCGCAAGCTCGCCAGCGCTCTTTGTTCTTCCATATGCGTTTAGTGGACAAGGTAATTGCTGCTCAGTCATTCTTGATGAACGACCGTCCCAAAGTTGATCCGTAGAGATATATACAAACTTGCTCCCGGCTCTAGCAGCCGCGAGAGCAAACTTCTCTGCATTAAATACATGCACCATCTCTGCAAGATCTTCATTTTTCTCACAAACCTCAATACTCGTGATTGCAGAGCAATAAATAATCAGATCGTAGCCCCGTAGATCAAGATTTCCCTCATCGACCGGCTTGGACAAATCAAGGCGTTGCTGCGATGCTACAACATCTGGAGCGAGATTATTGAAAACCACTCCGTCCACTTGCACCTTGTCTCGAAACAAGTTCTTGGCAAAAGCTGCTCCCAACAATCCACTAGCACCTACGATCAGGCATCTGGTTATACTATTCATAATATGAAGGCTCTTGGTTCTCGAGAACTTGAATCCTTGGATTAAGTACCCTCACCAAACAGGCAGGCAGAGTATCCGCGTTTGATGAGATATGGATCGACAAATTTTTACACTTTAAGCGCACAAAACCCAAAAACGGAAAACTAGTTAATCCTTTTGGACCTGCAAACGCTCATTCACCAGTTCATATGTTTCGCCCGTCCCTGGGCAAGTTAGGTCGTCAAGCAACTTATAACCCGCCCGACTCATCCACCCAGTTCGGCGAGCTGGTACACCCATCATTAAAGCATGAGCGGGCACGTCTTGCGTAACGACTGCACCAGCCGCGATAAAACACCATTCTCCAAGTTCATGACCGCAAACAATTGTCGCATTAGCGCCAATTGTCGTCCCGTTGCGTAGTACAGTACGGCGAAACTCATTTTTGCGTTCCAGGTTGGCCCGTGGATTATTCACATTGGTAAAGACGGCACTGGGACCACAAAAGACATTGTCTTCCAGAACCAGTCCTTTGTATAGGCTTACATTGTTTTGGATTTTACAGTTATCACCAATCTGAACATCTGGTCCTACGACAACATTTTGACCGAGATTGCAGTTACTTCCGATCTTCACATGCCCGAGCACATGACTAAAATGCCAGATTTTCGTGCCCGCACCGATGATTACATCGTTATCGACATAAGAACTTTCATGCACAAAGGCTGTCTCGTGAACCGAGGCGTTGGGAAATCGGTTAGTATTTGTAGGAATCATAGCAAGCGCGTCTTGGTGAAGGGATGGACCTCTGCCGGCTTTTGTTCAAGTTCGACATCACGAATTCGAGAAACTATCTCAATCGACGGTCGCACTTCTTCAATTGAATAGCCCCTCCCTTCAAGAATTTTTTGATATGAAACAGTATGTAAGTCGGCAAAACCGCCAGAGAACTCGACCTCTTTCCCGTTCAAAGTGATAGATCGCCAAGTGCTCTGGTTTTCAGGAGTTTCCGCAGGTAGATCACTGCGCTCAATTGATAAAAACCAACGAACTCGAGCCCTCTCAAACTCTAGGTAACCCGCATTCCGTATTACGTCACGCAAATGCACCTCAGAATGAGTACACTTACCAAACAGAAACCCCAGCATATCAAAAAAATGAACACCAATGTTGGTCGCAACACCGCCAGACTTACTCTGATCGCCCTTCCAAGATACGTGGTACCAGCCTCCGCGCGAAGTAATATAGGTCAAATCAACTTCGTGAACCTTTTCCGGCTCTGCGTCTACTTTCGCTTTTAAAGAGAGGATTGACGGGTGCAATCTCAACTGCAATATACAATTGATGGCTTTGCCAGACGACTGCTCCATTAATTGCAAACCATCAAGGTTATGTGGGTTGAGAACTAATGGCTTTTCACAAATTACATTTGCCCCAGCCCGAAGCCCAAACCGGCAATGTGCGTCATGAAGATAATTTGGAGAACATATAGAAACATAGTCAATTTGACGGTTTTCTCTCGTCAACTTGTCAATGTGCCGGTCAAACCGCTCGAACTCAGTAAAAAATCTTGCTTTCGGAAAGAAGCTGTCGATTATGCCTACGCTGTCATTAGGATCTAGGGCCGCGACAAGATCACCACCAGTGTCCTTGACTGCTCGCATATGTCTCGGTGCGATATAGCCGGCAGCACCTATTAGTGCGAAACGGGACGCAACTGAGCTCATATTTCATCCTTTTTGACCGCAATTATCAATTGTCCGAAGACGTTCCGACTTAATATCGACTATGATAATCTGGTACAAGCGAATTTGCTTCATGGGCCTGAATAGAAGCTGAACTCGAACCTGCCCTAATATACCTCAACCACACTCTTCTTATGATAGAATAAACCCCATGAGCACAACCTCTAAAACATTTATTCTCGCCTGCCTTTTAGCTGCATTCATTGGAAGCTGGGCTCTTTCCTCGGTTCATGTATTTTCATGGACTGGTCGTTTAACCGGTTTCGACATACTACAGTTCATTGGATCTGGCGCTGTTCTAGGTCCAAAAAAAATTACTTTAATTGACTCGATCGGACTCATTTTAACTTTCTCACTCGTATCATATTATTTATTTCTAATTACAATGGACGGACGGCTAATTCGGACAGCAGCACTTAGCATTACTCTTCCAATAATTTTAATTATTCCATATTGGACTGCCTCAGCTCCGCTTGGCAGCTATAGCCAATCGATTCAGACCGAAACACTTCTTGTCGACGAATACCAAAATATGTTTTCGCGCCCGTCAAAAGGCAGTCAGGCATTAAACAGCTACCAAACTTACCTTAAACACGTCGATCAACAGTACAAGAAGTACCGCTCACACCTGAGAGCGTCATGGCCAAACATAGACGAAACGCAAGGGTTTATTCTTTTTGCCCTCAATATTACGGCAAATCTATACTCATTTGGGAACAAGCACCCAGAAGCACCTGGAGGCTGCGCAATACAGAACGAGGCTTTCGGCTCAGGATTTCGTAATATTGAGAAAGACGGTTCCGATTTCTATCTGAAAACGCCAATCGGATGCTGTACCGATTATGCTGTAATGCTCAAGTTGATACTTGATCATGCAGGGTTGAAAAATAACATCGTATCTTTGGTTGTACATGGCCATGTGTTCAATGAGGTTGAAATCAATGGCCAATGGTACACTTTAGATGCAAATATTGGCGTTTTCTACGATGGTAGGTGGAATGACATCATTGACCAAGGAAAACCCTTCCGTGCAACAGTTTTTCCAGTTCTGTCAATGCAAGGAATGAACCCAGAAACCTACCGAGAGGGCTTTTTCCCATTCCGCCAAAAAACAATGATGATCCTTGCACGCGGAGCCGAACGAACAATAACCACCAATGGTCCCGCCTTGACGATTGAACGGATCGAACCGTAGTGACTTCATCCAAGAAATGCATGACAACAAAACTCGTTTATTTCAGCCCTGAGCCAGATCGAGAAGGACACGCGTCCTATACGCATGTTCATGAGATAATCAACAATCTGCGAGATATCGGATGGTCTATTGATTACTACAGCCCGCGCTATGCTTCTCGTAAACTGCCGGGTCCAATAACGCGACTTGGTGGGATTGCAAAAGCATTGTGGAAAGCTGTTTTTCGCAAACGCCCAGAAATCATTTATATGCGCTGGCATTTTGCTGCTTTCCCGCTTTCGCTATGGGCGCGCATATGGAATATACCTGTTATTATAGAGGTTAATGGGCCTATAAACGATCTATTTATAGCTTGGCCGTTTACGAGAAAGTTTAAGCATCTATTCGGTTGGCTTATGCGGTCACAACTGAAGTGGGCCGCAGGTATTGTAGCCGTTACCGAAGGATTGGCCGAACTTTGCCGAAGCATGACGTCCGAAAAAAAGACAATACGTGTTATCCCTAACGGTGCAAACACGGTTCATTTTCATCCTCATGCTGCAAACAGTCCCGTACCACTAACAAACCTTCCAGATAACTTCTGTCTGTTTTTTGGCACTATGGCACCATGGCAAGGTATTGACGACCTTCTTGCTGCTGTTGACAACGCGGAATGGCCAACAAACTGCCCTCTCTTGATTGCAGGAGATGGCGAACGCAGAATTGCTGCAGAAGCTATGGCAAACAAACATCCGCGAAAGATACGCTACCTTGGTCGCCTATCATACAAAGACTTACCTTCTCTGGTTGCTAGAAGCCGGTTTGCATTTGTTTGCACTCAAGACATTGATGGGCGTGCTACATCAGGAATGGCACCGCTGAAGCTATTCGAGAGTCTAGCTTGCGGTGTCCCTGTTATTGCAACGCGCATGCCGTTCCAGCAAGATGTTGTTCGCGATGCAAATGCAGGGATATTGGTCGACGAAAGCAGTCCCGATCAGATACTTAAAGCTGTACAGGAGCTATTGAAGTCCCGAGAAAAATGTATCGAAATGGGGAAAAGGGGACGCGACTTCGTTGACCTTCATCACTCTTGGCGTACCCGTGCCGAAGAAACGCACGAGCTTCTTATTCAGGTAACCACTTCAACCCGAACCGTTGATTAGTTCAGACACCAAAATTTAGTTCTGCTAGCCTTTGATGCGCCCAACTTGTCGGATAATTGACCATTCGTTGCAACCACATCCACGCACCAGTGTTCCAACGCTTGTCTGTTGTTTGCATAATTCTTGCCTGATTCAAACGTCACCCTACCACCTGCGGCGCGAACCAACGCTATTCCTGCGGCGACATCCCACAGTTGGATGCCTTGTTCCCAATAGGCATCCGCTCTGCCTGATGCCACAAACGCCAACGATAGAGCCGCACTCCCAATCATACGCACCTTCCGCCACCTCCCCAACTCCAAACCGAAATCAGCCAAATCCTGTTCGGCAAAGCTTCTGCCAGCAGGTAGGCCAGTCATCAATACAGCTGATTCCTTGTGCGCTGTTTTCGACACGGACATAGGCATTCCATTTGCCAAACAGCCTAAGCCAAAAGCACCACAAAACATCTCATCACTATTGAAGTTATAGATCACCCCAAGAATTGGCTCCTTGCCTCTCATCAAGGCAATAGAACAACAGCAAAGCGGAATAGCTTGCAGGTAGTTGACTGTCCCATCCAGCGGATCAACAACCCAGTAAATGTCTTGCTCAGGATCGAAAACGGGGCCTTGCCGACCACCTTCCTCACCAAGAATACCGTACGGACTGCCCGCAACTAGTTGCTCAACAATGTAAGATTCCGACCTTTGGTCGGCTTCGAGCTTGATATCCCGGCGGCTCTCGATAGCAACATTTGACCAATCGCCATTTACAGCAGCTTCTTTTAAAAGCTTACCTGCTTCCCGAGCGACGGCCTCCGCCAATTTCCACATCGACTTCAGCTGCTCTGAGGTTATTCCCGTGATATCGTCTTGCATGTGCGTCCTCGTGCTGTAAAAGCATTTGCAGTCCAATCGCCTGAACTGGCACTGTATGTCAAGAAGTAGCCCATGCCACAGCAACCAAAAATCGCAGTAACATCCCGCTCATTTTCCAGCGACAGCTATCTCAGAGCAAAGTTGCTTGATCGCTACGACAATGTCACCTTCAATGACAGCGGAGAGAGCTTAAGAGGTGACGAGTTAGTCGATTTTCTTGCCGGCCACGAAATGGCGATCATTGCACTTGAACCTGTTGACGATGCGCTGCTTTCCAAACTGCCTGAATTGAAGATCATATCAAAATACGGTGTGGGTTATGACAAAATCGATTTGGACGCACTTCATCGCCGAGGCGTTCTTTTTGGCTGGACTGGCGGGGTAAACCGCCGCTCGGTCTCGGAGCTAGCTCTTGCATTCGCAATCTCGATGCTTAGACATTTACCCTATGCCCACTCCGAAATCCTTGCTGATCGCTGGCGGCAACATGTTGGCAACCAGCTAACGGGCAAGACTTTTGGGATTGCAGGCCTTGGGCACGTTGGCAAAGATCTTGTGAAACTGCTGAATCCATTTAACTGCCGCATATTAGCCCATGACCTTGTGGAAGACAGAACATTCATCAAGGATTATGCGGTTACAATGGTTGATCGTGAAACTTTGTTTGCAGAAAGCGATGTCATCAGCCTTCATTTACCGTATGACAATTCAACCAAGGACTTTGTTTGTGCAAAAGAGTTCGAGTTGATGAAGAAAACGGCGGTGCTTGTTAACACTGCACGTGGTGGACTTGTGTCTGAAACTGATCTTGCCAACGCACTAGAATCCGGTGAAATCGCAGCTGCAGCGTTGGACGTATTTTCCAACGAGCCCCCGAAAAACAATGCACTATTGAGTTTGAACAACTTCTGGTGCTCGCCTCACCTCGGCGGATCGGCCATTGAGGCAATTCACGCGATGGGAGAGGCTGCTATCGACAATCTGTCAAAAGCCAAGCCTGCAGTGCCATCAAATTTTCGCTAGCCGCTTTCGCATCGACCTAACAAGACGCGCAACAAATGACCGATGGTGCGATCGGGTCCGAAAGTACTCTCTTTTCAAGCTCTGCGGAAAAGTGCTCGGACGGAAGCCCTTACTCCAACAAACGTAAGGCAGCGAGAGCTGATCTCGCTTACTTTGCTCATCAAGCTCCTGGAACCAGGCATCGCCAAGTTCTTTGACCTTGGTCTCATTGTGGCGGCGCAATATCAGATTGTTCTCGTAAAGCGGTGCAGGATCAGAGAGCCCTGCGGTGCGGTACTTTTCTTCCTGCCGGGCGAAGACATCAGGCGCATCATACCCCATGCGAGAACATTCACTGAATTCCTCGTAGAGATTATCGCGGAACGGATGTTCCGATACCGCAAAGTCAGGCCAGTTCAAAGCTTCGAGAAGTTCAGTCGGGTCGCGTTCAAACCTCGCATTCCCGTCAATATAAACCGAGTAGTCATAATCCGGGAAAAACAGATGTGGCTTAAGCTTGGGCAATCGTGAATAGCGTGTCAGATCAAGCCCCGGATTCTCAAAGACTCTGACTTGCCAACGAGAACGGCGTAGCAGTCGCTTCCAGAGAGGTGACCTCCTGTCCGTCAGCAGCACAAAGTCCCAGCCGGGGAATGGTGGCAAGGAACGAACGTCGTCATAACCGCCGACAATCACGGAGTAAATCACCTTGCGCATGAATGCCTTTCTGACTATTAGCCAAGATAGGTCCCGCCAAATTACCGGGCACAAACGGCGATTGTTATAGCCCGGCGAACACGCTGGCACAAGCCGGACCGACCAGTAAAACACTGTCTGAAAGCTTGAGAAAGCAGGAAACTATGTGTGGTTTTGCAGGCCTTTATCAGGCCAACACAGTGATGGATCGCAACCGACTTGTCGGGCAATTGCACGCGGCCGGAAATACGATCTTGCATCGTGGACCTGATGACGAAGGCTTCTGGACCGATGCCAGCGGCCATATTGGGCTGGCTTTTCGACGCCTTGCTATTCAAGACCTGAGCGAGGCAGGCCATCAACCAATGCAGTCACCTTGCGGTCGATATGTCATCGCCTTTAACGGTGAAATATACAATCACCTAGACCTGAGACGTGCTCTGGAGACCGAAGAGCCATCTTACCGGGATTGGCGCGGGCATTCTGACACAGAAACGCTAGTTTCAGCGATTGCCCATTGGGGATTGGACAAGACGCTATCGCTACTCGATGGGATGTTTGCATTTGCTATTTGGGACAAGAAGGATCAGGCACTGACTCTTGTTCGCGACCCATTTGGAGAAAAGCCTCTGTACTTTGCTGCGTTTGGCGATGCAGTGGCCTTTGCGTCAGAAATTAAGGCATTGCCCCCGCTTGGTGTTCCGAATGGCGAGATAGATGACAGCGCACTCGCGAGTTTCCTGCGCCATCGATATATCCCTGCACCAAGAACAATCTGGAAGCACGTCCGTAAACTTCGCGCGGGCGAATATGTTCGCTGGTCAATCAAAGCCGGCAACAACCCCAGTCACCACCAGTACTGGAATGGAGAACAGGAAGCGCTCAACGCCCAAGCAAATCCGTTCAATGGATCACGTGCAGACGCCAAGGCACTTATATCCGAGATGCTCGAAACACTCGCCCAAAGACGCCTGATTGCGGATACACCACTTGGCTGCTTCCTCTCAGGCGGCATTGATTCGTCTCTGGTCACTGCATTGGCTGCGAAAGCATCAACCGGGCAAGTCGGAAGCTACACAATACGATTTGACGACCCGCGCTATAACGAAGCAGATCATGCTCGTAAGGTTGCTGACCACCTTGGAACCGCCCATCACGAGGTTCTTGGATCAGCCGAGGAGGCTGCAAAACTGGTTCCTCAACTCGCCCATATCTGGGACGAACCTTTCGCCGACCCATCCCAGATCCCAACTCTGCTTCTTTGCCGAAAGACCCGAGATCATGTGACCGTCGCCCTCTCCGGGGACGGTGGCGACGAATTCTTCTTTGGCTACAGCCGCTACGCGACTGTTAAATTAGGCTGGGACAGCCGCACAGTTTCTAAACGCGGTTCTCGGCATAGGCTTTTCCCATGGAAACAGTTAGACAACGCAATGGGCCTTTTGCGTGGCAAACCAAGTGTCAAGGCTCGGCGAAGCTACACAAAAATGCTGCGCGACAACGCAGATACTCTGTCTGCCTACAATCATCATCACAGCAGCTTCTGGCGTCACAGCCTACCTCTCAACCCTGCTTACCTTAATGATACTATGGTCATCGATGATATCTGGCCGCTGTCATCAGAGACAGTCGCGTTGTTGCCTGTTGGAAATAGCCTGATGGTTGCTGACAGCCTTTGTTACCTGCCTGAAGATCTGATGGTAAAAGTCGATCGTGCTGCAATGAGTACATCTCTCGAAACGCGCACCCCGTTTCTCAACCGCGAACTTGCAAGACTTTGCTGGTCATTGCCGCAATCTTGGAACGAAGGGGATGGTGGCCGACTAAAAACTGTACTGCGCGATATCTTGTATGACCACGTGCCTACCGAACTGGTTGATCGCCCGAAACAGGGTTTTGATCCGCCAATCCGGGAATGGCTGCGTGGCGATCTTAGAAAGTGGGCAACAGAACAAATTGAAGAGATGCCCGCAACGCTTCGAAACCGGCTCGACATGACAGAAATAGAGAAAAGCTTTGAAGATCATCAGCGAGGTGCAAACCTTGAAGGTGAACTTTGGCCAATCCTGATGTTATCGGCCTGGGGACGGGAAAACCTGTCTATGTTTGAAGTCTGATATGGCAGTAACCTCTTAGTAAAGTGATTACAGCTCTCCTCTAGCAGGGTTTTCATGGCACGCATTTACGATCTGGTGTAAACAGCAGAGAAATTGGCGTCTTTGACCCTAACCAGTTGAATTATAGATGAAGCCTGAATTTGTTTCCTATTTGCGCTGCCCGAAAACGGGTAACTCACTTACAATCGAGATCACAGAAGAAGCAAATGGACGGGTCAAAACCGGAAGTTTGCACAATGGATCCGGTGATAGTTGGCCGATTATTAACTTCGTGCCACGGTTCGTGGAGGAAGGAAACTACGCTGATAATTTCGGGCTTGAATGGAAAATACACGCACGTACACAGTTTGATGCCGATGCAGGCCACAAGATGTCCGAAGACCGTGTCTTCGACGTAACGGGTTGGGACCGCGATCTCAAGGGAGATTTAATACTTGAAGCTGGGTCAGGCAGCGGTCGTTTTACAGAGCATTTGCTTGCCACAGGCGCAATAGTCATTTCTTTTGATTATAGCGATGCTGTTGCTTCCAACATGGCAAACAACGGTATGCACGAAAACCTCTTGCTCTTGCAGGCCAATATATACGAGATGCCGTTTGAGCCCGCGTCTTTCGACAAAGTATTCTGCTTTGGCGTTTTGCAACATACCCCAGATCCACAGGCCTCATTCAAAAGCCTGGTGAAAATGATCAAACCTGGCGGAAAAATCGCGACCGATGTCTATCTGAAATCCTTGATGCGGTTTTACTTGAACACGCGCTACTGGGTGAGACCGGTGACCCGGAAGGTTGCCCCTAAGAAGCTGTATCAATGGTGTAAAATCTACATAGATGTTATGTGGCCGTTGGCTCGATTGATACGCAAAGTCCCGGTAATTGGTGAAGCTTTAAACTGGCGTCTCTTAATAGCGGATTATGCCGTACAAATGCCGGATGCGGACGATGCAACACTCAAGGAGTGGGCATTGCTTGATACCTTTGACATGCTCTCACCTGCATTCGACATCCCACAAACGCCAGCGACCTATCAAGGTTGGCATGAAGCGGCATCATTAGAGAACATATGGGTCCGACGAGGACCGAATGGCTTGGTCGCAACAGCAGAAGCGCCAAGAGAAACCATCAACGATAAATCGGAAAAGGGCTGATCTATGTGCGGGTTCGCCGGTTTCGTAAACTACGACGGCATACCGAGTGACCATGCAAATCGAGTGGCCCATTCTATGGCCAACAGCATGCGGCGCCGTGGCCCAGATGCCCAAACAGCTTGGGCATCTGACACTGGCGAAATTGGTCTAGCACATGCGAGACTAGCGGTTATTGATCTTTCCGAAGCCGGTAGCCAACCCATGCATTCCAGCTGTGGGCGATACGTGATTGCATATAATGGGGAAGTCTATAACAGCGACGCCTTGAAGCAATTGCTTACGGGGAGTGATATTATTGACTGGAAAGGTCATTCGGACACAGAGGTCATTCTCGAATGTTGTGCGCGTTTGGGCGTTTATGAAACCGTCAGCCACCTGATCGGAATGTTCGCCTTCGCGTTCTGGGATAAGGCAACCAAAGAATGTTGGCTTGTTCGCGACCGATTGGGCATTAAGCCACTTTATTGGGGGCAACGCGGCGATCTTGTCTTGTTCGGATCCGAATTAAAGGCATTGAAAGCCTACCAAGACTGGAAGTTTGACATATGCCCTGATGCCCTTTCGTCATATTTGCGGTTCAATTATGTCCCAGCGCCAAACTCTATTTTCCAGGACATCAAAAAGTGCCGCCCTGGGCATATCATTCATGTATCCAAAGGCAAGGCCGTTAAGGAGCACTGCTACTGGGATATGCAACAGCATGCTCTCGATGGCACGAAAAATCCTTGGACGGAGGGTTATGCCGCTGCGAAAGATCACCTTGAAGGCTTGCTGCGTGATGCCATAGGCCGTCGAATGGTTGCGGATGTTCCGCTTGGTGCCTTTTTGTCAGGCGGCATAGACTCGTCACTTGTTGTAGCCCTTATGCAAAGCCAAAGTGATCGACCGGTGCGTAGCTTCTCAATCGGGATGGATGTTGAGGGTTATAACGAGGCGGAGCACGCTGCTGCTATCGCAAAACACCTCGGCACCGATCACACTGAGCTTTACATCACCCCGGAAGACGCCCGTTCCGTCATTCCCGACCTTGCGAATTTTTATGATGAACCGTTTGCTGATTCCTCACAGATCCCGACATTCCTGGTGTCTAGAATGGCGCGAGAGCACGTGACAGTAAGTTTGTCAGGTGATGGTGGCGACGAGCTTTTCACTGGCTACGAGCGATATTTCTGGGGCGATAAAATAAACCGAAAACGCAACCTGCTGCCCTCACCGCTGCGCTCGGTTATGGCAAAAGTGCTTAGTATGCCCAACGAAGATGTTTGGAGCAGTTTGTCAGCAGTTGCCAGAGTCCCTCACTTGGCAAAAAAGATAAAGAAGGTTGCCGAAATCCTTGAGCTTGAGGACGAGATGGCCTTGTTCCGCAGACTTGTATCGGTCTGGCATTCCCCAGATCAAATCGTTCGTGGTGCAAATGAACCAAATGGGCTCTTGTGGGATCAAGCATTGGTAGAGAGTATGCCAAACTTGATGGAGCGCATGCAGTTTCTCGACATGATGACTTACCTCGTTGACGACATACTGACGAAAGTTGATAGGGCAAGTATGGCTACCAGCCTCGAAGCAAGAGTTCCTCTTCTGGACCATCGGGTTGCAGAGTTCGCCTTCACCTTGCCGCGCGAGATGCGTGTTCACAACGGAAAAGGTAAACGAATTCTGCGAGATATTCTCTCCCGCTACGTACCACGTTCGCTATTTGAACGCCCAAAACAGGGTTTTGGAATTCCTATAGGACAGTGGTTGTCTGGTCCACTCAATGACTGGGTAGAGGATTTGTTATCTCCCGCCAAGCTGGGACATGATGGATTTATTGACCCCGGCCCTGTTCGAGCCGCATGGGATGAACATAAATCAGGAAAATCCAACAACGAAGTTAAGCTCTGGACAGTCTTGATGTATCAGGCGTGGAAAGACAGATGGGTGGAATGACCAAAAAGCATCGTCATTCTTTGCTAGTACTTGGCGCGGCTACAAGCCCGCATGTTCTTGCGCGAGCCAGGGTTTTCGCCACCCTAGGGTGGGATGTAACAATGGTGAGCCCGGTCGAGGCGAAGTCCCATCCAAACGACATCAAAATCATTTCAACTGCGAGGGGTAAAGGAGCATTCGGGAAAGTTCGTAGCCTGCTCGCCTGTGCACGATTACTGCTAACGCTCCGCGCAAACTTGGTTCACGCCCATTATGCCGCTGAATATGGGACTTGGCTTGCTGCCGTCTTAAACCGCAAACCGCTCGCCATCACTGTAATGGGCGGAGATGTTTTGTTTGCAGAGCAAGGATCTCTAGGGGGAGTGGGACGCTTTCTTACACGACTATCTCTGCGTCGTGCCGATTACATTACAGCCAAATCACAGCACCTTGCGGATACACTTAAAACATTCGGTGTCCGCCCGGATTGTGTCGATGTAATCTATTGGGGGGTAGAGCCCGACTTGTTTCACCCTTCTGTTCAGGCTGGTAAAGAATACCGCGACAGTTTGGGTATCCCGAACAAACGACGTGTCGTTTATTGTCCCCGGATGCTCAATCAACTGTACAATCAACATCTGATCATCAATGCATTGCCAGCCGTGCTTGCCAAATGCCCCGACGCGCATCTGATCCTTTCTGGGTTCGGTCGCGAAGAATCTTACGCAGCAAAGATCGAAGACCAAATTGATAGATTGGGGCTACGGGAGAATGTGAGTATTACCGGCCCCCTCCAAAGACACGAAATGGTCGGCGCCTATAATGCCGCTGACGTTGTGATCAGTATTCCTTCGTCAGATGGCATGCCTCAGTCTGTACTTGAGGCAATGGCCTGTGAGAAGCCCGTCATAGTAAGCGAGCTTGATCACTATCGTGAACTCTTTAGCGATGGAGAGACCGCCACATTCGTAAAATCCGATACCCAAGCAATTGCCGATAGCATAACTGAACTGCTAAATAATCCCAGAAAAGCTGAAAAAAATGCGCATGCTGGTGCTGCTCTCGTCAAAAAAACAGCTCACTTTCCAGTTCAGGCAAAGCAAGTGGCTGATAAATTTGAATCTCTGATTTCCGGGAACGAAATCTGATGTGCGGGATCGCAGGATATTGCCTTAAGCCCGACAGTCACGTCAGTGGCTGGCGCAGACAATTGCAGCAATTTGCTGCAAATTTGTCACATCGTGGACCGGATAATGCAGGGTATGCGATATGGGCCCAAAACACCGGTTTTAACCTGCACCTTAATGACAAGTCCCTAGAGGAAGCCCCTGAACCTGCGCCACAACTTGGTGTCATGCATCGCCGTCTCTCCATTATCGACACCG
Organism: Thalassospira sp. ABL2_045; assembly: GCF_056161285.1. Lineage (NCBI taxonomy): Bacteria > Pseudomonadati > Pseudomonadota > Alphaproteobacteria > Rhodospirillales > Thalassospiraceae > Thalassospira > Thalassospira sp. ABL2_045. Next base: position 108,775 of record NZ_JBSWYV010000007.1, on the reverse strand, counting down.
CTGCCCGATCCAATCAACCGATGCTCAGCTCAGATGGTCGATATCTTTTTATCTACAATGGCGAGATTTATAACTATCTGGAATTACGGAGGGAGTTAGAACAGGAAGGTTGCAAATTCCACACCGCTTCGGATACCGAAGTCCTGTTGCAAGCTCTGATAACTTGGGGTCCAAAAAAAGCATGCTATCGCGCAATTGGTATGTTCGCCTTTTGCCTGATTGATCAATACAGTCGGCAGGTCGTGCTCGGTCGTGATGCATTTGGCATAAAGCCTTTGTTTTATGCAACTCCTTCAAATGGCTTGGTCTTTGCCTCCGAAATTAAGGCTATGCTCAATTGGCCTGGAATTACACGCCAGGCTAACCTCAAAACGGTTCGCGATTACTTGGCGATGGGACTGGTAAACTGCGAGGACTCTAGTTTCTTTAAAGAGATTAACTCGGTTCCTCCGGGGCATTATCTGGAATTCGCGATTGATACGCCCCATCAACTAGAAGCCTATTCATTCCTCAAGCCTCAAGCTGATCGACTGAAACCTTCTGATATCTCTCGTGAAGAAGCAGTCTCTGAGCTGCGGAACCTTTTTCTGGAGTCTGTTCGAATTCACATGCGCAGTGACGTGGGTTACGGCGCATTACTATCGGGCGGCCTTGATTCCAGCGCAATTGTTGGCGCGATGCATACAGCGGGCTCCACCGACCCGATCCGTTGTTACAGTTTCGTAAGTCCCGGCGATAGTTGCGATGAGACCAAATGGGCCGACTTGGTAATTGATCGATACGGCTGTGTATCGCAAAAGATTAGCGCCTCACCTCAGGACCTATTTCGAGATCTGGAAACATTGGTTGGCCTACAGGATGAGCCATTTGGCAGCACAAGCATCTTTGCCCAGTTTTGCATATTCAATGCCATCCACGCAGACCGTCAGACAGTCGTACTTGATGGTCAGGGTGCCGACGAAATTTTCGCCGGTTATTTACCCTATTACGCCGCACGAATTGCAGGTCTTGTGAAGGTGGGGAAATTTAGCCAGGCAATCAGTTTGCTCAACGCACTTGGACACCATAACCAGGGCAGCAGGGTAAATATCGTTCTGCGAAGTCTGGCCCGACTGATACCTGAGACCATTGGGTCCCTGATTCATAAATATTACGCCCAAAACAATCAAAGAAAGGTCGTTGATTGGGATTGGTTTGACCGCGCTGGTGCGGTTGCTAACTACTCACCCATCAGCGGCCTTCAAGACAATCTTTCTGATGCCCTGCACCAGGATGTTGTGCGGAACAATTTGCCCGGACTACTGCGCTATGAAGACCGAAACAGCATGCATTTTTCGGTTGAAAGCCGTGTGCCATACCTGTCTCTGCCATTAGTGGAGTTTGCTCAAAAACTACCTGAAGAATGGTTGATTGATGCAAATGGCCGAAACAAGGCTATATTCCGCGACGCCGTGGCTGACCTTGTGCCCGAACCGATTCTTACAAGACGCGACAAAATCGGTTTTGCTACACCTGAAGACCGGTGGTTTGGTGAGAGCAAAAATATTGTTGATGAATTGCTGGAATCGGCAAGAGAACTCGAAATCCCTTTTTTTGACATCAAGGCTGCGCGAAAACAGTTTAAGCACGATATCGCTAAGGGGAAAGGGTTTAACCGGCAGGTCTGGCGCTGGCTTAATCTGGCCATGTGGAGCCGACAGAATTCAGTTGAGTATAACTGAACTACTCCAGCGCGACAGGTGGTCAGCCGGCACGGCCGCTGGAAACCTCTACAAACACCGCCAACGTCTCCTTACTCACATGATGCTCGATACCCTCGGCATCGAACTCTGCAATCTCGGGATCGACACCGATGGAAACGAGGAAGTTATAGACGATCTGGTGGCGTTCGCGACATTTTTTGGCGAGCGTTTCGCCTTTTTCTGTCAGGAAAATTGAGCGGTAGGGGCGCGAAGTGACGTAGCCGTCGCGTTCCAGTCGTTTAATCGTGTTATTGACCGTCGCTGCCGTCACGCCAAAGCGCTCGGCCAAGGCGACCGAGCGCGCTTCGCCCTGCTCGGCGATCAGATCACCGATCATTTCGACGTAGTCTTCGGTCACTTCGCGAGCATGTGCATCGCGCAAGCGTGCGAACACTTCGGCCTTGTTGTGACGCGGGTTAAGCGGCGTGTCTTCGCCCATTGATCTCTCCACTTCAGACTCCTGCATTCTTCATAACAAGTAAGCATGCAAATAGCAATTTAGCCTTGACTAACTTTAAAAGTCCGCACATAAATAGGGGATATTCACCAGAGTAATTCCAATTTGCTGCCGGATACCCTGATGCTGCATTTCTCCACCCTTCGCCATCTTACACTCTGCCTCGCCCTTCTTGCCGTCGCCGTGATTGCAGGGGCGAGTACGTCATATGCAAAACCGCTGAATGTGGTTGCGACAACTTCGATGATTGCCGATGCCGCCCGCCAGGTCGCCGGTGACCGGGCCGAGGTCAAGGCGCTGATGGGGCCGGGCGTGGATCCGCATTCCTATCGTCAGACCCGAAGCGATATCTCTGCTTTGGCGCGGGCCGATCTTGTGCTGTGGCATGGGTTGTATCTCGAAGCGCAGCTTGAAGAATTTTTCCTTGATCTTGAAAAGCGCCGCAATGTGATTGCGGTTGGCGAAGCTGTGGCGCGTGACAAGCTTTTGAGCCATGCCGACTATGATGGCCGGTTTGATCCACATGTCTGGATGGACCCGAAGCTTTGGGAAACGGTGGTTTCTACGGTGCGCGATGCGCTGATCAAAACCGATCCCGAGGGTGAAGCAACCTATTCCGCCAACGCTAGCGCGCACATTGCCGAGATCGAAAAGCTGATCGACTATATGTCAAAGGTCACCGCCACGGTGCCAAAGCAAAGCCGCGTGCTGTTGACGGCACATGATGCCTTTAGCTATTTCGGACGCGGCTATGATTTTAACGTACTGGGCATTCAGGGCATCTCAACGGAATCCGAAGCTGGCCTGCGCCGGGTGGAGGACCTGGTCAACACCATTGTCGAGCGCAAGATTTCAGCCGTGTTTGTTGAAAGCTCCGTCCCGGAGCGCAATGTCCGCGCCCTGATCGAAGGGGCCGAGGCCCGTGGCCAGGACGTTACGATTGGTGGTACACTTTATTCTGATGCGATGGGCGAACCGGGCACCTATGAAGGCACCTATATCGGCATGCTTGATCACAATGCAACATTGATCACCCGCGCCCTTGGTGGTGACGCCCCCGAAGGCGGTTTTCAGGGCAAGCTTGCCGCCGGATCATAAGGCCGGTTGGATTTAACCCGAGCGACACGACGCAAAACGAAACAGGACGATACCCATGAGCAGCGCCAAACTGGTTGCAGAGTCAGGCAAGATACTCGACGTCGCGGCAAAGGATGCACCGCTGACGGTACGTGGCCTGACCGTGTCTTATGGCAATAAGCCGGCTGTTTTCTCCGTTGATGCATCGATCCCGGCGGGTTCGATGACCGCCATTATTGGCCCCAATGGCGCCGGGAAATCGACTTTCCTCAAAGGTGCACTGGGTGTGGTGCCGCGCCTTTCCGGTGAAGTCCGCATTTTTGGCAAACTGTTTGAGGACGCCCGTGATCGCGTTGCTTATGTCCCGCAGCGCGCCAGTGTCGATTGGGATTTCCCGGCACGCGTGATTGATGTTGTCCTGATGGGGCTATACGGGTCGGTTGGGCTGTTTCGCCTGTGGCGGGCGCGCCACCGCGACCAGGCAATGGACTGCCTGAAACGTGTCGGCATGGCTGATTTCGCAGACCGCCAGATCGGTCAGCTTTCGGGCGGTCAGCAGCAACGCGTTTTCCTCGCCCGTGCTTTGGCCCAGAATGCGGAGTTCTATCTTCTGGATGAGCCGTTTGCCGGCGTTGATGCCGCAACCGAACGCGCGATTGTTTCCGTGCTGAAAGAGCTTAAAGCCGAAGGCCGCACGGTGGTCTGTGTACATCACGATCTTTCGACGGTGGCGGAATATTTTGATCGGGTTCTTCTGATCAATGTGCGCCGCATTGCCGAAGGCCCGGTTGATACGACCTTCACGGCCGAGAACCTTCAGGAAACCTATGGCGGGCGGCTTGCCACCACCCATATCGATGAACTGCATCTGGCCTGAGTGACATGGGGTTTGTTGATTATTTCATAAGCGCCCTTTTCCTGCAGGCGGGCTATAACAGCGCGCTGGTTGCGATTGGCGCGGGGCTGCTTGGCCTGTCGGCCGGGAGTGCCGGGGCGTTTATTTTCCTACGCAAGCGCGCGCTTGTTTCCGATGCCATCAGTCACGCCACCCTGCCCGGTGTCGGCCTTGCCTTTATCATCATGGTGGCGTTTGGCAGCGACGGGCGCTGGTTGCCGGGCCTTGTTCTGGGATCAGCAATTTCATCGGCCATCGGGCTTTTGATGGTCGAGTGGATCACACGCAAAACCCGCCTGACCGAGGATGCCGCGATTGGCGCCGTGCTGTCGGTTTTCTTTGGCTTTGGCATCGTTCTTCTGACCGTGATCCAGACCATGTCATCAGGCCGTCAGGCCGGGCTTGAGAACTTCCTGCTTGGCTCCACCGCTGGCATGCTGATTTCTGAAGCCACCACGATTGCAATTGCCGGGGCATTGGCGGCGGCATTTGTCTTCCTCCTTCGGCGCCCAATGACCCTGGTGGCGTTTGATCCGGAATATGCCGCGACCACCGGGGTTAATGTGCGCAATATCGACCTTGCCATGATGGGGCTTGCCCTGATTGTCACGGTGATTGGCCTTAAAATTGTCGGACTTATCCTGATTGTCGCACTTTTGATCATTCCCCCCGTGGCTGCGCGCTTCTGGACCAACCAGGTTGGCGAGATGATTGGCATCGCCGCCCTTGTCGGTGGTTTGTCCGGTTATATCGGGGCCGTGTTGTCGGCGGCCGAGGCGTCGCTTCCGACCGGGCCGATCATTGTTCTGGTCGCCTTTGGCTTCTTTTTGATTTCAGCCCTGTTTTCGCCGTTACGTGGCGGGCTGGCATCGGCCCTGCGTCATCAGCGTTTTCAGCGCCGCGTGCATCGCCGCCAAGGCTTACTGTCACTGGCACGACGTGAACCGATTTATGACGGGCTGACCATTCGCATCCTGCGCCGTGCGGGGATGATCCGTGCTGACGGGGTTGCCACCGCGCGCGGCCGGATTGCTGCGGGAAAGGCCGCGCGTGATGAAGCCCGCTGGGCGATGGCGCGCCGGATGCTGCCCGATGATTCCGCCATTGAACGTTATGACGGGCTGACCCCGATTGAACGGATGATGACACCGGATCAGATCGCCGAGATTGATCGCATGATTAACAGCCAGGAAGGAGCCAAGGCATGATCGATGATCTGATCACAGCCCTTGGCGCGGAGTTTGTACAGCTCAGCCTGACGCCAATCGTGATTGGCACATTGGCCGCCATCGCCTGTGCGCTTCCGGGCAATTTCCTGTTGCTGCGCCGGCAAGCCCTGATTGGCGATGCGATCAGCCATGTGGTGCTTCCCGGGATTGTTGCGGCCTTCCTGGTGACTGGCACGATTACCGCCGTGCCAATGATGATTGGCGCGGGTGCAGCCGCCATCGTTGCGGTGGTCATGATTGAAATCGTCAAACGGCTGGGCCGGGTTGAGCCGGGTGCGGCCATGGGGCTGGTTTTCACAACACTCTTTGCCGCGGGCGTTTTGTTCCTTGAAATCACCGATACCAGTTCGGTGCATATCGATGTGCAGCACGCGTTGCTGGGCAATCTTGAAAGCCTGATCTGGTTTGATGCCGAGGGTTGGGGATCGCTTCTTGATCCGGCAGCACTGGCCACCCTGCCCCCGCAATTGCCACGGCTGGCGATTGTTCTTGTCGGCATTGCCCTGTTCATTTTCCTGTTCTGGAAAGAATTGAAAATCTCGACCTTTGATGCGGCCTTTGCCGGTGCGGTTGGTATCCGTACCCGCGCCCTTGGCTTTGCGCTGGTTGTCGCGACAGCCGTGGCGGCAGTGGCAGCTTTTGATGCGGTCGGGTCGATCATTGTGATCGCGATGTTTGTCTGCCCACCCGCCAGCGCGCGTCTGATGACCAATCAATTGGGACGCCAGGTTGGCTGGTCGGTCGTTTTTGCGACCATCTCTGCCATTCTGGGGTATGTCTTTGCCGGCTATGGCCCCGGCTGGTTCGGATCGCCCTATGCGGTCAGTGCCGCGGGCATGATCGCCACGGTTTCGGGTGTAATCCTGATCCTGACCTGCCTGTTTGGTCCGCAACGCAAACGCACCGGCCAACACGCCGAAGCCTGATTGTTTCATCTGGCCCCGCTGCCCAAGCACAGGCATAGTGTGGGGATGAGTGGTCTCGCACGAACTTGCCTTAAATATTTGCTTCTGAGTGCTGTACTGGTCCTGACCATTGCGGCAGCAAGCCGTGCCCAGACAGAACAACTGGCAACGGAGCTACGCCAGTTCGGCGATATCGAACTGACCGTGTTTGACGGGCGTGCGGATTTTCTGAGCAAGATCGACACCGCACTCGGCCTTGGCAATATCAAGGATCCGGATCAGACCTTTGCCAAATTGCCCCGTTCGCCGTTTACGGTCACCGGGCGCAAGGATGACGCGGCACTGGCGACCTGCCGGATCTTTGTTCCGGCCAAGGTCACACCGGAAAACAATACCGAAATCTTTGCCGAACTGATGCGCAATTGGTTTGGCTCAAACCTTCATTATGCCAGCACGTCTGATCTGACCTTTCGTTGGCTGATCTTTCATGAGGTGCGCCACTGCCAGCCCGATCATTTCGGCGGCGACGTGCTAAAGGATTATCAGGACGAACATCAAGCCGATCTGTTCGCGTTTGAGGAACTGGCAACGCCGCAAAATCGCGATCAGCTGACGACCGACATCATCGCATTTAGGATGATCACGTCGGCCCTGATGGCCGAGCCCAGTCACATGACCGGCTTGTCGCTTAAGCGTGTCTTGGAAGGAAAGGCGCCGCTTGATGCCAAGACGGAAATAGCCGCCTTCAAACGCGTCCGCATGATGATCAGCCAACGGGCGAAATCAATTGCCACCGCGGTCAATCCGACCAACCGCGACCTGATCCGTGCCATTACCGAATTGCGTGGTGACGCCGATCAGGAAAATGATCCGCTCCTGCGCGAAATCCTGATCACGCTTGATGACGCGATTGCGCATTTCTCGCCTACCCTGCATCAATCGGTCGCGACGGTCCGCTAAAATGATCCGGATTGATCAGCCCTTGGCTGTCCGGCCTGCCTTGCGCCAGAAGGTCATGGCGATGCACTGTTCCCGATCCAGCCCAAGTTCCTTGCGCCAATAGGTGTGAATCGGTTTGTAATCCGCCTGTTCCACCCCGGCCCAGCAATAAACCCAATCAAGCTTAGTGGGCAGTTCAACAGATCGAATGGCATCCTGCAGCAGGCTGGGCTCGACCGATCCGGCTTCATCGCGAAACAGCCATGTGACCTGTATCTGACTTTCTGTTGGAACAGAAATGACATCGGATTTGCTGCCGACCTCAATAAAGGCATGGCCTGATACGTGACCCGGCATTTCCGCCAGATAACGCCCAATCGCCGGCAGGGCTGTTTCATCCCCCGCCAACAGCATCCAGTCGGCTTCTGGCAAGGCGGTTCCTAACGGGCCGGTCATGGCGACAACATCGCCTTCGCTCGCGTGCATGGCAAAGGCCGAACCCGGTCCGTTGTCGCCGTGCATGACGAAATCGACATCGATCCAGCCGGCCTTGGCATCCATGGCGCGGATGGTATAGACGCGCTGTTCGATGGTGTTTTCACCGCGGGGCCAGACGGGCATGCCGTTTTCGGCAAGGGTCGGCCATTGCGGATTTTCCTGCCCGCGCGGCGGGATCAGAAGACGCACATGAATGCTGTCACTGTCATAAGCCCCCAGATCATCAGCATGCAGACGCAAGCGGCGCATATGCGGTGACAGATCGGTGATTTCGCCAACACGCAGTTCACAGAAATTGGGAAGTTTGCCATTGCCCTTGCCCGCGCCCTGCCAGCGGCAATCAAGATTGGCATCGGGAACCGCGCCCTGCAGGACCGATATGATCGCCGACTTCATCTGCATGACATCGACTTCGGTGGTCGCCCCCACTTCGACCTCAAGCGTGGTGTCGGTGCCACTCAGCTGGATATGACCGATCGAGACCGATATGCGCGTTTGCGCCGCATCGCCCGTCACATCGCAATCGTGTTCACGATAGAAATCGGCAGTCTGTTTGATCAGAGCCGCACTGTCCGGAAGTGCGATGCGTGTCTTGGCCGTCAGAAGCGATGTCGACATGAGGTTCTCGGTTGGTGGGGCGGGAATGGAATGCACCCACCGTAATAGTAACAATGATAGGCATTCTCAATAAAAATTATCATTGATTTTCATCGCGCGTGATAGATGTTTGGCACATGCGCTTGCCTGCCCCTGCACGGCGAGCCCGAGATTGACCTGATTACCGGAAGTCTGAACAAAGCGATGCCTGACAAAATCCGCCGTCTTAAATCATTCGAGTTTCCCCTGGCCGTTGAATGGGCCGCCAAAGAGGGCTGGAACCCCGGCCTTAATGATGCGGAGGTGTTTTTCAATACCGATACCGACGGTTTCTGGGGCGCGTTTGACAAGCAGGGCCTGGCCGCTGCGATCTCGGCCGTTCAGTACAGCTCGGATTTCGGGTTTGTAGGATTTTATATCTGCCGTCCGGATCGTCGCGGATCCGGTCTTGGCTATCGCCTGTGGCAGACCGTGCTTGAGGACAGCGTGCTTAAGACCATTGGCCTTGATGGTGTGGTTGATCAGCAGGACAATTACCGTAAATCCGGCTTTGAATTTGCCCATCGCAATGTCCGCTATGGCGGTGTCGTCAAGGTGGATGTGGACACCCCGGATGATCTGTTCACCCTTGAAGTCAACGACATCGCGATTGTCGATGCGTTTGAGCAGACCTGCAACCTGTTTCCCGAAAGCCGGATCGAATTCCTGCGTGGCTGGATCGGCAATGAAAAGCATACGGCACTTGCCCTTAAGGGGCCGATGGGATTGCGCGCCTATGGCGTCATCCGCCCCTGTCAGGAAGGCCACAAGGTCGGCCCGCTTTTCGCCCCCGATGCCGAGGATGCCAAAACCCTGTTTGGCGCCCTTTTGCAAAGCCGCGATGATCAGAGCGGCAAGGTCTATCTCGACGTGCCCGAACCCAATCAGGCGGCGGTTGATCTGGCCACCGAGCATGGCATGGTGCCGGAATTTGAAACCGCCCGAATGTATAAGGGCCCGGCACCCGAACTTGATCTTGATATGATTTTCGGGATTTCTTCGTTCGAGCTTGGCTAGGGTCTGCCGCCAATTTGATCCAAACTTCTGCTTAAGACATTGCAAACATCAGAAAATGTAAGGATTGCGGTCCTGTTATTTGACGTGCGCCCGGTGTAAAATCGAACAATCCTGCCAAAGGAATATGATCCTATTATTCTTAGGTGGGGTTGAGGCATGCGAGAAAGTCTGGCAACAAACATTTAACGCCAAAAGTATAGCATCGGATAAACCAACGCCGTAATTTTACAATCTGGCGGGCCTGTTTGTGGGACGCTTTTCGCCTATTGAGGCAGGAAGTTATCGCAAGCATATGGAAAACGGGATACGCAAACCCAATTTCAGGAGTGTAGTGCGCGTTTCATTTCCATCTACTCACCGCCCATGCAGGGGAATTTTATCTATATGGTTGCCTGACCAATGATCACGTTATGACCCGCCAAGTGTTGTTTACCACCATGTAGCAGCACGTTTCAGGAAACTGTTTTTTAGAGCCGGATACCAAAAACCGACATGGATATAGCGACACTTATTGGCATTATCGCCGGAATGGGCGTTATTTTCGGCGCCATCTTGATGGGCGGCAGCCTTGATTCTTTTGTCGACGTTCCTTCCATCATGGTGGTGTTTGGCGGGACAGCAGCGGCAACCCTGATCAAATTCCCGATGCGCGATGTGATCAAGTCACTCAAGATCGGCATCGGCATTGCGTTCAAGAACCCCAAGGAAGATCCGCTTTCGATCTATGAAAAAGCCATCGAACTTGCCGGCATTGTGCGCAAGAACGGTCTTCTCGGCCTTGAAAGCGTCGAAATAGAAAATGAAATCATGGCACGCGGCATCCGCATGTGCGTTGACGGCCACAGTGGCGAGGTCATCAGAAGCTCCATCTCAAGCGAGGTAGAAAAATCAATCCAGAATGACGAGCTTGGCGAACTGATGTTCCGCGGTATCGGCGATACCGCCCCTGCCTTTGGCATGATCGGCACGCTTGTTGGTCTGGTGCAGATGCTGGCCAACCTTTCCGATCCGGATGCGATTGGTCCAGCCATGGCGATTGCTATGCTGACGACGTTTTATGGCGCCGTTCTGGCCAACCTGATTGCAATCCCGGTCGCAGACAAGCTTGCCTTGAAAGTCGACCGTCTGAAAAACACCAAACAGCTTGTTATTGAATCGGTCGTTCAGATCCAGGCCAGCCAGAGCCCGATGGTCATGAAAGAAATCCTCGGTCCCTATCTTCCGGGCGGTGTGCCGGCCGACGAAGAAGGCGGCGGAGAATGATCATGATGGCAGCGCGCAACCAGGCAACAGGCTGGGCATAAGCCATGGCAAAGAAACCCGCAGCAGGCGCACCGGCTTGGATGGCGACGTTCGCCGATCTGATGTCGTTGCTGCTTGTTCTGTTTGTGCTGTTGCTGACCTTCGCGGAGATGGATGTGATCCGCTACAAACAGATTGCCGGGTCCGTGAAGGCCGCATTCGGTTTTTCCCAACAGGATCAGTTGGCCGGGGTGATCGAGCTCGACGGGTCGATTGTCGGCAAGTCGCTTAAAGCACCAACACCCGATACCCCGCGCGTGGTTTCCGACATCCCGCCGGTCGACACGCCGGAAGTTGAAAGCAAGGAAACAGACAGCAAGGAAGAGAAGGCCGAGGCGCTTGAAGAAACGCTAAGCACGGTGCTTGAGAATATGGGACTTCAGGATCAGGTCGGGCTGGAGCGCATTGACGGCGAAGTGGTCATGCGCTTCCCCAATGAACTGGCCTTTCCGTCCGGCTCATCGGGCATGACCGAGGAATTTGCCGCCATCCTCAACCGCGTGGCGCCGGTCATCAACCAGACCGACGGCGAAATTCAGGTCGCCGGCCATACCGATGATATTCCGGTTTCGTCGTCCTCTCCCTATATATCAAACTGGGATCTGTCAGCGGCGCGCGCGACATCGGTTTTGCACTACATGATCAATCAGAACGGCACGGATCCGGGACGGATGGTCATTCAGGGTTACGGCGAAAGCCGCCCACTTATGAGCAATGACACCCCGGAAGGCCGTGCCACCAACCGCCGGGTCGAGATCACCATTGAAATGGTCGAGACCAACTATGACCGCGAAGGGGCGGCCCCAGGTGACGGAAATACCACAGGCGCGCCGACATCAGATGGCGGGGACGATATTGGGGATGGCGACATTGGCACAGGGGACAGCGGTGGCGCCGAAAACAATCAGACGCCGGAAAGACGGCGCACATTTAGCATTCCGGCCGGTCCCTGACGGGTATCTGTCAGCAGATCCGGGTCGGCCAGAATATGCGAGCGAAGGGGACAACACGCATCATGGCAAGCCATGACAACAAGAAAAAGACGATCCTGTATTCGGACTACAGCGAACGTAACATCACCGCAGCGCGCAAGGCTGTGGAACCCCTTGGCTTTGGCAAATTCATTGATTGCGACGACCGTGAACGCACGGTCGAACTGATTTCCGAGCTCAAGCCTGATCTGGTGTTGATCGGTCTTTATCTTGATGGCATTCGCGGGATCTCCACCATTCGCGCCATCCGCGAATCTGCATCGACAAGCAACCCGCACGGGCGCGATGTGCCGATCCTTCTGGGTGCGCCGAAACTGGACCGGCGTGGCATGCGCGATGCGGTCGATGCCGGGATCGAAGGCGTATTTCGCCAACCGGTCGACCCCGAACGTCTTGCCAAGATCATTGAAACGGTCCTGAAAAGTCCGCGCCGCTTCGTATTGGAAGAAAACTATTTCGGTCCGGCCCGCCCGCAGGACATTGCCAAAGCGGCCGGGGCAAAACCCGCCAAAAAGCCAACAGCAAGTGCAAGCCCCGTGGCAGCAGCACAGCCCGCCACCAAGACAAAGTCACCCACCCCTGCGGTAACCGTTCCGGAAAGTGCCGAGATCACCAAACAACCGGAAAATGATGGTGCGGGCCCGATCACCCGAACGAAAACATCAAAGGCATCGCCTGCGATTGGCATGACGACCAACCTTGATATCGCAGATACCAAACCGCGCCTTAATGGCGCCGGGCAGACATTTGGTGATGGCGAGCTTGTCGATGTCCCCAGCGCGCGCGACAAGAAGACCGGCACCCAGAACGTCGAAGCCGTGCAATCCGCGCGTAAGGCCCTAAGCCCGGCAACGGCGCGCAACGAAGACAAACCGTCTAAGCCTCCGGAAGACGAGATCGAAGCAGAAGAAGATTTTGAAGCCGAGGACGAAGACCTTGTTGAAATTGATCTGCACGAAGCCCTGATCAGTCACAAGCTTTGGGTCGATACCGGCGGGCGCGAAGGCACGGTGATGTCGATCGAGCATGCCGATCTACGCGAGGCAGAGCTTGAAGGCATTGACCTGAGCCGCTGTGGCCTGCCCTTTGCCAGCTTCCAGCGCGCCAATTGCAAGGATGCAGTATTGCGCCGCTGCAACCTGATTGCGGCTGACTTTGTTGAAAGCAACCTCGATAATGCCAATCTGGCGGCAAGTCGTCTGACCGGGGCACGGTTTAACAAAGCGATGGTGCGCAATACGGTGTTTTTGGGGTCTGACCTGTCAAACGCCAACTTCCGGGGCATGCAGCTGCCAAATTGCGATTTCAGTGGCACCAACCTGGCCGGGACAGACTTCCGGGATGCGGATCTGAGCGGCACGCGTGGCCTGTTTGCCGAACAAATCCAGCGGGCGCGTGTGAATGCCAACACCCGCCTGCCCCGCGATCTTAAGCTTCGCGATTAATCCAGCTCACAGACCATATGCAGGCTCGGAAAGCTGAAATCCGGGGCAAAGGGGGCGGCGAAATCGCCAATCATCCGAAAACCGCGGGATTCATAAAACCGTCTGGCGCTCAGCGTGGAATAGCATTCAAAGCGCGTGACGTTTTCAGACGCCTCGGCATCCTGCACACAGCGATCAAACAGCACGCTGGCAACGCCCATGCGCGCATAAGCCGGATCGACCGCGAAATGCCGGACATGCGCCAACCCGGATTGCACATCGCCTTCACCACTGCCCGGCCGGACCGGCGTCCAGCCACCAGCCCCAACGACATCGCCCGCTTCGGTTTTGGCGAGATAATAGGTGCCCGATGCCAGAAGGTCCGGGTTGGCCCGGGCCAGAAAGGCCATACCACGTTCGAGAATATCGGGTGCGTAGTCATCGACCAAAAATGTCGAATAGGACCGCTTAAACAGTGTGGTCACAGCATCCGCATCATTGGGCGTGGCAATGTGAAGCGTGATCGCAGACATATGCGTTTCTACCTGCGGCCAAACATCTTTTCGATGTCATTTAGTTTCAGTTCGACATAGGTCGGGCGGCCGTGGTTGCACTGGCCGGAATGCGGCGTTGCTTCCATCTGGCGCAAAAGCGCATTCATTTCATCGGCATTCAGCTTGCGCCCCGATCGCACTGATCCGTGGCACGCCATGGTCGCGCAGACATACATCAGCTGGTCTTTCAGCGCCATGCCCTGCCCCAGTTCGGCAATTTCATCGGCCATGTCGCGCACCAGTGCGCTGACATCGACCTTGCCCAGCATGGCGGGTACTTCGCGCACAATAATTGCGCCGGGCCCAAACGGCTCGATCACCAGACCAAGCTCGGCGAATTCTTCGGCGCGTTCGGCAATGCGATCTGCTGATGCCTCGTCAAGTTCGACGACCTCGGGCAGTAATAGCCCCTGGCGCTTCACACCGCTTTCGGCAAGGTCAGCCTTCATGCGTTCATAGACGATACGTTCGTGGGCAGCGTGCTGGTCGACAATCACCAGACCGTCACGCGTCTGGGCGATGATGTAGTTGGCATGGACCTGCCCGCGCGCCGCACCTAGTGGGTGATCGACAAACTTGCCATCATCGGCAATGTTATCAATGCGCGCAGACGGCGCAGCCGCGTCATATCCGCCCGAAAGGGCCGCCGCCGCGGCCGCAGCAAAACCGCCTTCGCCGCCCGCGATGTTAGCGCTACCACCGCCGCCGCCGAACTCACGGCCACGATCAAACAGACCGCCATAATTACCCTGGTTGTCCATCGGCGCCTGGGCGGCATAATCGCGTTCAATGGCAGCATGGCCCGGCACGCCTGGCTGATATTGACCAATGTTAAATCCTCCACCACTTCCAGTGCGCGCACCACCACCATAGGGAAGTGAGGGTCCCTCACCTTCGCGGCGCACAGCCCCCAGCGCCATATCGGCCACCGTCGTCGAGGCCCGATGGCCTGCCCCGGCCAGCGCATGTTTTAAGGCCCCGACAATCAGCCCGCGCACCAATCCGGGATCGCGGAAACGGACCTCGGTCTTTCCGGGATGGACGTTGACGTCGACATCGCGCGGCGTCAGTTCAAAGAAAAGGGCTAGCAACGGATGGCGATCACGCGCCAGGAAATCCTGATAGGCGCCGCGCACAGCCCCCTGCAACAGCCGATCCTTGACCGGGCGGCCATTGACGAACATGAACTGCATCTGGGCATTGCCACGGTTAAGGGTCGGCACCCCGGCATAGCCGGTCAGTCGAATGCCTTCGCGCTCTGCCTCGATCTGAAGGGCATTGTCCTGAAACTCGCGGCCCATCACGGCGCCCAGCCGTTTCAGGCGGGCATCAAACAAATCGCCTTCGCAGGCCGGGTAATTCAGGATCGTCTTGTTGTTATCACCACTCAGCGTAAAGCCGACATCTGGGCGCGCCATGGCCAGGCGATCCATGATCTCGCGCGCATACATCTGTTCTGTCCGGGCGGTTTTCAGGAACTTGAGGCGCGCAGGCGTCGCATAGAAAAGATCACGCACCTCAACCCGGGTGCCATAGGGATGGGCGGCCGGTTCCGGTTCGCCCTTGGCCCCACCTTCAACCGCCAGCGTCCAGGCATTTTCAGAGCCACGCACACGGCTGGTCAGGCGCATGCGCGAGACCGAACCGATGGATGGCAGTGCCTCACCGCGAAAGCCCATGAAGCCTATATTGAAAAGATCATCATCGGGCAGTTTCGAGGTCGCATGGCGTTCGACCGCCAGTCCCATTTCATCGGGCGTCATGCCCTTGCCGTCATCGGTAACTGACAGCAACGTGCGGCCACCATCACGCAGATTGACATCCACCTTGGTCGCCCCGGCATCAAGCGCGTTTTCCACCAGTTCCTTCAGCGCCGCCGCAGGACGTTCAACCACCTCACCGGCGGCAATCTGGTTGATCAGGTTCTGTGGCAGGACGCGCAGGGTCATGAAGGCGGTGCTCGTGATGTTCGAATGGGTATTGTTGTTTGAAATGAACCTACCAAAGCATAAAGCGCGGCGAAATGCCTTTCACCGCGCTTTGCAACTTTTAAGGCCCAAGTTCTGGTCTGCGATCAGAAGGCCAGTTCACCTTCGGGCTTGCCCACCACCGTAACCGTGACATTGGCCGGATCCATCAGATCAGCCGCAACCCGGTTGACGTCATCAAGGGTCACGGCATTGACCATGTCATTGCGGCGATCAAGGAAGTCCATACCCAGATCTTCCTTTTGCATACCGACCAGCATGCCCGACAGATTGCCAAGGCTTGTGAAGCGCAGCGGAAAGGCCCCGGTGAGGTAGGCCTTGGCATTATCAAGTTCTTCCTGATCAATGCCGTCCTGCTTCATCTTGCTCCATTCCGTGCTGATCAGAGACAGGCTTTGCCCGATCGCATCATTGCGCGTGGCAACCCCTCCCATCATCATTTCGGCATGGTCCAGATCGGCCAGGTAGCTATAAACGCCATAAGCCAGCCCACGTTTTTCACGGACTTCCTCGGTCAGGCGTGATGAGAAGCCACCACCGCCAAGGATGTAATTCATCACATAGGCGGCGTAGAAATTCGGGTCCTTGCGCTTGATGCCTTTCTGGCCCCAGATCGCCTGACTTTGCGGGATATCCTGTTCAACCACCTCGATATCGCCAAAGGTCGGCGTTACATCGGCGACCTTTGGCAGGTCGCTGTGATCAGGCAGTGCGCCGAAAGCTTCATCAAGCAGCGGACCAAGTTCCGCAGCCGTGATGTCACCAGCCACACCGACAATCAGATTGTCCTTGGCAAAGGCGCGGCGCACAAAGCCACGGAAATCATTCGCATTGAGCCCGGCCACCGTTTCAAGCGTGCCGGATGGCGGGCGCCCATAGGGATGGTCACCAAAGATCGAAGCAAAGAAGGTCCGGCTGGCGATATCACGCGGATTGTTTTCCGCCTGTTTGAGGCCCGAGACAATCTGGGCGCGGATGCGCTCAATAGCTTCGTCATCAAAGCGCGGTTCGGACAGGGCCAGACGCAACAGATCAATCGCGGTATCGCGTTCGCGCGTCAATGTTGTGAGGGAGCCAGAAAAATCATCACGCCCGGCATCAAAGGACAGGCTGATGGAACGGTTTTCCATCTCGCCCCGGAAGGTCTGGCTGTCCATGGCGCCGGCACCTTCGTCAATCAGGCCCGAGACCATATTGGCCAGACCAAGTTTGTCCTCCGGGTCAGTTGCCGCCCCGGCACCGGTAAAGGCAATATCCATGGTCATCAACGGGTTCATGTGATCTTCGATCAGCCAGGCACGAATACCGCCATCGGAAATCACTTCCTGAACCTCAACCGCCCAGGCCTGTTGTGCGAAGCCAAGGCCCAGTGTGGTTGCAAAGGCAACACCGGCAATCTGTTTAAACAGCTTGTTCATATCAGTGCACTCCTTCGCCAGAGGTGATCGGAAGGGCAGCACCAGCCCCCGTGACCGGGCCACCTTCGGGCGGCATCAGCCAGCCGGTGACAGATTTCTTGTCATCAAAGACCCTTTTGGCGGCGTCATTGACCTGCTCGACCGTCACGGCCGAAATCCGGTTTGGCCAGCTTTCGACCTGATCGACACTCAGGCCAACGGCAAGCGACTGGCCGAGCACACGTGCACCAGCCGACAGCGAATCACGGGCAAAAACCGCACTATCCAGCAGCTTCTGCTTGGCACGGTCGAGTTCATCCTGTGTAACACCTTCCGCAACGACCTTGGCGATTTCCCCGTCAATTGCCTGTTCCAGATCGGCAAGGTCAACATCGCCGCGCGGTACGCCATACACCCCGAATGTCGCCAGGTCGACGGCGACCGGGTTATAGAATGTGCCGACACTTGATGCGATTTGCTGATCAACCACGAGGGACTTGAAGAAACGGCTGGTCGTGCCCGAGCCGATGATCTCGGAAAGCACATCTAGCGGAGCAGCATCGGCCGCATCGTTGTTATAGGACGGCGCCAGATAATAGCGCGACCAGGAGGCCTGACCGACCTGCGGATCACGCATGGTGACCTTGCGCGGGGCGTGCTGGACCGGTTCCTGAACCCGGTTACGGGTCATGTCCTTGCCGCGCGGGATGACGCCATAATATTTTTTGGCCATCGGCAGCAGTTCATCCATCGTGATGTCACCGGCAACCACCAGAATGGCGTTATTGGGCGCGTACCAGTCGCGATAGAATTCAAGCGCATCTTCGGTGCTGAGCTGTTGCATTTCATTGAGCCAGCCAATGATCGAACGGCCATAGGGATGGGCCATATAAAGAGATGCCCGCATCTGTTCGCCCAGAAGCGCACCCGGGCTGGTATCGAGGCGCGAACGGCGTTCTTCAATGATCACATCACGTTCTGGCAAAACCACATCATCTGACAGTTTCAGATTGGTCATGCGGTCGGCTTCCATCTTCATCACCAAATCCAGCCGGTCCCGCGCGATGTTCTGGAAGTATCCGGTATAGTCCCAGCTGGTAAAGGCGTTGTCATTGCCGCCATTGCGCGCAACGATCTTGGAAAAGTCACCCGGCGCAATATCGTCGGTTCCCTTGAACATCAGGTGCTCAAGAAAATGGGCAATGCCCGACACACCTTGCGGTTCGTCGGCCGAGCCGACCTTGTACCAGACCATATGGGTGACAACCGGTGCCCGGTGGTTTTCCACCAGCACGACCTGCATCCCGTTATCAAGGGTTGCGGTTTGCGGATTGAACACCGCTGCGCGTGCCACACCGGGCACGATGGCAAGTGTCAGTGCGACGAGGGCGAGCACAGCCAATGAGCTGCGCGTCATGGATCGGAAAGTTCCGGAAATTCTCATTGTGGCGTCCCATTCCAATTCAGGCATGGTTAAGCAAACTGGGTGTTTCAACGGGCGTGGGCCAGAACAGCACACGCGCATCCAAGCGCATTTCTTAAAAACCGAATATGACAGAACAAGGGCGCGAAACCATCGCGCCCTTGTCTCAGGGTCCAAACTCATTCACATGACCGCCCCGGCAACTGATATGAGAGAAAAAACTAGGAAAAGCCCGCAGAGCGGGGTGATCCCCGGTCAAGGAATTTGACGCAGAGGCTTTCTCTCATATCAATTGTCCTCCGGATCACCCGGATTTGCACGGGCTACTTTGTCGCAAAACCTTGCAAGATCTAGATCTTCCTGCGGTTTTTCTTCGTGTATCCGCACAAATCCGGGCGACCGGGACGATTATGTGAATGAGTTTGGACCCTGACTCATCAAATTGTCGTGTGCTCGCGAAACAGGGCGATGCGGCTTAGAAGATATCTTCCAGCCAGCCTTTCTGTTTGCGTTCGATCACAGGGGTATCGGCACCGCCGGAAACATTGTCGCCCAGGGCCTGCTGATCGCGGATACGCTTGGCCTCAGCCGCCGGGTCAACAACGGATCCGAATTCCGGCTGATCCTGCCAGAACAGAAGGTCGTCAACGACACCTTCGCTTTCGGAAATAAAGATCGAGGTTTCACGATCCACCACGTTGCGGATTTCCGGATCGGCATATTGCGCCCCGGAGGCCGACAGAAGGGCAACCTGGCCTTTACTGCGTGTGCCTTCGGTGATGTCGCGCTTGACCTGATTGGGGTCTTCGCCCACCAGAATGCGACGGGCCTGATCGGTGGTCGAACCGGTCTGCGGGCGCGGTGCCCCCGGATCGGGAACACGCAGGGTAAAATCAGGCGGCAAGCTCAGCGGGGCGCGCGAGACAACGGCGAACTCGTCCGGGGACTGTTTGTTCAGGCCAAAGGTTTCGCGTGTTGATTCACAACCGGAAATGCCAAGCGCAAGTCCGCCCAGCAATGCAATTTTGAAAATATGGGTCGTCAGTTTCCGGGCCATGTGCGCCTCATTACCACGTCTGAACCGGGCTTTTGGGCCCGGCGAAAATTCATCAGGTAGATTTTTTACCGCCAAAAAGGGAATCGATCAACAGTAGCGCGGCACCAACCGTGATTGCGCTATCGGCAATATTGAATACCGGCCAGTGATAGCCCGCAACATGCAGATCAATGAAGTCGGTCACAGCCCCATGACGCAGGCGATCCACCAGATTGCCAACCGCGCCGCCAATGATCATCGCCAGCGCAAAACGCAGCATGGAATCGCGCGTGCGCCACATCCAGATGCCAAAGCCAATGGTGATGGCCGCCGTTACCGCGATCATGACCCAGGGTGCCTGCCCCTGAAACAGGCCGAACGAAACGCCCGGGTTCCAGGCCAGAACAAAGTTCAGGAATGGCGTGACTTCGATCTTGCGAAACGGGGCTGAGAGTTCATCAATCGCCAGCGCCTTGGTCCACTGGTCGACACCAAACACGATTGCAATGACGATCAGACCAAACACAAAGGCACGATGTTTCATCAACACTCTTTCTGACTTGCCGGGATGTGCCCTGCCAACTGGCAGGGCGTGCCCCGAACGCCACCTTACTGGGCGGCAATTCCCATTTCATCAACGGCATCCGCACAGCGGTTGCAAACGGTTTTATGCTCGGCGTGGCTGCCCACTTCCGGCAGGGTCTGCCAGCAGCGTTCGCATTTTTCACCGTCGGCCAAGGCCGGTACAACACCAACACCCGAAACATCTTCAAGGGTATAGGCCCCATCTGGTGCATCACCCGTGATCAGTTCGATGTCAGATGTAATGGCGATTTCGGCAAGATTAAGGCCGTTAAGCGCTTCAACATATTCGGCATCGGCATAAACCTTCGGTGCGGCATCAAGGCTTGCGCCAATGCGTTTTTCCGCACGTTCGAGTTCAAGCGCACCGGTGACAACACGGCGCAGCTTGCGGATTTTTGCCCACTTTTCAGCCAGTGCGTCGTCTTTCCAGCCATCAGAAACCGTGTTGAAGGTTTCCGCATGGACGGAGCTTTCGGCACCATACCGTGCACGCCATGCTTCATCTGCGGTAAAGCAAAGCACCGGCGCCAACCAGCGCACAAGGCAATCAAACACGCGATCCATGACGGTCCGGGCCGCACGGCGGCGCAGGCTGCTGGGCGCGTCGCAATAAAGCGCGTCCTTACGGATATCGAGATAGAAGGCCGACATATCGAGCGCGCAGAAGTTATGCAGCTCGATAAACATGCTGTGGAAATCATAATCTGCGGTCGTCTTGCGCACCATGTCGTCAAGGTGGCTCAGACGATGCAGAACCCAACGTTCGAGTTCCGGCAGTTCGTTGTCTGCAATTTTTTCTTCTTCGCTGAACTCGGCAAGGTTGCCCAGCAGGAAGCGCAGCGTGTTGCGCAGACGACGATAGATGTCGGAATGGCGCTGGATAATTTCATGGCTGATGCGAAGATCATCATGATAATCCGAGCTGACCACCCACAGACGCAGGATATCGGCACCCAGCTTGTTGATCACATCGTTCGGTGCAATCACGTTACCCAGCGACTTCGACATCTTGCGGCCTTCGCCATCCAGCACGAAACCATGGGTCAGAACCGCTTCATACGGTGCGCGACCACGGGTCCCGCAAGACTCAAGCAGCGAGCTGTGGAACCAGCCGCGATGCTGATCCGACCCTTCGAGATACAAATCAGCCGGCCATTTCAGGTCCTGACGTTCTTCAAGCACGAAGGCGTGGGTCGAACCGGAATCAAACCAGACGTCAAGGACATCGGTGACCTGTTCGAAATCATCAGCATTATATTTGTCGCCGAGGAAATACTGCGCATCGCGGGTGAACCATGCGTCCGCACCTTCTTCGCAGAAGGCGTCATAGACACGATCAAGGACTTCCTGATCACGCAACGGCTGACGGGTGCTTTTTTCAATAAACACCGTGATTGGCACACCCCATGCGCGCTGACGCGAAACGCACCAGTCCGGACGGTTGGCGATCATGGAATGCAGGCGGTTACGACCGGCTTCCGGTACGAAGCGGGTGTTATCAATTGCCTGAAGTGCCTTTTCACGCAGGTCATTGTCCTGCATGGAAATGAACCACTGCGGCGTGGTGCGATAGATCACCGGCGCCTTCGAACGCCAGGAGCACGGATAGGAGTGCTTGAGACGGCCACGCGACAGCAGCGCGCCAACTTCGACCAGCTTGGCAATGACCGCTTCATTCGCACCGGCTTCCTTGCCGTTTTCATCATAGATGCGCTCACCGGCAAATAGCGGCACGGTCTGATAATAGGCACCGTCGCCATCGACCATTTCCGGCACTTCCAGACCATATTTCAGACCGGTCTGGTAATCGTCCGGGCCGTGGGTCGGGGCGGTATGGACAAAGCCGGTACCGGTATCGGTCGTGACGTAATCAGCAGCGAGAAGCGGCACATCAAAATCATAACCCAGCCCGCGGAACGGATGGGCCGAAAGCGTGCCTTCAAGTTCAGAGCCCTTAAAAGTGCCGACAACCTTGTGCCCAGTCACACGGCCGTTCTTGCACAGGTCTTCAACAAGATCGGTACAAACCGCCATCTTCTCGCCAACCTTGGCCCATGCTTCTTCGGCGGTTTCGGTGACTTCGATGACGGAATATTCGATGTCTTCGCCATACGAAATTGCACGGTTGCCCGGAATGGTCCAAGGGGTGGTGGTCCAGATGACGATGGTCGCATCTTTCAGCAGATCAACCTTGGTTTCGGTGACCGGGAAGCGGACATAGATCGTCTTCGACGTATGGTCATGATATTCGACTTCGGCCTCGGCAAGTGCGGTTTTTTCAACCACCGACCACATGACCGGTTTGGAGCCCATATAGAGCGAACCGTTCATCAGGAACTTGCCAAGTTCACGTGCGATCGAGGCTTCTGCCTTGAAATCCATGGTGACATAGGGATTGTCCCAGTCACCCATTACGCCAAGGCGTTTGAATTCTTCACGCTGAACATCAAGCCATTTCTGAGCGAACTCGCGGCATTCCTTGCGGAATTCGGCAATCGGAACATCGTCCTTGTTCTTGCCCTTGGCGCGATACTGTTCTTCGATCTTCCATTCGATCGGAAGGCCATGGCAATCCCAGCCCGGAACGTAAACAGCGTTCTTGCCCAGCATCTGCTGGGAACGGGTGATGACGTCTTTCAGGATTTTGTTCAGTGCATGACCAATATGCAGGTGGCCGTTCGCATAGGGCGGGCCATCATGCAGGACAAACATTTCACGATCGGCCGAAATACCGCGAATTTTGCCGTAGAGGTCCTCGTTTTTCCACTGCTCGAGCAGGGTGGGCTCCATCTTTGGCAAACCCGCCCGCATCGGGAAATCGGTCTTGGGCAGGATAACGGTTTTCTTGTATTCGACACTCATCGTGACGGTCCTGTCGTCTTGAACAAATTAAAAGGGCGAACCCCCGGAGATCTCGCGAACGCCAATCTTGCGAAAAGCGCGCGGATCATAGCGGGTTCGTCAACAAATTCAAATCTTGCCGAGAATATCCTTGGCAGCGATCACATCTGCCGCAATCTGGGCCTTCAGGGCATCAAGCCCATCGAACTTCTGTTCCCCACGGATAAAGCCGTGCAGGCGCACGCGAACCCGTCGGTCATAGATGTCCTGATCAAAGTCAAAAAGGTGCGCTTCAAGTCCGGCTTCGTCATCGCCGCCAAAGCTTGGCCGCACACCGATATTGGCGACTCCGGGCACCCAGCGTTCCACAGTCGTGTCATCTTTTTCCGAAATCAGGCCAAGCTCGACGGCATAGACACCAAATTTCGGGCGCAGATGATTACCCAGTGCAACATTGGCGGTCGGGAAGCCAATCGTGCGACCACGCGCATCGCCATGGGCCACGACCCCGCCAATCTCCCACGGCCGACCGAGCAGATGTTTGGCATCTTCCGGGCGTCCATCACGCAGCGCCTGCCGGATCGCGGTCGAGGAATAGACAACCCCGTTATCATGGGTCACAGCGGTCACCGCCGTTACACCAAATCCGGATTTTTCCCCGATGGCGCGAAGCAATTCGACATCGCCTGCCCGGCCCTTGCCGAAACAGAAATCCCAGCCAACCACGACATGCTTGGCACCAAGTCCGCTGACCAGAACCCGTTCAATGAATTCCTCGGCGGTCATGGCAGCGAAATCGCGGTTGAATTCGACCTCATAGAACAGGTCGATATCAATGCTGCCAGCCGCGGTTTCGCGATCCTCGGCCGAGGTCAGGCGAAACGGCGGATCGTCGGCACGAAACAGCATGCGCGGATGGGGTTCAAAGGTCAGGATGGCAAGCGGCGCACCGAGATCGCGGGCAATCGCACGGGCCTGATCCAGAAGCGTCTGATGCCCCAGATGCAAACCATCGAAATTGCCGATCGCCACAACGGCGCCGCGCGCATCATCGGTCAGGTTCTCAAAAGATCGAAAAACGCGCATTCGCGCCGGTCTCTCTTTGCTGCGTTCCATGCCTGCCGACCTATTATCGGCAAATCCAGCAGGCAGCTATATAGGGCGCGGGGCCAAAGCGTAAAGACTTTTCCGACAAAAAAGCGGGGTTTGCCCACCTCTGCCTGTCTTAGTTGCGCGACGGCACCATCACTGTTGCCTCGCCCGAGATCACGCAACGATCCCCGACATAGCAATTGGTTTCCAGAATAGCGCATTTCTTTTCAGGCATGGTTTCACGAACCGTCACGCGTGCGGTGACGGTATCGCCAATCCGGACCGGTGCCTTAAACTGCAAATTCTGGGACAGATAAATCGTGCCCGGCCCCGGCAGGCGGGTGCCAAGAACGGTGGAAATAAACCCGGCAGAAAGCATGCCATGGGCAATGCGGCCTTCAAACATCGTGGTTTCGGCGTAATCCTGATTAAGGTGCACCGGATTGGTATCACCGGTAATGCCGGCAAACATCACAATGTCGGTTTCGGTGACTGTCTTGCCATAACTTGCTGACAAGCCGATCTCGAGATCTTCGAAATACAGCCCGTGAAGTCCGTCGCGTTCGTTCATTTCCTGGGAACCCTTTGCCTGTTGCGCACTCGCTTACACTGCAGATGTCGCGCTTATGATTATTTTGCAATGCAATATTTGTAATTTTATTGCGCATTTTTTGAAATGAGCAATGCCTATTTCGTCGAATGGCTATTTGTCATGCGGTTGAAATTGTCGGAAACGGCGACATATCAGTCATACCCACCTAAAATCAGACTAAAATAATTCAAAAAATCAAACCGTTAGGAAACGCTCCACATGAACAATACAATCGCCGACACCTATGAAATTGCCATGGGTCGATGGAGCCGCCGCCTGTCGCGGAGTTTCCTTGATTTTGTTGCTGCGCCGTCCTGCGGGGCGCTGATTGATGTCGGGTGTGGCACCGGCAGCCTGACACTGGCTGCGGCCAACCGTTATCCGGATGCAAGGATTGTCGGCATTGACCTGATCCCCGATTATCTGACCGATACCCTGCGCCAAGAAGCGAAAAACATAGACCTCAAGACCGGCGATGCCTCTGCCCTACCGTTTGACGACAACAGTTTTGATACCGCCTGTTCGCAGTTGTTGATCAATGATCTGGAAGACCCGAAACAGGCCCTTGGCGAAATGGTGCGCGTGACCAAGCCTGACGGCCGGGTTGCCGCATCAGTCTGGGACCGATCAGGCGGGTTGATGTTTATCCGCCTGTTTCTCGATGCCGCCGCCATTCTGGCCGGGGTGGAGGGCGAAAAACTCCGCGAGGAGATTTTTGACGTCCCCTACAAGGATGAAGATGATCTTTATGATCTTTGGTCGGAAGCGGGATTGCGCGATATCGACACGACGACGCTTGCCGTGCGCATGGATTTCATTGATTTCGATGATTACTGGCAATCGCTGATGGGCGCACACAGCCTGATCCGGAATTTCTTTAACCGGCAATATGCCGACATGGCCCATGAAATCCAGCAGGCGACACGACTGGCTTATCTTGGCGGCAAGACCGATGGGCGCCGGTCACTGGTGGCATCTGCCATGGCGGTTAGCGGGGTGGTTCCGGCGTAATCAGCGACGCCCGAACGGCATCCATAAAACACCCAGCAAGCTCTGACTGTCCTTGTCGCGGAATTCATCAAGGCCGATCTGCATGTCGTGATCATTGACCCTGGTGTGGTCAATGTAACTGACAAACAGGCGATCCCAGATCGACAGGATATTGCCATAGTTGCTGTTGGTTTCACGCATCACACTGGAATGGTGCACCCGGTGCATGTCAGGGGTTACAATCAACTTGCGCAAGGCGCGATCCAGGCTTTTGGGCAGATGCACGTTGCCATGATTAAACAGGGCAAAGCCGCTGAGCATGCTTTCATACACCACCACCGCCCAGGGATCGGCGCCGATCATGAGAACGAAGAAGGATTTATAAAGCGCGGATGCGACGATCTCGAACGGGTGAAAGCGCACAGCCGTCGAGACATCAAATTCGGTATCGCAATGATGCACCCGATGAAAACGCCAAAAGACCGGCACGATATGGGTCAGGCGATGCTGCCAGTAAACAGCGCAATCCAGAACGACGATTGTCACAAGCCCCGCCAGAACGCCCGGCAATCCAACAAGGTTATTCAGCCCGAGACCATTTGCCTGCGCCCAGATTGCGGTTGCAATCATCGCCGCACCGATGGTGAAGCGTGCAAGCGCGGCACTCAACAACAACAGGCCGAAATTGGTCAACCAGCGCATGGGTCGACGCACCGCTTCTTTGGGGCGATAGGGTGCGACCGCCTCCCACAGGGCCATCACCGCCAGAATGGCGGCAAAGATTGCCAAACGAAATAATCCGCTTTGATCCATTTCATCCTGCCTTGCGTGATGAGATCGGGTTCATACCTGTCATCTTGAAGTCATAACGGATATCGCAACATACAAACAATGTCTTGCACGTCGCGGTCTGATCACCTTTATGTTAGAGAAAGGCGATTCACACTGAAACGCCATCGTGCCGTGACCAAATTCGATAACAGGGGGCCTCATGCCAGAACGATCAGGATCTATTCGGACACTCTTTCTTTCGGTGTTCGCGACCCTGTCCTTTGGCAGTATCGCCCATGCAGATGGCCCGCCGTTTGATCTTCCTGTCGATTGTGCCGGCAATACCTGTGACATCGTGCATTACGTCGATCATGATCCGGGCCCGCAAATTCGCGATTACGCCTGCGGCACCACAACATATGACGGCCATCGCGGTACCGATTTCGCCATCCCGGATGAGGCCACCATGCTTGACGGTGTATCTGTGCGCGCCATTGCCGATGGTACAGTCAGAGCGCTCCGCGAAGGGGTCGAGGATATCGACTCTGGTCGCGTTTCATCCAGCAGCCTCGAAGGCATTGAATGCGGGAACGGCATCCTGATTGATCATGATGATGGCTGGCAAAGCCAGTATTGCCATCTGCGCCGCAGCTGGGTTGCGGTCAAACAGGGGGACCGGGTCAGCCGTGGACAGGTTATCGGCCGCATCGGCATTTCCGGCCAGGCCACCTTCCCGCACTTGCATTTCAACCTGCGCAAGAATGGCGAGCTTGTTGATCCGTTCAGCGGCACCACCATGGGCGCCAGCACGCCCAATGACTGCAATGTTGAAAATGCTGCCCTTTGGTCGACTGAGGCCCGCGCCCAGCTGAGCTATAACGAGATCACGCTTTATGGCCACGGATTTTCGATGGCGCGCCCGACCGCGTCCGACCTTAAACGCGGCTATGGCAAGGATCAGGAACTGCCAAGCACGAGCCCGGGTCTTTATTTCTGGGCCTATCTGATCGGTGCCAATGATGGTGATGTCATCCGCATGAGCCTGCAAACGCCAGACGGCAAAGGCGGCCACCGCGACTTTGCGATTGATCTGCCCAACGATGCCGGCCCGCGGGCAAAGTGGTTCTTCATCAATATGGACCGCCCCGGAAGCAATTGGCCCGCCGGAACCTATCACGGTGAGATCACCTTTACCCGGGGTGACAGCACCCCGCGCATGATCGGTGAAAGCGACGTCGTCATTCGCTAGGCATCCGCAATGACGCATCCGGATCGACTTGCCATATCCCGGCGGGGCATCGCCAGTGCAGGCGGAAAGCGCAAAGCCATCTTTGCCCTAAATCCGATTTGGGTTGCTTCGCGTACAAAGGCCGAATTAAAATTAGACCAGTAAAATGTGATAGTATTTGAAACTATTACATAAATTTTGAAATCGGCTCGTTGATGTACAGAATTTATGACTGCCTTGCCCACCAGCACGATATCGTTCTGGTCATTGTTGCCCTTCTGATCGGTCTTGGCGGCATTCATACCGCATTCAATCTGTACGCGCGGGCCTGCATCGGGCGCCTACGGCAGAAAATCGCCTGGTTGTTCCTGACCGGTGTTGTCACCGGAGGCGGAATTTGGGCCACCCATTTCATCGCGATGATGTCTTATGACCCGGTTGTGCCGGTCGGGTATGAGCCGGTTCTGACCGCCGCTTCGCTTGGCATTGCGATTGTAGCAACCACCATTGGTTTTGCAATTGCATCGGTTGGTGGGCCGCATCTTGTCCTGTCGCGGGTTGTCGGCGGGCTTGTTGTCGGGCTTGGCATTTCGGCCATGCACTTTACCGGCATGTCAGCCATCAGCCTGCCCGGTGTGATCAGCTGGCACATGGATATCGTCATTGCTGCCATCCTGATGGGGGCTATGTTCGGGATGATATCGCTTTGGCTGGCACGCTCGGCACAAACGGCACGCCAGAAGCTTCTGGGCAAGGCAAACCTGACCATCGCGGTTGCGACCATGCATTTCAGTGCGATGGGCGCATTGGTGATTACCCCTGATCCAACCGTTCCAGTCCCGGCCCAGCTTATTTCGCAGGAATATCTTGCAGTTGGCGTGGCCGTTGTTGCTGTCATCCTGATTGCGATCGGCTTTGTCACAGCCCTTGTTGATCGCCAGCTTCGCGATCATGTCAGCAACCGCATGCGCATTCTGGGGGATTCCGCGATCGAGGCGCTTGTCCTGACCCAGAATGGCCGGGTAATTGACGCCAATGACAGCTTCCTGAAACTGGGGGGTGTCAGCCGTGGCGACATCCTTGATCAGGATTTCATCGCCGAATGGCTTGCCGATACGCCGCCGGCGTTTAAGTCGGGCGAGGTCAGCTATGTCGAGACAAACCTGTCCTGGACCAACAACAGCGAAATACCGGTTGAAGTTGTCCGCCGTGAAATTCCCGCCGATGAAATATCCGATGCGACGGTGATCTTTGGGCTGCGTGATCTGCGCGAACGCTATGCCGCCGAACATCATATCCGGTTCCTCGCCGAACATGATTCCCTGACCAAGCTTTTGAACCGGACAACCTTCAATGACCGCCTGAGCGAAGCATTACAGGAATCCGATGAGACCGGTACGCCGGCGACAGTGATGTGTATCGATTTCGATCACTTCAAGGAACTTAATGACAGCTTCGGGCATATTGCCGGCGACCATGCGCTGCGTGAACTGGGCGAACGCCTGTCCAAGCTGTTTGCAGACGATGTCATCATCGCGCGCGTTGGCGGAGACGAATTCGTCGCCCTGCTCCATCATCAGACGCGGTCGGACATGGATGGTGTGATCGCACGGTCGCGCGAAGTTGCACAGCAGATCCTTGATTGCGTTGCCATCCCGATCTTTATCAACACCGAACACCGCGCAAAGCTGTCTGCCAGCATTGGCATCGCCCACTATCCGACGGACGGTAATGACGCTGAAAGCATCCTGTTCCACGCCGATCTTGCCATGTATCGGGTCAAGCAATCGGGCGGCAATGACTTGGTATTCTATTCGCCGGAAATGGATGAAGAATACCGCTTCAAGCGCCAGCTTTCCTCGAACCTGCGCAATGCGATGGAAAACGGCCAGCTCGAACTGCATTACCAGCCGCAATGCGATACCGGCGGGAAGGTGATCAATTCCTTCGAGGCCTTGCTGCGCTGGACCGATCCGGAAATGGGATCCATTCCGCCGGGTCGTTTCATCCCGATTGCCGAGGAAACAGGTCTGATCGTGCCGCTGGGTGAATGGGTACTGAGAACCGCCTGTCAGGAAGCCACCCGCTGGAAAAACCCGCTGGGCATCGGGGTGAACCTGTCGGCCGTGCAGCTTCAGAAACATGAACTGCCGGAACTGGTGGCTGAAATCCTGAGCGAAACCGGGTTGGACCCGAAACGTCTTGAGCTGGAAGTCACCGAAACCGCGCTTATTCACAACCCGGCGCGCTCGATGAAGATCCTGTCTGACATCAAGAGACTTGGTGTGCGGATTGCCATGGATGATTTTGGCACCGGCTATTCATCACTGGCCACATTGCAGAACTTCCCGGTCGACCGAATCAAGATCGATCAGTCCTTTATCAAGAAGCTGATCAGCAATGACCAGGCCATCGCGATCGTCCGTGCCGTGATCAATCTCGGCCGTGACCTTCATCTTGATGTAATTGCCGAAGGGGTGGAAACCGACGAGCAGGCAACCTTCCTGACCGATCATGATTGCCGCTCTGTTCAGGGCTACAAATACGGTCACCCCAAACCGATCAGCGATTACTGGCACGTCGTCAATCCAACGGAACCCGCGGAAATCCCGACGAATCGGGGACGCGGATTCGAAACGGTCTGATAAGCGAACGATACATGGCCGCAGAATGCCATCAGCAAATCCGACCCGTCGGAATTTGTGACAAAATAACGATCAAAAACGTGACCTTTTCCATGAGGTTGAAAGTTTTTTGACGTTTTTTGACTCAGAACCCTTGTAACGCGACCTTTTGCCTGCCTATATTTGACGTGTGCCGAGCCCGGCACAATGCCACTACCTGTCATAAGACGGAGTAAACATGATGAATAAGCGCAAAGCCGTTGCAATCGCCATTGCCCGTGAACAGCAGATCGCCCGTTCGATGGAAATTCTGTTCGCCGGTACCATTCTGGCCGTCATCGCATCGCTTCTGGTTCTCTGATCCAGCCTTCGCTTTCATCATTTGTGTCCCCTTTCAAACCAACCGGTTTTGAAAAGACCCTTGTTTAAATAGCTTCATGACACACCACAGCATTCTTTCGGTCATCATTGCGCGAATTATCAGCCCGGTTGTCTAAGGACACCGGGACGTATCTGTTCGCCTTTTTGATGCACTGAATATCTGTGAGCATTGTCATGACCGATCATGCATTTGCTGCGTCCACCCACGACGCACATACCCCAAAATCCGTTTACTGTTTTTCCGTTCACGCCGCTGCCGAGCCGGACGTGATGCCGCGCGTTCTGGAACTGTTTGCCAAACGCAACCTTGTTCCGGCCAGCTGGCATTCCACCGTTGCCGACGGGATGCGGGGTTACGAAGAATTGCAGATCGATATCCAGGTTCAGCAACTTGAAACCAAGGTCGCTGAACATATCGCCCGCTGCCTGCGCCAGATCATCCACGTCAATACGGTTCTGACCTCGGAAAAGGGCTATTCAAACTCCGCACTTAGCGCGTAGGCTGTCCGGGCACGCGGCGCTGCAGCACATCGCAGCGCCCTTGCCGACAGGAGTTCCGAATTGGCCTATCTTGATCACATCCACGCTTGCAACAACGCCAATCTGTCGCGCTATGCCCGCTTTCGCATTGGCAATCTTCCGGTCGGGGCGATCCGGTCAGAATTTGCCACCGCCCTGACCGGGCTGGGCGACAGCTTTATTCGCGATGAAAACGGCGAATATGGCTTTGGACCGCAGATCAAAACCATCGATCAGCGCAACCAGACACTGATCGACGCGACCGAGGCCCTGTGTGAACAGGGCGTGATCAAGCGTCTTCACGGCGAGAAATTTGATATCCGCAATCGCCTTGCCGATGATCCGCTCTGTCAGCTGGATCGGTTTGCCATGCCCTATTTCGGCTGCCGGTCGTGGGGGGTGCATATGAACGGCTTTGTGCGCAAGGCCGATGGCATTCACATTTGGATCGCCAAACGTGCGATGGACAAGCCGACGTATCCCGGCATGCTCGATAATATGGTCGCGGGTGGCCAGCCAACCGGGCTTGGCTTTCGCGACAACATGATCAAGGAATGCGCCGAAGAAGCCGGTATTCCAGCCGAGATCGCCAAAAACGTTCTGCCCATCGGCACTGTTTCATATCTTTATGAAACCAGCGAGGGGCTCAAACCCGACGTCATGGTCAATTTCGATCTGGAACTGCCAGCGGATTTCATCCCGCATTGCGCCGATGGCGAGGTCGAAGAATTTACCCTGCTTCCGATTGCGGACGTGGCCGAGATTGTCCGAAGCGGGTTTGACTTCAAATTCAATTGCGCCCTGGTGGTGATTGATTTCCTCATCCGCCATGGCTATCTGACGGCCGATAACGAGCCGTCCTATTGCGATCTTGTCACCGGACTTCATCGCAGCCTTGAGCCCTGAGCCCCCAAGCGACACCACGCAACAAAAAGGCACCGACCCGCCCCGGGTGGTGCCCACTGTTTCAGTTACAGTGTTTGTGTGATCGACCCGTTTACTGACGCGGTGTGTTTGGCCCGCCCATCAACGCGCCAACGGCCATCACCGTCAGTTTTGCACGCAGATCGGGATCAAGCTTGTCGAGATCGCCTTGCTTGCTGCGCATTGCCTTGACCGCCTCATTGATCAGCTCCTGACGGCGTTCGTCTTCGGGTGTTGCGATCTTGCTTTTCTTTTTGCCAAGTTTGGCATCGGCGGCATTAAGCGCTTTCATGATTTCGGTGTGCGGGGCGTCGGCCTGTTCGGTCAGGGTTTCCGCAAGCGCAAGGGCACGGGCCTCTTCAACCGACATGCCTTCGTCCTGATGGGCAAGGGCGCGGTCTTCGATACGGCGGGCCTGCCGCGCCTGGGCTGCTGTTTGCTCGGCCGTTGCGCTGTCGCGCACTTGCAGGGATTGTGCGTCGCTATAGGCCTGAATCGCATCCCGGCCTTTTTTGCCGACAAAGACGCGCATCAGCGTTTCCTTGAGCAATCCCATACATTCATCCCTTGATTAAACATCCCGCCTTGGGGTGCAACTATTATGCATCAGTATGCGCCCAAAGGGTTTCGAAAACATTGCGTCGCTTTTACGCGGATTTTATCAATGTTCTAAATATGTTGCGCGACCCGGCCTTCTTCAACTGCCAAAATGTAATCGATAAGCGCTTCACAATCGCTTGTCTGCAGATGTTCAAGATCGCAGACAAAATCGACATTACCCGCCGCCGGATCATCGGCATGGCCAACGATGCCGACTTTGACATATTCACCGTCCAGCGCATCAAGGGCGGCAATCAGATCGGCTACACTTACCCGATCTTCTGCCGTCAGGGATGTTCGGATCAGCACCAGCATATCTGCATCGCAATCAATGACCTGCCGGGCGATGGATTGCACATCGGAATGAGCAGGTGCGACATCGACATCAAACCCGCCATCGGCAAACAGGGTTGCGACATGCTTGTGGTGTTTTTCTTCAACGCTTGATGCCGTCGCCAGAAGAAGGCGCGGGTGACGGCCTTCCATTTCAGCAAATTTGGCCAGACTGCTCGCAAGTTGAGGAGACGTCATGTTACCTCGCTTGAAACTGCCCTTTGCCATCCAACACGGCAAACCGGGCCAGCGTAGAATTCCTACGCCCAGACCACAGTATCCCTGTCAAAACCTTGGCTGACAAGCCTTGCAATCAGAACCCGATCACCAACCCGCCATGATAAGCGGATCAACACCAATCACATGACCATGCCCGCCCAAAATCAGGACATAAAGAACAAGTCCCGCCAAAAGATCCCGCCCCCGGATCGCGCCGTGGAGCAAACCCGATGGTGCAAAACGACGGGTCGCGCCAAGCAAAACCGACTGTTGATCAGGTGAATGATCGCGCAGACGGATTTTCTCCATGCGCCAAAACCCGATCACGGCAAACGCTGCACTGCCGCCAAAGAACAGGACCGCGACCAGATCACCATTGGCAATCATGTGCCCCGCACCCCAGATCATCATGCCCAGCAAAAAGGGATGGCGGCAGAAACGATTGATCCCGGGTCTGGCCGGATCAAAGCCGGTTTTTCGCCCGATGGATAGCGGACAGGGTTGAAGAATGGCACAGGCCCACAAAATACAGGCAGGCAACATCACAATAACAAGAAGCTGCGCCTGCCAAGTTTGATGGCCCCAGAGCAAAAACGACTCCGCGACCAGGACCTCGTGCACCACCCAGCCAAACAGGAAAATCGACAGGATCGAGAAGCCGACAATATAGGGAAGACAGCCGAGACGCCTGACTAGCCTTTCGCGCAGCAGTCCCGGTATGATGTGACCGGCAAGGAAAACCGCGACGGCAAGGAAAAACCCGGTCAAAATACGATCCCCTCTTTACATTGTGGCTTCAACATGCAAATTGCCCTGTTCGCGCTCGGCGCAGGGGATGCGAATCTCCAAGCCCCTTGCGTTACACGATATTAGCGGATACCTCTGTATCGCTGTTTGACATCGAACAACAAGCCCTTGCCGTGGAATACTTCGACGGTAGACAAAGAAATACGGAATATACTCGAAATGAGCTGGACGCCGGAAAAGATTGAATTGCTGACCTCGCTCTGGAATCAGGGCTGGACCACGGCACGCATCGGAGAGGAACTTGGCGTCGGCAAAAATGCTGTCGTTGGCAAGGCGCACCGCCTTGGCCTGCCCAAGCGCCCGTCCCCGATCCAGCGCCGTGCCGAGGAAGCAGAACAGAAAAAGGCACCGGCCCCCAAACAGCAGACCAAAGGCATTTCAATCTTTGATCTGGGTCCGGGTATGTGCCGCTGGCCGTTCGGCGATCCGGGTGATGATGACTTCCATTTCTGTGGCAAGAAAATCATCCCGGGCAAGCCTTACTGTGACGAGCATTGCGCGCAGGCGTACCTGAACGGCAAAAACCCGCGCGAAGACAATCCCCCTGCACAGCAGGGTGGCGCTGGCGGCAAAGGCCCGCAGGCAGCCAACAAGAAATAAGTCGCATGCGCGCGACACGGCATCATCGGATGCCAAAAAAGATCAAAGGCCGCCCGATATCTGGGCGGCCTTTTTTGTTCATGGGCACAAGCCCTTCACTTCGCCTCAGGCGGGCTGAAGATGCGAAGACTTGTATCCCTTGACCACCTCATTGCCCGGCTCCGGATCGTGCGGCACATTGAACGCCAGAACGAGTGATACAAAGGCCATGGCAGCCCCTGCCAGGAACACAGCCCCCGGCGAAATCAGCCACAGCAACCCGAAGGCCGCCGGAATGAAGACAGCCGCGATATGGTTGATCGTAAAGCTGACCCCGGCGGTCGAGGAGATATCAGCCGGATCGGCGATCTTCTGGAAATAGGTCTTGATGGCAATGGCCAGCGCAAAGAACAGGTGATCAATCACATAAAGCCCACCGGCCAGAACATGGTTTTCGACAAATGCGTAGGAGACGAAAACGATAAACAGGCCAGCATATTCAAACACTAGTGCGCGGCGCTCCCCCCATTTGCCGATCATCTTGCCGATTTTTGGCGCGAGGAACATGTTGATCACGTGGTTGAGCAGATAAAGCAGCGTAATGGTCGCGGCGTCATAGCCGAACTTTTCGACCATCAGGAAGCCGGCAAAGACGGTAAAGATCTGACGCCGCGCACCGCTCATGAAGGTCAGCGCGTAATAAAGCCAATAGCGTTTGCGCAAGATCAGCTTTTTGGTTTGTGGATGGGCATCAGAAAACTTCGGGAAAGCCCCCCAGACAAACAGGGCAGCCAGGATCGTCAGCGCACCGCCAAACAGATAGACATAGCGATACTCAACGGCAAAGATTTCCAGCATCACCCAGACCATGCCAAACATCACCAGCGACGAGATTGACTTGGCAGAAAGCTGGCGGCCCATAACCATCGCGGTGCGGTCCTTGCGCACCCATTGCAGCGATAACGCCTGCTGCATGGTTTCGAAATAGTGGAAGCCGATCGACATTAAAACTGTCGTGCAATAAAGCCCGATCACGGTTGGGAAATAGCCCGAAATCGCAACGCCAATGCCAAGCACCAGCAACGAGATCACCGCAAATGTCTGTTCACGCAGGATCAGCAGGACAAAGATCGCGGTGAAGGCAAGGAAGCCCGGAATTTCACGCAAGGACTGCAAAATGCCGATCTCGCGCCCGGTGAAATCGGCCATCTCGACCGAAAAGTTATTCAAAAGCGCCATCCAGGTCGAAAAGGACAGCGGCATGGCCGACGCCATCACGATCAACAGGACTTCCGGATTGCGCCAGCCCTTATAGACCGGGGCTTTGGGACCGTTATTGGTATCACCAAGTGGGGCGGCGTGATTGCTGGCCTCCGGTATGATTTCCTTGGACATTTCAACTCCCGGGACAAGGTCGCTCTGGTGGCGATGACCATGTCACATCTTGTACGTTTTGGAATGCGACCAAGTTAAACCTGTCCGATCCGTCTGTCTTGCGGTAATCTGCCATCATATATCGCAATCAGGACATTTTGAGTCTTCCGCTGCATGGTTCATATCCTCAACACCTTTGACGGGCGTCCGGAACACCACAACAAGATCCCCCGCCCCCGCGAATTGCCACGTGCGGTTTATGTCCGGGTCAGTGACATGCCGGCTGGCTACCACGTTGCGGCACACAGCCACGACTGGAACCAGCTTTTATATGCGCTTGAAGGCACCATGACTGTGGTGACCGAGGCCGGGATGTGGATCGTGCCGCCACAACGCGCCGTCTGGGTACCACCCCATACGCAACATGCTGTGACCTGTGCCGGCTTTACCCGGGCGCGTCATCTTTATATCGGTCGGGATGTATCGGCGAACCTGCCGGATCGCTGCATGGTTCTGGAGGTCAGCCCGCTTTTGCGCGAACTGATCCGCGCGGCAACGGAAATTCCGGTGGAATATGATGAGGACGGCGAAGAAGGCCGCCTGATCCGTGTTTTGCTGGATCAGATCAAGGCACCGGAACAGGACAAGCTTCATCTGCCCGCGCCCAAAGATCCCCGACTGGCACGCATTTGTGATCATTTGCAGGGCGACCCGGCCGATAACCGCACGCTTGAAGACTGGGCAAAGATTTGTGGCGCATCCAGCCGCACTTTGGCCCGCCTGTTTCAGCGTGAAACCGGCATGCCGTTTCGCGAATGGCGGCAAAAACTTCGTCTGCTGCATGCCCTGGAAAAGCTTGCCAATGATCGCCCGGTGACCGAAATCGCCCTTGATCTGGGATACGAAACCCCGTCGGCCTTTATCGCGATGTTTCGCAAGGCCACCGGGCGTACGCCGGGCGGCTATTTCCGCTAAGGGCGGCTTGTTGCCGATCCAGCGCCTAGTTTTTGTATCTGGTCACCCGTGGTTCTGGCGGCAGGATTTCGTGTTCAGGTTCAAGATATATCCCGTAACTCTGTGTCACGTTGACATGATCAGGGCGCGGTTTCTGCCCTTTGGCGCACATGTTGTGAAGCTGAACCATCAATTCTGATGACCAACCGCTTTGCTGGTGCGGCGAGTTTTGGTCTTGCTGCTCGGAAGATGAGTCATGGCTGAGACGATCAAGGCGTTTATCGGTTTTGGCTGCAACCGGCCCGTCATGACGCATGACACGAAGACCTTCGATAAAGGCCATCATTTCCATCACTGACTTCAGCATTCTGAAACTGTCTTCGAAGGTGCGCGTTACCGCGACTGATGCTTCGTCAATATAGTCGGAAAACATGCCATCCATCGCCGTAGGAGCGGGCGCATCATCCTGTAGGTCGCTTTCGACCAGATATTTCCATGCCTGATGATTTGGCTCATTCACACGACGTCCGGGAAGAATATGGCTGTTCGGGCCCCAATCACGGCCCGTGCCGCTACAATTGACTTCTCCCTTCCGGCGTGCCGGATGCGGTACACAAGACATCATCTCTAACCCCAGAGAATAAAATTAAGCTTCACTGATATTCATGTCCTTACATGAACGCAGATCTTCCCACTCTGTGAACGGTCATGTGTCTTATTATTCCGCACAATTCTACCTAGGATTTTATTGGTGAAATGCACATTCCATCCAAATCGATATGCGAATCATCCAAAAAGTGGATAAAATGCATCTATTCGGCACCATGAACACGCCTTCTGGCGCCAGACATATGCATGCGCGCCCACGCGATCATACTATCAGGTTCGGGATACTGGGGGCAGGACCTAGCTTCGCCGGGTTTCCGAATGACCGTTTGAAGAGACTGTATCGTTCACCGGGAGGATGGTCGTGCCAAACAGCTTTGCACTGTGGTGTTTGATCGGTTCCGGCGTCCAGTCACGTTCGAACATGCTGTGCATTTCCGCCAGAACACCAAAAGCCCAACCTGTTTCGGCGCCAGACTGCGTCGGCGCAGCTTCGTTGGTACCCGTGATTTCATTGGTATCGCCCGGCACTGCTGACAAGGTTTTGTCATTGGCGCAGGACCGCATGCCCTCAAGCACAAGGATCATCCGTGCGAGCGGCGCAAGCGTTTCGCAATCGGGCCCATCAAATTCCGTATCGGGGATTTCAGGTAAACCGGTACTGCTGGCATTCGCTGCTTTGGCGTCTGGCACGTTTGACGGCCCGGCCCTTTTTGGGCGGTCGCAATCTTGGTTGTCCGTGCGTGATTTCACGCGCACTGACGGCATCTCAATCAGATCCATATTCTCCCCCAGAGAAGATATCACGTCACACTGATAGAACCCGTCCCCGTTATTTTGTTTTCATCAAAGGACGGTTGAATTTTGCATGTATCTAGCATGCGGATCAGAGGCCCAATGCACCACGCGTCCAAAAGAATATGCAAAGAGTCCAAATCATCAGACCAAGATATCATCAATCAGTGGTTTTACGTATGCGAACATGAACCAAAGGCACCTGACCTTTGTGACGTTACGGAATCCTCAGCGTTTGTGACCAATTGATAGGTATAGCTATACCTTTTGGGCTTTGACGCCTTGGTTGAAATAGATCTAATATAGAACGCATCTGGTATTCGTTGCGTTCCGCATGCATTGCCAGAATGACCGGCGCAGGTAGCGTTGTTTGCAAATATAGCAAAACCGGGGATCAGGAATGACAGATACACAAGCGAATACGCACACCTTTTTCACCGTCAATGACCTTCCAATGTCAGTGCGTTATGAGATCTGGAAAAGCAGCATTGACTGCATCTTTGATGTCGAAACCCTTCCGGATATCCGCAAGAACGATTTCCATGCAACAGTTGATGCTGACCTTTTGGGATCGATGATGCTGGCGCGGACTGTTAGCAAACATCAGTTCTGGTCACGCAGCCCATCAGGTATCGCTGCCGACGGCATGGACCATTACATGGTGCAGTATTTCTATGGCGGCGGGATGTCATCCGAAGAAGGAAAGGACGGCGAGACCCTTGCGCATGGCGGATTGCTGTTTCAGGACCTGTCACAGGTTGCCAATGCAGTCACCACCGACTTTGACAATCTCGTCATGATTTTTCCAAGGCAGCTTCTGGAAAATCGCCTGACTCTGCCGGAAGATCACAATATGCGGTTTTTAAGCCCGCGTGACCCGATGGTACGCATTCTTGCCAGCATGATGCTGTCATTCAAGGAAAACGCACATTTCTTTAGCCCGGAACAGGCAAGCGTTCTGGAAAACAGTTTTGTCGAAATGCTCGCCGCCTGTCTGAACGCGGCCCAGGGCGAAACGTCCGACACATCGCATAAGCGGCAAAACCTCGAAACCATGGCAATGGTGCGGCGCTACTTCCGAAAGAACTTCGCCCTGCCCGATCTGACGCCTGACCGTGCGGCGCGGGAACTTGGGATATCGCGGTCCAAACTTTATCAGTTGATGGAAGATCACGGTGGCGTCTATCGGTTTATCCGGGATTTGCGATTGCGCCACGCGATGGTGTTGCTCGCGTCCCCGACCGAGGGCAAGCGGTCACTTTATGACATTGCGCTTGAATGCGGTTTTTCCAGCGACACCAGCTTCATTCGCGCGTTTCGTGAAAAATACGACATCACCCCCGGTGATTTCAGGCGCAACGCCCAGGCCGGACGCATTGATCTGCCCGAGAGTAGTGATGGACAACGCGATACCCGATATGAAAAGTGGCTGCATTCCCTGTAATGCGACAGACTTCTGACTGAAGGCTTTGAAATATCATGCAGTCAGACATGAGAATTTATCAGTATTGCCCATTCTGAACTTGCGATATCCCTGAACGCAGGTCACATGACCGGCCACCATTCAGGAAAAACACGATGAACAGCTTCTGGTCTGGAATTGGGTTACGCCTTGCTGCGACCGGATTGTTCGGGGTCATGAACCTGTTTGTCCGGCTGGCCTCTTTCGAAGCCCCGACCGGCCAGATCGTCTTTTGGCGCAGCAGTGTCGCGCTGATCCCGATTGTGGCGTACCTGATGTGGCGCAATCAATTTCCCAGGGCGCTCCGCACCAAGCGCCCGTTCGGGCATCTCAAACGCAGCACCTATGGCTGTATTTCGATGTTTCTGGCGTTTGTGTCGCTGGCCTACCTGCCGCTGGCACTGGCCACCGCACTCGGCTTTCTGGCGCCACTGATCCTGATCCCGGTTGCCATCATCACGCTGAGGGAAAATCCCGGCTGGCTGGTGATTGGCGCAACCATTGGCGGGTTTGCTGGTGTGTTCCTGATGCTGTGGCCAACGCTATCGACCCCGGGACTTGATCATAACACCCTGATCGGGATCGGGGCCGGTGTGGCCTTTGCGGTTACCACCGCCTTTGCCAAGGTCCAGATCAAGGCACTGACGACAACCGAACCATCCGGCACGATTGCCTTCTACTTTGCCGTGATCTGTTCGATCGGCGGTCTTTTGACCATTCCGTTTGGCTGGGCGCCGCTTTCGGACAACAACATTGTTTTCCTGATTGGCGCGGGTCTGACGGGTGGATTGGCGCATATCGCCATGACCGAGGCACTCGCCCGCGCCCCGGCATCGACCCTTTCGGCGTTTGAATATACCGCCATGATCTGGGCGATCATCCTCGATATCATCGTGTTTGGCGTCTTGCCCGCCCCGATCAGCCTGATGGGCGGGGTCTTCATCGTTATCGCCGCCGCGCTCGTGATGTTTAACGACCAGATCGTCGCCACCATCACCCGCAAATTCAAACGCTCGCCCGAGAACCCCGAGGGCGCGACTGAACCCGCGAACTCCCCGGCAGAGTAATCAGGCAATTACACCGATTTGGTTTCCTGTAATTTGGTCAGGGCATGCAAGGTCAGATTGGTCGGGGTTGCGATCCCCAGTTCCGCCCCTTTGCGCACGATATAGCCGTTCAGAAAATCAATCTCGCTTGATTTGCCGCGCGCCAAATCCTGTGCGGTTGAGGAAAACTGACCAGGCATGGTTTCGGCGATTTTTTCAATCGCACCCCAGACATCGCCCGGCACCGTCACACCGCATCCCTTAGCAACCGCCAGACATTCATCCACCGCATTGCGCATGACACCCCAGACGCCAACACCTTGCACGACTTCGCCATAGGGCCGCTGGGTAATGGCCGAAAGCGCGTTATAGGCACAATTCAGGATCATCTTGGCCCACAGGGCACCGGCGGCATTTTCGGAAACCTCGACCGGGATTTTCGCCGGCACCAGCGTATCGACCACGGTCTGGCTTTGTGCGGACGGACCAATCACAAGTTCACCACGCCCATGGTGTTTGACATGGCCCGGTCCGCCCATGCTGGTCGCGACATAGACCACCACCGGAATAACCGGCTGGCCCAGAACACCCGTGAGGCGTTCAGCATTATCCACACCGTTTTGCAAGCTGAGCACGATGGTGTTGGCGGACAGGAACGGTTTGATCTGTTCACCCGCCTCGATCGTGTCAGTGGATTTGACACAGAACAGGATCATTTCCGCACCCGCGACACCGGCCGCAACGGTATCACCCGTAACAGTCACATATTCCTGCGACGACCCGAAATCGAGCAACAAGCCATCACGGTTCATGGTCTCAACATGGTTGGGGCGCCCGATCAGGGTGACGTCATGACCAGCCCGGGCCAGCATCGCCCCGTAGTAACATCCCACCGCCCCGGCACCCATTACCGCAATCTTCATGATGACTGTTCCTGATTTTGATTTCTGTCGCTTACGCAGGAAACATCATCTTTGAAGCGCCATGCAGATCAAGCAAAGATTTCGAGGTGTTCCCAAGCGGGAATTAGCCGAATTTATTGACGGAAACGTGGCCTGCCGTCCAGCCACCTGGCCAGACTTCGGCTTCGCCATTGCGCAAGTTGCGGATCAGGCCCACGGGCACATCCTTGGAAATCAGCAGTTCGCCATCGGCACCATCATCAAAGGTCGGCTCGGTTTCGGCAAATCGGCCGGTGTGGCCCAATTGCGGTTCGCACGGGGTAAAGATCGAACAGCCTGAATAGTTGGTCGGGTTGTTGGTGGTATTGATCGCAGCCCCGGTCGTCCCGCAGGCCCCGACCACTGTCATCAGTTCAACCGCGCGCGCCTTGGCACAACCAAACACCCGGTTATAGCCCGATGGCGTCAGGGTCATGGATGGCACGAGCAACAGATCAATATCAAGCGGCGCAAGAACGCACGACAAGGCCGGCATTTCAATATCAAGACAGATCAGCACAGCCACATTAAGCCCGCGCCATTTGATGACATTGAAATCCTTGCCCGGGGTAAGGTTCCAGTTTTCCGGCTCCTGCTCACCCGGGGTCAGCGACAGCTTGTCCTGAATGATCGCGTCTCCTTCGGGGGTGAAGATCATTGCACTGTTGGTCTGTCCGGCCGCCGGGTTTTCCGGATCAATGTGCCAGGGCATGCTGCCAGCAACCAGGAGCATGTCATGCTTCCTGGCAAGGTCGGCTGCGTATTTGCGCGCCTCGGGCGCAAGATCGGCCATCCAGGCAATTTCCTGACCGGTTTGCAGACCTTCGGGTTTGAAGGCCAACCATTGTTCGCTGGCATATTCCGGCAGAACGAAAATCTTGGCCCCTTGCTGGGCGGCCTCGGCCATTTTGGCATCAACATGGTCGGCCCATCCGGCCAAATCCGCGACCGGTCGACCAAGGTTTGTCGCCCAAAGGGCCAAAGTTACATATTCGGGGAAGGATGCCGGCGAAGTCATGATCAGCGTTCCTGAAATCAATATGGTGGTGGTCGCAAAAGTTGTGGGCAAAATAACATGATCCG
Source organism: Thalassospira sp. ABL2_045 (assembly GCF_056161285.1). Lineage (NCBI taxonomy): Bacteria > Pseudomonadati > Pseudomonadota > Alphaproteobacteria > Rhodospirillales > Thalassospiraceae > Thalassospira > Thalassospira sp. ABL2_045. Next base: position 65,918 of record NZ_JBSWYV010000007.1, on the reverse strand, counting down.
GCCATCAGACGACAGCCGGATCACAAAGATGACACGTGGAACCGAACTTAGTTTTTAAGTTTGGTCCAGACACGGTTACGAAGATCACGCGCCTTGACCGAGCAGTTCTGCGACGGAATCAGAAGGTCAGCGTATTCTTCAGGCATGTTCACGGCCGGGTCGGAATTCAGCGACGGATCCATGAATTCGCCAGTGCCCTTGATCGAGTTCATGTAACCGGCATAGTTCGACGCAGCGGCTGCGTTTTCCGGTTTCATCATCCAGTTGATGAAGGTCTTGGCGTTCTCGAGGTTCGGCGCGCCATCCGGAATGACAAAGTGGTCAGCCCAGTAGGTCAGGCCTTCCTTCGGATAGACAAAGACCGCTTCCGGGATGCTTTCCTTGGTACGGTGGGCTGCACCGTTCCACTGCATGTGCATCTGAACTTCGCGGGCCGACATACGGTCGATGGTGCCCTCAGAGCTGTAAACAGCGATGTAGGGTTTCTGTTTCAACAGAACATCAAGAACCTTCTGCGCTTCGGCCGGGTCCTCGGTGCATTTTTCAACGCCCGCATAGTAGGACGCCGCATTGAACATTTCGACTTCGTCGTTCAGCGCGCCGATCTTGCCACGGAATTCTTCACGCGGTTCGAAGAATTCTTTCCAGCTGTTTTCAAGCTCGCCATCAACAACAGCACCGTCATAGGTAAAGCCGGTGGTCCCCCAGAGATAGGTCACGGAGTATTCGCGCTCCGGATCGTATTTCATGGTGTCATGCGGCTTGGCAACGTTGCCGAAGTTCTCAAGGCTTTTGGCATCAAACTTGGTTGCCAGACCTTCCTTGATCATCACGTCGACCATGTAGTCGGACGCAACGGCAATGTCATAGCCCGATGCGCCGGCCTGCAGCTTTGCCAGCATGGTTTCGTTGGAATCATACACATCAAGGGTCACCTTGATGCCGGTTTCTTCTTCGAACTTTTCCATCAGGTCCGGCGGAAAATAGTTCGACCAGTTATAGAAAAACAGATCGCCATCAGCCTGTGCCGAACCGGTCGACAACAAGGCGATCGCGGATGCTCCCAGAAGTACGGAACGTAGTTTCATCGTGAGACTCCCAAATAAGGACGGTGCGTTGTTTTGTTATTCGGATGGCCGGCCCGTCCGGTGAACCCGCCATCCCGTTTGGTATTTCAGTGACTAATAGCGAATACGATCAATCATGAACGAGATGCTGACAAACACGATTGAGACAATCAACATCATCGCAGAGATAGCATTCACCTCAGGCGTGATCCCGATCCGGATCATCCCAAAGATATAGATCGGCAATGTCGTGGACCCCGCCCCGCCAACGAAATAGGAAATCACAAAGTCATCAAGCGAGATGATGAAGGACAGCATCGCACCCGACAAAATCCCCGGCCACAACAACGGCAAGGTCACACGCCGGAAGGCTTTCCATTCATTGGCATAAAGATCGTTTGCTGCCTCGACCAATGCGGGGTCCATGCCCTCAAGCCGTGCGCGGATCGGCAGATAGGCAAACGGAATGCAAAAGACCGTATGGGCGATAATCACAGTCAGAAGGCCCAGCTTGATACCCAGCGCGACAAAGAACAGAAGTGTTGCAATCGCGGTTACGATTTCAGGCACCAGCAGCGGTAGAACCAGCATGGCTGACACTCCTGCCTCCCCCTTGAACCGACCACGCGACATGCCCATCGCAGCCAAAGTTGCCGCAATGGTCGCCAGAACCGTGGCCGAGATCGCTACAACGATGGAGTTCTGGGCTGCGCGCAGCATGTCATCGTTGGAAAGGGCCGTGACATACCAGTCCATGGTAAAGCCGGTCCAGATCGTCGCCAGACGGTTTTCGTTAAACGACAGCGCGATCAGAACGACAATCGGCAGATAGAGATAGGCAAAGAAGAACATTGCCGTTGAGGTGATCCCGCGGAAACGCCACAGCGGGTTGGAAGCATCGACTTTCATCGGCTTTCCTCCGGCAATGATTTGAACTTGAACGAATAGACCATCATCGAGATCAGGACGAGTGCCAGAAGCACAAAGCCAAGTCCTGCCCCAAGCGGCCAGTTACGTGCAGCACCAAACTGGCTGCCGATCAGGTTGGCAATCATCATGAACTTGCCACCGCCGAGAAGTTCCGGCGTCACATAAGCACCAAGACACGGAATAAAGACAAGGATACTACCCGCCGCAATCCCCGGTGCCGCAAGCGGGAGGATCACACGGCTCATGGCGCGACGCTTGTCCGCACCCAGATCAAAGGCCGCCTCGACCAGTCGATGATCCAGCTTTTCAAGGCTGGCATAGATCGGCAGAACCATGAACGGCAGATAGGTATAGGTCAGACCAATCGACACCGCATAGGGCGTGTACAGGACATCAAGCCCGCCGGTCTCGATCCCGATCCAGTTCAGCATGCCATCAATCAGGCCACCATTACGCAGTAACAGCATCCACGCATAGTTTCGCACCAGAATGTTGGTCCAGAACGGGATCGTCACCAGAAAGATCAGGAAGTTCCGCCGGCTTTGCGGTTGGGTCGAAATGTAAAACGCCGTCGGGAAGCCCAGCAAAAGAGCAAAGACGGTCGTCATTGCCGACAGGCCGAACGAACGGGCGAAAATCTGCAGGTAGTCGGTATTGACCACCAGATTGTCCATCAGGTCGCGTTCAAAGATGAAACTGATATAGGCATCCATCGAGAATGCCCCCCAGTTCACCCCGCCGTAATCGCCGCGTTCCAACATGGAAACATAGGCCATCTGCAACAGCGGCACGGCCATGAAGAAGCCGATATAAACCACTGCGGGTGCGACCAACCAAAATCGTTTGGATCGTATAATGCTGCCCATGATCAGTCTGCCAGTACCCGAACGGCATCGGGCGACATGGTGATGGCAACGCGGTCCCCCTCAGAGAAGTCAGCCTTGGCACCAGCCCCGTTCTGCATCCGGACGGTCAGCATGGCGTCATTGCCAAGATCAATCTGATAGGTGGTGTCTGTCCCGAAATAGATGACCGTAGCAACCGTGCCGGTCAGCTGATCGGCACCGGCATCATTTGCAGCAGCCAGTCCAAGACGTTCCGGACGGACCGAAACCGTGACTTCGCCACTGCGTTGATCAGAAACCTCTTGTGTCAGGGCAATCACCTGACCACCGCCAAGTTTCACTGCACGCTTGCCTGCACCGCCATCGACAAGTTCACCAATCAGGAAGTTACTGTCGCCGATAAAGTCCGCGACGAAGCGATGGGTTGGTGCTTCGTAAATTTCGCGCGGCGCACCGATTTGAAGAATTTCACCAGACTTCATCACAGCAATTCGATCCGACATGGCCAGGGCTTCTTCCTGATCGTGGGTCACGAACACAAAGGTAATCCCGGTTTCGGTCTGCAGGCGTTTGAGTTCGACCTGCATTTCCTTGCGCAATTTCAGATCAAGGGCCGACAGCGGTTCATCAAGAAGCAGGACCTTTGGCGCGGGGGCAAGTGCACGCGCCAAGGCAATACGCTGCTGCTGACCGCCGGAAAGCTGGCTTGGCACGCGGTCGCCATATTCTGCCAACCGCACAAGTTCGAGCATCTCTTCTGCCCGGCCATCGGCCTGTTTGCGGCTTGTGCCCTGCATTTCCAGACCAAAGGTGATGTTCTGTTTGACCGTCAGATGCGGGAACAGGGCATAGGACTGGAACACCGTATTGATCGGGCGCTTGAACGGCGGCAGGTCATTGAGTTCCTTGCCCTCAAGCAGGATCTGGCCCGATGTTGCCTGTTCAAAACCGCCAATCAGGCGTAGCAAAGTCGTTTTGCCGCAGCCCGACGGGCCCAACATAGTGAAAAACTCGTTCTGAAAGATATCAACCGACACCGAGTCCAGTGCGGTGACTTTGTCCGCCCCTGAGCCAAATGTTTTACCAACAGACTGCGCTGAAATGACTACTTCTGACATGCACTTCCCCGAATTTGTATTTTGCAAAATGATATAAAATCTACAGAGACTTGCAATCCGGAGGTCGCGAAAGCATCGCTATTTACAGAACTTCCGCAATATCCTCGTTAAAAGGGTATCCAAACTGGTGCAGATTGCGTCAGAACCACGCATTACAAAATAATGTGCAACGCACCATTCAACCAAAAGAGATGATTACCTGAAAAAGAACAATCACCAAGCGTTATTGCGAATGGCCTTTTCTGCCCGGATCAAACGATCCCCGCGTCCCGTAGCTTGGCAATCTGATCATCACTGAGATCGGCCACCTTGCGCAGGATTTCATCGCTGTGCTGCCCCAACATCGGCGGGGCTTTTTCATCCGTGATCGGCGTTTTGGAAAACTTGATCGGATTGGCAACCGTCGGAACGGTTCCGGCCGTCGGATGATCAAGCTGTTTGACCATGCCGCGATGCTGGACTTGCGGGTTTTCAAACACACGATCAAGGGTATTGATCGGCCCGCACGGCACATTGGCCTTTTCAAGCGCGTCAATCCATTCATCGGTGGTTTTCTCCACCATTGCCTGACGGATCAGCGGTACCAGATCTGTTCGATTGGCAACGCGTTTGCGGTTGCTGGCATAGCGTTCATCAAGCGGCAGCGCATCAAGCCCGGCGACCGCGCAGAAGCTTCTGAACTGGCTGTCATTGCCAACTGCGAGGATCAGATAACCATCCGCCGTCGGGAAGGCTTCGTAGGGCACAATATTGGGATGTGCATTGCCAAGGCGGCCGGGCGCATTGCCGGTCGCAAGATAGTTCATCGCCTGATTGGCAAGAACCGCTGTCTGAACATCCAGAAGTGCCAGATCGATATACTGGCCCTCGCCGGTGGCATCCCGATGGCGCAAGGCCGCCAGAATGCCAATCGTTGCATACAGCCCGGTAAAGATATCGGCGACCGCAACACCAACCTTCATCGGCTGCCCGCCCGGCGCGCTGTCCGGTGCACCGGTGATGCTCATCAGTCCGCCCATGCCCTGGATCATGAAGTCATAACCCGGCCGGTCCTTATAGGGGCCGTCCTGCCCGAACCCGGTGATCGAGCAATAGACAAGCTTCGGGTTCACCTTTGAAAGCGATGCGTAATCCAGATCGTATTTCTTCAGGCCACCGACCTTGAAGTTTTCGAGCACCACGTCACTTTCCGCAGCAAGATTGCGGACAATCTCCTGACCTTCGGGCTTGGTGATATCGATGGTAAGCGACTTTTTGCCACGGTTCGCCGTGAGGTAATAGGCCGCCTCGGTCGTGTCTTCACCATTGGCGTCCTTGGCAAAAGGAGGGCCCCAGCCACGGGTATCATCACCGGCACCGGGACGTTCGATCTTGATGACCTCTGCCCCCATATCAGCAAGGGTCTGACTGGCCCAGGGGCCCGCCAGCACGCGCGAAAGGTCAAGAACACGAAGCCCGGAAAGTGCGCCAGTCATCTGAATATCCCGAAATATCGACTTGTAAAAAGGCAGCTGGGAAAAAAGCAGCTGGAATCAAATAGGGCGACAACATTTCTGCCGTCGCCCGATCGAAATCTTTGGATCAGCCCTCGGTGGTGAAGGCCTGAAGTCCGGTCTGTGCACGGCCCAGGATCAGGGCGTGAACATCATGGGTACCTTCATAGGTATTGACCGCTTCAAGATTCATCGCATGACGAATGACATGGAATTCGTCGGCGATACCGTTACCGCCATGCATGTCACGGGCAACACGGGCAATATCAAGCGCCTTGCCACAGTTGTTACGCTTCATCAGCGAAATCGCTTCCGGTGCGCCTTTGCCTTCGTCAAGCAGACGGCCAAGCTGAAGCGCTCCCTGCAGGCCCAGAGTGATTTCGGTCTGCATGTTGGCCAGTTTCAGCTGGATCAGCTGGTTTGCCGCAAGCGGACGACCGAACTGTTTGCGATCCATGGTGTACTGACGTGCGGCATGCCAGCAGAATTCAGCAGCACCCATCGCACCCCATGCAATGCCGTAACGTGCCTTGTTCAGGCAACCGAACGGACCGCCAAGGCCCTTGGCATTCGGCAGCATGTTTTCTTCGGGCACAAAGACATTGTCCATGACGATTTCGCCCGTAATCGATGCACGCAGCGAGAACTTGCCTTCGATCTTCGGCGCGGTCAGACCCTTCATATCCTTTTCAAGGATGAAGCCGCGAATGACGCCTTCGTCATCCTTGGCCCAGACGACAAACACGTCTGCAATCGGGCTGTTGGTGATCCACATTTTGGCGCCCGACAGGTTGAAACCACCGTCGGTTTTACGGGCACGGGTTTTCATGCCGCCCGGATCGGAACCGTGATCCGGCTCGGTCAGGCCAAAGCAGCCAACCCATTCACCGGTTGCCAGTTTCGGCAGATACTTCTTGCGCTGTTCTTCGCTGCCATAAGCATAGATCGGATGCATCACGAGCGAGCTCTGAACCGACATGGCCGAACGATAACCGGAATCAACGCGCTCAACTTCGCGGGCGACAAGGCCATAGGCGACGTGGTTCACACCCGGTCCGCCATATTCCTCGGGGATGGTCGGGCCAAGCAGGCCAAGTTCACCCATCTCGGTCATGATTTCACGATGGAAAATCTCATGACGGTTGGCTTCAAGAACACGGGTCTGAAGGTTTTCCTGACAATATGCACGGGCCGCATCGCGGATCATGCGTTCGTCTTCGCTCAACAGCTCTTCAAGCAGGAGCGGATCTTCCCAATGAAACGGTGCGCGGCTTGCCATTCGCCTGGTCCTTTTATGAATTTTTGTACAGAAAGCAGGGGCAGCGCCATAGAAGGGCGAGATGACGCTACCCCTGAAAAGCTTACTTGCTTATGGGATAAAGCTAGGAATTGGCAGCGCAAGTTGCAAATGATAAAAGCGATATAGATTATGCAAAAAACTCATAAACTTGTTTCGCACCCCGACAACAGGATACCCGTTTGGCTCGCCGTATTCCCAGCCTGAAAGCACTTAGTTGCTTCGAACAGACCGCCCGGTTTGGCAGCGCATCGCGCGCTGCCGAGGAACTTTATCTGACACAAAGTGCGGTCAGCCGACAGATACAGGGACTTGAAACCTGGCTCGGGTGCAAGCTGTTTGCCCGCGAAAAGCAACGGCTTGTGCTCACGCCAGAAGGCGAAAGCTATATGCAATCCATTCGCCCGGCCCTTGATCAGCTTGAAAGTGCGACGCTTACCCTGTTGTCGGGCGGATCGGAAAGCGGGGTTCTGACGGTTGCGGCCCCGCCGACCTTCGGGTCGCGCTGCCTTATTCCATTATTGCCTGAGTTTCGCAGTAAATTTCCCGAAATTGCTATCAACTTTATCTCGCGGATCGGCATGCCTGATTTTGACCGCGAACAGATCGATATTGCCGTTCTGTTTGGCGAAGGACAGTGGTCGGAACTCGATGCCCATATTTTGCATGGCGAGGAAATGGTGCCGATCTGCAGCCCGGAGCTGGTTGCCAGCCTCGATCACCCGCCAAGGGCCGAGGATTTGCGGAACTTTCCATTACTGCATATCGCAACGCGTCCGCGCGGCTGGGCCGATTGGCTGTCGGCCAGTGGCTTGAGCGACATTGACGGTGAAAACGGGCCGAAGTTTGAACACTTCACCATGGCCATGCAGGCCGCCGCCGCCGGGCTTGGCGTGGCTCTGCTGCCGACCTTTGCGATTGAAGATGAACTGGCAAGCGGGCGGATTATTGCCCCGTTCGGGCAACCCAAGGCAAGCCCGTTTCACTATTATGCCTGCTGTCCGAAAAGTCGGGCGCGCCTTCCCAAAATCCGTGCCTTCATGAACTGGCTTGATCAACTCGATACGGCGGCACACCTGTCAAAAGCGACGAACGGAAAGCACGCTTAAACCGGTCAGCTTGCCTTCTGATCAGCCTCAAGCGCGCGCAGTGCAGACATCCCGCGACGACGCAACACATCGGCATCATCGGGCCCATCAACGATCTCAAGCAAACGCACGGTCGCAAACAGGTTGCGCTGTGCGTTGGGCACTTCTTCTGGCGTCAATCGACGCATGCTGTCCACACCCGCACGGCCAATCTGATTGAGCTTTTTCTTAAGCTCTACCACTGCTTTGGCCGCAGAACTCTGGGCGGCCAACACATCGGAAATGCGTGCGGTTTCGGCAATTGCCTCTGCCGATTTTTCGGCAGCCAGAACCTTCTCGTCATCAAATTCCTGGGAGAAGATCGGACGGGCAAGCCCGCCACGGCCCGACCCCGGGCCCTGTGCGGCTTCGAGTTTTGGCAAGGCGTCAATCACACGTTCGGGCGTTGCGCCAAACATTGTATCTGCCAATGCACGGGATACACGCCTGCGGGTATCAAGCAGCTTTTCACCCCAACGGCCATCCTTGCGGATTTTGAATTCGCGGGTAATGCGCACAAACTCGGATGCATACCAACGCGCAAGCGACAGAATGTGGGCTTCGTCCTTGCCAGTCACGACACCCTGTTCGATTTCGGTGACGGTTTCTGCCAGCAGATCAATGATCAGATCACCGGTTTCGGCAAGGTTGGTTTTCTCGATCGTGCGATCATCGGACTTGGTCGACAAGACACGGATCAGCTTGAACAACTCACTTGGCCGCAGCAAACGCGCAAGAACCGCAAGCAGAAACATCGGTTCGAAGCCCGGCTTGGCCTTTGAGATCGACATGAACAGATCACGCAGCCACGTCACGTCGTTCTTATCAAGCACCCTGATCGGGGCAGACGGGAAGCGTTCGCGCAATTGGGCGATTTCTTCGCCAACTGTCAGAATTTTACCAACTTCCGCAAAGGCCGTCATATGCACGCGCGACCCCAACCGGGTCGCAAGCGCGCGTTCATGTTTCACGCCAACGAGGGACTCTTCGATCTGTTGTTCAATCGTGCGCGCGCCCAGCTTCCAAAGCGTGCGTTCTGCAATGGCGAGCTTGGCCGTATCACGCGTGATTGCGGCCTTTTCGATTTCCTTCATGGCCTTTTCGAATTCGGGGCCACCAGATTCAACCACGACATTCCATATCGGCATCAATGAAGAACGGCTGATACGGATGCTTTTTTCATTCGGATCGCCAGATGTCAGCAAATCTTCAAACGGATCGCAGAACTGACGCATCGGTGTCGGAAAACGTTCCGGCTTGAGCGAGGCCAGACGCGGACGCAGGATCTGCAAAACGGTTTCGTGCGGGAGGGGCAGCTTGGGATCGGCACGATCGCTTTCGATTGCGCGTGTGAAACGGGCAATCTCGTTGCTACTAAGCGACTCAAACAACTGACCAAGCTGGGAAGCGCCAAGCTTTCCGGCATCTTCAATCTTCATGCCGACTGTCTCCTGAAGCGTTCGAGACGATCCATCACATCGGCGTCAATTTCCCCACTGCCAAGTTTACGCAATTCACCCGCCCAAAGCATCTGGTTCACGCGCACATCAACCCAGAACTGCTGCTCGGTCACGGCAATTTCCGATACCGGCAGAACCGGTGCAAAGCTTGCAACCTCTTCGACGGTTTCGCGCTGTTTGGCGCGATCTGTCAGGGATCGTTTATCCCAGACATCAATCAGTTCCTGCCAACCGTCAAGCAACCACCAAAGATATTCGATGGTCTGACCAATATCCTTCTTGGCGCGCTCCCAGTCGGTCAGAACCTTGCCAAGCTCACTGTTCCAGCTATCGACCTCGGCGATGCGCTTGAGCGCGTGGTCGCTGGTGGAGCGCGTTGCGCTGACGATACGTCCGGCCATAAAGCGGAAATCGGATTGCTCGGAATTTGCCCATTCCTCGATATCCTTGGCAAATTTCTTAAGCCCGTTGGCCAGAACACGCAACTGCCCCTGACAGCCTTCCAGATCGAGGCCAACCGGAGCGATCATCTTGCTCCATTCGCCGAGGCTATCAATGATGGTATCATTGGCAACCTTGTGCTCGGATGCGAAGCGGTTCAGCGCCTTTCGTGCGCGGATCTGCCCGTCAGTGGTCATCAGTTCTTCTTGCTTCATGTCCTTGACGGCAGCCCCGCCAAGTTGACGCAGGGCCTGATGCAGAACCGCCATCTGGCCAAGTTCGCGCGATGCCTTCTCATTCCAGTTGCGCCGCGCACAGACGCGGGCCAGCTCAACACCGCCAACGCCGGTGGCGCCAACCGTACGGCTGTGTTCAAGAACGGTTTGTGGCCGGATTTCTTCAAGCTCAAGCACGCGATCAAAAAACATGCGATCATGAACCGACAGATCAAACACTTCGCGCAAGGTATCAAGCGGCATTTCATAAGTGCCAAGGCCGCCTGAAAGGCCCGGCAGCATGATCATTTTCCGTCCACCCCTGCCAATCGACACGCGGGCATAGCGCAGCGTCTTGGTGGTAAAGGGCGTCCTCACCCCCCGCGCCTCAAAGGTTTGAGGCAAGCACGTCAAGGGGTCTTCCGGCACCTCATGTGGTTCAGGAGTCTTGTGGCTGACGGATTTTACGATCTTCTGCTTATTCATTATTGGCTTTGGTTAACCGTTATCGGCGCTGATGTCTAGCGGCCACCCTGATACCCCTTGAGATCAGGATGTCCGGCGTTAGGAAGTAAAACGTAATAAACGTCTTGTGAATGTACCCAAACTCGGACGGGGCGGTTCAAACCACCCCGACAAGTTGACGATTAGATTAACAACCTTCCGCGAAATTACCACCAACAACTCGCGGCGCCAAACTGCCATTTTTAGCTAAAACCCATCAAGTCCTTATAGCGTTTCTTCGGCCTTTTCCCACGTTTTGACATAAGACTTCCATTCTGCGCCGCCCGGGATCGACTCATCGATGTTCAAAAACACCCGACTGTCGATCATCACAGCCACTTCGTCAGTCTCAACCGGCGCCTTGACCATTTTGTTCTGATAGGCGCTTGGATGCGGTCCATGCGGGAAGCCACTTGGATGGAACGTCGCCATGCCGGCCTTGATATCTCCACGGCTGAAGAACTCGCCGCGATGATAGAAAATGAACTCATCGGCATCTTCATTGGAATGATAGAACGGCACCCGCATGACACCGGACTCACCTTCACCAACCTTCGGGATAAAGGTGCTCACCGCAAAAGTCTCAGTGACAAAGGTGCAATTGGCGGCCGGCGACGAGCGATGCCCATTGCCGCGACGCTTTGTCAGATCACGCCAATTCAGTTTCACGACACAAAGATCACCTTCCCAACCCACGGCATCAAGTGGATTAAACGGATAGGTCAGGGTCGAAACTTGGCCGCTGCGCTTGATATGGATCTCCCAAAAGGCATCATCCTGTTGGGCTACGAAGGCATCATCGATCTTTGGCAGGGTAAAAAGCATGGGATCAATTGCCCCTTCGCCACCAGATGACGGTTCGGGCAGCTTGAAGGCGTCTGAGGTGGCCTCCATCATCATGAATTCCGAAATTTCAGATGGCTCTATCCGCCAGGCGGTCCCACGCGGCAAAAGGATATAATCCCCGTCCCGATAGGGTAGATGTCCGTAGTCGCAAAACAACTCGCCCGCCCCTTCATGGACGAACATCAAGATATCCCCGTCAGCATTGCGTGCCAGTGCATGCATTTTGCTTTCCGTTTTCCAATAACGAAGTTCCATCCGCTCATTATGCAGAATTCGCCGCGCCTGAAGCGGGCAAGCCGGCCCTGATGACAGCTTCGCAAGGGAGAATGCGCGCGGCCTTAATGGCCCCTCAAACGTTGCCCAACCTGCTGGCGGGTGGCGGTGATAAATTTGTGCGGCCGGCCCCTGAAAACCCGCGCGTCCGACTTCGCGCTGATAGGTTTTTTGGTCCCCTTGCCCGTCCGGACGCGAAACGCATTGACCTTCACTGTTCGGAAGCCTGATCCAGCTCGTCATTTTATCCTCCCAGATCGTTTTATGGGGGGCTGCATCCATCATTAAAGTGCACCTCCCCTTTCTAGCGATATGAGAAAGATGCACTTGTTTTTCAAGCAAGACGGATCATCGGCAACGCAGGACAAATGCGTTATCAGAAAGCTTTGATCGCACTGAAGAAGAAAGAGAGATGGTGCGCCCGACAGGATTCGAACCTGTGGCCCCCAGATTAGGAATCTGGTGCTCTATCCTGCTGAGCTACGGGCGCAGTGCCGTTCGGCAGCATTCGATTAGCAGCAAATCCGATGGCGATCAATCCGCGAGGACACGGATATTCCCACCTTTCCGGACCAAACCGGGCCCCAAACGCAAATCAGCCGAGGATGCAATCACTCTCGGCCGATTAAAATCTTTGTCGATGATCGCCTTAGTCGAACAGGCGGTCAATCGGGAAGGAATAGGTCAGAGACAGAATTTCCGTACCCGGGTTCTCGTCGCCGATGCTGGCGTTCGAGATGTGCGAGATACCAAGGCTCAAACGTTCGTGGCTGTCAAAGCGGAAGCCAAGCTCAAGACCGGAACGGAATTCGATCCAGTGACCAAGGTCTTCGCCATTGCCCTGATGGTATGCACCAACAGACGTATAGACGCTGGACACGAAATGCTCGCCCCACAGAACGTCAACAGCAAGACCGCCATAGCCGTGAACGGCACCTTCGGAGGTCACCATCACACCACCAATCGGGCGGGTGACATCAAACATTGCGTGCTGGGCACGGTAGTTCAGACGAAACTCAGCTGCTTCTTCATCCTGAGTGATGTCGACCATACCGGTCGAAAATTCAAGCAGCCCGGAGGCATTATCGTTACCAAGAATTTGCTGCGCATGCGCCGTGCTTCCGAAAGCAAACAGAACGCAAACTGCGAGCAGCTTCCCCAATACCAACTTCATTAACCAAGTCCCCACTAGATCAATCGGTTCGCTATACTAGCCGATAGGTTTTCAAACTCAACAACACATTGCTGTTTGTCTGTTAATTTTACACGAACTTTTTGCCATCAAACCGATTGGTCGCACGCACAAGTTCCCGGATAATCCCCGGCTCACTTGCCGCATGCCCGGCATCATCAACAATCACCAATTCGGATCCGGACCAAGCATTATGCAGTGCCAGAGCCGATACCGGCGGGCAAACGACATCATAGCGGCCCTGCACGATAACGATTGGTGCGTGGGACACAAGCCCGACATTCTTGATCAACTGACCTTCTTCAAAGAAGCAGCGATGCACAAAGTAGTGATGCTCAAGTTTGGCCAATGCCAAGGCGATCTGATCACCTTCAAAATCCTCAACCAGACCATCATCGGGTAACAGCGTGCAGCACGTTGCTTCATAGGCCGACCAGACACGTGCGGCATCAATCGCAGCTTCTTCACCATCCTTGCCAGAAAAAATCTCGGCATAGCGGTCCAGCATCTTCTGGAAGCCCGGATTTTTATCAAACCCGGCGGCATCAAGGAAGCGACGCTCTGCCTCTGGGAAGAACTTCCCCATGCCTTCCATGAACCATTTGATCTCAGGCGTGCTGCCAAGGAAGATACCGCGCAGGACAAACCCGGTGACCCGCTCGGGACATGCCTGGCCATAGGCCAGCGACAAGGTCGAGCCCCATGAACCGCCAAACACCAGCCAACGCTCAATACCGCGTTCTTCACGCAGCGCTTCGATATCGCCAATCAAATGGTCGGTGGTGTTGTTTTCAAGACTGCCGAACGGGCGTGATTTCCCCGCCCCGCGCTGATCAAACAGAATGACGCGGTATTTTTCCGGATCAAAGAAGCGGCGGCTGTTCGGCGAAATGCCGGCCCCCGGACCGCCATGCAGGAAAATGACGGGAATACCGGCCGGATTGCCGACTTCTTCCCAATAGAGTTCGTGACCATCGTCACGCGACAGCCAACCTGATTGACGGGGCGAAATTTCGGGATAGAGCACGCGATGGACCTCTTTGTTTTGATAGCATTAACTCAACTTGGCCGGTGGTGGCGCAGACAAGAAGTCTCATAAACCAGACAAAAAGAACAAGCGTTATTAAAGCCGTCCTTCTTGCCACCGCCTAGCGGGCCATACACAGCCAGGATGGGTCGTGCAGCGCGATGTATGGCCCACCGCGGTTTTCAATCACGCCCCGCACCCGGACCTTTCGGCCAATCCAGTCCTGCATCGCGGCTTGGACGTCACCGTCTTGGCTGAAAACATCGCGCATCGTTGTATCGAGCGCGATGGTGAAATCTTCGCGCCAGTTTGCCCCGAAGTTCAGGTAACTGCGCCATTCCTGATGCTCGATGCTTCTGATCGTGCCATCAATCACAGCAAACCTGCCAATGGCATCTTTGGCCGACGAAATGGTTTCCGATTTTCCATGGTTGGCGTGCACATAATAGCCTGTATCCGGATCACGGTCCGACCACATCCCGACCCGGTTATCGATAGCGCCATCCTCAAGACGGATCAGATCATCGACATCCTGGCCGAGCTCCGGCAACAGCATTGCCAGTCCATCTTCCACAAGCATCCTGCGCCATGCATGGCCGTCGGTATCTTCAATGCGTACCGGCGTGCGGCCAAGAAAGTCAGGCTGATCGGAAAGGGCTTTTATCGTGACATTTTGTGCACTCAGTGCTGACAGCCTTGCCTTTGCCGCAGCCTCATATTCCGGGACAAAAGCGACATCTGCCAGTCGAAACAATGTGTCCGGGGCTTCTGGCGTGCTGAACGCATCAATTGCATCAATGCGAATATCCACGTTTCGCCAGACCTGACCGGGTTCCGATACGGTTGTGTTTACAGGCCCGACGATATGCTCTCCGCACCGCCATTCAGCGGCCTTTGCCGACACGCTTGCGGTAGCGCCAAGCCCGATAAGGATCAGCCACAGCGCACGTGTACCCACCGATGGCAAGGTGGCCCAAAAATCTCCCCATTTTAGAGGCTTGATCGGAACGTGCGAAAAGATTGAATGATCAGAAAACACGCGTTACCAATTCCCGGTTGGTTTCGCTGGAACGATGCTTGGCAGCTTACGCGGCCAAACGACACGAGGAAAGATAACAATGGGCTGGCTGAATTTCCGATCACATAAACATCTTGCCGGTGTGCTTGCTGCGATCGCGCTGAGCACTGCGGTCGCCGGATGTTCGACCAACCGGGCAACGGGTGAGGACAGCTTCACCGCCTTCATGTCGCCCGAGCAGGAAAAACAGATCGGCTCGCAAGAACATCCGAAAATGGTCAAGGAATTCGGTGGCCAATACACGGAAAAGGACCTGCAAAGTTATGTAACCAAAGTCGGAGAAAAGCTGGTCGCGGTTTCGGAAACTCCGAACGAAAAGTTCACATTTACCGTTCTTGATTCCCCGGTTGTCAACGCCTTCGCCCTGCCTGGTGGGTATGTCTATATC
This sequence comes from Thalassospira sp. ABL2_045, assembly GCF_056161285.1. NCBI lineage: Bacteria > Pseudomonadati > Pseudomonadota > Alphaproteobacteria > Rhodospirillales > Thalassospiraceae > Thalassospira > Thalassospira sp. ABL2_045. Next base: position 50,617 of record NZ_JBSWYV010000007.1, on the reverse strand, counting down.
ACGCGTGGTCTGGCCGCCCTTGCGACCAACGAGGCGGAATTGGCTGGCGTTGTTGCCCATGAAATCGGCCATGTGGTCGCCCGCCACTCTGCCCAGCGATACAGCCGCGGTGTTCTGACACAACTTCTCGCAGGAGGACTGGCCGTTGCAATCGGAAACGGGGCCGGCGATCTGATTGGCCAAGGGGCAAATGCCTATCTCAAAGCCTTCTCGCGCGAGCACGAATTTGAAGCCGACATGCTTGGCATTCGCTATATGACCAAGGCCGGATATGACCCAAAGGCCATGGCATCCTTCCTCAAGAAATTGCGGGCACATTCACGTTTGCAGGCAAAACTCGCGGGACGTTCGCCAGATGATGTTGACCAGTATGACTTCATGGCAACCCATCCGCGCACCCTTGACCGCATCGAGCAGGCACGCCAAAGCGCAAATATCACAGCGGTTGCCAACCCGGAAATTGGCACTGTGCGTTACATGACAGCTATTGACGGCATCCTTTATGGTGATGGCCCGGATCAGGGCTATGTCCGTGGACAGGAATTTGTCCATGTGCCGCTGAATTTCCGCTTTGAAGTGCCCGATGGCTTTACCATGACCAACCAGCCAACCGCCGTCATCGCGCGCGATGGCAAAGGGGCGCAGATCATTTTTGAAGGCGCACCGGGGGCCAAGGACATCCGCCTTGATCACTATTTGCAGAACGGTTTCTCCAAACAGATCGCCATTCGCAATATCGAGATGCTCGATATCGAAGGCCAGGAAGCCGCAACCGGCAGCGCCGATATTTCATTGCAATCCGGCCCGGCGCGCCTGCGCGTGGTGGTGATCCGCCATGGCAGCTCGGCCTATCAGTTCCTGTTTGTCACCCCGCTTGATCAGGCCGTTAGCTATAACCTGCCTCTGCGTCGCACGACCTATAGCTTCCGCCCGTTGACCGACCGGGAAAAGCAGATCTATACCCCGCTTCGCATCAAGGTGCGCGCGGTCAACCCGGAATACAGCCTGCAGACCTTCATTGATGACATGGACGTCGACAAGGCACCGGCAGACGTGTTTGCCACGATCAACGGCCTTGGCAGTGGCCAGCCGCCAGCGGTCGGGTCGCTGGTAAAAGTGGTGAAAAACTAACGCCACAATCAGACATGTTTCCCAAACGACAAAAGGCAGCATCGAAATGCTGCCTTTTGTATTTTTCAAACCGGCTTAGTGCTGATTAGCTACTGGTAAGTTGCTCGATGATGGCGCCCTGAGCATCAAGGGCCACAGCAATCAGATGCCCGCCGCGCCCGGCCCCGCCATCCAGCGACAGGGTAAATTCGCGTTCCTGCAGACCAACCTGCCCTTGGGACGCACCCCGGACAATGCGGGCGCAGTCGTAATAGCGTTCGGTAATGGCTTCAAACATCGACCCACCCCACCAGAAGGTATCGGTCTGACCGGTCAGCGGACGAGATCCATCAAGTCCGGTATGGACAAAGATCAGGCGACCATCCGTTGAATAGGCCGCATGCTTGAGATCGGACAGCAATGCGTTATGGCCGCTATGGCGTCGCACCGCGTCACCGAATGTCGATGTCCATTGTGAAATCGCATGTGCGCCCTGATGCATGGTCTTTTGCACACTGGCCGGATCAAAGCCATAGGCACGCACGGTTCCGGCAATGCCACGGGTTAGCATCCAGTCAAAGACCTCACCCGGATTCGGGGCAAACTGGATCTGTTGCAATTTGGACAGCATCTCTTCGGCCGCACCGCGCAGAAACGCGATGTCGGTAATATCGACACCATCCAGGGCGATGAAGAAGCGGCGGAACAGCAACAGCTCATTGATGGTGGCAACCACGTTTTCGGCGGTGCCATCGCCCCAATAGTTCCCGAGATAGACAAGCCTGTCGCCCGGCTTTACGCGTTGCGCAAGTTTCTGATGAACATCGCGCAGCGCGCCATGATCACCATTAATTGCGCCGACGACCCAGATTCTCTCTGCCGGTTTGATCGGCGCCAGAACTGTACTCATCGCTGTAACCTGCCCAAAACAAAAATAAAACCGGCCCAAGCGTATATCGCGGGCCGGTTTTTATAAATAGTTGTCTGAAGGGGCCTTCGCAATCAGGCAGCCTTCTGCAAAAGCTTTTCAAGTTTGCCAGACGCCTTGTCCTTGTCGATTTTTTCAATCGCGGCAAGCTCGTCTACAAGGCGCTCAAACGCGGCTTCGTAGATCTGACGCTCGGAGAAGGACTGTTCCGGCTGGGTCGCGCTGCGATGCAGATCGCGCACAACTTCAGCAATCGAAACCGGGTCACCGGAATTGATTTTTGCTTCATATTCCTGCGCACGGCGCGACCACATGGTGCGCTTGACACGTGCACGACCCTTAAGGGTTACGAGTGCGGAATCCATCTGCTTTTTCGAAGACAGCTTGCGCAGACCGGAGTTGCCAACCTTGTTCACCGGCACGCGCAAGGTCATGCGGCTGGAGTCAAAGGTAATCACATAAAGGCGTAATTCCTGCCCCGCGATTTCCTGGGTTTCCAGGCCATCAACACAGCCAACACCATGCGCGGGGTAAACAACGTAATCGCCAACAGCAAACGGCAACTTATCCGACATCAAGCATCCTTCCGGCCCAATCAGGCCTGGTCATTCAACTGCAACACTACAGAACCAGCGACGCAAAGAGCTGCACGCGACCAAGCTTTTTGGCAAAGTCGCGGTTCAGACAGGAATTTCAAATACGGAAATTCGACAATTCGGAATGAGCCTGTCGAGCCCTTAGCGCGAATTGTGAACAATAACACAACACGTCATCAGTTTACAGGTATTTTCCCGACACCCTGCTCAATGCTGCCATGCGCAAAACCCACTGGCAGGAGCCAGTGGGTCGAAAATCGCATAGAATTTCGGGAGTTAGTCCGAAAATCAGTCACCTTCACCCGGCGCTTCGGACAGCATTTCGGTCTTGCCGGTTTTGCCGTTCCATTCATCAGCGTCCGCCGGTGCGTCGCCTTTGCGGGTAATATTTGGCCAGACTTCTGCAAATTTCCGGTTGATTTCCAACCAGCTATCCAGATTCGGCTCGGTATCGGGAATAATCGCTTCAGCGGGGCATTCCGGTTCGCAGACACCGCAATCAATGCATTCATCAGGGTGAATTACGAGGAAGTTTTCACCTTCATAGAAGCAATCGACGGGGCAAACCTCGACGCAGTCCTGATACTTACACTTGATGCAGTTTTCCGTCACCACATAGGTCATGGTGTAACTCCGTACAGGTTGCGGGGCCAGATTGCGGCTGCACCCGCTTTCGGCCGTGTTCTCTCTCGGGAATTGGGTTATCATGCACAGCAGTTGTGTGCAACTCCAATAAAACCCTAATTTTTTGCGTAGTATATTCTTTGTGGCGCACCGACAGCTTGTCCGAGCCCTGACGTATCAGGTCCGTGCACGCTGCAATGCAGCGCAGACCATACAGATTTCTTGCCGCTTTTCCAGTTCCTAAATCCTGCGGACAATTGCTTTTGAATGGACAAAGCCATAATCTGCTGCCACGGGGTAACAACACAAGAAACTGTGGGGATCGGATTGCCAGAAAAAGGCCATGATCAACAAAGGCTTAGATGGCGCGACCGCTTGTCTGTCAAACAGGCAAGAATTGCGGTCGGGCTTACTTTGCTGATTGGCCTGCTGTTCAGTGGCATCCAGATTCTTTGGGACCTGCGCGAAGAGCAAAACCTGATTGACCGCACCGTGAACCAGGTTCTGGCGACCTTGCGCGAATCAGCCACCCAGGCGGCCTATGGGCTCGACGAAACACTGGCGGCCCGGGTCGTTTCGGGCATTTTCGAGTATGAACCGGTGTATGAGGCAGAGCTGCGCGACAATTTCAACAATGTCCTGGCGCGCAAATCCGAACAACCGATCAGCTCGAACCGGACCTTCTTGACCCAGATCATGTTTGGGGAAAACCAGGCATATGAAATCCCGCTTCAAACAGACGGGCCGAACGGGCTGGTCGGACATCTCAGTGTCAAAATTGATACCGACCTGATTGCAGATGGCTTTTTAAACCGTGCATCGCGCATTCTGTTATCGGGCATTGTGCGCAACCTTTTGCTTGGTCTGGTGCTGGTGGCATTTTTCTATACCACGCTGACCAAACCGCTTCTGGGGATTGCAGCCCAACTGCGCAAAATTGATCCCGAAAAGCCCGACTCTACTGCCATCGACATTCCAGCCCATCACGCCAGGAACGAACTGGGCATGATCATTCAGACCACCCGTGGCCTGATGGAACGGGTGTCCTCAACCCTCGACAGATTGCTTGAAAGTCAGCAAAAAGTTCGTGATCGCGAAAGCCGCCTCAGTGCCATCGTCCAGAATGTTGCAGACGGCATTCTGACCATCACGCCAAACGGTCGCATTGTCGAATACAATGCCGCGACCAAAGAGATCCTTGGCATGATGCGCGATGAAACGCCAAAGGGGCGGACACTTCATGAATTCCTGTTGCCACGCGCGGTACCACTTCTTGAACACAGTCTTGAAGAACTGGCCGAACATGCACCGGGCGGGGAAACCGTCGAAAAGCGCTTCACGCTGCCCATCGTCCGTGCCGACAAAAAGGAAATTGATGTTTCGATTGCGCTTCGCCTGATCCCCGACAGCGACACCCCACTGATGACCGCAGTGCTCAATGATATCACGGTGCGCAAGCGCTATGAGGAACAGCTGGTCTATATGGCCAACCATGACACGCTGACCAACCTGCCCAACCGCAGCATGCTCGAACACAGCCTGTCAGATGCGCTGCAAACCCACAAAGACAATGAAGCCGTGCGCAGCGGCGCCACCGCGATCCTGTTCATTGACCTTGATCGTTTCAAGCTGATCAATGACAGCCTTGGTCATGATGTCGGGGACCTGTTGCTCAAGGCGGTTGCGCTCAGACTGCAAAAGGTCATCGGTCGGCAAGAAGTTGTTGGCCGTTTGGGTGGGGATGAGTTCCTGATCATTATCCCCGATCTCAAAGAAACACAGGATGCCGTCATCCTGTCGCAAGCCGTTCTCGATGCGCTGAGCCCGGCCTTTGACATCAAGGGGCGCGTTCTGTTTGTCACACCGTCCATCGGGATTGCGCTTTATCCGTCAGACGGCGAAACCTTCCCTGCCCTGATGCGCAATGCCGACACTGCAATGTACAGCGCAAAATCCAGTGGCGGCGGCACCTATCACTTCTTTACCAAGACCATGAACGAAAGCGCGATGGCGCGGCTTGTGATCGAAAATGATCTGCGTGAAGCCCTGGAAAAGGATGAGTTCGAACTGCATTACCAGCCCAAGGTCGATTTGCGCACCAACAAGGTCTGCGGCCTCGAAGCGCTGATCCGCTGGAAACAGCCCGGACGGGGATATATCTCGCCCATGCAGTTTATTCCCGTTGCTGAGGAAACCGGTCTGATTGGCAAGATCGGCGAATGGGTATTCCGTGAAGTCTGCTGGCAGATTTCGCAATGGGATGAACAGTCAATTCCGGCAACGCCGATTGCGATCAACCTGTCGCCACGCCAATTGATCGAAGGCCGCATCACCGAAACCATTTCGCGCATCCTTGCCGAAACCAGCACACCGGCCGCACGGATCGTGCTTGAGGTCACCGAAACCGCGATGATGCAGGAAATCAAAAAGTCCGCGACCATCCTTGAAGAGCTGCGCCATCTTGGCTTGAAGATCGCGGTTGATGATTTTGGTACGGGTTATTCGTCGCTTGCTTATCTCAAGCGCCTGCCGATCAATACCATCAAGATTGATCGATCCTTTGTCCGCGACGTCACGATTGATACTGACGATGCCGCCATCACGCGCACGATCATCGCAATGGGTCATAACCTTGGCCTCAAGGTCGTGGCTGAAGGTGTCGAAACAAATGAACAGATGCAGTTCCTTCGGGAATGCAATTGTGACGAAGTTCAGGGCTTCCTGATTGCCACACCCCTGCCGCCCGGCGAGGTTGTCGAGTATGTTCGACGCCCCTCCGTCGATATCACAACCGAACTCTAACCCGCCGCGCATATCGCACTGATATGGCTTCGGCTCAGCCCCGCACAATCGAGAAGAAAATGCCAGATACCAAATCCGTTTTGCTCGTTGATGACAGCAAGTTCGCCCGCCTTCTAGTCAAGGCCTTCATTTCCAGCAACTTTACAGATTGGCAAATCGACGAGGCCGAAGACGCAAGCAAGGCGCTCGAAATGGTCGATGCCAAGACCTATGACTACATGCTGGTTGATTTCAACATGCCCGGCATGGACGGCCTTGAACTGGGCGAAAAGCTGCGTGCCCGTTTTCCCGGGGCTGTAATTGCGCTTCTGACTGCCAATATTCAACAGGAAATCCAGAACAAGGCCGAAAGCCTTGGACTTGATTTCATTCCGAAACCCCCAACCGAAGAGAAAATTCGCGACTACATCACGTCGCGGGAAGCTGCCCAATGATCGAACTCACCGAACTTGAACATGATACCATCAGTGAACTGATCAATATTGGTGTTGGGCGTGCCGCGTCTTCGCTTTCGGAAATGGTTGAGCAACCCGTCGAACTGACAGTCCCGGCGATATCCTTTGTTGAACGGTTCTCTGACAGTGAATTGGCCAACGCCCCGACCGAAGTTGTTTCTGCTGTCAGCCAAAGTTTCCATGGACCGTTCACCGGCGAAGCCATGCTGGTTTTCCCGGAAGTAAGAAGTCTGGAGCTTGTGCGCAGCCTGCTTAAGGTCGACGTGCCGCTTGATACGCTGACAGATCTTGAACAGGAAGCCCTGATGGAGGTTGGCAATATCATTTTGAACGCCTGCCTTGGCAGCATTTCCAACGTGCTGGGCGAGCCGATCAATTGTTCGATGCCGTCATTTCGCAAACGTGAAACGCGTGCCCTGCTCGATGACGATGCAACAGATGGCAGCGCAGGCACAAATCCCGTTCTGATGATTTTGCATGTACAATTCATGCTGCGTCAGAACGATATTGATGGCTATGTGCTGTTCGTCATGGACCTTGAATCTATCCAGATGTTGCGCGAACTGGTCCGCCGTTTCCTGGCCAACTCCTTTGGGTAACCGGTGAGGTGAATGACAAAACCGCAATCCGATAACAGGGCACAGCCCCAGTCCTTTGATCTGAACCGTGACAGTGATGCTGCCGATCTTTTCGCAGCCCTGCTTGATACGGCAGATACCGGGCTGATTGCGCTTGCGCCGGACGGCACGATTTGTCACTGGAACGAATGGATGCAAAGCCGGTCTGGCAAGGATGCCGATCAGGTGATGGGCAAGGCATTGCACGACGTTTTCCCCGATACCAAGCTTGGCCGTGTCAGTCTGGCGATCGAGGACTGTTTGAAATTTGGCATGCCCGCGGTGATTTCGCCCTCGCTCAATCAGGGCGCGCTGCCCTTGCGCCCCCTGCCGCAATTTGCAGCCAGTTTCGAGCGGATGGAACAATCCATCCGCGTGCATCCGATCAAGACCAAACGCAATGGCACGTTATGCTCGCTGATCATTCGTGATGTTACGCTGGCTGTGCAGCGCGACCGACTTTTGCGCCAACAGGCCTCGGAACTCGCCGACCTTGTCACCCAGTCCAAACGCAGCGAAGGTCGCACACGTGCCATCCTGCAAAACACCATCGATGCCATTCTTGTCGCATCTGATGATGGCAGTATCGAACCGCTGAATGCCCGCGCGCAGGAGCTTTGCGGTCCGACCGGCGATCCGGAACTGCGCAATATCATTCGTTTCCTGCTGCCCGATAGCGAACACACCCCGCTCACTCCGCCACCGCCGAACCGGCTTTTGACCGACCTTGGCACCGGTGTGATCGAAGTTCTGGCCTCCACACTCAGTGGCCGCAACGTGCCGCTAGAAGTCGCAATCAGCCATTTTTCAGCCGATCAGCGCTATCACTACATCATTACGCTGCGTGACATTTCCCAACGCAAACGCCACGAACGCGAAATCCAGCGCACCATGCAGGAGCTTGAGCGTTCAAACGCGGAACTCGAACAATTCGCATATGCCGCCTCGCATGACCTGCAGGAACCGCTGCGCATGGTTTCAAGCTATACCCAGCTGCTGGCACGGCGCTATGAAGGCCAGCTGGATGACACAGCTGACGAGTTCATTCATTACGCGGTTGATGGCACGCAACGCATGCAGCGCATGATTGACGACCTTTTGACCCTGTCGCGCGTTGGCCGCCATGGTAAACCGTTCAATCCCGTCCCGCTTGATAGCCTGTTTGATGCCATTGTCACCAACTTCAGACGTGCTGGCTCGGCGCCCGAAGGCAACATCATCCGCGACGGCGTCCTGCCAACTGTCATGGGTGATGCCAGCCAATTGCTGCTGCTGTTTCAGAACCTGGTGTCAAACGGTCTTAAATACAGTGACCCAAAAGACGGACAGGTCCGAATTTTTGCGTCCGAAACGCCCGACAGTTACCGGATTTTTGTTGCCGATAACGGGATCGGCATCGATCCGCAATATCACGAAACCATCTTCGAAATCTTCAAACGCCTGCATGGGTATGGCGATTATGCCGGTACCGGTATTGGCCTTGCGATCTGCAAAAAGATTGTCGATCGGCATGGTGGCAGCATTGATGTCACCAGCAAACCCGGTGAAGGCAGCACCTTCTGTGTTGAACTGCCAAAAGAATTGGCGATTGTCGCGACTGGCGAAAGCATGTAGCTTTCAGTTTACGTAAGCGTAAAGATGATTGAGCCACCATGAACGACAGCTACACCATCACCGACCTTGCCCGCGAATTCGAAGTCACCACCCGAACCATCCGGTTTTACGAGGATCAGGAACTGATCTCGCCCGAACGGCAAGGTCAGACCCGCATCTATAGCCAGCGTGACCGTGTGCGCCTGCGCCTGATCATGCGCGGCAAGCGGCTTGGATTTTCATTGAAGGAAATTCGCGACCTTCTGGATCTGTATGACGGGGATCGCAGCGAGATCACCCAGCTGACCACCCTCGTCGACAAGGTCAATGAACGGCGCGAAACCCTGCGCAAGCAGCGCGAAGACATTGACGCGACGCTTGATGAGCTCGATAAGCTCGAAGAAACCTGTCAGGAAGAATTGTCACGCAAGAAGGCCGGTTAAGCCCCCGGATTGGTTGGATTTTGCACCTTGGCCAGACGGGCTTCCGAGGGGCGCGACAGGATAAAACAACTGACCGGTATCGCGACGAGAAGCTGAATAAACGCGACCCAGCGGTTTTCAATCAACACCAGCGATGCCGTGATCACCACCAGAAACGCCACCATGGCAAGCATTTTGGCACGGCGGTTGATCACGCCATATTCGTTCCATTGACGGATCGACGTTCCAAAACGCGGATGATTGCATATCCAGTCATGCAGGCGCGGTGATCCCTTGGCAAAAAGCCAGGCCGCCAACAACATGAAGGGTGTGGTTGGCAAAAGCGGCAGGAAAATGCCGATCACGCCAAGACCAACAGAAAGCCACCCAAGGGCCAGATAGATATGCGAAAGGCGCAGCATTGATTTCCTGTTTACACTCGGTCCCGCCCCTGACAGGTTAGGTGAGAGCCGATTACGATGAGCTTGTACCATTTTGCCGAGAGCATTCCTCTGTCCAGCGAGGATAGGATCGCAGAGCGTAGCGGGGCTACGGTCGAGATCTTTGACGCTGCGGGGCAGAGGAATGCTCCGGCCCAAAGGGTTCGGTTTGGCGGTGTTTCGCGTCGTTACACCGCTTGAACGATGCACCACATCGTTCTGCGCGCTGTGCCTAGCCAAACAGTCCGCCGAACACGAACAAAATTGATACAAGCTCATCGTAATCGGCTCTGCGTAATGTAGGCATAGAAAACCGTAAATTCAATCAATAGCCGACCATTGCACTCAGTTAAGTCATCATCTTGAAACGCATCAAGAATCCACTCGGTTTGCCATGCTTGAAATTGAAAATGGCCTTTATCTGGATGAACGCCATCTGAACTTTCAGTTTGTCCGCGCCTCTGGCCCGGGCGGGCAGAACGTCAATAAGGTATCCAGTGCCGTTCAGATGCGTGTGCGCATTGATGATTTGACCGAACTGCCACAACGTGTGCGCAATCGCCTGCGCGAACTTGCTGGCAGCAAACTGACCAATGACGGCGAAATCATCTTTGACGCCCAGCGCCATCGCACCCAGGAACGTAACAAGCAGGATGCCGTCGAACGGTTTCTCGCCCTGCTGCGCAAGGCAGCTGAACGCAAGAAGTACCGCGTCAAAACCCGGCCCAGCCTGTCAGCCAAACGCAAACGCGTCGATTCCAAAAAGAAGCGCGGCGACACCAAAAAGATGCGCCAGAAGCCGTCATACTGACACGACCAACACCACCGCCGGTCTCCCCCAAACATAGGCCCCACCATGACCATTGACTGGAACCATATTTCAGAAGCCGAACTTCCCGCCAATTGCGGATGGAAGGGCACCTATCGTGTGCGCTATTCCGAAATCGGTGACAATGGCAAGGTCATGATGTCGGCACTGGCCGACTATATGCAAGATGCGGCAGGATGGGGCGCCCGTATCCTGAAACTGGCCTATGACGACACGGTTGATCACGGGATTGCCTGGGTGCTGGCACGCATGGTCATTCACATGCGCGACTATCCTGGCAATGGCGAGGATATTCTGGTTGAGACCTGGCCCTCAGGTGTTTCGCGCCGGGTCGCAACACGTGACTTTCGCCTGACCAACAGCAAGGGCGAGGTGATCGGTGTCGCGCAAAGTTTCTGGGTGATGTTTGACCTCATCACCCGCCGGGCAGCCCAATGGCCCGACTGGATCGAGGAACGCCTGCCCGATCCGCCCGGTCCCAAATTGATCGAACCGGCTTTACGGCCCGCCTTTACCAAGGATCATTTGCCCACGGTTGATAACATCAAGGCACGCCCGTCTGATCAGGACCTTTATGGGCATGTCAATAATGTGCGTTTGATGCAGTGGGTCATGGGAGTTGCCGGCCCGGATGGTCGGCCCGACTTCCATCCCGAAAGTCTGGATATCCAGTTTCGCACCGAATGCCGTGTCCATGAACGGGTTGCCATTCGCCACAAGGATGGCTTTGCCACCATCACCCGCGAGGAAGACGGCACCGATCTGGTCCGTGCCCATATCCTGCCGGTGAACCAGACGGCCGTGGCTTAGGCTCAGCGACCAGCCATCATCGCGTCAAACAGATCGGCAATCGGCTTGAAGCTTTTGCGGTGATGTGCCGTGGGGCCAACCTCGCCTAACCCAGCCATGTGTTTTTTAACGCCATAGCCTGCATTGCCTTCCCAGCCAAAGAAGGGATAACGCACGGCAAGGCGCGCCATGGCGCGGTCACGTACTACCTTGGCCACAATGGATGCCGCAGCAATCGATAGCGACTTGCTGTCCCCCTTCACGACCATCTCCACTGCACAGGGCAAACCGGGGTCACGGTTGCCATCAACCAGTGCCTGATCCGGCACATTATCAAGACGATCCACCGCACGGCGCATCGCGACATAGGTCGCCTGCAGGATATTGATCTGATCAATCTCGCGCACCGATGCCGCGCCAATACCAACCTCGGCACAGCTCATGATGATGTCATGGAGCCGGTCACGTTTCTTGGCAGACAGCTTTTTGGAATCATTGAGCTCAGCCACAAGCTCCACCGGCAACCGATCATCGCGGGGCAGGATAACGGCGGCGGCAACCACAGGCCCCGCCAAGGGCCCACGACCGACCTCGTCGATCCCGGCAATCCTGCCGTGATACTGATCTTCGATGGCAAAGTCTGGCATTCTGTTTGGTATCCCTCTCTGCTATTGGTCATAGCAAGCCAAGGGGCGTCGGACAATAAACGAGCTTGCCCCCTAGTCAGGAATTTCACGACACGCTTGCTGCGCCTGATACGCTTCACGCGTCATCACGTGACGCAAATAACCGTCGACCATCTGATCTGCCATCATACCCAGATTTTCGGCAAGCTTTCGCGAAGCTCTGTTGTCTGCATCGATATCAGCAACAATGCAGGGCAGCGCGAGACTGGAAAAGCCATGATCCAGAATGACTGATGCTGCTTCGCATGCAATGCCCTGCCCCCAGTGATCGGGATGCAAGCGCCAACCAATTTCGACCTCTGGCCCTGTGCCGTCCTCGGGGATCAACAATACCCACCCCAGAAACTGATCGGGCCGGGTCTTGTCAAAGATCGACCAATAGCCAAGCCCCTTTCCATAATCTTGCGCGATGCGGGCCTTGATAAAGGCCTTGTGCTGAATTTGATCGTCCCATGGGCCACGAAAAAAGTCGACAACGCCCGGCGCCATGTCCATCGCAAGACAGGCATCAAAATCGTCCATTGTTCTCGGACGCAAAACGAGACGCTTGGTTTCAAATATCATCACTTTGCGGAATCACCACGGTTGGAGTACCGACATCCTAACAAAAAACGGCACCGGTTTCCCGGTGCCGCTCATAAATCTCAAAAGGTAGACCTCAAAGGTCGTTCCCCTTTCAGGTTTCCTTTTCCTGATATTCCTCGCTCGGGTCATAACCCTCGGCCCCGATCGGATCGAATGTCGACCATCCTTCATCCTGATTGCTCGGCGGCAGTTCCGTATTCGGATCCACATTCAGCAGCATATAGGCCTTGGCAATCAGGTTGGCCGTAATCGGCGCTGTCAGGAAAATGAACAGCGTGATCAGCAATTCATGGATGGTGAAGCTTCCGCGTTCCACCCAGAAAAACAGCATCGAGGCAATCAGCGCCCCGCCAAGCCCGACGGTACTGGCCTTGGTCGGCGCATGCAGACGTGTCAGAAGATCACGCAGCTTGATCATCCCGAACGATCCGACCAACAGGAACACCCCGCTGATCACGATCAGAAGCGAGACGATGAGTTCAACAACAAACGGCATCTTATCGCTCCCTTATTCGATGATGTCGCCACGCAAGACGAACTTGCAATAGGCCACGGTTGAAACAAAGCCAAACATCGCAAACAGCAACGCACCTTCGAAATACATCGCCGTTCCCTGCCCGATCCCGTAAAGCACCAGAAGCGCAATGGCATTGATTGCCATCGTGTCCACTGCGAGAACCCTGTCAGCCGTGGTCGGCCCCGCCGTCAGGCGATACAGGTTCATCAGCAGTGCAAGTCCGACACAGATGAAGCCGAAATTCAGTGCATATTCGATCATTCGAAGATCTCCTTCAGACGGCGTTCATAACGGTCCTTGATGTCATCAACCACGCCCTGCGCATCGGGCGCATGCAGACAATGAACCAAAAGACTTTTGGCATCGGCACTAAGGTCAATCGTCACCGTGCCGGGCGTCATGGTAATCGTACCGGCAAGGGTCGTGATTGCCTCGCTCGAGGTCAGGTCAAGCGGAACAACAACACACTTGGACTCAAGGCTTTCCGTTTTGCGGAACAGGATCAGGCCGGCAACGATAACGTTGGCAACCAGAATGTCCCAAAGCACAATCAGCAAATACTCGCAAATCGCATAGACATTGCGAATGCGCGGGCGGCCCGGCCAGAAACTTGACGTGATCAACGGAATGACAATCGCGAGAAGCAGGCCAAAGATCACGGCACCGGCCGAAATCTCGTTCACCAGAAAGACCCAGACGACCAGAAGCGAAAGTGTCAGAAGCGGATGAGGCAGATAACGTTTCATCATGATGATCCTGTCCTTCCCCTTACTGGCCAATCTGTGCAAAGGCATTTTCGCCCAGCACCGCTTCGATATATTGCGATGTATCGAACAACTGTGCCGATACACCTTGCATATAGTCGCTGATCGGCCCGGCAAAGATCGTAAGCGCAATCAAGGCTGCCAACATGCCGCAGCTTGCCACAATCGGCAGAACCGGCCATTTGGCACCTTCAACCGTAATCTCGCCATCGACCGAGGCACTCTTCCAGAACAGGACACTGCCCGCCCGGCCAAAGCCAACGATACACATAAGCGACGTCACCAGGATAATCGACCAGATCCAGACCATCGCATCGCTGTCGCGCGCCGCATCCAGGATCTGCAACTTACCGATAAAGCCACTAAGCGGCGGCATCCCGGCCATCCCGATCGCACCGACAAAGAACAGCACCGCAAGGAAGCCCAACTGATGGAACTTCGGTGCAGTATGCAGGCTGTCGCCATACTGACCGCGGCGTGACACCACAAGATCCGCAATTAGGAACAGGGCAGCCGCCGAGAAGGTCGAATGCAGCAGATAATAAAGACCCGCCGAAATGCTTTCAGGCGTGAACAGCCCGATGGCAATCAACAAGGTCCCCATCGATCCGATCACGGAAAAGGCGATCAGACTGTTAAGGCGCTTTGCCGCCAAAACCCCGGTCATGCCCAGCACCAGTGTAATCAGGGCAGCGGGCAGGATATAGGGCTGCGCAAGCCACGCCATATCACCGGCGGCATCGCCAAAGGCCAGCGAGTAAACACGCAGAACCGAATAGGCCCCGACCTTGGTCATGATCGCAAACAGGGCTGCCACCGGTGCCGGTGCATTGGCATAGGTTCCCGGCAACCAGAAGTGAACCGGAACCAAAGCCGCCTTCACACAGAACACCAGAAGCAGGATCAGCGCACCTGCGCGCAGCAGGGCCGCATCACCAGACGCGACATTGGTCACCTGAATGGCAAGATCGGCCATGTTCAGTGTGCCGGTAACGGAATAGATCATCCCGACACCCACCAGGAACAGGGATGACCCCGTCAGGTTGATGACGACATATTGCATGCCCGCCTTCAGTCGATCCGCCCCCGCGCCATGCAGCATCAAGCCATAGGACGCGATCAGCAGAACTTCGAAGAAGACAAACAGGTTAAAGACGTCACCGGTCAGGAACGCACCATTGACCCCCATCAGCTGGAACTGGAACAGGGCATGGAAATGCTTGCCGCGCTGATCCCATTCGCTGGATGCGAACAGAACAACACCAAGACCCAACAGCGATGTCAGGAACACCATCATCGCTGACAGACGATCAAGCACCAGCACAATACCAAACGGTGCCGGCCAATTCGACAACGCATACATTTCCGGGCCATTGCCGCTGGCAAAGATCAAAAGCGACAGCGTGACCGCCACAAGGGCAACCGTCGCTGTAATCGAAAATACGCGCTGCAGGATAATGTCGTGACGTACCGCCAGAACAATCAGGGCGGCCATCACGGCGGGCAGCACTATGGGAACAACAATCCAGTCACCCATCAGTTTTTATCTCCTGCTTCGGATGGCTCACCAACCGGGCGACCGTCAACATGGTCATTGCCGATTTCAAGATAAGCCCTGATCGCAAGAACCACGATCAAGGCGGTCATGCCGAATGAAATCACAATCGCCGTCAGGACAAGGGCCTGGGGCAACGGATCGGTATATTCGGTCACACCATCACGAAGGATCGGCGGCATGTTGATGGTCAAACGGCCCATCGCGAAAAGGAAAACGTTCACGGCATAGGACAACAAAGCCAACCCGATCACCGCCGGGAAGGTCCGCCCGCGCAGCAACAGATACGTGCCACACGTTGTCAGAAGCCCGATACTACTTGCGACAAGAAATTCCATATCAGGCCTCCTTTTCCGGCGTTGCCACCGGTGCAGACGGATCGTGATCCATCGGCTCGGCATTTATGTCGACATGTTCTGCCATGCGTTCGATCTGTGAAAGCTTGGCCAGTGCCAGCATCACAGCCCCGACCACGGTCAGGAACACACCAAGGTCAAAGCCCATGGCAGATGCCAGTTCAAACTCGCCAACAATCGGCAGATGAACATGGGTAAAGCCACTGGTCAGGAACGGAAGCCCCGCAACCCAGGCTGATGCCCCGGTGATGGCTGCAGCAATCACACCAAGGCCGATCATGCCATGGTAATGCACCTTCATGCGGTTCTGGGCCCAGCCAAAGCCAGATGCCATATACTGCATGATGAGCGCCACAGACACGACCAGACCGGCGATAAAGCCACCGCCCGGCTCGTTATGCCCCCGCAGGAAGATGTAAACCCCCACCATCAGTGAAAGCGGCAACATCACGCGGGTCGCAACAACCATCATCATCGGATGGCGGTTCGGCGACCGGCGACGTTCGACCACCCAATCGGCCAGACGCCGTGCGGCATCGCCCTTGGTGACCGTTTCAACCAGCGCAAAGATCGAAAGCGCTGCGATCCCCAGAACGATGATCTCGCCAAAGGTATCAAAGCCACGGAAGTCAACGAGGATGACGTTCACAACGTTGGTCCCGCCGCCTTCGGTCTTTGAATTCGCCAGATGATAGGACGAGATCGTGTTGGGCAGATCACGTGTCATGATCGCCCAGATCGCCCCGCCAATACCAAGACCAGCCGCAATCGAAACAATACCGTCGCGCATTTTGCGCCCCGGCAGGCTTTCCTTCGGCGTTTCCTTTGGCAGGATGTTAAGGGCCAGCAGCATCAGAATGACCGTGACCACCTCGACCGAAATCTGCGTCAGCGCAAGGTCCGGTGCGGAAAGATAGATAAAGCCAAGCGATACGATCAGGCCAACCACACCGACCAGAAGCAAGGTCAGCAAACGGTTGTGATGCATGAAGACCGCCGCAACACAAGTCACGACCAGCAACAGCCAGCCAATCGCCGCCGGTGGGGAAACTTCAAGAAGTTCACGCGTGCCCGACTGGAAGTCCGGCTTGGCAAAGAAGCCCGAAAGCCCGATGCCAATCGAACCGATCACCATGATCGCAAGATAGCGCTGCAGCGATCCGTTATGCAGATTGTCCGAAACCAGTCGGCTTACTGCGACGGATTTGGCAATCGCGCAATCAAACATTGCCTTGGCATCCGGACGCGACAGGTTGGCGGTTGCCGACATCAGGCCACCATGGCGCATCAGCAACAGCGAACCACCAATCAGCGCAATCACACTCATGCCAAGCGCCGGTGTCAGGCCATGCCAAAGTGACAGATGATATTCCGGCAACTCATCCCCGGTAACAGCACCCGCAGTCGCCGCCACCAGCGGCCCTGCGATGGTTGCCGGGAACAGACCGATCAGAACCACCAGGATCGTCAAAAGCGCGGGCGGTGCCCACATGCCAAACGGTGGGTCATGCGGATGATGCGGAAGGTTTTCATCGCGCGGCTTGCCCAGCCAGACATGGAAGATAAACCGGAAAGAATAGGCAACCGAGAACAGGGCACCAACAGTTGCCAGAAGCGGCACGACCCAGTTTTGATCGAACCACATGGTGTGCCATGCTTCTTCAAGCATCATTTCCTTGGAAATGAACCCGTTGAACGGAATGACACCGGCCATCGAGGCCGCAGTGATGATCCCGATGGTGCCGGCAATCGGCATCAGGTTCAACAAACCGCCAAAGCGGCGAATATCACGGGTCCCGGTTTCATGATCAATGATACCGGCCGTCATGAACAGGGCCGCCTTGAAGGTCGCATGGTTAATGATGTGGAAGACACCGGCAACCGCAGCCATCGGCGTTCCAAAACCAAGCAGCATGGTCACAAGACCAAGATGACTGACCGTTGAGAAGGCCAGAAGCCCCTTAAGGTCATGCTTGAAGATCGCAATCCATGCGCCCAGCACCATTGTCACCAGACCGGCCGTCGCAACGATATAGAACCATTCCGGCGTGCCCGAAAGAACCGGCCACATGCGGGCCATCAGGAAGATGCCCGCCTTCACCATTGTGGCCGAGTGCAGATAAGCCGAAACCGGTGTCGGGGCCGCCATGGCATGCGGCAGCCAGAAATGGAACGGGAACTGCGCGGATTTGGTAAAGCAGCCCAGCAGGATCAGGATCAAGGCCGGCAGATACATCGGCGATGCCTGGATCAGATCGGCGTTCTGCAGGATGACGGTCAGATCATACGACCCGACAATATCGCCAAGGATCAGCATCCCGGCAATCATCGCCAGACCACCTGCCCCTGTGACGGCAAGCGCCATGCGCGCGCCCTGACGACCAGCCGGAAGATGTTTCCAATAGCCGATCAGAAGGAACGAGGACAGCGACGTCAGTTCCCAGAAAATCAGCAGCAGCAGGATGTTATCAGACAGAACGATGCCGACCATGGCCCCCTGGAACAGAAGCAGGAACACATAGAACCTGCCCATCGGATCGTCCTTGGAAAGATAGAACCGCGCATAAATGATAATCAGCAAGCCGATGCCAAGGATCAGGGTCGCAAACAGCAAACCCAGCCCATCAAGGAAGAAGGTCACATTCAGACCCAGTTCCGGCAGCCAATTATAACTGACCTGAAAAACCTCGCCGGCAATGACCGCCGGGGCCTTTGCCATCAGCAGGATCAGGGCGAGTAACGTGACAGAACCGGTCGCTGTCGCACATGCGTTGCGCCCGGCCCTGATCATTATGGCGGGTAAGACCGCCCCAATGAAGGGAAGCAAAACAATGAGGGTGAGACTCATGAAAGACCCTTATTTTTGGATATTCGCCACATCGCCCCCAACGCGAGGCAGCAAGAAAATTCCGCGAGAAGTTAATATTAGTATAGATAATGGTCAAGAAAACCCAAACAGCGCAGCTTTTTACCTTGCAGCTGTCAAGTGAAGACGATCACCTGAAATTACAACCGGGCGCAGTCAAAAAGTCACTTTTTGCCACCGGCGAGCTGTATGGCTTCTGGCATCATGCGCAGCCGGATCATGGCAATTGTCCCCATGACCGGCCCAACCGCCAGCATGGCAAACGCCCCCCACCAACCGGTATGATCGGCAATCACCGGCACAAGATGGATCGAAACAAGCGCAATCAGGAATCCGATGGCATTTTGCAGGGTCAATGCCGTGCCGACCTGATGCGGATCGGCCAGTTCAATCACGCAGGACGAAAACTGCGCAGAGTCTGCGACAACCGAAATTCCCCAGACAATACAAATCACCAGAAGCATGACAAACGGTGCATCCGCCAAGCTACCGGCAATTAGCGCACAGGCCCCACTGACAACCATGGCCGCAATCGTCACTGTGGTGCGCCCGATCCGGTCCGCATAATAGCCACCCGCCAAAGACCCGAACGCCCCGACACCGACAATGGCAAAGGTCGAAAGTGCCGACCAGACACCGGGATTATCAACCAGGCGATCAGAAAAGGCGCCATACAGGAACAAACCGATCCAGCCCCACATGGCGTAAAGCTCCCACATATGGCCGAAATAGCCATAGCACGCGTGACGCAGCGCCTTGTTCGACCAGATCTTGCCCACCATTTTCGGATCAAAGCGTGGCGATCGTCCCGGTGTGCCGCCCAGATGCACGAGCAAGATGGCAATGGCTGCGATATAGGCTGTGACACTGGCGGTAATGATCACGTAGCGCCAATCAAGGGGCACGGCCACAGCAAACAGATGTGGCATGGCCGACCCCATGGTCAGTGCGCCCACCAGAAGCCCGACCAGAAATCCGGTATCGCCGCGTGACCAGGTCGCCACCATTTTCATGCCGATGGGATAAATCCCCGCCATGCAGACGCCCGTGATCAGGCGCAGAAAAATCACGACAATGCCGTCGACCGGGACCACAAGGATCAGGATATTGGCCGTCGCGGCGATGATCGCCGACGCCGCCCAGTAACGCCGCGGTTCAATGCGATCTGCCAGACCAAGGGTTGCACTGATCACAGTTCCCAGAACAAAGCCCAGCAAGACCGAGCTTGTAAACAGCGACGACTGCAAAGCCCCGATACCAAACTCGCTGCGCAATTGCGGCAGTACAGCCGTTGCGGAAAACCACAAGGCAAGCGCCATCAACTGACAAATCGTGATCATGGATACGGCAAAAGTCTTGCCAGTCCTTGCCATTATTTCCCCAGTGTCATCCGGTCACGATGGTCCCATCGTGAACAACCACAATCAAAATCCTAAGATGCAATCGCATCAACAATCGGCAGCAGATCCCGCCACAATTCATCGGGATCTTCCAAACCAATACTGATCCGCAAGATCAGATTGGTATTGCCGGGCCATGGGTAGGTTCTATCTGCTGCAACCGTCATCGGTGCCAGCAAACTATGCGTGCCGCCCCACGACGCCCCGATCGAGAAGGTTTTGGCACAATCGATCGCCGCAGTCACTACTGATACCTTGTCGTCCGGGATGACGATGCTGAACACGCCACTGGCACCGGAAAAGTCACGTTTCCAAATTACGTGCCCCGGATCATGCGGCAAGGCGGGATGCAGCACCAGATCAGGCGATATTCGGTCACACATCAGTTGTGCAAACTCCAGGGCGGTCTTTTCCGCATGACGCAAGCGCAATGGCATGGTTTCAAGACCACGCAAGACAAGCGCGCAATCGTCGGGCGACACCCCCAGCCCCATCATGCTCATCATTGTTTTCAGTGATAGAAACCAATCGCGATTGCGAACAGAAACCGATCCCATCAAAACGTCGGAATGACCGCCCGGATATTTGGTAAGTGCCTCAACCACGAAATCAACGCCGACCGAAACCGGCTTGAAGTTAAGCGGCGTCGCCCAAGTGTTGTCACAACCGACCAAAATGTCACTGGCATGCGCCTTGGCAACAAGTGCTGAAACATCGCTCATTTCCATGGTGGTTGAGCCAGGTGTCTCGACCCAGAACAGGCGCACGGTTTCGTCAAACAACGCCGCTATTTCTTCAATTGATGCGCGCGGATTGTAAACACGGTGATGTATGCCCCGAGGTGTCAGAAAGTTCTCACAGAAGGACCGCACCGGAGGATAGGCACAGTCAGGGATCAGGACAGTGTCGCCGGGCTTTAAAACCGACACGAAGACCAGCATGATTGCGGCCTGCCCGGATGGCAGTAACAAGGTACCCTGTGCCGTATGGAGTTGATTGATTGCGGCTTGCAGCTTTCGCGTGGTCGGCGTGCCACTTAACCCATAGCTATAGCCGTCTGCCCCGCGCTCGGCCCGATTGGCATAGGCCGCACTATCGGGAAACACGATGGTCGATGCCCGATGAACAGAGGGCGCCAGACTGGCATAGCCGTCTTCACTGATTTCCGGGGCCCGAACACAGGTTGTTTTATCACTCATTCGAGCCACTCCTTTTGGCTGTCACACGCTGCTTGTTACTACCCGCAGTCCGGGTATAGAGCGACGATCTTTCTAACGTGTCCAGATAAAAGACCTGTCACTAAGCAAACATACATGGATGTCGCTGCCTGCCAATATTGGAACTCTTCTCGTTTGCAGACGTTTGATCACTATCCCGACATTTATAGACGCAGGAAGGCCACCGATGGATTTCCTTGATCAGTATTCGAACGGCGTGATCACAGCACTTGGCTTCTTCTGGAACGCGCTTTGGGCGTTTGTTCTGGGCTACGCGATCAGTGCGGCCATTCAGGTTTTCGTGCCCAAACAACGCCTGACCGCCCATATGGGGGATGCCGGGATTGGCAGTGTGTCGCTTGCCGGTCTTTTCGGTGCGATATCAAGTTCCTGCTCGTTCGCAGCCCTTTCAGCAGCACGCTCCCTGTTTCAGAAAGGCGCGCATTTTATCGCCACGGTCGCCTTCATGTTTGCCTCGACCAACCTGGTTATTGAGCTTGGCGTTCTGATCTTCCTGTTTCTGGGCTGGCAGTTTCTGGCCGCCGAAATCATTGGCGGCATCCTGATGATCGCCATTTCTGCTGTTCTGATCCGTGTCACATATCCCAAAGACATGATCGACGCTGCCAAACAGCACGCCGACGAAGAAACCGGCAGCGAAGAAGATGATTTCGACTGGAAACAACGCATCAAATCCAGGGAAGGCTGGCAGCAGGTCGGCAACCGCTTTGTCATGGAATGGCAGATGGTCTGGCGTGAAATCCTGATTGGTTTCACCATTGCCGGCTTTATTGCCGTCTTTGTCCCCGCCGAATTCTGGCAGACCTTGTTCCTTGCAGGGGATGGCACCGGAAATGCCGCAGACTTGCCGTTCCTGACCGTTCTGGAAAACGCGCTGATTGCCCCGTTTGTGGCCGCGGCGACCTTTATCGGGTCGATGGGGAATATCCCGTTGGCCACGGTTCTGAGTGCCGGGGGTGTCAGCTTTGCCGGGATTATGGGCTTTATCTATTCCGACCTGATGGTGCCGCCGCTGGTCAAGGTTAATGCACGTTATTATGGCTGGAAGACCGCGCTTTATATTGCAGGCATCATGTATGCCAGCATCGTCGCCACCGCCCTTGTCCTGCACTACGTCTTTGTTGCGTTGGGCGCCCTGCCCGAAAGCAGCCGCGACATCGCCGAAGTCAGTGCGTTTGGCGTGAACTACACGCTGTTTCTCAATATCGCGGCCTTTGGCCTGGTTGGCGTTCTGCTGTGGCTAAGGCGCGAAGGCCAGAAGGCCGAAAACAGCGCCCATGCGCATGGCGGGCATGATCACGGCGGACACGATCACGAACATCACCATCATGATCATGGTGGCGGGTCAGTCCTGTCGCTTAAAAACGTGATTGTTGCCAGTGCTGGTGCATTGCTGGCCGGTGGCCTGGCGCTACAGGCCGCCAGCCTGATGTAAGACATAAAAAAGTGCCGCCGGCAAAGCCGAGCGGCACAGGTTTCCCGAGCGGGAATGAAACATTAAGTCAGTTAACTTAATCAGCCATGATCGCGCTGATCATCAATCACCTTGCCGTCATTGGGCAGGTTGCCGGTTTCGGCCGCCACAACCGTACCGCGCAGCTTGCAAACACTGGCAAGTGTCTCGGAAATCGCATCGATCTGGCTGGCATCAACGCCCTCGCAGCTGAGCGTCATGACGTCATTGTCGTTTTCGCGCGTGACCACAAGGCGGGCCTTGGTGATCCCGTCGTGGCGTTTGACGATTTCAGCAACCTGTTGCGGATGAACAAACATGCCCTTGATCTTGGTGGTTTGATCCGCGCGCCCCATCCAGCCCTTGATGAGGTGGTTGGTGCGCCCGCAGGCACTTTGGCCCGGTGCAATCGCCGAAAGATCGCCGGTCGCAAAGCGGATCAGGGGATAGTCCATATTCAATGTGGTGACGACGACTTCACCGACCTCGCCTTCTGCCACCGGCTCACCAGTGCCCGGACGGACGATTTCAAGAATGATGTCTTCGGCAACAATCATCCCATTCTTGGCGTCACTTTCATAGGCAATCAGGCCAAGGTCGGCACTGGCATAGCATTGCAGCATGGCAATATCGCGCTCGGCAAACCAGGAACGCAGACTTTCCGGCAGCGCCTCGCCCGATACCAGTGCGCGTTTGATCGACGAGATATCAGCACCGAGTTCTTCGGCCTTTTCGATAAGGATTTTGAGGAAAGAAGGTGTCCCGCTATAGCCCGCCGGTTTCAGGTCGCTGATCGCCTTGACCTGGGCTTCGCTTTGTCCAACCCCGGCCGGAACCACAACGCAGCCGCAAGCGCGCGCGCCATTGTCAAAGATAAAGCCACCCGGCGTCAGGTGATAGGACAGGCAGTTATGCACGATATCGCCCGGGCGGAAGCCCGCAGCAAAGAACGCGCGGCCCATCCGCCACCAGTCATCGCCCTTGCCCTGCGGATCATAAATCGGACCGGGGCTTTGAAACAGGCGCGCCATCGCCGGGATCGGCGTTGCGTTCAGGCCGGCCAATGGCGGTTCCTTGGCCTGCGCATCGATCAGATCGGATTTTCGCGTCACCGGCAGTTTTGCAAGTGCTTCGCGGGTGGTGATGGTCTGCGGATCGACATCGGCAAGCAACCGACCATAGGCCGCCGATTTTGATTTGGCATGATGCAAAATACGCGGCAAGGCGGCCATCAAACCGGCCTCGCGGCTTTCCTGGCTGCGCGTTTCGCGTTCATCAAAATAAGTCTTAAGCATCATACCCGTCTTTCATTCAAAGGCGCCAACCACAGACATGGATGTGGTTGGCGTATTCACCCTAAAGCCAACGTTTACGGCGTTTGTAGGACTTGATGTTCTTGAAGCTTTTGCGTTCTTCAGAACCACCGCCCAGATAGAACTCCTTGACGTCCTCGTTATTGAGAAGCTCGTCACGGGTCCCATCCAGAACAACCTTACCGCTTTCCATGATGTAACCATAGTCGGCAACTTTCAGCGCAAAGTTGGCGTTCTGTTCAACGATGAGCATGGTGATGCCCTGTTCGCGATTGATCTTTTCAATGATCCCGAACACTTCCTTGACCAAAAGCGGCGACAGGCCCATCGACGGTTCATCCAGCAGGATCATCTTGGGACGCGCCATCAATGCACGACCAATGGCGAGCATCTGCTGCTCACCACCTGAAAGGTAGCCGGCAAGACCGGTACGTTCCTTAAGGCGCGGGAAATATTCAAAGACCATCTCGATATCGTCTTTGACCTTGTTGTCCTTACGCGTATAGGCCCCCAGACGCAGGTTTTCGATACAGGTCATGTCCTCGATGATACGGCGACCTTCCATGACCTGAAACAGGCCGGAGCGCACGATATCCTCGGGGCTGCCATTGGCAATCTGGTTGCCCATGAAATTGATGTCACCGCGGGTGACTTCGCCGTCTTCGGTTTTCAGCAAACCCGAAATCGCTTTTAGCGTCGTGGATTTGCCAGCACCGTTCGGGCCGAGCAAGGTCACGATCTTGCCTTGCGGAACCTCAAGCGAGACGCCACGCAGGACCAGAATCACCTCGTCATAGACGACTTCGATGTTATTGACCGACAGCATCGGTTCGGCGGTTTCTATTTTGCGGGCGGGCTCTGCCATGGTGTCCCTTTCGAATGTTCGTCTTATAATCTCCAGCTGCCGGAGACAGGGCATCTTGCGTCTTGTGCCCGGCCTCCGAACAGTCTGGGAGACATTCGTCTTACTGGATGGTCTTAGTAACCAAGCCAGTCGTCGCGGCGCGGCAGCGTTACAGTCGTTACTTTTTCGACCGTTGCATCGCCACCTTTGGCGCTGCCGTTATAGATGTTGACGGTGTTGATGCCGCGATGGTCCTCGGCGGTCCAGGTTGCTTCCATGCACACGCCTTCCAGACCAGCAGGTACCCAGTTCTGGCGGGCATACATGCCGGCCTTGATGTTTTCACCGGTAATGCCGCCGTTCGCCTTTGCCCATTCCATGGCTTCTTTCATGTAGTAGGCTGAGCAAATGCCACGGATATAGTGGTGGGTGCGGAACTCTTCGCCGGAGCTGTCCGACATTTTCGAGACTTCACGCACCAGATCCATGCCCGGAACACCTTCATCGGTCCAGAAGCTTGTCATCGCCGGGAAGACGTAGTTTTCAACGTCGCCGATGGTTTTCAGCGTCTCGTAGTCACCCGCCCAGATGTTGGCGAGCCATTTCGGGGTCGCACCAACCGTGTCGCAGGACTTCACCAGCGACACCACCGACGGGCCTAGGTTGCCAAGGTAACCATAGTTGGTCCCGGCTTCTTTCAGGGTCAGGCACTGCGCCTTGAAGTCACCCGGCTTCATCGAAACAACGACCGGTGCGGTCACCTCAAAGCCAAGCTCGGTGGCATATTCTGCGCAGGCTTCTTTCGGGGCGTTTGGATACGGGTGGTTATCGCCGATATGCGAGAAGATCGGCTTGCCGGAACCACCGGACTCTTTCCAGTCCTCAGCCGCCCACTGAACCAGCGCACGACATGCATCGGAATAGGATGCGCCATAGAAGAAGTTATAAGGTGCCGGCTTGGCGGTTTTCGGGTTTTTGCCGGTCGGGTCGGTCAAATGACCGGAATAGGACGCGGAATAGACCGGGACTTTATCCTTGGCGACAAAGCTGATCAGGGCTTCGGTGTCGCCCGTACCCCAGCCTTGCATTGCAACCATCTCATTGCGCGAACGCCATTTCTTGTAGTTGGCAATCGCTTGCGGAACCTTATAGGCATAGTCAATCGATTCTGAATCCATCACCGTGCCATCAATACCGCCATGGGTGTTGATGTATGACAGGGCATCGCGCACACCATCGGCATAGAATTTGCCGATGAAGCCGGTCGGGCCGGTGATATCCATCAGATGGCCGACAAAGACCATATCGTCATCTGCTTGCGCTGCCGAGAATGACAGTCCGGTTGCAACCATCGCGGTTGCGGCAATCAATTTCTTCATAACGACGTCTCCCTTGGACGTTTTCATCAAAGATAGCCTCCCAGTCTCCCCGTTTTATTCCCGGCCCTTTTGTTTTTTAGAAGCGGGCCGGGTTCGGGGTTTTAATCAGTACGAGAAGGGATAAAGCTTCCAGTACGCCCTGATCTGCTGCCAGCGATGGGCAAGCCCATCCGGTTCAAAGATCAGGAAAAGGATGATGGCCAGACCAATTGCCATCTCCTTGATGTAAGCCAGCCCGTCAGTCACAGCCGTTGAACTGGCCCATTCGAATACGCTAAGCGCGCTGACACCGCTTTCCATAACTTCGGGCAGAAGCACCATAAACACCGTGCCCATCAGCGTCCCTTTGACCGAGCCAAGACCCCCGATAATGATCATGCCTAGGAACTGGATCGACAGCAGAATGGTAAAGCCCTCGGCCGAGACAAAGCCAAGATAGTGGCCATACATCGCCCCGCCGACACCGGCATAGAAAGACGAAATCGCAAAGCTCATCAGGCGATATTTCGTGAGGTTGATGCCCATGATTTCAGCCGAAAGGTAATGGTCACGCACCGCCACAAAGGCACGACCATCACGGGTCCGCATCAGGTTGGTGCCCAGTAGATACATCACCACCAGGAAGAACAGGCACACATAAAAGAAACTGAAATCATCATAGATTTCATAACCAAACACATTTACCGGGTTGGCTGCCGCACCGTAAGAACCGCCGGTAAACCACTCGGCACGGGCAAAGAAATCTTCAAGAATGAACTGGGCGGCCAATGTGGCAATCGCCAGATAAAGCCCCTTGATGCGGGCGGCTGGCAACCCAAACAGCATTCCGACAGCCGCTGTCATCAACCCGGCCAGCGGGATCGACAGCAAAACCGGAATGCCGGTGGTGTTGTTAATCCAGGCCGAGGCAAAAGCACCAAAGCCAAAGAACGCGGCATGGCCCAGCGAAATCTGCCCGGTAAAGCCCACCAGAATATTCAGTCCCAATGCCGCAATCGCGAAATACGAGATCTGAATGAACAGGTTGACGTAATAGCCATCCAGAACAAACGGGATCATGGCAACGGTAAAGATGCCAAGGATCGCAGCATTGCGGATACATGTCGTATCAAAGATGCGGTTATCCTGACGATAGGTCGTACGGAAGTCACCGCAAGGACGAAGCGAAAATCCAGCCATAATTCTTTCCCTTGTCCCCTAAATACGTTCGATGTCTTTGGTGCCAAACAGGCCGTAAGGCTTGATGCACAGGATAATGATCAGCACATAGAATGGCGCGATCGAGAACAGGTTGCCCCAGTGCAGATACTGGCCATCGACAAACTCTGCGGTGTTTTCCAGAAGACCGATGATCACGCCCCCGACGATTGCGCCAACAATCGAATCAAGCCCGCCCAGGATCACCGCCGGGAACACCTTGATGCCGATCACTGACAGGGCCGAGGACACACCATTGACCATGCCGATCACGATGCCTGCGACACCCGATACAAGGGCCGAGATCGCCCAGGACATCGCAAATACGGTTTTGACGGAAATACCAAGACTTTGGGCAACCTGCTGATCAAAGGCGGTTGCGCGCATGGCCAGGCCAAGCTTGGAATATTTAAAGAACCAATAGAACCCGGCCATGATGAACAACGAGATCACGAAGCTCATGATATAGGCCGTCTCGATCTGCATCCCCAAAAGGTTGACCGATCGGGTTTCAAACACCTGCGGATAGGTTGCGGTCGTCGCCCCGAAGATCCATTTGGTCGCCGCCTGGAAGAAGATTGAAAGCCCGATGGTCACCATGATGACCGAAATGATCGGCTCGCCAATCATCGGTCGTAACACGACCATTTGCAGGACAACGCCAAACGCCATCATGAACAGCAAGGTAAACAGGAAACCCAGCCAGAAGGGCATTTGCATTTCGACAAGGAATGCATAACACACCCATGCCCCGATCAGCAGAAACTCACCCTGGGCAAAGTTGACGATCTGGGTCGATTTGTAGATCAGGACAAAGCACATGGCGACAACGCCATAAAGTGTCCCGACAATCAAACCGTTCAGCAGAAGCTGGAACAGAAGTTCGAAATTCATGTTGCCATCCCTGTAATGGCGGCCCGCGTGCCGGATGTTTCCCGGCCGGGGCCACAGTTATGCTGCTGCCTTATTCGGCGGCTTTCGGGGCCGTCTGTGCGACCTTGTCATTTTCGAGATCGACGACCTTCACACTCGTCTGGATGCGGGTTTTCGACCCGTCCTGGAAGGTGATCATGGTGTCGATATCAACCTTGTCATTGCCGGCATAAACCGCATCAATGATGTCGGCGTATTTTTCGGCAACCACACCACGGCGCACTTTGCGCGTCCGGGTCAGTTCGCCGTCATCGGCATCCAATTCCTTGTAAAGCAACAGGAACCGCTTGATCCGCTGGGCTTCCGGAAGAGTTTTGTTCACTTCGCGGATTTCCTCGGTGATCATGTCATAGACCTGCGGCTGCGCTGACAGGTTGGTATAGTTGGTAAAGGCAATGCCGCGCTGCTCGGCCCATTTCGCCATGATCGAATACCGAATGCAGATCATGGTCGACAGGAACGGCAGGTCCTTGCCAAGGATCACGGCCTCGGCAATGAAGGGCGAGAATTTCAGTTTGTTTTCGATAAACTGCGGCGAATAGCGCACACCGGTGGATGTTTCCGCCAGATCCTTCATACGGTCGATCACCACAAGGTGCTTGTTCTCGTCCTTGAAATAACCGGCATCGCCCGTATGCATCCAGCCGTCTCTGACATCCTCGTCATAGGCGTCCTGGTTTTTGTAATAGCCGGTGAACATGCCCGACGTACGTGCAACAATCTCGCCGACACCATTTTCATCGGTGTTGATCACCTTGATCTCGGAATTATCAAACGCAACACCGACCGTATCGAAATCAATGTCTTCGGGCTGATGAATGGTATAGGCGCCACACAGCTCGGTCTGACCATAAAGCTGACGCAGCGGAACCCCCATCGCATGGAAGAACTTGAAGGTTTCCGGTCCGATCGCCGCACCACCGGTGGCAGCCGATCGCAAATTGGAAAAACCAAGCCGGTCTTTCAGCGCATTCATCAGGATCACATCGGCCATTTTCGAATGACCGCCGCTGTCCATAGCGGTACGCGCCAATGCCATGCCGAAATCAAACATCTTTTGTTTGAAGGGCGTGGAATCCATCATGCGGGCACGAACATCAGCCGCAATGGTTTCCCAAACGCGCGGCGCAAGCAGCACGAAGTTCGGACCAATTTCGCGCAGGTCGGCCATCATGGTTTCCTGCTCTTCGACGAAATTGACGATCTGACGGCTGATCAGCGACTGACCCACGACATAGACCTGCTCCATGATCCATGGCAGCGGCAGGACCGAGACATAATTATCGCCGGGATATTTCGGGTCAGCGCGAAGATACGCTGCGCAGTGATCAAGAAAATCACCGGAATTAAGCATTGCCATTTTCGGCTTCGACGTCGTCCCTGACGTGGTGCAGAGAATGGCACATTCATCGCCACGGGTATCGGCGACCATCTGGTCATAGGACCCCGCGTTCTGTTCCTCGAATATGCGACCAAGCTCATAAAGCTTTTCGACATCCATCAGACGCGGATCGTCATATTTGCGCATCCCGCGCGGGTCACAATAAACAATGTGCTCGACGGTCGGGATATCATCACCAAGCTCAATAAGCTTGTCGCACTGTTCTTCATCTTCGGCGATCAGGATACGCGCCCCTGAATAGGTAATCAGATAGGCGACTTCTTCGTGCAGGCTGTCCTGATACAGACCAACCGACATACCGCGCAGCGCATGGGCGGCGATTTCGGCCCAGACCCATTCCGGGCGGTTTTCACCGATGATGCCCACAACATCACCCTGACCAAGGCCAAGGGCGCGCATGCCAAGCGTCATCCATTTGACGCGGTCGTTATAATCCTGCCAGGTGAATTCCTGCCAGATGCCGAATTCCTTTTCGCGCATGGCGACTTCTTTGGGCCAGTTGCGCGCGTTGTAGGCCAGCACTTTCGGGAAAGTATCCAGCGACTTGGTGTCGGCATATTCCGGGATATTGCTGCTCATGCTTAGGCCACCTGCTCGTCTTCGTCCGTTTCGTCGTCTTCTTCGCCGAGATAGGCTTTCTTCACATGCTTGTTGGCCATCACTTCATCGGGCAGGCCTTCGGCAATCTTGCGACCGAAATCAAGAACCATCACCCGGTTGGAGATGTCCATCACGACCCCCATATCGTGCTCGATCATCACGACAGTCATGCCCCACTCTTCATTGAGGTCGATGATAAAGCGCGCCATGTCCTCTTTTTCTTCGAGGTTCATGCCCGCCATCGGCTCATCGAGCAGGATCAGATCCGGGCGCAGCGCCACGGCGCGCGCCAGTTCAACACGTTTGCGCAAACCATAGGAAAGCGTGCCGGCCGTTGCCTTGCGGATGTGGGAAATTTCAAGGAAGTCGATGACGTCTTCGCAGAAACGGCGATGTTCCAGCTCTTCCTTCTGCGCCCCGCCAAGCCAGTAAAGCGGACCATTAAGGAAGTTGTTCTTCAGCAGGTGGTGACGGCCGACCATGATGTTATCAAGCACATTCATGTGCCCGAAAAGCGCAAGGTTCTGGAATGTGCGACCAATGCCGAGTTCAGCACGATCATTGGGCTTGAGCCCCGTAACATCCTGCCCCTTAAAGGACACCGTTCCCATGGTCGGGGTGTAACGCCCCGATACGCAGTTCAACATGGATGTCTTGCCGGCACCATTCGGGCCGATAATCGAAAAAAGCTCGCCCGGCTGAACGGAAAAGCTGACATCACTCAGCGCACGTACACCGCCAAACACAAGCGACACGTCGCTAATCTGTAGAATAGGACTCTGTGACGTCATGCCGTCGCATTCCTCCCTGACTTGGGCCACAAATGCCGCAGAACCGCATTTCGGGTTCTCACGCGTCTAAATTTGCAAACCGCTGTTCAGTTTCCCTGATGATGTGTCGGTTTATTTTATGACCCTGACCTTACGGAAACCGGGCGTGACACATTTAATAGGCATTTAAGTACCAATTTCAGCATATCGCGTCAATGCAATGATTCTCAAGGGGTTGGGAGTTTTCTATAAATTCGCACCGCACAATTATTTGCGAGCAGAAAACACCACCCATTCTACCCTTGATTACGTAACGTTATCTGGCGAACTGACCAATTCGCACCATCAACAATCACCGCATTGCAAAAATTATTCGCAATCATGCACCGCACAATCTGTGACCCGGCAATCCCGCCCCGGCGCGAACACTTCGCCGGGCGACACCCCGACTCCATAGCGGAGTCGGCGCAACTGGCGGCCAAATCAACAGCACCCGACAGGCTGTCGATCTACGATCATAAACATGTCACGGAAAAACAGACTCCGGCCCACCCCCATCCTATTGAAAGGCCGGAGGCCACAGCACATATCGACTAGAGGTTTTTTATCGCTTGTTGGACTTTGCCAATATGCTGTGATCAACGGGTTTTCCCCAATACCCCTTTTCGGGGTCTGGACTTTCGCAGGGAATTGTGGTGTAACCCCGTTGCACATAGATATGTAGCCGTGACCCGCGTCACGCAACACAGATAGCCCACCGCTCGGCGCTCCGACGGTCGGGGTGTCTTGTCACGACAAGCCCTTTTAACCACCTTGAGGAGGGTCTGATGTCCATTTGTGGCAAAGACAACCTGAAAACGCGCCGCACGCTGAAAGTCGGGGACAAGTCCGTCGACTATTACAGCCTCAAAGTTGCTTCCGAGAAATTCGGCGACGTTTCAAAACTTCCCTTCACGCTGAAAGTCGTTCTTGAGAACCTTCTGCGTTACGAAGACGATTTCACCGTTAAAACCGACGATGTCAAAGCTGTTGTTGACTGGCTCAAAGAGCACAAGAGCAGCCACGAGATCAACTATCGTCCGGCCCGCGTTCTGATGCAGGACTTCACCGGCGTTCCCGCCGTCGTTGACCTTGCCGCAATGCGCGATGCCGTCGTCAACATGGGCGGCGACGCTCAGAAGGTGAACCCGCTGTCACCGGTTGACCTCGTCATTGACCACTCGGTCATGATCGACTTCTTCGGCACCGACGACGCACTCGACAAAAACATGGAAGTCGAGTTCGAACGTAACGGCGAACGTTATGGCTTCCTGCGTTGGGGCCAGAACGCTTTCAACAACTTCCGCATTGTTCCGCCGGGCGCAGGTATCTGCCACCAGGTGAATGTCGAGCATCTTGCAAAGGTCGTCTGGACCGGCGAAGACGCAGACGGCAAAACCGTTGCCTATCCGGATACGCTGGTTGGTACCGACTCCCACACCACCATGGTGAACGGCCTTGCTGTTCTGGGTTGGGGTGTTGGCGGTCTGGAAGCCGAAGCAGCGATGCTTGGTCAGCCGATCTCGATGCTGATCCCGGAAGTCGTCGGCTTCAAACTGACCGGCTCCATGAAAGAAGGCATCACCGCAACTGACCTTGTTCTGCGTGTCGTTCAGATGCTGCGTGAAAAAGGCGTTGTCGGCAAATTCGTCGAATTCTATGGCGATGCGCTTGACCACATGAGCCTGCCGGACCGTGCGACCATCGGTAACATGGCACCGGAATATGGTGCGACCTGTGGCTTCTTCCCGATCGATGACGAAACGCTCAACTACATGCGTTCGACCGGCCGTGACGAAGACCAGATTGCCCTGGTTGAAGCATATGCCAAAGAACAGGGCATGTGGCGCGAGCCGGGCTTCGAAGCAGAATACACCGCAACGCTTGAACTTGACATCTCGACCGTCGAGCCGGCCCTGTCGGGTCCGAAGCGTCCGCAGGACCGTGTTCCGCTTAAAGACGCCGTTTCGAGCTTCAACAAAACCTTTGCCGAAATGGCACCGGGTGTTGACACCGACCGCTCCGTCCCGGTTTCGAATGAAAACTTCGAAATGAAAGACGGTAACGTCGTGATCGCTGCGATCACCTCTTGCACCAACACCTCGAACCCGAGCGTTTTGATCGCAGCAGGTCTTCTGGCGAAAAAAGCTGTCGAACTTGGCCTGCAGAGCAAGCCGTGGGTGAAAACCTCGCTCGCACCGGGCTCGCTGGTTGTTGCCGACTATCTCGAAAAAGCCGGCCTTCAGGATTACCTGGATCAGCTTGGCTTTAACGTTGCCGGTTTCGGTTGCACCACCTGTATCGGTAACTCCGGCCCGCTGGCCGGTCCGATTGCCGGTGCCATCGAAGATAAGGACATGCTGGTCACGGCTGTTCTGTCTGGTAACCGTAACTTCGAAGGCCGTATCAGCCCGCACGTGAAGGCAAACTACCTTGCCTCCCCGCCGCTGGTTGTTGCCTACGCACTTGCCGGTAACCTGAAGATCGATCTCGACAAGGATCCGATCGGCACCGACAAAGATGGCAAAGACGTCTTCATGAAAGACATCTGGCCGTCCAACAAAGAGATCGCTGACACCATTGCGTCCTCGATCTCGGCTGCGATGTACAAAGATCGTTATGACAACATCTTTGCAGGTCCGAAACCGTGGCAGGCAATCGAAGTCACCGAAGGCGAAACCTTCGCATGGGATGGCAAGTCCACCTATGTTCAGAACCCGCCTTACTTCGTCAACATGGCGAAAGAACCGGGTGACTTCTCTGAAGTCCATGGTGCACGTCCGCTCCTGATCCTGGGTGACTCTGTCACCACCGACCACATCTCCCCGGCCGGTTCGATCAAGGAAGAAAGCCCGGCAGGTGAATACCTCAAGGCAAACGGCGTTGCAGTTCGTGACTTCAACTCCTATGGCGCACGTCGTGGTAACCACGAAGTCATGATGCGCGGTACCTTTGCCAACATTCGTATCCGTAACGAAATGGCACCGGGCACCGAAGGTGGTGTTTCGGTTCATTATCCGTCGGGCGAACAGGGCTGGGTCTATGACGTTGCAATGCGTTATCAGGCCGAAGGCACCCCGTTGGTCGTCGTGGCCGGTAAGGAATACGGCACCGGTTCTTCGCGTGACTGGGCAGCAAAAGGCACCAACCTGCTTGGCGTCAAAGCTGTTCTCGCGGAAAGCTTCGAGCGTATCCACCGTACCAACCTAGTCTGCATGGGCGTTCTGCCGCTGCAGTTTAAGGACGGTGAAGGTCGTGCGACCTACAAGCTGGACGGCTCGGAAACCTTTGATGTTCTGGGCATCGCTGACGGTATTGAACCGCAGCAGGATGTCACGGTTCGCATCACGCGCAAGGATGGCAGCACCGAAGAGTGCATCGCCACCTGCCGTATCGATACCGAGAACGAGGTTCTCTACTACCAGAACGGCGGCATCTTGCAGTTCGTTCTGCGTAACATGATGAAAGCTGCCTGATTTCCTTATTGAAATCTCAGGCCGACCTGTTGACACCCCACCGGTTTTCCGGTGGGGTGTTTTTGTTTTGTCTAACTAAAAAACTGACCGCGCGTCGGTTATAACCCGCACACTTGATCCAGAACAATTCTCAAAAGAGCCGAACCTGTTAGGTATGGCGCAAACGAGTCACCCCTTAAGAATAATAGCGAACAAGAACAATCCAACAGAGCAAACCCGCATGATACGCCCCACATCCTCAGACGGACGCCCGTTTGGTCTGACGGTCGGTACACTCTCACCCGGAACGGTCTTAAGCTGTAACCCGCAAGCAACCCTTGGCGAAGCGGTTGCAAAGATGCGTCATGCCAACAGCAGTTCCATTATTGTGGTTGTATCAAACAAGCCTGTGGGGATTGTCACCGAGCATGATTTGCTCTCGCTGCCGTCCGCAACATCCGCTGCATTTTCCGAACCGGTTTCGACGCGCATGTCAAAACCGGTTCATACCATTTCGGTCCACGCCACGGCGCAATCGGCCATTGTGCGCATGCGCGACCGCGGCGTGCGTCATCTGGTCACCATTGACGCGGACGGGTGCCTTGTCGGGATTGTCAGCCAGACCGATCTGATCCGCCATGTCGGCGACAAAAAGCCATTCATTGCCAATGACGTTGCCGATGCCGTTCGCCAATCAACCGTGTTTGCCGACAAGGACATTCGCGTTTGGGAACTGCGTCAGCGCATGCATGCGGAAAAATGTGACAGCGCGATCATTTCCGGCTTTTCGGACAATCAACCGCCAGAAATGCAAACCGGTATCATCACCGAACGCGACATCCTGCGCCATCTGGCCGATGAACACGAAAACCTGACCGCTGGCGACATTGCCACCCGTCCGGTGACGTTTATTCAACAGGACATGAACCTTGATGACGCGCGCAAAATGATGATGCGCGACAATTTCCGTCATCTTGTGGTTCATAACCACCACGGCGAGACCATCGGTGTTTTGTCCTTTGCCGACCTGCTTGAATTCATCGAACAGGATTACCTGATCCATCTGAGCAGCCTCGCCGAAGACAGCGGCAGCGAACTGACCAAGGCCCGTCAGTCACTGGCACTTGCCAACAAACTGATCGAAAATTCGCCCGACTGCGTGATGATCTGCAATGCCCAGTCCGAGATCGAGGCCGTCAACCCTGCCTTCACGCGCGTGACCGGCTATCAGGCCGAAGAGGTCATTGGCAAGACACCGGCCATTCTGAAATCCGGGCGTCAGAACAAGGCGTTCTATGACAAGCTCTGGTCGGACCTGACCCGCACGGGAAAATGGGAAGGCGAAATCTGGAACCGCCGCAAATCGGGCGAGATCTATGCCGAATGGCTGTCGATCATGGCGGTGCGCGACGGCGAAGGCACTGTAACGCATTACGCGTCGATCTTTACCGACATCAGCGGTCGTGAAAAAAACCGCGAAGATGTGCTGCGCATTGCCTTTACCGATGAACTGACCGGCATGCCCAACCGCCGCCGGTTTTCGGAACTTCTATCACTGCATATCGGGCGGGCGCGCCGGATCGGCCGCCCATTGACCATCGCCATGCTGGATCTTGATAACTTCCAGCGTGTGAATAACGCCCTTGGCCACAATATCGGGGATGATGTTCTGGTCGAAGTATCGCGCCGCATCAGCCGGGAACTCGGTCACGATGCGGTTGTCGCACGCGTCGGTGCTGACGAATTTGCCGCGATCCTGCCGCATGTGAATACCGAACAAGAAGCCTTCGAGATCTCAGAAAAACTTCTCGGGCGCCTCGGCGAAGCCCACATGACGCGCAAGGGCGAGGATGTCTATCTATCGGCAAGCATTGGTATTGCCTCCTTCCCGGAAGACGCCAACGACACCAGCAACATCATCCGCTGTGCCGAACTCGCAATGGTTCAGGCCAAGGAACAGGGGCGCAACCGCGTCGGGCTTTACAGTGTTAATCTGCACAGCCAGAAAGGTGCGGACCTGGCCCTTGAAACCGCCTTGCGTCGCGCAATTGATAACGAGGAACTCCACCTTGTTTATCAGCCGCAATTTGATGCCAAAACCGGCGAAATCGCCGGGGTCGAGGCCCTCCTGCGCTGGACGACGGCCGATGGCAAAACCATTCCGCCCTCGACCTTCATCCCGATTGCCGAGGAAATGGGTGTCATCGGCGAACTGGGGCGTTGGGTCATCCGCACCGCTTGCAATCAGTTGATCGCATGGCGTCAGGAAGGCCTGCATAATCTGCGCCTTGCGGTGAATGTGTCCGTGCAGCAGTTCTATGGGTCGATGGATTTTGCCGAACAGCTGCGCTCCATCATCGTCGACAAGGGTGTCGCCGCTGACCGGCTGGAAATCGAAGTCACCGAAAGCCTTTTCATGCGCAATATCGACGATATGCGTACCAAGCTGCAACGCCTGCGTGATCTCGGTGTACGGATTGCGCTTGACGACTTCGGCACGGGTTTTTCCAGTCTCAGCTATTTGCGTACCTTGCCCTTTGATGTCATCAAGCTTGATCGCAGCTTTGTCTGGGACATCGAAGACGGCCCGGATGGCGAGACCTTGCCAATCACCATCATCAATATGGCGCAGAACCTTGGCAAAACCTGCGTTGCCGAAGGTGTCGAGAACGAGCATCAGCTTCAAGTGCTGCGCCACGCCGGTTGTGACCTTATTCAGGGGTACCTTCTGGGGCACCCGATGCCCGCAGAACAGGTTTCCGAACTGGCCAAAGCCAAAATCGCTGCTGCGTCATAGGTCCTGACCCTAAAAAAGCACAACAAGATCATCGCATTCTGGCGCCTCGCCTGGCTTTCAACGCCTTGTGATTGGTCGGTGATGGTGCTTTTCAGGCATGATCAGGGGCATGAAAAACCCTCGCCCCCTTTTAAGTGCGCTCGCACTGTTGCTCATGACCGTATCCGCACCGGCAGACGCGCGCGAAAGCGTTTTGCCCCGCGCCGTGGTCGAACTTTACACATCCCAAGGATGCAACTCCTGCCCGCCCGCCGATCAGGTTCTGCATGACATGGCAGATCAACATGATGACCTGCTGTTGCTGTCCTATCATGTGGATTACTGGAACTATCTTGGTTGGGAAGATCCGTTTTCCGATGCCCGCTATAGTGCGCGTCAGCGCGACTACGCCAATCGCATGCGCGAACGCTACGTCTATACCCCGCAAGTCATCATCAATGGCGACCACGTGGTGCGCGCCACCGCCAGACAACAGATCGAAACCACAAGCACGACCATCGCGCCTCTGGACGACATTGCCAACATCCACCTGAGCACGACAGACGAAACGCTGCCAGCCAAAGGCACCATCTCGCTCCGCGCTGTTGGCAGGGCTTCTCCGGGCCGGATCGCACAAGTCTGGTTGATCGGCTTTGATCGCGAACATCAACGCGACGTATTGTCCGGGGAAAATGCCGGCAAGCGGTTGGTCAATGCCAATGTCGTGCGTGAAATGGTCAGCCTCGGTCAATGGGATGGCAGCAGTCAGCAGAAAATCCCCTTTGCCATGGCAGATGCCTATGACGGCGGGATCGCGGTTTTGATCCAGAATGGCCGTGGCGGCCCGATCAGTGGCGCAGCCATGGTGCGTTTCGCAGACTGAATCCCCACTTGATCTCTACTTGATAGTGAATTTGGATTGATTTGAAACAATGCCAACCAGACGATTGTCGGTTATTGCATGAATAATCCGCTGGAACGCGTTATATCATGACGTGTTGCAGAATGAATTTCAGACAATCTAACGGGTTATATGGCTGATTTTAGCGGTTCTGATCTGACCTGCCTGCGCGGCGAAAGACTGGTATTTGGCGGCCTGTCCTTTTCGGCCAAATCCGGTGATGCCGTGATGCTGCGTGGTCGAAATGGCGCCGGGAAATCAAGCCTGTTGCGCCTGATGGCCGGTCTTCTCGCACCGCGCTCCGGCGGCCTTTTCTGGAAAGGCGAAAACATTGCCGATGATCGCGCCGCCCATCATGCCCGCACCCATTATCTGGGTCATCAGGATGCCATCAAACCCGTCCTGTCCGTGCGCGACAATTTACGCCTTTGGGGGCAGCTGCGCGGGGTGCGTGATCTTGATGCCGCCATTGACCGCGCGCTCAATGCACTTCAGATCCACCACCTGTCGCGCATCACCGGTCGCTACCTTTCAAGTGGCCAGAAACGCCGTACCGCCCTTGCCCGCATCCTGATCGGTGAAAGCAATCTTTGGCTGCTTGATGAACCGACCGTGGGTCTGGACCGCGAAAGCTGTGCCGAACTGGCGCAACTGATCGCCGCGTTTCGCGCCAATGGCGGTATTGTCGTCTATTCGACCCATATCGATCTGGATGTCGAAAACCCGACCATTCTCGATCTTGATGACTTCGCCATCCCGATGGTCGAATGGCTGGCTGAGCAGGACGATATCGAAGATATGGCGCAGGCCACGCGCGCACCGTCATCGCAGGAGGCCGCGCAATGAACGGCTTTATAGCAATCCTGCGCCGTGACTTGAGCCTGGCCCTACGACAGGGGGCCGATTCCGTCATGGTCGTGGCCTTCTTTATTGTCACCACAACCCTGTTTCCGTTCGGCGTCGGGCCGGAGGTCAATATCCTGGCGCGCATCGCATCAGGTGTGATCTGGGTCTCAGCACTGCTGGCCGCCATGCTGTCGCTTGAACGTGTTTTTCAGACTGATTACGAAGACGGATCGCTTGAACTGTTGACCCTGTCACCCGTGTCGCTTGAACTTCTGATTTTGGGCAAGGTGCTCGCACATTGGCTGACAACCGGGCTTCCGCTGATCATTGCGGCCCCGCTTATGGCGGTAATGCTCAATATGGACCAGGACGGTTTTGCCATTCTGATGGTCGCCATGTTACTTGGAACACCGGCACTCAGCCTGATCGGGGCGATTGGCGCGGCGCTGATACTTGGCGCGCGACGTGGTGGTGTCCTTGTATCACTTCTGGTTTTACCACTATATATTCCGGTACTGATATTTGGCGCCGGTGCCGTTGAAGCCGCCCTGCTCGGAATTTCGGCCACCGCACAATTACAGATCATGGCTGCGATCCTGCTTTTGACACTGGCAGCAGCCCCATTTGCGACCGCCCATGCCGTACGCCAGGCCATGGAATAGAACAAGAAGACGACACAAGATGACCCTTTGCGGATTTCCGCACCAAGGATAAGAAAAATGCATCGCTTTGCTAAACCAAGTGTGTTTTTGAAATTCACAGCCCCGATCCTGCCGTGGCTGTCGGTTCTGACCGTGATCCTGATCGCGGCCGGGCTTTATTTTTCCCTGATCGGGTCGCCGGTTGATTACCAGCAAGGCCACACCGTGCGGATCATGTATATCCATGTTCCAGCCGCATGGATGGGCCTGTTTTGCTATGTCGGCATGGCGATCTGCGGCGCGATGAGCCTGATCTGGAAACACCCGTTGGCCGATATTTGCGCGCGCGCCACCGCACCGGTTGGCGCAACCTTCACCGCCCTTTGCCTGATTACCGGATCGCTTTGGGGCGAACCGATGTGGGGTACTTGGTGGGTGTGGGATGCGCGCCTGACATCGATGCTGATCCTGTTGTTCCTTTATCTGGGCTACATGGCGCTTGTGAATGCGTTTGATGATCCCGAACGCGGATCAAAGGCCGGTTCGGCCCTGGCACTGGTCGGCGCAGTCAATGTGCCGATTGTCAAATTCTCGGTCGACTGGTGGAACACGCTGCATCAACCGGCCTCGATCGTGCGCATGGATGGCCCGGCGATTGATCCCAGCATGCAATTGCCGCTTGCCCTGATGATCCTTGGTTTTACCTGCTACTACTTCGTTGTTCTGATCCTGCGTGTGCGTCTGGAGCTCAATGAACGTCGCATTCGCGCCCTGCATCTGTCGGGCATGTTTGATGAACGCAGCACCCCGGAACCGGCCAAGGATCAGAGCTATGAAGCCGGTCACAATGCGGAGGCCAAACAATGAGTGAATTCTTCTCAATGGGCGGCTATGGCAGCTATATCTGGGCAAGTTACGGCTTAACAGCGCTGGCCATGATCGTTTTGCTGATCGCCACCCTGCGTGGTCTGCGCAGCAGCCGTATTGAACGCGATCAGCTCGAAGCCGTCTTGCAAGCACGGCGCCCGCGCCGCACCAAACAGACCCAAAAGGCATCCTGACGGAGAACGACTGTGTCCCTTTCCCGCGCAAAAATCCGCAAACGCCAACGCATGTATGTCATCGGCGCCATCCTGCTCGCCGTTGGGGGTGCTGCGGCCCTGATGCTGACCGCGTTTGAAGACTCGGTCGTGTTTTTCTTCAGCCCAACCGAAATCGCCGAAAAATCTCCCATCGACCCGGATCAGCGTTTGCGCATTGGCGGTCTTGTCGTCGAAGGATCGGTTGCAAAGCAGGATGACGGCCAAACCATTGCCTTTGCCGTCACCGATATGGCGGAAACCGTGCCGGTTTCCTATCGCGGCATTTTGCCGGATCTGTTTCGCGAAGGTCAGGGCGTGGTTGCCGAAGGCCATATGAGCAGCGAGGGCACCTTTATCGCGTCTGAAGTTCTGGCCAAGCATGACGAAAACTACATGCCGCCCGAAGTCGCCGAATCGCTTAAGAAAAGCGGCTATTGGGAAGAAATAGAAGCCAAAAACGCCGAAGAGATGCGCAATTAAGCCACATTCTGCCGCCATAAAGCCCGACCATACGCGCAAGAAGAACATAGCCGCGACCATTGCCCCTTGATCCGTGCCCCACAGATCAGGCAATAGATCGCAGGGGAACTTATTGGGGAAGCCTTAGACGCACATGCTTGCAGAGTTAGGACATTTTGCCCTGCTTCTGATGGTGGTCACCGGGATCGGACAGGCCGTCCTGTTCAGTCCGCTGTGGCTGCACGCGTCCCTGCGCACGCTCACCCCGAAAATCCCCAAGGCCACCCCCGCTGGCAGCCCCGACGTTTCACCTGATGATGACGGGGCCACCTTTGGCCCGGTGGCAAGACCCGCCAATCTCTTTTTGCTGCCCGCAACCATCCTTCTGCTCGGCCTTCTGGCCGAGGCCGCATTGCTGAACGCCTTTATCGTCAGCGACTTTACCCTGCCCATCGTCACCGATGTAAGCCATTCATCCACACCGCTGCTTTATCGCATCGGGGCGGCATTCACCCCGGACGGCGGGGCGATGTTGCTGTGGCTTGTGGCGTTGTCTGTGGTGAACCTGCTGCTGGCGTTTCAATTACATAAACGATCAGAAACCGTTGATGATCGATTTGGCCGCAACGCGCTGTCGATTGTGGGGCTTCTGGTTGCCATACTCGGTGTTATCACCCTGATCGATGCCAATCCGTTCTTGCGCGCGGGCGTGGTACCGCTTGACGGGCGGGGCATGAATCCGCAAAGCCAGGACGTGCTCAAAATTCTCCGCGAACCGTTTCTTTACTTCGGTCTTGCGGGCCTTGCCGGGGTCTTTGCTCTGATATTGGCTGGGCTGTTTGATCGCAGGATCGATCGTAAGCTTGCGGAAACCATGCGATCCTGGACCATCGCATCCTGGGTTTGTCTGGGTGCTGCGATCGCAATCAACGCCTATCGCTCTTATAGCGAACAGGCTTGGGGGGGCTGGTGGTATTGGGACACCGCCGAGAACAGCCTGCTTTTGCCATGGTTGCTGGCCACGGCCCTTTTGCATTGCCGCGCGGTCCTGGAAAAGACCGAAGCCCTTCGGGGCTGGACAGCATTTCTTGCGATCACGGCTTTGGCGGTTGGCTGGTTCGGGGTGTACCTGACCCGTTCTGATCTTTTCGCCCCCTTGCCCGAAACCCAACTTTTGCCCAGCGACAGTACCGGACTTCTGGTCGGGTTCTGTGTGGTCTTCGGGCTTTCCTATTACCTGTTCTGGCGATCGGTCGAACAGATGGGTATGGGCCGCTGTTTCGAGTTGATTTCGCGCGAAAGTGCGATGTTCCTCAACAGTGTCATGTTGTCCTTGATCGGGGCCGTTGTCCTGATTGGCACCATCTATCCGCTGGTGTTGAAGTGGATCACGGGCGAACCGATCACGGTTGGCGCGCCTTTTTATGTCGATGTCCTGATCCCCATCGTTGTCCCCATGCTGTTTCTGATGGCCTTTGCCCCGGCTCTGCGCTGGCGACAGGATGAAGTATGGATGATCGGGCGGCGCATGAAACTTGCTGCCATCCTGTCATTGATCACGGTTCTGTTTGTTTCGATCCGGTTTATCGACATGTCCCCGGCCCCGCTGATCGGCATCGGCCTTGCCGGGTGGGTTCTGACTGCATCGATCAGTGACCTTTGGGCGCGGCTTTGGCGTCACCCGGAACATGGCGAAAGCAAATATCGCAACCTTCAGCTTCTTGGCCCCCGCTATGTCAGCATGACACTTGCCCATATCGGTCTGGCGGTTCTGATCGCCGGCGGATCGGCGAGTAGCATCTGGGAAGAACAGGTTGTCGTTTCAGCCCGTGCCGGGCAAAGCATTCAGGCGGGCCCCTATAACCTGCAGTATGAAGGCGTCTCGCTTTTGGCAGGTGAAAACTACGCCACCCGTCAGGCGACCTTTATCCTGTATCGTCACTCCCTGCCGGTCACAGAGCTTTTCCCGGAAATTCGCTATTATCCGATCCGTGGTGTCGAAACCCGCGAAGCTGACATCTGGCATGGTCGGGATGGTGATTTGCATGTTTCCATCGGCGACCGCGATGATGATGGTGGCCGGGTTGTCACCGTGCATTACTTGCCGATGATGCCCTGGGTTTGGGGTGGCATGCTATTGATGTTGATCGGGGGATGTTTCAGCATCCTCACGCGCGTAATCCTGCGCCTTAAGAAGTTTGGAGTTCCCGCTTCATGAGATTTTCGATCGCCATAATCCCGCTGGTTCTGTTTGCCGCACTGGCCGGGGTATTTTTGTTAAACATCGACAAGGATGCCTCCGTCGTGCCATCGGTCCTGATCGACAAACCGGCCCCGGAATTCTCACTCCCGCCCCTGCCGGGACGCGAAGATGGCCTGTCACGTGCCGACCTGACACAGGGTGAAGTCTCGGTTCTAAATGTCTTTGCCAGCTGGTGCATTCCCTGTCGTGCAGAACACCCGCTGATCAAGCGCCTTTCCCGTGAAGCCGACGTTCCGGTCTATGGCCTGAATTACAAGGAAAAGGACCCCGAGGACGGTGTCAAATGGCTCGATGAGCTTGGCGATCCTTATGCCGCTGTTGGCATGGATATTTCCGGGCGCACCGGCATTGATTTCGGCGTTTATGGTGTTCCTGAAACCTTCATCATCGATGGCAATGGCCAAATCAGATACAAGCATGTCGGCCCGGTGACGGTCGAAGTCCTTGAAAAAGTCCTGCTGCCAAAAATCGGGGAGATAAAGGGATGATCAGACGCTTCAAACTCGTTTTTGGTACCCTTGCCATTCTGGTTCCGGTGATTGCGTCCAACCCGGCCTTGGCTGTCAATCCGGACGAAATGCTGTCCAATTCGGTTCTCGAAGAACGTGCACGTGAAATCAGCAAGGAACTGCGGTGTCTTGTCTGTCAGAACCAGTCGATTGACGATTCCGATGCCGAACTGGCGCGTGATCTGCGCGTGCTGGTGCGCGAACGACTGGTCGCTGGCGATGAAAATCAGGAAGTCATCGACTATATCGTTGCGCGCTATGGCGACTATGTTCTGCTGAACCCGCCGCTAAAGCCCGAAACCTATATTCTGTGGGCAAGTCCGGTCGTTCTGGTGGTT
Source organism: Thalassospira sp. ABL2_045 (assembly GCF_056161285.1). Taxonomy (NCBI): domain Bacteria; kingdom Pseudomonadati; phylum Pseudomonadota; class Alphaproteobacteria; order Rhodospirillales; family Thalassospiraceae; genus Thalassospira; species Thalassospira sp. ABL2_045. Next base: position 6,245 of record NZ_JBSWYV010000007.1, on the reverse strand, counting down.
CTCGCCCTTCTGGCTGTTTTTGCCTTTTACCGCCGCAAGCAACGCGATGGATCGAGCGCCTCGGCATCCCTGTCAAAGGATGAACAGGATCGCCTCGATGAGCTTCTGGGCACTTCAAAGGACGACGGCAAAGCCTGATGAACAATGATCGCCTGACATATCGCCATCCGATCGGAGGCATCCGGTGATCTGGATCGGCTTGACTGTTCTGGCACTTTTGGCGGGTGCAGCCCTTTATGCAAGCCTGCCGAAATCAGCAAACCACAGATCACGTGCGCGTCGCGTGTCATTCTCTGCCTTGCCGGTCATTGCCGCATTGGGGCTTTATGCCATGCTGGGCAGCCCGAGCCTGCCCGCGCGCCCCTATGCCGAGCGAGCCGGCGAACGCAACCTGGCTGCGGCCGCCGCCGTTGCCGATAACGCCACGGATCCCGATTTCAAAACCGATCAGCAAATCCGGCGATTGCTTAATCAGATTGTCGTCTCGCTTGAGGTCAATCCACGCAACCTTCAGGGCTGGGTGGCGCTTGCGCGTGGGTCTCTACGTCTTGGAAATATCGAACGGGCGGTTGCCGCCTTTGCCCAGGCCTATGCCCTGTCAGGTGAGAACCCGTTGCTTGCCATCGAATATGCCGATACCCGCATCACGGCTCAGGATGGCAAGATCGACAATACATCGCGGGATCTGGTCCTGCATGCCCTGGGCCAGATGCCCAACCATCTGTTGGCGCGTTACTATTATGGCATGATGCTCAAACAAAATGGCAAACCGGAACAAGCCCTGCGGGTGCTCAGCGACCTCTATCGCGACCTGCCCAGTGACGATCCGCTGGGCAATGCCACAAAAAGCGAAATCGCGGCCCTGCAATCGAGTGACGACAGCGCACAGTAAGTTGCAGCCTGGCTCTTAGGCCGAAAACAGATACAACACCCCAAGCAGCACCCCCACAATCAGCAACAATGTCCCGCCAAGTGCGACCAGCTTCATGACCGGATGCAGGTTTTCAAGCTCCCCGGTGTGACGCGCGTTTTCAGAACCGGTTTGAGATGCATGACCCTCGTCAAACCGGCGCAGGGCTTCTTCGCCGCTCATGGGCGGCATCTTGATACGATCAAGGACCGTCCCCTGTTCCGGGGCACGGTCCTTGTGATCTGTTTTGGGCTGTTGCGCGCTATTGCCGTTATGGGCTGTCATCGCAGGTGACGGACGCTTAGCGCTGCGCTGTCAGGCCGCGGTCCGTATCCTGATCCTGCGGCTGATAGGTTGGCCATTCACCAGCTGCCAGAAGATCAAGCGACGGCGTTTCCTGACCGAACCGGGAACGATACATCCAAAGATTGGCCATCACGCGTTCGATGAACAAACGGGTTTCACGCGACGGGATGCTTTCGATGAAATAAAGCGGATCGACATTGTCCTTAAGCGCCTTCTGCCAGCGACCAAGATTGCCAATGCCACCGTTATAGGCCGCCATCAACTGCAGGAAGCCGTTATCAACGCCATTCTGATCAAGCAGATGATCAACATATTTCTGTCCAAGCGACAGGTTGATTTCCGGCTGATACAGCTCGGCGCGCTTGGCACCGCGATAGCGCGTATTGCCGATATAGCTTGCCGTGGCCGGCATCAGCTGCATCAGGCCACGTGCACCGGCATGGCTGCGCGCATCGGTGTTGAAACCTGATTCCTGACGCATGAAGGCATAGATCACCGCTCGGTCAACTTCATAGCCACCTTCCGGCGCCCATGGCGGAACCGGGTACAGCGCGTTGACAAACACATCACCGGTCTTTTGCGCGATATAGCTGCCAAGACGCATGGTCAGGGATGCAAAGTTTGCGGTATCGGTCAGGGCCAGAACAGCCCGACGCAGCGAATCGTCATCCTTGGCCGCGGCCTTGCGCAGTTCACGTTCGGCTTCATCGCGCTGACCAACCTGCATAAGCGACAATGCCCGACGCCCATGCGGATCAAGTTTCAGCTTGTTGGCACGGTTTTCATCAAGCTCAAGGCTGTCCCAGTCAAAGACGTCATCACGCCCCAGCGCACGCATCGCCAACTGGCCATAGAAGGAGCGCGGATATTCCGCCGCCCGGTTCAACATGACATCGGCTTCATCAAACCGGCCGGCAGCCAAGTCAATCCGCGCCGCCCAGAAGGCCCCCGCCGTGCGGGTCCAACTTGACGCATATTTGTTGATGCTCAGTGCTGCGAAATGGGCGTGCGATTCATCCATCTTGCCAAGGCGCCACGCGGTCAGGCCCGCGGTCCAGTGTGCTTGGGGCAGATGCTTGCCCGAACGCTTTGCCGCTTCGCTGGCATATTTCAACGCAAGGTCCGGTTTGCCAAAGTAATAGTAACCCGATGCAATCGCGGCCTTGGCATAGTCCTGCTCATAGGCGTCAAAAATGCGCTGTGCTTCGTCGCTGTTAAGAACTTCAAGCGCCCCGGTCGGCCAGCCATTGCCAATGCGATGGCGAATACGACGCTTCAGGGTCGAAACGCGCGAACGCTGCTTGGACGACAGTTTCTTTGTCGACTTGTGATAGTACGGGGTGATGTTCTCGTAATCATATCCGGCACCGGAGACGTAGCTGCCAACCGGCTTTTTCGGATAGTTGGCCGTGCCACGACGTTTCAGCGCAAGTTTGTAGATGCGCGGTGCCTGCGGATGATCGGCATATTTGGCAAGCCAGCCCTTCAATTCCTTGTAGCGCGACCGATACGCCGTCGGGTGCAGATAACGCTGCGCCATCACATGCCCCATCAGGACATCATCGGACAGGCGCGAAATCAGGCGGTCGGCATCTTGCCACCGGCCCTGTTCCTGAACGGCAAAAATCTGTTCGTAAAGTTCGGCATCACGCTCGGAAAGCGGCTTTGGGATCAGGGTCGAAAGCGCGTCATCAAGCACAGGATTGCTCAGCGCAGCCTGTTCCTGCGTGCTGGCAGCAGCAGGTGACGCGGCACCCATAACCGTCATGGTGCCAAGAAACGCGAAGAAGAGTCCCTGCCTTACGGTGCTTTTGACACCCGGCAGGCGTGTTCTTATTGCTTCGATCAAAATCAGTTTCCCCAACGAGGCTTGTTTTCAAGCCGCGTGTTTATCCCGAAGCAGTTTGGTCTCGCAACCCGTTGCCGTCGGTGTTCCCCCTCGTACAACGGCGTTCCTTATAACAGGAAACACCCAAACCGCGAAATCATTTATCTGGAATCAATCACTTGGCGCGAACCAAGCAAACCCGACCAAACGCATGCATATCTCCCATGCATACAGTGACTTTATTGCCAATTCCTTAGGGGCAGATTTAAAGCTTGTGCGAGATCGCGCGCAGATCACGCCAGGCGAGGCGCTTTTGTTCCGGTGTCCGCAGAAGATAGGCCGGATGGAACATCGCGGTCAGGGCCGCATTTTTGCCATCGGCAAAGGAAATCTCCTTCCATGTGCCGCGCAAACGCGTGATGCCACGATCTTCTTCCATCAATGTCTTGGCCGAACTGCCGCCAAGGCACACGACAACCTTCGGCCTGATCAGCTCAAGATGACGGCGAATGAACGGCTCACACACCGCGATTTCCGCCGTGGTAGGCTGGCGGTTCCCCGGCGGGCGCCAGGGCAGAATATTGGTGATATAGGCTTCTTCACGCGCAAGCCCGATAGACCGCAGCATCGCATCGAGAAGCTTTCCACTCGGCCCGACGAAAGGCAGTCCCTGACGGTCCTCTTCGGCCCCGGGCGCCTCGCCGACCAAGACCAGCTTGGCTTCGACATTGCCGGCGCCAAAGACCGTATTACTGGCCGACTTTTTAAGCGCGCAGCCTTCAAACTTTTCAATCGCGGCCTTGAGCTCGTCAAGGCTGTTTGCCGCGGCCGCCGCATCGCGTGCGGATTGGCGGGCTTCGTGCGGCGTATCAGACAACAAAAACCCGCCATCGGCGCCAGCTGGCATCGGTGTCGCCCCCGGTCCCCCGGGTTGGGCCGGGCGGGCTGGGCCACCCGCCGGACGTGGTGCGCCCGGACGCGCATTCGCGCCAAATCCCTGACGGTTGGCCGCGTTCTGGCGCAGGCTTTCAGACGCCTTGAAACGGTCAAGCGGTTCGTCAGCGATGGCCTCGTCCGCGCCCATTTCAAATTGCCAGACAAGGGCCTCGAACGGGTCGAGATTATTTACATCAAAGTCTGTAATTGGTTTGCTCATCTACACAAAGGCGATGTATGTTGCACCGCGAACGGGATCGCGGGCACTGCTTGGGAAGACCTTATACGATTTTGGGTCCTTTGTGCCAGAGTACAAACGCGACACCGTTCATGACTATGGATTGTCAACCGATCCCATGATCGGTATAGCTTTATCCAGTGAGAATTATCTGAGAAATCAGGGCTTGGGCGAGACCCTGAACGGTGAATACCGGCTCACGGCCAACGAACGGGAACAGTTCGATACGGTCGCCAGCCAAAGGAGAGAGGCCAAATGGAACGGGAATCCATGGAATTTGACGTGGTCGTTGTTGGCGCCGGTGTATCCGGTCTGTCAGCGGCCATCAAGCTGATGCAACTCGCCCAGGAACAGGAAAAAGAAATCACCGTCTGTGTGGTTGAAAAAGGTTCCGAGGTCGGCGCACATACCCTGTCGGGTGCCGTGATGGAGCCGCGCTCGATCAATGAACTTTTCCCGGACTGGCAGGAACGCGGCGCACCACTGAATGTGCCCGCTGGCGAAGACCAGTTCCTGATGCTGAGCGAAACCGGTGCGAAAAAGCTGCCGACCCCGCCGCAGATGCACAACAAGGGCAACTATATCGTCAGCCTCGGCAATGTCTGCCGCTGGCTTGGCGAACAGGCCGAAGCACTCGGTGTTGAAGTTTATCCGGGCTTTGCCGCTGCCGAAGTTCTGTTTAACGATGACGGTTCGGTCAAGGGCATCGCCACCGGCGATATGGGCCTGCAGCGTGATGGTACGCCGGGTCCGAACCACGAACCGGGTATGGAACTGCACGCCAAATATACCTTCTTTGCTGAAGGGTGCCGTGGCTCACTGTCCGAACAGCTGATCAAGAAATTCGATCTGCGCAAGAATTCCGATCCGCAGACCTATGGCATCGGCATCAAGGAACTCTGGGAAGTCGATCCCGAAGTCCACAAGGAAGGCCTTATTCAGCACACCGTTGGCTGGCCGCTGAACAAGGACACCTATGGTGGGTCGTTCCTCTATCATCTTGATAACAATCAGGTGGTGGTCGGCTTCGTGATCGGTCTTGATTACGAAAACCCGCATCTCAGCCCGTTTGATGAATTCCAGCGTTTCAAGACGCATCCGGAAATCCGCAAGATCTTTGAAAACGGTCGTCGCATCTCGTACGGCGCACGTGCGCTCAACGAAGGCGGCTTCCAGTCGATCCCGGATCTTGTCTTCCCGGGTGGTTGCTTGATCGGGTGCTCGGCGGGCTTCATGAACGTGCCGAAGATCAAAGGTTCGCACACCGCGATGAAGACCGGCATGCTGGCTGCCGAAGCCGCATTCGAAGCCCTGACCAAGGACGAAACACCGGCACAGATGGACAGCTACCCGCAGCGTCTCAAAGACAGCTGGGTCTATCCGGAGCTGCACAAGGTGCGTAACATCCGTCCGAGCTTCGCCAAATGGGGCTTCTGGGGTGGCATGGCCTATAGTGCGGTTGACACCTATCTGTTCGGTGGCAAGGCGCCTTGGACCTTCAAAAACCACGAAGACCATTCCTGCCTGAAACCGGCAAAAGACATGCCGAAGATCGATTATCCGAAACCGGATGGCAAAGTCAGCTTCGACAAGCTGTCATCGGTCTTCCTGTCAAACACCAACCATGGTGAGGATCAACCGATCCACCTGACGCTGAAAGATGACAGTGTTCCGGTCAACACCAACCTTGCCGTTTATGACGGGCCCGAAGCCCGCTTCTGCCCGGCCGGTGTTTATGAATTTGTCGAAGACGAAGAAAACGGTGGTAACCGTCTGCAGATCAACGCGCAGAACTGCGTGCATTGCAAAACCTGCGACATCAAGGACCCGACCCAGAACATCGTTTGGGTCGTGCCCGAAGGTGGCGGCGGGCCAAACTACCCGAATATGTAAGCCTTTCGGCTTTCCTCATACAAAAGGCCCGCTTGATGCGGGCCTTATACTTTGAGAGGCAGAAGGATTTGTTATGATCCTTCTGCCTCTTTTGTTTGAACGGGTGGTGGCCACCACCCGTTCACGGTGCACAG